>JBOFPV010000052.1:0-152795 GCA_051660585.1 Tannerellaceae bacterium
TTGTCAGTTGATCTTATGAATTGATTAAGGCGACAAAATAAAAACGGGACGAATCAAGCTAAAAGCTTCATTCGTCCCGTTGCTTTTTTAGGATTATAGATTTTCGTCGATTGCTTCGATCTTCTTAATGATTAAGTCCATCTCAACTTTCAGTTTTTCAATCTTTCTGTTCATATCTTTCAATAAACCACCGCCTCCTTTTGAGGATACAGAAAGGAAACCGATGTTGTTTTCGTACGTATGCACTTCGTTTTTCATGCGGTCGAACTGACGCATTAGTTTCTCGCGCTCGTTGTACAATTTGTTTTTGTTTTTATCATGTCCTGCAATGTCGGTAATGGTAGATTTGAAGCTTTCTAATCTACGCTCACTTTGATCTACTTTGAAGTGATCAAACTGCTTATCGAGTGCTTCATGATATTCTTTGTAGGTTTTGTCCTTTTCCTTGAAAGGAACATGGCCTATTTTGTTCCATTCGTCCATGTAGGTGCGAATTGTAGAAATGGCTACCGTAGGATCTGTTTCCAAACCAATATCTTTGATCTTGGTTATAATGGCCTTCTTAGCTTCTAGGTTTTCTACTTCATGCGACTTTTGGCTCGAAGAGTGTTTGTTCTTTTGTTCGAAGAAATAGTCGCAAGCCGAAATAAAACGTTTCCATACAGAATCAGAGTGTTTACGTGCTACAGAGCCAACTGTTTTCCATTCTTTCTGCAAAGCAATAAACTTATCAGTCGTTTCTTTCCAGTCGGTACTGTCTTTCAAAGCTTCGGCACGTTCACACAGATCACGCTTCTTTTGTAAGTTTTGATCCATCTCTTCTTTCATGTGCTTATAGAACTTACTCTTCTTGTCGAAGAATAGATCACAAGCGGCACGGAAGCGTTCAAAGATTTTGACATTGTATTTTTTAGGAGCAAATCCGATCTTTCTCCAATCAGATTGCATATCTAGAACTTCCTTATTCTTCTCTTCCCAGTCTTTGAAGGTGGTAAGTTTAGAGAGGTCGATACTTTCTATCTTCTCACAGATTGCGGTTTTTGCTTCAAGATTTGATTGCTCTTTTTTCTTCAAGTTCTCAAAATGTTCTTGATGCTTTTTGTTGATCAAGGTAGAACCGGTCTTGAATCGCAACCAAAGAGCTTCACGTTCTTCTTTTGCTACGGGGCCGATTTCACGCCATTCTTGATGCAGCTTTTGCAACTGGTGGAATGCCGAAACTACATCAGATTCCTCTGTTAGTTTCTCTACAGATTCACATAATTCGGTTTTAAGTTCTAGATTCTTCTTGAAGTCATAATCGCGGAACTGATTGTTGATCTTTAGAATGTCGTAGAAGATTTCCGAATAATATTGATAGCTTTTCCACAGTTCGTTTACATGTTCTGAAGGGACATCTTTAATCTCTTTCCAAGCTTGTTGAATTTCTTTGAAGTCGTTGTAGACTTTGCCAAATTCATCTTGACTATTGATGAGTTCCTTTAATTGATCAAGTAAGCGTAGTTTCTTTGCATAGTTTTCGTTTTTGACACGATCTTCTTCCGCTAAAACACTAGCTCTTTTTTCTTTGTAAGCTAAAATCAATTGCTTCAACTCATTTTCAAGAGGATCTTCCGGTGCAAGGAATTCTACTCCTTCTTCCGCTTCGTGGCTCTTCTTCAACTCCTCGACTTCAATTCTTCTCAGCTTATAATATGCCTGCTTAAGGGCATCTACCTCTGCCTTGGAAGAATCATCAGCTTGCTCAACCAATTCTTTAAGACGCTCAATGATTGCTTCTTTTGATAAATTGTCAAATGCAAACTCTTTTACTTCTTCTGTAGCAAGTGGATCCAATCTCAGGGTTGTTTCAGTTTCCGCAGAGATTACTTCTTTGTTTTCATGTCCAAACTCACTGGATTCTTGTGGCAGCTTGGTCTCGAGAGTGTCCTTCATAATCATTTGTTTTTAAAAAGGATGATTCATTCATTTATAAAGATACCGGATGTTATAATCCGGTTATCTTCTTGTTTTATGATATTCCTTTAATTAAACTAAATCGGTTACATTTTAGTTGCTTCAAATTTACTTTTTTATTTGATTTTCACGCAATAAACCGATAAAGTATTGTACTCATTTCTATTCTAACTCAAAAAGGAGATTAATACTCCTGCAGCTACAGCCGAACCGATCACGCCCGATATATTACTTGCCATACAGTATTGTAATACATGGTTTTTAGGATCGTAACGTAGAGCAATTTCATTTGCAACACGCGATGCCATCGGAACGGCACTAAGTCCGGTGGCTCCGATAAGTGGATTGATCTTCTTTTTACTGAATAGATTTACCAGTTTTACAAAGAAGATACCTCCGGCAATGGATAATGCAAAAGCGAGGAATCCACCAACAACGACACCGATTGTTGTCATATTTAAGAATGCTTCGGTTGTCATGGTAGCACCTACGGATAATCCTAAGAATATGGTTGCTGCATTCATGATGCTATTGGATGCAGCATCCGAAAGGCGGAATGTATTTGCTCCGATTTCTTTGACCAGATTGCCAAACATCAACATTCCGATCAATGGAACAGAACTTGGAACAACCAGAGCAACAACCGTAGTTACGACAATTGGAAATACAATCTTTAATGTTTGTAGGTTTTTTATCTCTGTCGACGACGGATAAGCCTTCTCTTGTTCGCGCATGTTGATGCACAACTCCTTTTTAGTGCATAGTAATTTAACGACCAATGGAATAATGACCGGAACCAAAGCCATATACGAATATGCAGCTATTGCAATAGGTCCCAGCAAATGAGGAGCAAGCTTGATGGTGGTGAAGATTGCCGTTGGGCCATCTGCTCCACCGATAATTCCTAATGACGCAGCTTCTTTGGGTGTAAATCCGAGCAAGATAGCCACCAGCAATACTGTAAAGATTCCTAGCTGCGCTGCCGCTCCGAAGATCGATAATCGAAGGTTGCGTAACATAGGTCCAAAGTCGGTAAGAGCTCCAACTCCCATAAAAATAATAGGAGGAAGAAATCCTGTTTTTATGAGCATGTAATAAACGAAGTTCATCAATCCCAGCTCGTGCGCAATATCATGCAATGGCATTTCCCAGATGCTTTTCTGTACTTCAATACCTTGACTGTTTATAAACGAAACAATACCTTGCTCATTGGCTTGTATAATTCCCATTCCTCCACCGGGGAAATTGGCAATTAAGACGCCAAAAGCAATAGGGATGAGTAATAGAGGTTCGTATTCTTTTTTTATGCCGAGATAAAGGAGTAAGAAGGCAATCAAATACATGACTAGAAAAGACGGATCAGCAAAAATATTGCTGAAGGCCGTCATGTTGTATAAGTTGTCTAAAATATCCACGTTATTTCAATTTAATCAAAACATCATCTTCCGAAACACTTTCTCCGTTTGCGAAGCAAATTTCTGAAATGACTCCGTCGTCTTCAGTGCGAACGGCATTATAGGTTTTCATTGCTTCAACATAACAGATGATATCGCCACGATGGATCTCATCACCTACTTTTATAGGGGATTCTGAGGCTGATTTTGTAAGAAAGAATTTACCTTCAAGAGGAGATAAAACCTCTATAAGATCTTGTCCTTCGGGAATATCATTCAATGTAATAGAAGGGGCATCGGATATGCTAGGAGCTGAAGGTGTAGATGCTAAGGGATCGACAGGAGTATCACCGTATGTAACATGCACTTTGAATAGTTCTCCATTTACATTGATTTGCATGGTTTTCGGTTCAAAGTTTGCAGGTTCTTGTGGCTTAGTAGTTGTTGGTGCTACTTCCTTACAAACTGTTTTAGAGTGTTCGGCCTCTTTTCGTTTGCGTACGTCTGCTTCAAAATCAGCTTTTGCTTTGCCTGATTTGTACGCTTCATATTGAGCAGGGTGCATCGCATATTCAAACAATTCTTCATCGTCTTGTCCTACCGGCCAATCTTTTTCTTTCATCAATTGCTTGAAGTCGTCGAGGGCATCCGGATAGTTGTCTTGCGGATTCCCGGTAAAGAATACGCGATTCTCTAGTTTTGCTTTTTCTTCAATTTCAGGAGCCAATGGACCAGGAAGTCGTCCTGCTTTTCCTAAAATCATATCCCAAATGTCGTCTGCAATGATAGACCAGCGCTCTTTGCCTTTTTCCATTTGGATAACGTTCATCAAAGCCAGATTCTTTACATATTGGCTAAATGGAGTAACGAGTGGAGGATAGCCTACACGTGGCCATACGTATGCAACTTCGTTGAATAATTTGATCAGCAATTGATCTTGGGTAAGGGTTGGTTCTCCTTTCTTCTCTTTTGTTTTATTGATGCTTTCAAGATTTTGCTCGAGATCAGCCATTAAGCTTCCCATCATACCGCCCGGTAATCCCGGTCCGATCAATAATGAGTTCATGAGTCTGTTTTTAGGGCTGATGTATAAACCTAAAAACTCATCCATAAATTCTTGAACTAAGCTTCTTACTTTCATGTATGCTTCCATGTTGATCTCGGGAACAATGTATCCTGCATCTTTGAGCATGGCTTGTACGGTTAATACATCTGCATGCCCTGTTCCCCAAGATAACGGTTCCATACCTACGTCGATGTAGTCGCAACCTGCATCACAAACTTCAAGAATTGAAGCGACGCTAAAGCCTGGACCAGCATGGCTGTGATATTGTATTGGTATATGAGGATATTTTTCTTTGATCCCTTTTACGATAAGACCCAATGAAACCGGACGTCCTATACCGGCCATGTCTTTGATGCATATTTCATCCGCTCCCAACTCGATCAGCTCATATGCCATTTGTGTGTAGTATTCGACGGTATGAATGGGCGAATGTGTAATGGATAAACAGCATTGGGAAATCATCCCGGCTTCTTTTGCATATTTGATTGAGGGTGCAATATTGCGTACATCATTTAATCCGCAAAATGTACGAGTGATATCAGTGCCTTGTGCCTTTTTTACTTTGTAGAATAATTTTCGAACATCGGCCGGCACGGGACTCATGCGTAATCCGTTAAGACCTCTATCGAGCATGTGTGTTTGAATTCCTGCTTCATGAAAAGGTTTTGTCCATTTTCGTACTGCTACGTTTGGGTTTTCTCCAAATAATAAATTTACTTGTTCAAATCCACCTCCATTTGTTTCAACTCGGGCAAAGCAACCCATTTCGATGATGGCAGGTGCAACTTTTAATAATTGCTCTACAGTGGGAACGTATTTGCCGGCAGACTGCCACATGTCTCTGAAAACGAGACTAAACTTAATTTCTCTTTTCATGATTTCGTGTTATTTTTTTAATGTTATTAGACTTTTTCAATGTGTGAAATGCTTCCTTTACCCTTTGTTACGATTTGTACAGCTGCAGTAATGGCTGCAATTTGCTTAGTGGTTGGTGAGTGGTGGGATAAAGAGGTTTTGTTATCCGTTGATTTTAATTTTGGAGGAGGGGGCAAAGGCGCAAATTTATTTGTATAGGATATGAGCGTTTTGCCTACAAGAATGACAAACAACAGGATGGTGAATACAGTTGTCATCCCAACAATCATGAGCGTAAGCCCTGTTTCTAAATTAGTCATTTCAAGAGTATTAGGTAAATAATGAATCCGTAAGCATACGGGATGTTAACAAAGATATTATTTTTTTTGAAAAACAAGCAATAGGTATAGGTCTAAAAAAAAACTGTTTAGCAACAGATTGTAAGCTTCTGATGCTAAACAGCTTCATGTCTGTTATAATATTTGTGTGTAGTGAACGATATTGCAATCAACTGAGGGCTGATGATATCGACATGTAAATCATCATACCAATGATGTCGTTTGTAATTGTTATGAAAGGACCTGTAGCCAAGGCCGGATCTATCTTTAAGCGATCCAATGTTAGCGGAACTAAGGTTCCAAATATAGAGGCAAACATAACGACTGCAAAAAGGGATAACGATACAGATGTAGTAATAACATCTCGGCCCATCATGAAGTAGTTGTAAATAAATACAACCAACGAAATGATGCTTGCATTGATAAGCGATACAACGGACTCTTTAACAACTTGCGACCATGCGTTCTTTGCATTCAGAGAGTTGTTTGCCAAACCTTGAACAACAATCGCAGATGATTGTATTCCCACATTACCTCCAGTTCCACCAATCAATGGAATAAACAATGCCATTCTCGGATTACTCGCCAGATTGCCTTCAAAACCACCTAGCAGGATGGAGTTTCCTAATCCACCGATCATACCAATTAATAACCATGGTAAGCGGGCTGCTGTTTGGGTAAAGACATTATCCGTTGTTTCTACGTCATGAGAGATACCGGATGCCAATTGGTATTCGCGTTCGCGTTGTTCACGAATCTCTTCCATAACGTCGTCAATGGTAATACGTCCTACAAGTCGGCCAATGGTGTCAACTACAGGCAATGCTACAAGGTCATATTTCTCAATTACTTGAGCAACCTCTTCGATGCTGTCATTTTCATGTACGTAGATCGGATCGTTCTTCATTACATGTTTTATCTTGGACACAGAAGGACTTGTAATCATCTTTTTCAGCGGAAAAACACCTTTGAGTCGTTCGTCATCATCTATTACGTATACATAATAGATTTCGTCCATCTCTTCGGCTTGTTTCCGCATCTCTTCAAGACATTTGGGCATACTCCAATTTTCGTTTACAACGATCATCTCGGTACCCATCAGACCTCCGGCTGTATCTTCATCATACTTTAGAAGGTCTACGATGTCTCCTGCTTGTTCAACGTCTTCGATGTGTGAAAGGACTTCTTCTTGCGTGTCTTCATCAAGCTCACGCATCAGGTCTACCGCATCATCGGTTTCAAGGTTGTCAACGTAACGTTTGGCAATAAGTTCGCTAGGAAGTTCTTTCAGAAGTTTTCGTCGATCTTCTTCGTCTAGCTCCATTAGAACTTCGGCTGCTGTTTCCGCATCCATCAATAAATGAAGATGCTTGGCTTCGTCTAAAGAAAGCTCCTGATAAATCTCGGCAATGTCGGCCGGGTGGAGTTCTTTGAGAAGAGCCTGTGCAGCTTCGTCATTATGTTGTTCTATCGCTAAGCGAAGTTTTTCGATATATTCCTTGCTTACTTCTTGCATTGTGAGATTGTTATTTTTGTGTTCCGCTGATTACATAACCGGAAACCATGTTTGTCAGTTCAATAAATTGTTGAACAGATAGCTGTTCTGGGCGTTTATCAAAAATAGGGTCACTATATATTTCGCAATCTTTTCCTAAAAGAGGTTTTAAAGAATTACGAAGGGTTTTACGACGTTGATTAAAGCCCGTTTTAACTACTGTTTTAAACAATTTAGGGTCGCAACCAAGGTCATCTCTGTTGTTGCGAGTAAATCGTATTACTGCAGATTTAACCTTTGGAGGTGGATTAAATACATGTTCACTCACTGTAAACATATATTCGACATCATACCATGCTTGAAGTAACACACTTAAGATCCCGTACGCTTTTTTGCCTGGGCCTGAAGCTAGTCGTTCTGCTACTTCTTTTTGGATCATGCCAGAGCAACAAGGAATACGATCTTTATAATCTAATACTTTAAAAAAGATTTGACTCGAGATGTTGTACGGATAGTTTCCAATTACGCAAAACTCACCGGAAAACAATTTGTCAAGATCCATTTTAAGAAAGTCTTCTCCGTAGATTTTTCCGTGAAGTTCCGGAAAATGTTCATTTAAGTATTCAACCGATTCTCCATCAAGTTCTACAACCGAAAGGTCGTATCCTTTTTTTACAAGGAATTGTGTAAGAACTCCCATACCCGGACCGATTTCAAGGACTGGTAGGTGCTTAAATTGCTCAATGGAGTCTGCTATGCGCTCTGCAATCGTCAAGTCGGTAAGGAAGTGCTGACCGAGAGCTTTCTTTGGGCGAACCAATTTCATCCGCTAGATTTATGATGTTAATATTGTAATATTACTTATATTTGCCAATACACAAAGGTAAGACAATTAATTTGAAAAGTTTCCAGCCTTATGAATTTTAAAGAGCTCTCAAAGTCAATACTAAAAGTGGTGTTACCACTGTTTTTTGGGGTGGCATTGTTTTGGTATTTATATCGCCAAGTTGATATGAATGCGATATGGCATGTTTTGAAAGAGGGAGTGAAATATGATGTGTTGTGTGCATCGTTAATTTTCGGAGCAGTGGCTAATGTGATCAGAGGATATCGATGGAATATCTTGATTAAAACGCTAGGAGATAAGCCGCGGAAGATTAACCTAATATGTGCTGTTCTTGGTAGTTATGCAATAAACCTTGTATTGCCTCGTATCGGCGAGTTTTGGCGCTGTGGAGTGATAACTCAATACGAAAACATTTCGTATAGTAAGCTTTTTGGAACGCTCGTAATTGATCGATTAGCTGATACCATAACTGTAGGATTACTGGTTTTGTCGATCTTTACATTCAATATTGAATTTTTCTCTCGTTTTTTTTCTGATCATCCTGATTTGCTTGCCGGTTTTCATCAGTTTATAGATTCAAGTTGGGTTTATATTCTGATTTGTGCTTTGGCTGCATTGTCTTGGATAGTTATCCGATATTTTAGACATATAGCAATCGTAGAACGCATTATCGGTGTTATAAGAAATATATGGACAGGAATTAAGACTGTATGGTATATGAAGGAGAAATTTATGTTTCTTTTATGTACGGCCGGTATATGGATCGGTTACTTCTTTTTCTTTTATACGACCTTTTACGCTTTTGACTTTACAAAAGATTTAGGTGTTGATATTGGTCTTATTGCCTTTGCCATGAGTAGTGTGGGCGTGGCAGTTCCTGTGCAAGGAGGTATTGGGCCATGGCATTTTATGGTCATCTCTACTCTTGTTTGCTTTGGCGTAACAAATCTTGACGCTTCGGCTTTTGCACTGATCGTGCATGGTGTACAAACGATATGGACCGGACTGATAGGTTTAGCTGCAATTATAGCGTTGCCGCTTATCAATAAAAAGTCCGTTAAATCAAATAATTAATTAATATGGCTGCAGAAGAAATCAAAAATTTGACTCCGCAGAGTGTATGGGGGTATTTCTATGAACTCACTCAAATACCTCGTACTACCGGACACATGGAAGCAGTAGTGGCTCATGTTGTTTCATTTGGGAAAAAACTTGGACTCGAAACTCTTGTAGATGAAGTAGGAAATGTGCTGATACGTAAGCCTGCTTCAACTGGAAAGGAAAACGGTAGAACTGTGATCCTTCAAGCTCACTTAGACATGGTTCCGCAGAAGAATAGCGGAGTTGAACATGATTTTCTTACAGATCCTATTCAAACGTATATTTCCGGGGAATGGGTGAAAGCTAAGGATACAACTTTAGGTGCTGATAATGGTATCGGGGCTGCAACGATAATGGCAATTCTAGAAGATAACACCTTAACTCACGGACCTCTTGAGGCATTGTTTACTGTCGACGAAGAGGTTGGTATGGTAGGAGCTGTTAACCTCAAACCTGGATTTTTGAAAGGATCGATTATGATTAATACCGATTCAGAGAAAGATGGAGAATTGTTTGTGGGTTGTGCCGGAGGAGCCGATATTAATGCATCTTTCCAATATAAAGACGATTACGAAATACCGGAAGGTGACATTGCAATTAAACTTTCTCTAACTGGTCTTAAAGGCGGACACTCCGGGGTTGATATTCATCTTGGTCGTGCTAACGCAAATAAACTATTGATACGTTTCTTAAAAGAAGCGGTAATGGATTATGGTGCGCGTCTTGCATCAATTAATGGAGGCTCTTTGCGTAATGCGATTCCTCGAGAAGCGTTTGCAGTGGTAACTATACCAGGTGACAATGTCGAGGCTTTTTGGGAGCTTGTTGCAGATTATCAGGACGTATATCGTGAAGAATATGCGGGTGTTGAATCAAATCTCCAATTTGATGCGGAAAGTGTAGACCTTCCTGCTTTTCTTATTCCGGAAGAGATTCAAGATGCATTAATTAATGCGGTAGAGGGATGTCAGAACGGAGTGATTAGTATGTTGGCTGATTTTCCGGGAACAGTAGAAACATCAAGTAATCTAGCTGTTGTAAAATCAGAGGAAGGAGCTATTGAAATTCGCTTCTTAGTTCGTAGTTCTTCAGAAACAAGGAAATTGGCTTTATGCTCTTCTCTTGAAAGTGTATTCGCATTAGCAGGAGCAAAAGTCGAGTATGGAAATGCTTATCCAGGATGGCAGCCTAATATCAACTCTGAATTGCTTAAAATAACATCTAAAGCGTATGAAGATCTTTTCGGGATTGTTCCGGAAGTGAAGGTTATGCATGCCGGTTTAGAATGTGGAATTATTAAAGCGCAATATCCCGACTTAGACATCGTTTCTGTTGGACCTACTTTGCAGTACCCTCATTCGCCGGATGAGCAATTGAATATTCCTTCTGTTGTAAACTTTTATAAAATGATGATTGAGGTCTTGAAGATGATTTAAGTTCAATTAATATGATATACAAGCACACTATGTTTGGCTTATTGGCAAACTTTGGTGTGCTTTTTTTGTTTCCTTTATGGAGTCTATATAAAAGTAGAGGATTACCCCGAAGGATAATCCTCACCAAAAGTTTAATCTTAATTCTCAATGTAGTGAAAAAAGTATTTGTAGTGTTATTATTCTAGCTTTCAATATCTAGAATGGTCGGTTTTGGTTAATAAACAAATACGTTTTTTCGTGCAGATTTCACAATCTTCACAATATTGTAAATTGGCCAGTAATGACCGAATTAGTATTCATACCAACAATTGTCAATGTATACTCTCCACTTGTAAGTGTTTTAATACTTAATTGACACTTGCCATCTTTACCTCGTAGCATTTTACTTTGTACTGGAAGTCCATATACATTTTCAATTTGTACTTGGTAGTTTTCATTAGAACCCAATAGCTCTACAGTTAATACACCATTTTCAATGTATGCTGTTGCAATAAGGGTAGGAACAGAGCGTACCTCATTTTCTCTTCCATGCTCTCTTAGTTGATCCATTAAAACTAGATCTTCTCTATTAAATGAACTTGCAAATGTCATAACAGAGATGAAAAGAAAAATAATACTGGTTAGCAATCTTTTTGCATTCATATCCTAGTGTTTTGTATTTGATGTATTGCAAATATATGCAAAAGAAATGATAAATATGCTTGTAATAGGTATATAATAGCTTGTAAGATGTCTTTCGTTGTTTGCTGGTATTCAGTGTTTTAATGCTGTGTTTTGTCGGTAAACTTTGTAATGCATTGTTTTGAGTGTAATATGTTCAAAAAAAATGCATTTTATTTTAGCTGCTCATCAAGAAAAGTAATAATATCTTCTCCTTCTTTTGTTGATAGCTTTTTTCGAATATCAGTCTTTCGTTTATGAATGCTATAAACACTGAGTTGAAGTATGAACGCAATCTCATCTGTCCGAAATTCTGCTTTAAGGAGGCAGCAGAGTTGAATCTCTTTATCAGTTAGATTTGGGAATCGATGAGATAGTTTCAATTCGAAATTATCATATAATTCATTTATCGTTTCATATAACTCTTGCCAGTTTAGAGAGTAATCAGTTTGCTCTCCGTACATAACTTCATTAAATTTTTGGAGAAATGATTTACTCTTATCTGGCGATTGTGCATGCATCAAAGCAACTTTTTTTGAAACCTCTAGATTGTGAAGCAATAACTTCTTTAATTTATTATCTTTTACTTCATAATCTGAAACCATACGGTTAAGTGTTTCAAGGGTAGTTTCAGCTTGAATTAAACGTTGTTCTTTCTTTTTATTTGCATTATTGATGATGTAAGCAGCACCGATAATTAAAATAACAAGTATTACAATGAAGATTGTCAAAGTCAATCGCTCTGCAAGTAATTTATTATTTAAATTCTCAAGACGTTCGTTGTTATATTTTTTCTCAACTTCAATCAATGAGGCTTGTTTTTTTGCACTAATTACACTGTCTGATGAAGCTGTATATAATTTATAATATTTGAGAGCTTCTTTGTAATTGAGGGTTTGCTCTTCTATTTGACTCAAGTTAAGATAAATGGATAAAAGTCGCAGATGATCATTTACATGTTTGGATATTTTAGCAACCTCTTCTTGATAAAAACGTGCAGAGTCATTTTCATTTATATCTTTAAAAATATAGGCTAGAGTAATATAGCGATTCGCTTTGTTTTCAGGAGTTGTATTGGCTGAAAATGACTGTTTAATACATTCAATTGCATCTTTGTTTTTATTGATTTTGCGATATGCAATGCCTTTGTTTTTAAGGGCATGAGACAAACCAATCTCATTTCCAGTACTTTTTGCATATTCAATAGCTTTGTCATAATACATAAAAGCACTATCGCTATTTTGATTTAGATTGTAACAATCCGCGATTGATATGTATATTAGATTCTTGTATTTATTGTTGTTTGCAATATCAAAATAGCGTTCAGACTCAGTATAGCTACTTATTGCTTGTGAATAATTAAACTGAGACTGGTGCATTGATCCCATATAATAATAATTTCGAGCCTTTAATTCATTGTTATTTATTTTATTGCATTCTTCAAGTGATGCTAAATAATATTGAGCCGCATTTTTTAAATCTTCCTTGTTATGAGCGATTCTTCCGGCATAGTAGTTTGCTAGAGCGAGCTTTGGTATATCATCGTAATTTCTAAAAGTTTCAATGCTTTGAACTAGTAAAGAATCATACTTGTTTTTCTTATATAATTTGTCTGTTACTTTACAATACAATAATGCAAAATCGGCAAGAGCTCTAGGATTGGTATTCTGATCAATTTGTAAATCATCAAGAATAACGTAGGCGCTATCCGGATTTGCGTCGACAAGTGTTTCACATGCTTCAATTACTGTGTTTATATTTTTTTTTTCACAACAACTAAAGATAAATAAAAGTATAGTTGTTATAAATATCACCTTGGCAGAGGTTTTCATTTCTTTCTTTAATTAAGGGCATTATTACAAAGATATTTAAATCTAAATCAGATTATGCATAAAACTGAAAATTTATGCATTTTCAAATAGATCAATACTGTCTTACTTCAACTCCGACTCTTACTTTGACGTTATCATTAATTTTGAATTTAGCTGAACCTCCTATGATATTCTGTGGAACGAATGCAGGTTTTATTATTCGGGGGCTATTATTGTCTCGAATCAAATAGCTGCCGTAGGTGCTCAGCGTTAGGTGTTCGTCTACATCATATTCCATGGCAGAATATATTCCCAGATTATGAAACGGAGAGTAGTTGTAAGGAGTGTAAAACGATGAGACAGCTTCACTACCGTTGATAAGTCTTGTTTTCTCATTTAGATAAGTGACTAAAGCTAATCCGATAGCATTGTATCCTCCTATGCTTGATAATTCATCACCATGTCTGTGTGCATAGATTGGCATTCCTTTCATTAGTTGCAGAGCGGGTTGTCCAAATGTAACAATATCCGGTTGTGCAATTCCTCGTAAATCTAATTTCAATGATAAAGGATCTCCAATACTCATTGGTTTATCATAAACACGAGGAATAACGATCATATTTGCTGTATCTTGTTCAGCTATTTTTCGTAATTGAGCTATATCGAAATCAATATATTCTCCTTTCTGTGTTTTACCTGTTTCTTGGGCACTACAAGGAATAATAGTTGTTATAGATATAACAATAGAAATGAGTATGAACGAAATTTTAGCATAGAGGCTTCTTTTCATCACATCTTGATTTAGATAATTCAATATTTTGCATAAATACGATATAGACAATCTTCTAAATATAAAAGTAAATATTGCCTGTTTTAGATTTGTCTCAAAGATGTGAAAAAAAAAAGTCACTACCAACTGAATGATAGTGACTTTCTATATTTAATAAGAACTGTCTTATTTGTATTCGTCCCAACGTTTGATTTGGATATCGTCTTCGCTCATGTTGCAGAATGCATTGATGAAAGCAGAAGCCAAACGAGCATTTGTCAACAATGGAATGTTGTAGTCAATTGCTGCACGACGGATTGTATATCCATTCTTCAATTCATCTTGTGTAAGATTTTTTGGAATGTTTACAACCATGTCAATTTGTTTCTCTTTAATCATATCTAGAGCAGATGGCGTTTTACCTTCGCTAGGCCAGTAAACTTGGGTAGTTTCTACACCGTTTTCCGCAAGGAAACGATGTGTACCGCCTGTAGCGAATAGGTTGTATCCTTTCTCTTGAAGTTTACGAGCTGCTTCTAATAGATCTACTTTTGATTTTGTAGGACCTGAAGAAATCAGAACATTTTTCTTAGGAATAGAGTATCCTACAGAAAGTAGAGATTTCAATACCGCTTCGTAATAGTTGTCTCCAATACATCCAACCTCGCCTGTAGAAGCCATATCAACACCTAAAACAGGGTCGGCTTTTTGCAAGCGGTGGAATGAGAATTGAGACGCTTTGATACCAACGTAATCTAGATCAAATTCGCTCTTGTTCGGTTTCTCAACTTTAAGACCAAGCATGATTTGAGCAGCCAAGTCGATCAAGTTGATTTTTAGAACTTTCGAAACGAATGGGAAGCTTCGTGAAGCACGAAGGTTACACTCGATTACTTTGATGTCGTTATCTTTAGCAAGGAACTGAATATTGAATGGACCAGAGATATTCAACTCTTTAGCAATCATGCGAGCAACTTTCTTGATACGACGCACAGTCTCTACATACAAGCGTTGTGGAGGGAACTGGATTGTCGCGTCACCAGAGTGAACTCCGGCAAACTCGATGTGCTCTGAAATTGCATACATTACGATATCACCTTTGTCAGCAACCGCATCGATCTCGATCTCTTTGCAGTTTTCGATAAACTCTGTTACTACAACAGGGTGTTTTTTCGAAACATCAGCAGCAAGAGCTAAGAAGTCGATTAGTTCTTCGTGATTCGAACATACATTCATCGCAGCACCCGAAAGTACATATGAAGGTCTTACTAATACAGGGAAACCTACTTCTGCAACGAAACCGTTTACGTCATCAACAGAGCTAAGCTCTTTCCAACGAGGCTGATCTACACCGATACGGTCTAGCATGCTCGAGAATTTGTGACGGTCTTCTGCGTTGTCGATGCTTTTTGCAGATGTACCAAGAATATTTACCTTTTGCTCATCAAGACGCATTGCAAGGTTGTTAGGGATCTGACCACCAACCGAAAGCATTACACCATGAGGATTTTCAAGTTCGATGATATCCATCACTCTTTCAAACGTAAGTTCGTCGAAGTACAGGCGATCACACATATCGTAGTCTGTAGATACAGTTTCCGGATTGTAGTTGATCATTACCGAACGATATCCTTCTTTGCGAATTGTTTGCAAAGCATTAACCGAACACCAGTCAAACTCTACAGATGAACCGATACGGTATGCACCAGAACCAAGTACGATAACCGAACGGTGGTCGCCTAGATATTTGATGTCATTTCCTGTACCACTGTAAGTTAGATACAAGTAGTTGGTTTGTGCAGGATATTCAGCCGCAAGTGTGTCGATTTGTTTTACAACCGGAACGATACCAAACTCTTTACGTCTTGCACGGATATCCAAGCTGTGCTTCTCAATCTCAGCAGTTGATTTGTAAACAAGTTTTGCAACCTGGAAGTCAGAGAATCCCATTTGTTTCGCAGAGCGAAGCAAATCTTTAGGAATCTCAATTGAGTTATTATATTGTTCAAGTTCTTTAGAGCACTTGAAGATATATTCTAGTTTTTGAAGGAACCAATGGTCGATACGAGTAAGCTCGTGAATTTGCTCCACTGTATATCCTTTTTCAAAAGCCTGAGAAATAGCGAAGATACGTTTATCTGTTGGAGCTTTTAGTTCTTTTTCAAGATCGTCAAACTTCAATTCTTTGTTGGCAACGAAACCGTGCATACCACCTGCAACCATACGAAGACCTTTTTGGATAGCCTCTTCGAATGTGCGGCCGATAGCCATAACCTCACCAACCGATTTCATACTTGAGCCGATCTCTTTCGCCACACCTTGGAATTTGCCTAAGTCCCAACGAGGGATTTTACAAACGATGTAGTCAAGAGCTGGTTCGAAGAATGCAGAAGTTGTTTTTGTAACCGAGTTGTTCAATTCGAACAAGCCGTATCCAAGACCAAGTTTCGCAGCAACGAAAGCCAAAGGATAACCAGTTGCTTTAGATGCAAGAGCTGAAGAGCGGCTCAAACGAGCGTTTACTTCAATCACGCGATAGTCTTCTGAATATGGGTCGAATGCGTACTGTACGTTACACTCACCAACGATACCGATGTGGCGAACGATGCGGATTGCAAGTTCACGAAGCTTGTGGTATTCGCTGTTTGTAAGTGTTTGTGAAGGCGCAACAACGATACTTTCACCTGTGTGGATACCCAGTGGGTCAAAGTTTTCCATATTACATACTGTAATACAGTTGTCGTATGCGTCACGTACTACTTCGTACTCGATTTCTTTCCAGCCGCGAAGCGATTTCTCGATCAAAAGCTGATTAGAATATGCGAATGCTTTTTCTGCAAGTTTCTCAAGTTCTTCTTGATTGTCGCAGAATCCACTACCAAGACCACCCAATGTGTAAGCAGCACGTACAATAACCGGATAACCTAGTTCTGCAGCAGCTTTACAAGCATTTTCTGTTGATTCAACAGCGATACTCTTGATTGTCTTAACGTCGATTTGGTCAAGTTTCTTCACAAAAAGGTCACGGTCTTCTGTGTCGATAATCGACTGAACAGGAGTACCTAGTACTTGAACGTTGTAACGCTCAAGGATACCTGATTGGTATAACTTAACACCACAGTTCAAAGCAGTTTGTCCGCCAAATGCAAGAAGAATTCCGTCTGGTTGTTCTTTAGCGATAACTTTTTCAACAAAGTATGGAGTCACCGGCAAGAAGTAAATCTTGTCAGCTACACCTTCCGATGTTTGAACTGTTGCAATATTTGGATTGATCAATACAGTTTCGATACCTTCCTCACGAAGCGCTTTCAAAGCCTGCGATCCAGAGTAGTCAAATTCTCCAGCTTCACCGATTTTTAGAGCTCCCGATCCTAAAATCAAAACTTTCTTTATGTCTTTATTAATTGCCATCTTTTTAATAAACTGTTTTTCGTGAAACGCCGACACTTTTTCGATGTCGTTTTGCTTTCAAGGTAAAAAAATAGCCTTCGGATAAATAAAAAATCCTTAGGCTTCGTGAATCATTTTAATGAAGTCGTCAAACAAAAATTCAGTATCAGTAGGACCACTAGCCGCTTCCGGGTGGAACTGAGCTGAGAAGAAAGGTTTCGTCTTGTGCTTAATACCTTCGTTTGTACCGTCGTTCATGTTAATGAATAGAGGTTCCCACTCTTGACCAAGAGTTGAATTGTCTACAGCAAAACCATGGTTTTGAGATGTGATGAAACATCTGTTTGTACCAACCATTCTTACCGGCTGATTGTGTGAACGGTGTCCGTATTTCAATTTATATGTGCTAGCACCACCTGCTTTAGAAAGAAGTTGGTTACCCATACAAATACCAAAGATAGGCTTATCTTGGCTGATAGCTTTACGGATATGATCTACTGTAACATTGCAGTGGTCAGGGTTACCCGGGCCGTTTGAAATGAAAAGACCATCGTAGTTCAATGTTGTGAAATCATAATCCCAAGGTACACGTACCACGTTTATGTTACGGTCTGTAAGGCAACGGATGATGTTGTGTTTTACACCACAGTCTACCATTACAACAGTTTTGTCGCCACTTCCATAATTGATCACTTCCTTGCAGCTAACGTTTGCTACTTGGTTTTCAATGTTTGGATCGATAAAGTCAATTTCATTCTCATCAGAGAACACCAATTTACCCAACATTGATCCTCTTTCGCGCAAAAGTTTTGTCAACTCGCGAGTATCAATACCGTAAATACCGGGAACTTTACTGTCTTTAAGCCAATCGCCAAGACTTCTTTCTGCATTCCAGTGACTGAAATCGAACGAGTAGTCTGAGATGATTAAACCGCTAACTTGAACTTTCTCTGATTCGTGAAAATCTGAGACTCCGTTTGTTGTTGTACTCTGCGGAACTCCGTAGTTACCAACCAAAGGATAAGTTACAGTTAGAATTTGTCCTGCATACGAAGGGTCAGTTAAGCTTTCTGGGTAACCCACCATTGCGGTGTTGAAAACTACTTCGCCAGCTGTAGGATTCTCATAACCAAACGATCTTCCTTCGAAGCAAGTTCCGTCGTCTAGTACTAATTTAACAGGTTTTCCTTTTTGCATGGAATTGTAATTAAAAAAGCGTTTTTAAAAGTGAGAGTTGTTAGTTTATCTCGGTAAATGTAGCAACATATTTTCATACCACCATAAGAAACAATCAAATGATAGTATTTTGTAAGAAATAGGGCTCTTTTTGTTAATATGTGTGTTTTTGAACGAGCACAGTCGCATAAGCGGCGATTCCTTCTTGTCTGCCCACAAAGCCCAATTTCTCAGTGGTAGTTGCTTTGATAGAGATATCATCGGCATCTACTTTCATTACATCAGCCAGAGTTTTTTGCATTGTTGGAATGTGCGGATTCAATTTTGGTCGTTCGGCACAAACTGTTGCATCAATGTTGCAAAGTTCGTATCCTTTGTCGCGAATCAATTGCATGGTTTGAGCCAACAAGATTTTGCTGTCGATGTTCTTAAACTCGCCGGCAGTATCGGGAAAGTGAAAACCGATGTCTCTTAGATTTGCGGCCCCTAATAAAGCATCGCACATCGCATGAATAAGCACATCTGCATCAGAGTGTCCCTGCAATCCTTGCGTGTGATCTATTTTTATACCACCCAACCAAAGTTCTCTATTGTCGGCAAAAGCATGTACATCGTATCCAAATCCTACTCTTATCTTCATGTCGTATTGTGATATATATTATTGTTGCAAAAATAAACCCATGCATTCAATTCCGAAGAACAAAAGCATGGGTTACGTATTTATCATTTCACTTGGAAGTCGAGAAGTTTCATGTCTTCAAGATAGCCGGTGAGTTTGTCGCCGATGTGCACCGGGCCTACACCAACCGGAGTGCCTGTGTAAATCAAATCTCCGATCTTCAACGTGAAGAATTTGCTTACATAAGCGATAATCTGATCAATGGAGAAAAGCATGTCTTTTGTATTTCCCTGCTGCACCATTTTATCGTTGATATCAAGATGGAAAGAAGTATTATTGATGTCGCTCAAATCAGTTACAGGAATAAATGTTCCTAAAACTGCCGAGTGATCAAAGGCCTTAGATATTTCCCAAGGTAAGCCTTCTGCTCTGAGCTTGTTTTGAAGATCGCGAGCCGTAAAGTCAATGCCTACGGTCACCTCCTCGTAGTAGCGATGAGCAAATCGTTCGGCAATATTCTTACCTAAACGAGATATTTTTACAACAACTTCCGTTTCATAATGAATCTCGCTCGAAAAGTCCGGAATGTAGAAAGGCTTTCCGTCTTTCAATATAGAAGAATCTGACTTCATAAAAATCGTCGGCTCTTTTAGCTCAAGCGTATGATTCAGTTCTTTGTTGTGTTCGGAATAGTTCATTCCTACCGCAATGATCTTCATATTACTTATTGTTGAAGTTTAATCGATTAAACATTACTGCCAGGTGGGCGTAAATAGAGGTGTTCTGAATGACGATATTATCGGGAACCCGCAATCGGAAAGGAGTAAAGTTCCAGATGGCTTTAATTCCTCCTTGAATAATAAAATCGGTCACCTCCTGAGCTTTGTCTACCGGGACAGTAATAATGCCGATTTGAGCGTTGATGGTTTTCTGCATTTCTGCAAAATCATCGAAATGATATACCGGGATACCATTGATTGAAGTGCCCACGATGTTTGGATTTACATCAAATCCGGCAACTACTTCCAACCCGAATTGAGCAAGTCCCGAGTCATGTAGTAATGCCGCACCAAGGCTACCAACGCCAAAAATAACAGCTTTGTGTGTTTGAGTGAAGCCAAGAAAACGCTCCAAAACATCGATCATCGTATCTATCTCGTAGCCGACACGCGTCTTTCCCGAAATGTGAACAAATGACAGATCTTTGGCAACTCGAGAAGCATCGACACTTATTTCCTTAGCAATCTGTGTAGACGATACGTAGGTCTCACCTCTGTTCTTTAGTAGTTTAACAAAGGCTAGGTACCAAGGTAAGCGTCGGAGAGTTGGCTCCGGAACGTTCCATGTAATAGTTGATTCTTCGCTTTTCATTTTCTCGTTTTGCTCATTTAAGTGCAAAAGTATATTTTTTTTACGAACTATCAATTTCAGAGGCTACTCCTTAACAATAAGAAGTGCTTGTTTGGCTTGTAAAATTTGAAAGATCGGACTCCGATGTTTACACGGACAACGGCAACCGTGAGTGACTTTTACTACTTGTTTCGTAGCGGTGGTCTATTTGGTTTTGCGAATATAGAGACACGAAGCAGCTTCCGATCCGTGTTCGTCTCTGTTTGTCTGTATTCGTCTTTCTTTTTACGTGTTCTTACGTTTCGCGAGGCTTCTTTTTGCCCACGCATGGTGCTTGTTTTTATTCACGCAGCGTGCCCGAATACACTCACGCAGCGTCGGTAGTTTTGTTTACGGAGCGTGATTGATTTCGTTTATGCTCGGTGCGTAATTCTTCTGACTTCGAAACTTGCGGCTATGATTTACACATACATATATCCCCCTAAGGGGTATATATATGTATGGTATCATAGCGCAAAAAAAAATAGAGTCAAATGGGCTGTTTTGAGCATGAAAGAAACTGAGTATAACCCCCATTGTAGCAGGATAAATGAAGAGGCGTTATTGTTCTGCTTTGGCATAAAAACCGTGGTGTGTTATGAACCCTTTTGGATGCGTGACAGACCTTTTTGGATGTATGATGAATCCATTTGGATGCATGGCGGACCCTTTTGGATGCGTGACAGACCCCGTTTATTTTGTATTATTGTATATCAAGAAGCAGCAAAAAACGCTATTTTTACCGGGTGATCAAAAAGAATTGTTGATACATATATAATATATGAGCTATGAAAAAGAATGATTGGAGAGATAGATTGAATGTTGTTTACTCGACAAATCCCGATTTTCAGTATGATAACGGAGATGATGAAGAACTAGAAACAATTGCAAAGGAGAAGCAGCCGCTAAAAATACAACTCGATAAACGAAATAGAGGAGGAAAAGCAGTAACGCTTGTAACCGGTTTTGTCGGAACAGAAGAGGACCTCGTGGAATTGGGTCGTTGGTTGAAGGTGAAATGCGGAGTAGGTGGGTCTGCAAAAGATGGCGAGATGATTGTGCAAGGAGATCTGCGTCAAAAAGTATTAGAGCTATTAAAGAAAGAAGGCTATAGCAAAGCTCGTATCATCTAAGCGGAAGAAATTGCAAGTCTATAAATAAGCATCAAAAAACGAGATAATTAGAAGTATTATGTTGACACTTTATCGAGCATCGGCAGGGTCGGGAAAAACGTACAAACTGACAGAGGCATTCTTGAATCTGTTGTTTAACAATCCCGGCGGATTCAAGCGTATTCTTGCGGTTACTTTTACCAACAAAGCTACCGAAGAGATGAAAACCCGTATCGTGATGGAGCTTTACGCGCTTGCAGACGGTGAAAAATCGGGCTATCTCGAAGGTTTGATGAAGCGTTTCGACAGAACAGAGTTATCGATACGTAACGAGGCAAAAGAGATTTTGATCGACGTGCTACACGATTACTCTTCTTTTAATATCAGTACGATAGACCGTTTCTTTCAGCAAACCATGCGTGCCTTTACCCGTGAAATCGGGCTACAAGGAGGATATGGTCTGGAGATGGATGAAAGAATGGTGCTGACAGAAGCGGTTGAAATGATGCTCAATGACTTGCAAAAGCCCGAAAACAAGAACCTGCTTGATTGGCTAATCCGATTCACGACAGACAAAGTAGAAAACGGAGATAGTTGGGAGTTGCGCAAAGATATTTTGGGGCTTAGTCAGGAGATCTTTAAGGAGAGCTTCAAAGAGTATGCCGACAAAGTAAATGAAGATACGGCCCCAAAAGAGACACTTCAAAACTACAAGGCGAAGCTCGATGGTATTGTAAAAGAGTTTGAAGCAAAGGTGAAGCAACTTGGTGAGAAAGGAGTCAGTCTGCTTGACCAATACGGATTGAAGTTTTCCGATTTCAAAGGAGGTTCACGCTCTCCATTTGGCTACTTTGATAAATTAGCTTCAGGAGACTGGAAGGAACCGACTGCTACTTTTTGCAACTTGGTAGATACGTTAGATAATTGGTCTACAGCAAAAGCGGCAACAGAGATAAAGTCTCAAATAGAGTCTGCTTATCACGGAGGTCTCAACGACTGTGTTCGACAGATTGTAGACCTATTCAGTAATCGAGCCGACTATTTATCCGCGGTGAGTATTCTTCGTTTTTATTACGTGTTGGCTATCTTGAGCGACGTATCCAAACATGTTTCGGCCTATCGACAAGAAAAGAACATCATGTTGATTTCCGATACAAACGAACTGCTCAATAAAGTGATTGATGAAAGCGACGCGCCGTTTATTTACGAGAAAACCGGAGTGAATATTGATAACTTTATGATTGATGAGTTTCAGGATACATCGTCGATGCAGTGGAGTAACTTTCGCCCGCTTATCAAAAACTCATTGGCCGAAGATCGTTTCAATCTGATTGTAGGAGACGTGAAGCAAAGTATCTATCGTTTTAGAAATTCAGACTGGACGTTGCTTGACACGCAAATTGCAAAAGACTTTGTTTCGGAAGGAATTGAAGAGCAAGTGCTCGAAGATAATTGGCGTAGTTGTAAATGTATCGTTGATTTTAATAACGCCTTTTTTGCACTTTCGTCGAAAATCTTACAAGGCGAGTTTAACCTCGGAATGGAGGAGTCTACGCTGAATGAAGATCAGCAAGACGAGATGTCGCACAAACTGACCAAGGCGTATGGCAAATTGTATCAAAACGTTGCACCTCCGTTTCTGTCACAAGACGGACATGTGAAAGTTCATTTTATTGAAGAAGAGGAGGTGAGTTGGAAAGAGGCAGCTTTAGACTTGATGATCGAAAGTTTACAGAAATTGCAACAAGACGGCTATCGGTTGAGCGATATTGCGGTATTGGTGCGAACTAATTCCGAGGCATCATTGGTTGCCAATAAACTGCTCGAATACAAAAAGAAAAATCCAGATTCTCCCGAACGATATGAGTTTATATCCGACGAAGCATTGTTTATCGGCAGTGCGGCATCGGTACGCTTTATGATCAGTTTGCTCCGTTATTTGAACAAGCCTGATGATGAAACGTTGTATAAGCTTGCTGTGATGGAGCATCTACGTCTCGAACAGCAAAACAAAACCATTACAGATTTGGCCGATGTTTTTGCCGAAGAGAACGTCCATTTCGATGGACCCGTTGATGCGGAATTGCAGCGATTGCAAACAGAGTCTCTGTATGAGATGATCGAAGGTTTGGTTGCATTGTTTGCCCCGGCAATTCCCGACAATGAGCAACCGTTTGTGCAGGCATTGCTTGATATGATCATGGATTATATGAATCGAGAGTCGGGCGATTTAGCTCGTTTCCTAAAATGGTGGGACGATTTTGGGTATAGAAAAACCATTGTAACCCCCGATGCTCAAGATGCGATTCGTATCATGACCGTGCATAAGTCGAAAGGTTTAGGTTTTAGAGCCGTTGTAATGCCCTTTACCGATTGGGAGATCGAAAGTAAAGGACACAAAGCGCCTATTTTATGGTGCAAACCCTCGAAAGCGCCATTCAATGAACTTACGCTGGTGCCAATCAAGTACACGAAAGACTTGATAAAGACGATCTTTGCCATGGATTATTATCATGAAAAACTCCATGCCTATATCGATAACCTAAATACACTTTACGTAGCCTTTACCAGAGCGAAAGATGAGATGATCTTGTTTGCGCCTAAAGCCAAAAAAGACGGAATCAACTCGATTGCATCGTTGATGGAGAGTGTGTTTAATATGGCATCTGCTCTTCCGGCCAAAACCCTCGAGGATGATGAGATTGTAAACTTGGGCGATTATTGGGATGAAGAACAAGCGACCTTTGAATATGGCGATTGGTGGCATCCAAAATACAAACAAGGAGAAACGAAAACCGTACAGGAAATTGAAATGAAACGTATCGAATCCATTGATTTGGGCGATAGGTTATCACTGCGTTTGCAGGATCGCGATATCTTGATCGGAGACGAACAGTTGAAATATGGTAAACTGATGCACGAAATCTTGGGAGAAATCACCACTCAAGAAGATATCGCGGCGGCGGTAGAACGGATGATTATTGCCGGAGTGATTACCTCTGAAGATGGGATTCGCCTTTGCGAGCTTTTGCAGAAGCACATTTCAAAACCCGAAGTAAAACATTGGTTCGACGGTTCGTTGAAAGTGCTCAATGAGATTGAGATTTTGTCGGTCGATGACTTTGCAAAACGTCCCGACAGAGTTATGATCGATCAACGCAATCAAGTGATCGTTGTCGATTATAAATTCGGGCATATCAAAGATAAGTTATATCATTATCAAGTACGCAATTACGTCAAACTAATCAAGCAAATGGGCTTTAAAAACGTAAAAGGTTATTTATGGTATATTGAATTAAATCAGATAGAGCAAGTGAGATAGCTTTCCTGTTTTGATTGTTATATAAAATAAACTACCTTTGTAACTTAGAATATCAACGTGAAAATTTCAACAAACAACATATAATGAAGGTACATAAAGAAGGAACGGGTATTTTATTAACGCTGTTTACAGTATTGTTTCTGATAAACTTCGCTTTATATCAGATGATAGGCGCAACCGGTTGGTTTTACGGAGTTGCTGCGGTATCGTCTATATTATTCTTGTTGGTTTTAAACTTCTTCAGAAGTCCGTTCAGACGTTTTCCTTACGACTCGGAAGGGCTTGTGATTGCACCCTCAGATGGAACCATTGTTGCCATCGAAGAGGTGATGGAAAATGGGTATTTTGGAGAGAAAAAGCTTCAGATATCTATCTTTATGACTGTGTTTAACGTACACGCCAATTGGTTTCCGGTAAACGGAACCGTAAAGCATGTCTCGCATCAAAATGGTCGTTTTATGGCCGCATACTTACCAAAATCAAGTACGGAAAACGAACGCTCTACGGTGGTTATTACTACACGTAATGGTGTTGATGTTTTGGTGCGTCAAATTGCCGGAGCATTAGCTCGTCGTATTGTTACGTATGCGAAAGTAGGAGAGAAATGTCACGTTGATGAGCACATGGGCTTTATCAAATTTGGTTCGCGTGTAGACGTATTCTTACCTGTAGGCACAGAGGTTTTAGTTGAAATGGATCAGAAAGTAACCGGAAATCAAACACCGATTGCCCGTCTGTCCGCTAAATGATAAAATTATGGCAAACGGAATAACAAAACATATTCCTAACGGAATCACCAGTTTGAATCTGTTTTGCGGTTGTATCGCAATTATTCAAGCTTTGCAGGGCAATATCCTTGTAGCTTCGATTCTTATTATTGCGGCAGCAGTATTCGATTTTTTTGATGGGATGTCTGCAAGAGCATTAAAGGCTTATTCGCCGATTGGTAAAGAGCTCGACTCCTTGGCCGATTGTGTAAGCTTTGGTGTTGCACCGGGTATGATTGTTTACTTTTTGTTGAAGCAAGCAACGGCAGTTGCTGCGATTTGTCCGTTTATGACATCTTATTTCCCTTATTTAGCATTTATCATACCTATATATTCGGCACTACGCTTGGCTAAGTTTAATATCGATGAACGTCAGACAACGTCCTTTATCGGACTACCAACTCCTGCAAATGCTTTGTTTTGGTTGTCTTTTGCTTATTCGGCACAAGCGTATGCATACGAAGGAAATCCTCTATTTATAGGAGTTACTTCTGTATTGATCCTTCTTACTTCTTACTTGCTTATTGCAGAGATTCCTATGTTTTCTCTTAAGGTTAAGAGTTTGGCATTCAAAGGAAATGAAGTGCGCTATATTCTAATTATATCTGCAATTATTTTGATTGCATTGTTTCGGTTCATGGGGATATCGGCAACCATTTTGCTATATGTTCTCTTGTCTATTTTTAACAAAAAGAAATAGCTCTCTTCTTTATCTTTGTTTTATGAGTTAATACGATTATGATATGTTTAAATTCCTATTGATAATACTGCTGTTCTTTTTACTGCTTCTTTTGTTGCTGGGATTTTCATTGTTCCGCACCGTAAAGAAAGTATTGTTTGGAAGTCCGTCTTCAACAAAGACGCGCACTCAGTCGAAAAGTACTTACGCAAAAGAAAAGCAAGAGCAGAAAGATACAACAAGCTATACAGCTAAAGTAAAGAAGAAAATATTCTCTCGCGAAGAGGGAGAGTACGTCGAATATGAAGAAGTCGACGAAATAGAAGAAAGTAAAACATCTAAATAAGAAAAGCCTTGTAGCAATCTTGCTGCAAGGCTTTTTATCTTTAACCCGATCGGTATTTATCGTCTTTGTTTAAAAAAGTCAGACATCAGCGAAGAACACTCCGGTTCCATCACTCCTTTTAAGATCTGAGCTTTTGGGTGCATCGCTTTAGGTGCGAAAAAAGAGAATCCCCTTTTCTCATCCGAAGCTCCATATACAATACGCGAGACTTGAGACCAGCCAATGGCACCGGCGCACATAATGCAAGGTTCTACCGTAACAAAAAGAGTACAATCTTTGAGGTATTTGGCTCCTAATACATTTGTTGCAGCCGTGATGGCCAGCATTTCGGCATGAGCCGTAGGATCATTCAATGTTTCAGTTTGGTTATGTGCACGTGCAATGATCCGATTATTACATACAATAACGGCTCCAACAGGGACTTCTCCTTCCGCAAAGGCAGCTTCGGCTTCACGAAGGGCCTGTTTCATAAAATATTCGTCGTTGAAAATGGTGCTCATCTGCGCATTTCGTTTTCTGCAAAAAGAGTAGGATAGTCTTCTTCCAGAGTTTTGAGAATATGAGATAAAATAGTTTCTCTGTACCAGCGAGATTTATTCGCAATTTGATACTTTTCAAGATAACGCTCTACCGCTTTCTGCTCTTCTTCATTGAGCATGAATGTTATTTTATGAATCCGCGGACTATTCCTACTTGAGGGTGAATTTTTGCGCTTCTTCTTCATGTTTGCAAAATTAAGTGTAAGATGCTTAATTACAAAAGAAAAAACTATTTTTGTGCTATTATAAGTATGGCAAAACACAATATAACAGGCAAATTGGGTGAGCAAGTTGCCAAAGAGCTCATGGAGCAAAAAGGATATCATATTTTGGAAACAAATTGGTATTCGGGAAAGTATGAATTAGATCTCATTGCATGCAATGATCAAGAAATTGTGTTTGTCGAAGTAAAGACACGTACTTCCGGTTTTTTGGAAGATCCTTTCGATGCGGTGTCTGATCGAAAGATCAGGCGCACAGTAGCGGCAGCCGACCATTACATCAAGAAGTTCGACATCGATCTCGAAGCACGATTCGATATCATTGGCGTGATAGTAGAATCTCATGGTACACAGGTAGAGCATATCGAAGATGCTTTTTATCCTCCTCTTTGGTAATATGTTAAGGATACAACCTAATAAATCTCCGATCTGTTATGAATATAGAAGAAGTAAGAGACTATTGTCTTTCTTTCAAAGGTGTTACAGAGTCCATGCCTTTTGACGACACCACATTGGTATTTAAAGTAATGCATAAGATGTTTTTACTTTTGCCACTCGATGGGATCAAACGAAGCATTTCGGTTAAGTGCAATCCCGAAAAAGCGTTGGCATTACGCGAAGATTATGAAGCCGTACAGCCGGCTTATCATTTCAATAAAAAGCATTGGAACTCGATTGATCTTGAATCGGATATGCCAGATCAGTTGATTCGCGAGTGGATTGATCACTCCTATGCTATCGTTGTAAAAGGGTTAACGAGAGAGCAGCAAAAACAGCTATCCGACTATTGAAAACTATCTATCGATAAACGATATGGCAACTATAATTCAACTACAAGAAGTAGACTCTACCAACAATTACCTTCGAGCTTTACAACAAAAAGAGGAGCAAGAGGAAGGAACTGTTGTTGCTGCTTACGAGCAATCGGCAGGTCGCGGACAGCGTGGCAATACATGGGAAGCAGAAGCCGGCAAGAATTTGACATTTAGCATGATCTTTCATCCTCAGGAGCTCATGGCTTCCGATCAGTTTATAATTTCACAGCTCGTTTCTACAGCTATAAAAGAAGTATTGGATCAATACATTCCCGATGTTTCGATCAAGTGGCCCAATGATATCTATTACCAAGATAAAAAGATTGGTGGTATTTTGATCGAGAACGATTTGAATGGCTACCAAGTTTTTCAAACGATTATTGGCATTGGGATCAACGTAAATCAAGAGTTATTCTTGTCGAATGCGCCTAATCCTATATCGATGTATCAGATCACGGGAGAGGAGTATGACTTAGCAAAGCTACTCAATGAGTTTGCTTCGCAGATCTATATCAACTATTTCGATGTACTTGATGGTGCAGAACACGAAATTAAGGAGATTTATAAGAACTCGCTTTATCGAGGAAAAGGAGTGCATGCATACGAAGATGAGAACGGAACTTTCTTGGCAGAAGTTGTCAAAACAGAGTCGACCGGGCATTTAGTGCTTCGCGATAGCGAAGGGATTGTACGCAGATATGCTTTTAAGGAGGTGAGATTTGTTTAAGTTAAGTCACTTTTCGTAACTTTGCGAAAATCAAAATTCTAAGCAAGCATAAATAAATAATAATATGGCTAAATACAAAAGAGTTCTACTCAAACTAAGCGGAGAGTCGCTAATGGGCGACAAACAATATGGTATCGACGAAGTACGATTGACTGAATACGCAGAGCAAATCAAAGAGATTGTAGCAATGGGTGTACAAGTAGGAATCGTAATTGGCGGTGGCAATATCTTTCGCGGTTTGAGCGGTGCTTCTAAAGGATTCGATCGTGTAAAAGGCGACCAAATGGGAATGTTGGCAACGGTAATCAACAGCCTAGCACTTAGCTCGGCTCTTACCAGCTGCGGTGTAAAATCGCACGTACTTACAGCAATTCGCATGGAACCAATCGGCGAATTCTATAACAAATGGAAAGCGATCGAGCAATTGGAAAAAGGTGAAGTCGTAATCCTTTCTGCCGGAACAGGTAATCCGTTCTTTACAACCGATACCGGTTCGGCTCTTCGTGGTATCGAAATCGAAGCAGACGTAATGCTAAAAGGAACTCGTGTAGACGGTATCTATACGGCAGATCCTGAGAAAGATCCTACGGCTACGAAGTTTGATGAAATCACATACGACGAAATCTACAATCGCGGACTTAAGGTAATGGACCTTACAGCGACTACGATGTGTAAAGAAAACAACCTTCCAATCATCGTTTTCGACATGGATACTGTAGGAAATCTTAAGAAAGTAATGAGCGGCGAGAACATTGGTACTCTTGTACGCATTTGATTTCTTTCGTATTTTTGTAACAACAAGAATTGAAATACATTAATAGCTCAAATTTATGGTTGAAGTAAAGCAATATGTGAAGGCTGCAGAAGAGAAGATGGATCTGGCAGTTGCCTTTTTAGACGAACAGTTGGCTCACATCCGTGCAGGTAAAGCGAGCCCTCGCATTTTGGACGGTGTAAAAGTTCCTTACTATGGTGAATTGGTTCCATTGGCGAACGTTGCATCGGTAAATACTCCGGACGCAAAAACAATCATCATCCAACCATGGGAAAAGCCGATGATCAAAGAGATCGAGAAGGCAATCATGAACTCAGAAGTTGGTATTACTCCTGAAAACAATGGTGAAGTGATTCGTCTTGGTATTCCTCCATTGACAGAAGATCGTCGTAAAGCTTTGGCTAAACAAGCGAAACAAGAAGCTGAAACAGCAAAAGTAAGTGTACGTAATGCACGTCGCGAAGCAAACGATCAAATCAAGAAAGCAGTAAAAGACGGTCTTCCTGAAGATGTGGCAAAAGACACTGAAGGTGTTGTACAAAAGTCGCACGACAAATACATCAAGAAAATCGATGAGCTTTTCGCTGCAAAAGAAAAAGAGATCTTAACAGTTTAACTCGTTTAATACAAGGTGTCGGAATAGTCCATTCCGACATCTTTTCTAAAAGTAGCATATGCAAGGATTGGTTATAAAAAACACAGGAAGTTGGTATACGGTACTTACCGATGAGGGTAAGGCTGTTGAGTCGAAAGTAAAAGGAAGCTTTCGTTTGAAAGATATTAGAACTACCAATCCCATCGCGGTGGGCGATCGAGTTACTATTGAGGAAAATAATGAAGGAACCGCATTTATTTCAGAAATAGCTGATCGTAAAAATTACATCATCAGAAGGGCATCAAACCTCTCAAAGCAATCGCATATTATCGCGGCCAATCTTGATCAGGCCATGCTAATTATTACGGTTAATTATCCGATTACTACTACTGTTTTTATTGATCGTTTTTTGGCTACTGCCGAAGCATACCGTGTACCGGTGAAACTACTTTTCAATAAAGTAGACCGTATGAAAGGTGAAAACCGTGAATACATGGAAGCACTGATGCACTTGTATTCTACAATTGGCTACCCATGTTATGAAATATCGGCTCGTGAAGAAGTCGGTCTTGATCAGTTAAACGATTTACTAAAAGGAAAGATTACACTCTTTTCTGGTCACTCCGGTGTAGGAAAGTCTACGCTAATCAACAAATTGGTGCCGGGTGTAAATCTTCGCACCGGTGATATCTCCGATTATCACAACAAGGGAATGCACACAACAACATTCTCAGAAATGATTCCATTGCCACAAGGCGGATATTTGATTGATACTCCCGGAATCAAAGGCTTCGGAACCATTGATATGGAAAAGGCCGAAGTATCACACTACTTTCCCGATATATTCAAGTTTGCAGGAGAATGTAAATTCAGCAACTGCTCACACATAAACGAGCCCGGCTGCGCCGTGATGAAAGCTGTAGAGCAACATTACATCAGCGAGTCGAGATATCGTAGCTACTTGAATATCTTGGAAGACAAACAAGAAGGCAAATACAGAGAGGCATTTTGATTATACGGCGGGCAGACTCATGCCGGTAATTTTTCGGTAAAGGTCGAGTGCGTACACGTCGGTCATTCCCGATATGAAATCAAGAATTGTCTGAATCTTACCATAAGTGCTGCTGCATTGCGTATCGTATTGTTCCGGTATGCGTTGCAGCAATATTTTTGAATAGGCATGGTTGGGCGTAAAGATAGCTTCGATGTATTTATCGAGTAGCATCCCGATAATGCGGTAACCGGCCAGTTCAATATCCAATACTTCCTTCGAGCGGTAAATCTTTTTCCACGCCGTACGCGAGCAAGCCTCGTAAGCTTCCTTCGGAACGGTGCTGATCTGTGCGATAAGCGGCTCATGCATCTCACCCCTTAAGATCAACTCTTCGTTTTCAAGAAACACCCGTACACATTCATCCACCAATACACCGATTGCACACGAACGGAGGTAGGCAACCTTTTCGTTGATATCGTCGAGCTGACTCATCACGCGAACGCGTTTTTCGCGCACCGGCTCTTCAAAGAAACCAAGCAATAGATTCAGTGTTTCGTCGGTCGTTAAGATCTTTAGCTTGTGCGCATCCTCCACATCCATTACCTGATAGCAAATATCGTCTGCAGCTTCTACCAGATAAACCAACGGATAGCGCACAAAAGACTTCGGGTCTTTAGATGCCAACGGTATACCCAGCTCGTCGGCTATGCTTGCATAGATCGACTCCTCCGTTTGGAAGTAACCGAATTTATGTTTGGTCCCCGCCAGATCAGAAGAGTAAGGGTATTTTACGACCGAAGCGAGTGTAGAATACGTAAGCGCGAATCCACCAGGACGGCGGCCTTTAAACTGATGCGCGAGCAAGCGAATCGCATTCGCATTTCCTTCAAATCGTTCGAAGTCGTTCCATCGACCATTTTCTTTCAACACAGCATCGCGAAGTTTCACTCCGTTCCCTTCCGAAAAATAAGCACCGATTGCCTGTTCGCCCGAATGACCGAAAGGCGGATTTCCCATGTCGTGTGCCAGGCAAGCCGTAGCCACGATGGTGCCAATCTCTGCAAACAGATCAAAATGATCCTGATATTTTGCCATCAACGCCTTTCCTACGCTATTGCCCAACGAGCGTCCTACACACGAAACCTCAAGGCTATGCGTAAGTCGGTTGTGCACGAATACACTACCCGGTAGCGGAAAAACTTGTGTCTTATTTTGTAGTCGGCGAAAAGGTGCCGAGAAGATCAAGCGATCGTAGTCGCGCTGAAAGTTATTGCGTTCGTGGTTTCTTCCCTGATACGATTCCATCCCCAGGCGTTTGCCCGAAATTAACTGTTCCCACTTCATAGTTTGCTGAGTTTAAGAAAGTGATCTACACAAAGGTAAATAAACTAATTTTAAAATCACATTCAATTTCTTTTTATATAACTGTAGGCCAATTCTTCTTATCTTTGGAAGTGTTTTTGCAATAATAATATACAAATTGTCACTAAAAACAGTATGACCGACGTTCTTAAGCATGAGTGTGGGATTGCTACCATCAGGCTTCGCAAACCCCTTGAGTACTATCAGGAAAAGTATGGATCATGGCAATATGGCCTTAGTAAGCTATATCTGCTCATGGAAAAACAGCACAATCGTGGCCAGGAAGGCGCAGGATTAGCAACTGTGAAACTAGATGTAGAACCCGGAAACGAATTCATCTTTAGAGAAAGAGCTACAGGTTCTGGTGCAATTCAAGAAATATTCTCGGCAGTACATGCCAACTTTGCGGGGGTGCCTCAAGATAAACTCAACGACGTACAATGGGTAAAAGAAAATTTACCATTTGCCGGTGAGCTTTATTTGGGGCATCTTCGTTATAGTACAACCGGTAAATCGGGTATTTCGTACGTGCACCCTTTCTTGCGTCGTAGCAACTGGGCTTCGCGCAACCTCGCACTATGCGGAAACTTCAACCTAACGAACGTAGATGAAGTATTTGAGCATTTGGTAGAGCAAGGACAGCATCCGCGCAACTTTGCCGACACCTTTATCATGTTGGAAATACTTGGTCATTACCTCGACCGTGAAGTGCAGCGTCAGTACGACTTCTTCCGTAGCCAAGGATATACCGGCGATGTGATGAACGATGTGATTGAGAAGAACCTCGATCTGCCATCGGTGCTTCGTCGTGCCAGCAACAAATGGGACGGTGGATACGTAATCTGCGGCGTATTGGGCTGTGGCGATTCTTTTACGTTCCGCGATCCGTGGGGCATTCGTCCGGCATTCTATTATATGGATGACGAAATCGTAGTAACGGCTTCGGAGCGTCCGGTAATTCAAACCGTACTTAACGTAAAAGCTGAAGACGTAAAAGAACTTCTTCCGGGACAAGGTCTTATCGTGAAGAAAAACGGTGAAGCGAGCCTACATCAAATCAACGAACCGCAAATCAAGAAAGCATGTTCGTTTGAACGTATTTACTTCTCGCGCGGTAGTGATATGGATATCTACAAAGAACGTAAGATGCTAGGAGAAAAACTAGTGCCTGCGATCTTGAAATCTGTAGATAATGATCTTGAAAACTCAGTGTTCTCGTTTATTCCAAATACAGCCGAAGTAGCTTTCTTTGGTATGACCGAAGCATTGAACAAATATCTGAATACCGAGAAAATTCGTTTGATCGAGGAAGCAAACGGAGATATGACGCAAGAGGAACTGCTGAAGATTCTTTCGATGCGTGTAAGATCTGAAAAGGTGGCGATCAAAGACATCAAGCTGCGTACGTTTATCGCCGAAGACAATGGTCGCGACGAACTAGCGGCTCACGTATACGACGTAACCTACGGAACGGTAAATCCGGGTGTAGATAACCTCGTTGTGATCGACGATAGTATCGTGCGCGGAACTACGCTTCGTCAAAGTATCATCAAGATCCTTGACAGAATCGGACCAAAGAAGATTGTGATTGTTTCATCGTCTCCACAAATTCGTTATCCCGACTGTTACGGAATCGACATGTCACGTATGGGCGAATTCATCGCATTCCGTGCGGCGATCGAATTGTTGAAGGAACGCGGAATGTCGCACATCATCAACGATGTGTATGACCGTTGCAAAGCACAGCAAGGCTTGCCGAAAGAAGAGCAAATCAACCACGTGAAAGATATCTATCGTCCGTTTACTGCCGAAGAAATTTCTCACAAAATTGCCGAAATGCTAACTCCGAAAGGAACCAAAGCAAAGGTAGAGATCGTATTCCAAAGTTTGGAAGGATTGCACGAGTCATGTCCTGATCACACAGGCGACTGGTATTTCTCGGGCGACTATCCTACAGACGGCGGAAACAGAGCGGTAAGTAATGCCTTCATCAACTACGTAGAAGGAAGCAACAAGCGCTCGTACAAATAATCAGCCCTTGAAACAAAGAGCCTCCTTGCCCACAAGCAAGCGCTCTTTTATACACTGAATAAATCAACAAACGACTTGCCGGAAGGTACCATACCTTCCCGGCGAGTCGTTTTTGTGTTTTATGAAACTTCTCCTTTTAATCTAATGTGTAAAAGACAAGACACGGATTATCGTCTTCATTCAACTGTGCAATGATCTTTTGTGCAGAGTCGTAGTTGCTATACTGATCTTTATCACTAATTAAATTGTGTGGTTGTTCTATTCTAATAAATTGATCATTGATAACAAAGTCCGGTTCTCGCAACGGAAACTCTTTCGTGTCGGATTGATAGGATGAAATCTCAAATAAAGCTCGCTTTTTTCGTTTGTCAATCAAGTAACGATGCGGAGTGCGATACCCTCCTGCACGTATGAAGATATAATCTGAGTTTTCATGAATAGCATCATAGCCTTTAAAGTACTCTTTGTCGGAAAGATCGTAAACATAGAATCGGAACACGTTTTTTAAAGTAAATGGTTCTTTAATAGTAGATGGGTCTACTACTTGCTTTTTGTGATCGATCCGGTAATATGGAGCCGCTTCTCCATTTGTATTTATGGAGAAGATCGTGTCGTTTAATATTTTGGTAAAAATCAATCGGTCGTCCGATTTAGACATTGAAATATCGATGGCATCACTATACCCTTTGGTTCGGAAAGGAGCATGTGAAAATAGAATTTCGCATTGATCGGTATTTAAATCAATTGAATGCATTCCGGCCGGGTAGTCGTTGAATATATAATTATAACCGTACAGTTTATTGTTGAAAAGCTTACAGCTTTTTACGAGACCAAGTTTCAAAAAACTGCTAATATCTCTATTGCTCTTCCAGTTACCTTCATAGTCGTATGTGATCAATGCTTTCTTTTGTGTATCTACAAATGTGATCAGTCGGTTTGCTTTGTCCAATATGAATGAATTGATGCTGATATACTCTTCCGGCCCTTGCCCGTGCAGACCAATTGAGCGGATAAACTTTCCGGTTTTATCAAATACATACACATTTTCTTTATTTCCTTGAGAGGCCCTGGATAATATAAAGAACTGATCTGCATCAAACTCTACATTCTTAATGTTTTGAATGAGACAACTGTCTGTTGTTTCGAGTTTGACCATACTTTGGAATATAGGTTTTACTTCAAAGTCGGACAGTTCTACTTCAATCAAATCTCCCGTTTGATTCGACTCCGACTTCTTGTCGTTACAAGACGTAATACAGCTTCCCAGTAAAAGAAGCATACAAAGCGTGTAGGTTGGTTTCATATAGTATACTATTGATTACTAATTTATTTGAACTTAATAATGGCTAGAATAGGATTGTCGCTATCCGAAAAAGACTCGAAGCGTTCTTTTATTTTAGGAGAGCAATTAGGGGCTTCAAGTAATGTGATCATATTGTGTGCATTTATAGGAAAAACATATTTATCCTGAACTGTTGCTATTGGTTTACTGACCATTATTCCGTCCTTTTTTATTTGCATAAATCCTCCTATAGGGATCACTTGATTTAAACGCTTGTTGAATAAGGAATAAAAAGACTGTTTATCACAACTATACCCGATAATAAGGTGATCTTTAGTTTCTAGAAATCTGTCAATTTGAGCTGAGCTTTTTAGTTTTTCCTTCAATTCTCCACTTGAAATTGAGGTGTTGTATGTGATAGGCAAGTTATATTTACCAAAATCAATATAGTACTTCGGTTTTATTTCATTGTTAACGATTTCATAACTTGTATTTCCAAGCGGTTCTATTAAGTTTAATGTTCCATCTAGTTCATATAATGTGTTGTATCTCATCAAAGGAGAGGGATAGCTAGACATAAAAACTTCATTGAATTCCCATGGAAGATAACTTTTATCACATTTACTACTCTTGACAGTAAACAAGCGATATTGACTAGGATAAGACTCTGAAAAGAAAAATTCATTAATTAGATAATCTGCATAAAAGTAACAATCATTACCAATCTTGTAGATGTCTTGAACAACAGCTCCAATAGGCTCTTTATTGATAAAATTACCATTCACATCATAATTTAGTACTGCTTGATTTCGCTCACAATATATGGAAACAGCACCCAATTCATTTGCATGAAATCCCGTTATTTTGATGTATTCACCTGGTCCTAACCCAACTTTTCCAATTCTACGAATGTATTTACCAGACTGGTCAAATACTATGAGTTGATTTAATTGCTCGTCAAATATATAGTATTGATTGTTTGTAAATTGAAGTTCACTTATATTGCTGATCAATGATGAATCCAATGTTTCCAGTTGTATATACTCAACATCTTCAATAATAGATCCGGCATCTTTCATCATAAATGACTTATTATATTCTTTGGGATCTATTTTAATTATTTGCCCTGAATACGTCGTTAAAGCATTCTGTTCGGTATTTGTTTTAGTCTGCATAGAACAAGCCGATAAAGCTAATACTCCTGTAAAGAGTAGGATGTGTGTTTTTTTCATAAGCTGGTATTAGATCAATTACAAATGCAAGTATACATAAAAATTAACGGAGAACAAATGAAAACCTTTTTTTTGATAATCAGTGTATTAATGGCTTTGTGCTTTATGCTTGATGGACATAAGTGAGAGAGACTCACTAATTCTATAAATTCGGTTTTTACAATAAGGATGTTTGTCTTATGGTTTGCAAGATTCTTTTTATGGCTATTTAGTCTGTTTTTACGCTCTAGACGCGATGACTTTGCTGTTTTTGTCGCTTCAGGAAATAGGATCTTTGGCAGAAGTCTGCACTGTTTTAGCATTCACTATTTGATGGATTGAGGGATTTAAGCTCATCATATCGGAAAAACCATGCAAGGTTTGGGAAAAAAGCTCGTTTAGTTCTTGGAAAAAGGTCGTTTGGTTCTTGCGGAAAGGTTATTTGGTTTTTTTGATGCGCAAATTGTGTCTTCGCGGTGGGTGAATTTAGTTACCACGAATAGTGTTTTCACTCACCGTGAAGAGTTTTTGCATTCATAACGAAGAGTGTTTAACTTCTTCACGGTAATGAAAAACGTTTTCAATGAAGACGCAATTGCCTTTTCATTGAAAACGAATTGGGTTGTTTTGATCTCGCTATGGTATCAGGGTGGATCGGTCGAATGGTTTGCCCGTATTCGATTGTGAGGGAGTTGAGCGGGACAAATTGTTTTTGCTTTTACCTTGTTGCCTACAAAGTGATACCTGTGGGGAAAAGTCTTCGTTAGCAACAAGGAAAGCAAGGAAGCGAATACTCGGTTTTCACGGCAATTGGTCAGATCTTGTTTGGTCGTAAATTTGAATCAACGAGCGTAAAAACAGCCTTTTTTGCGTGTTTTTGTCGCTGTTAACAACGAATGTTGATAACTTGTTAAGTTGTTGATTTATACAATAAGTAGGAGGGTAGTTTTTGTGGTTTGTTGTCTTTGTAAATGAAATTGAAAAAGAAAAGGGCAGCCGAGTGTGATAGCGGCTGCCCTTTGTGAAGGTGAATCTTACTAACTTATGAAACTTATATGCTAGAACTGTAGGGTTGCCTGGCCGGCTAGCGGTGAGGCTTCAACAATCTTGCAGTAGTTACCCCAAGCGATTTCGGGATAGTCCCACTTGTTGTTGATGTATAGTACAAGGTTTTCTTGCTTGTCTTTGTTGACACGACATGCTAAGGTTCCTTCCGGTGAAACCACGGACAACTGCGGTGTTCCCTTGTCGCCGCTCAGCGTATAAAGGAAGATGTTTTCCTTCATCGATTTGGCAATGTTGGTAAGCGGCTGCTTGTCGTTGGTTCCTTTGTCGGCAAAGTAATAGTAGTTGTGCGTATCTTGCTCCCAAAGTTGGGCAGGATCTTGTCCGTACTTCACAAGTTTGGTATTATAAAACGGTGCTTCACCCTTCGGAGCTCCGAAAGAGTTGGCCGGATAATACGTCCAGTATGCATCGCGGTTCCATTTAACCTTGTTGTAGCTTTCGGGAAGCATGAATTGAAGTCCGGCCTCGCGCAAGTAGCCGTTTGGCTGATTGCTTAGAACATAGTTTACAGTCATTGTACCGTTTGGTGCAAACGAGCAGATGTATGTAACGTCGGCCTTGTCTACTTTTCCTACGATGTGCACTTGGATGGTTCCGTTTGTTTGGGTTACGTAGAGCGAATCTTTCTTCCATTCGTTGCGTGATGCTACATAATTACGAGCCTTTTCACGTACTTCGGCACCGGTAAGGTGGTTGAAGTTGACATCGAAGTTGAGGAACGGACCTTCTTCAAGTACGACTTTTCCATTCGAAGTTGCATTGGTGATTAGTCCCGTTGCTTTGGAAAACGGAAAGCGTTGCGCGCCGTTCGAGATGATGATCTCTTGCGCCGTTTCTTCGGTAGTAAACGGTGTGCCGCGGCGGGTATTAAGTAGTGCCGGCTTGGTGCCTATCGTAATTGTTTCAGCATCGATCAATTGGTTGTTTTTATCCTTGAAGAACACGGTAAGCTCATCGCCATTGCGCCAGTTCTGTGCCGGAACGGTTACAAACCCTTTTTGTTTCACGTCGATAGCAGGAGCCTGAATTGGTTGTTCCTTTCCGTTGTTGAGCTGATAGGAAACTACTAATTCGTTGAGATTGGTATGGTCGAAACGATTGTATACCGGAAGGTTGATCGCAACGCCGGGGGTAAATTCCTGAATGCTTGTTTCGAGTACGCGCACCGGTGAATAGGCTTTTTTCGTTCCCCAGAACTCCGGTTTCTCTCTTCTCCATACGTCGATAATTCCCCATTCACCGTAGCCTACGCAGTTGCCTTTGTAGTCGGCCGGTTTTGCGGTATGAGCAAACTCGATCCACCAAGGTTGGCCTTTCTTGGGTTGTGGTACCATAAAGGTTTCGTCGATGAATCCCCAGATAGCTCCGCCCAATCCGCCGGGTCTGTCAAAGAGTTTCGACCACATCATATCGAGCGATTGCCCCCAGAACTCACGGATGTTGGGATCTTCTTGCAAGGTGCTGTAGGTATAGCAAGGAACGTGCGCCCATTCGTCGAAGGTCGAGGGATAGTTGGCCGTTTCAAAGTTGGTCGTACTCACGCCCCACTGCGAAAGGTTTCCGTCTACATACGGATAGTGCATGCTGAGAATGTCGTAAACGAACTTGCCTTTTTCAACAGTGCCCGGATAACTAAAGATTGCGGGACGGGTAGGATCTTCGGCCTTTATCCAGTCGTATGATTTTTGGAAGTTAGAGCCGTACTTGCATTCGTTACCAACCGACCAGAACAGGATAGAAGGGTGATTGCGGAAACTGGTTACCATTTCTTGCAATTGTCCCATGTATTTGTCGGTATAGGCAGGATCATCTTGCGAGGCTGCCGGGCCGTAGTTTTTCTGACGATGTGTGTCGACAAAGCAGATAGCGGTTTCGCACTCGACGTACAAGCCAAGTTTGTCGCAAAAGTCAAGAAAAGCTTCTGTAGGTGGGTAGTGCGACGTGCGCACATGATTCATGTTTGCCGCTTTGAATATGTGAGCATCCATGCTGTCTAAGGCTACCGTTGTGGTACGACCTAGCGTAGGGTGGATGTCGTGGCGGCATGCTCCGCGTAGTTTTACTTGCTTACCGTTTACAAACATGCGGTTCTTCTCGATCTCGATCTTGCGGAATCCGACGTTTTTATTGAACTGATAAGTAGGCTTTCCGCCTTTCTTTACGGTAGTGGTGAGCTTGTAAAGATTCGGGTGTTCTGCATCCCACTTTTGCGGGTTGCTTAACTTAAAGACTTTTGTCGTGGTATCGTTTTTGTGTACGTTGCTTGCTGTTGCTTCTTGCAACGAAACAGCTTTACCTTGCGGATCGGTCAGTAGAAACTCTACCGTATGATCGGGTGTGAAGTTGCCTGTAAAGCGAATCTGCAAATCCGAATGGGTGTAGCTTGAGTCGAGTTGTGTTTCGACGGTAAAGTAGTCGATGTGTTCTTTCGGGATCGAATAGATGGTGACATCGCGCAATATACCTCCGATCGGATGGTGGGCATAGCCCGAACCGTACGATATATCGTCAAGCTTGTCGGTTACCTCTAGTTTGATTTCATTGTTGGCATTGGTTTTTACGAAGTCGGTGATGTCGCTTTCCCAACGCGTAAAGCCGCCGTTGTGATCACGTATGAGTTTGCCGTTGACATACAAGCGGGCATAACTGTATACTCCGTCGAAGCGTAAGATAATCTTGTTTCCTTTGAAAGCCGACGGCACGAATACGTTTTTGCGGTATAATACCGGTTTGTCGTGTTCGATGGCATAACCTTGCATGGCGCATTCGCCCGGTACTTTGATTGGATCCCATCCGTTTGCCGGCGTGTAGTTTCCTTTTTCAAAGTTTGCCGAAGGAGTCATGTCAAAATCCCATGTCCCGTTGAGCAGAATCGAGTTGTTTTGAATTCCGGTTACCGTATTCGGCTTCGGTGCTTGTACGATGTCTGCTTGTGCAGCATACAAGGGTGCTGTACCGAAGGCCAGTAACAAGAGCGTGTGTTGAGCTACTTTGTTCATATGGTTATAGTTTGTTTATTGTATAGACGTATAATAGCGAGGTGAAATGCCTCGTTGTTTCTTGAATATTTTGGTGAAGTATTGCGGCGATTTGAATCCGCATTTATAGGAAACTTCTTTGATCGACAGCTTTTCATCTTTGAGCAATTGTGTTGCCAGTTTGATGCGTTCGTTGTTGATATACTCAATGGGGGTTGTTTTGAGATGCTTCGAAAAGAGTTGTCTCAGGTAACGATCGCTGATGTGAAGCTGCTTACTCAGCGTGACGATATCGATGGGTTCGGTAATGTTTGCATGGATCAAGTCGATGGCCGAGTTTAATATATCGTTGTCCGAAGGTTGTGTATTGTTGATCAGATGTCTGTAGATCAGCAACAACAATTCGGCATAGTGCAGCATGATGAGTTGTGTGTGCAGTGCATCTTTGTTCATAAGTTCTTCGATGATCTTGGTGATCACGTCGTTTATCTTCTTGTTGTTTGAGATGCGGATCACTTCGTTGCAGCTGGATAATGCCGGTATCGAATTGTTAGGATCTATGTCTGCTTGCAATAAATTGAAGATCTCGGGCATGAATTCGAGTTGCATGAGTTTGCATCCTTTGCTGCCGGCTACAAATTTATGCTCTACGAAAGAGGGGATGAGCATGATGTCGTTTTTGGAAAACTTCATGCACTTACCGTCGAGATTGAGGTAGCAATAGCCTGTCGTTACGTAATTGATTTCGAGTCGCAGATGGTTGTGCGGCCCATACGATTCGTTTGCGATGAAATCAATGGGTCTGAATATATCGGCAAGTCGTTTGTTGCGGATACTTTCGGCTATTTCGTCGAGATAGGAAAGTATTGAACCTTGTCGTTGATAGGTTTGCATGGTGCTTTTGAGATGATATTATTTCGACTCAAAGATATAGGTTTATCCATTTTTAAAGGAAGAATATCACGTGCAGGTGTGTATAATAAGGAATTTATGTGGCATTAAGATGTATTATTCGGAACTAGGCATATTCCGAATCAGGCAAATGGAGTTGGAGAGTAGGGTTGATGGTTAAAATGAAAATACATGAACTTCTGTATTGAAGTTCATGCCCGGTTAAGATTGTGTTTGGTGCGTTTGTAGCAATGCTTTGTGCTCGAGATTGCAAAGGTGGTGCTTGATTTGGCAAATGAGTCGTTCCTTGGCAATGGAGGGATAACGGCGATTTGCACGCATGATCTTGAGTAGTTGATTTGCTTTTTGCAGGTTCTCGGGATTTTGATTCACGCGATCGTCTATCAAGATCAACTTGATCAATTGTTCTTGCAAGTCTGATTCGGGAATGATGCGTGTGATCACTTCGATCGATTGCTTGGCAAAGAATGTGGGCGTGATGCGTAGAGTTTGATAGGCTTCATCGGCCAATTGATGCCAGCTGTGCGGTGAGGAATTTTCTCGTTTGAGTTGTTTGATGCGTCGGATCAGGTCTTCAACTCTGCTGATCGGTACAATGATTAAGTCGCGTCTGTACATTATCTTAAGGTTTATCGTTTATGTCTCTAAGAAGTGAACAGTTGTGTTAACAGTATTGTTGCTGGGTTGCGACGGATGATTGCATAAAAAAAGGATAAATCCGCGAACGAATTTATCCTTTTCTATATGTGAAAATATCTGCTTATTAGCTCAATTGATCAAGAGCACGCTTGATTCTGCCCATTGCGTCTACCAGGTTTTCGTCTGATGTTGCATAAGAGAATCGAAGACATTCAGGTGCTCCGAATGCTGCTCCGCCTACGGTTGCTACGTGTGCTTCTTCAAGAAGATACATGGCAAGGTCGCCGGAATTTTCGATGGCGCGGCCATTGAATGACTTACCAAAGTAGCTGCTTACTTCAGGGAAAAGGTAAAAAGCTCCTTCCGGTACGTTTAACTTCATTCCTGAAATAGACTGACAAAGCTCGATCACTAAGTTGCGACGGCGAAGGAATGCTTGGCGCATTTCTTCAACGCATTGTTGATCGCCGATAAGTGCTGCTTCTGCTGCTTTTTGAGCTACAGAGCATGTGCCCGAAGTATATTGGCTTTGCAATTTGTTACAAGCTGACGCAATCCATTTCGGACCTGCGATATAACCGATTCTATAGCCGGTCATCGCGTACGCTTTTGATACTCCGTTTACAATCACAACACGGTCACGGATCGACTCAAATTGAGCAATGCTTTCGTGCTTGCCTATATAATTAATGTGTTCGTATATTTCGTCCGAAATAACAACAATATTAGGATGCTTTGCCAAGACTTTTGCCAATCCTTCAAGCTCTGCTTTGCTATACACGCTACCTGTTGGGTTTGATGGTGAGCAAAGAATAAGTGCTTTTGTCTTTGGTGTAATGGCCGATTCCAACTGTTCTGGTGTGATTTTGAAATCTTGTTCGATACCTGCGTATACTACAACGTTGGTACCTTCTGCCAGTTTAACCATCTCAACATAACTTACCCAGTATGGTGCGGGTACGATGACTTCATCACCAGGGTTTACTACGCTAAGAAGAATGTTACAAACCGATTGTTTAGCTCCTCCTGAAACGATGATCTGATCAATTGCATAGTCCAATTGATTTTCGTTCTTCAACTTTTGTTGAATTGCTTTTCTTAAGAATGGATATCCCGGTACCGGTGAGTAGAACGAATAGTTATCGTCTACGGCTTTCTTTGCAGCTTCTTTTACATGCTTGGGAGCAAAGAAATCGGGTTCTCCAACACTAAGGTTGATCACGTCAATGCCTTGAGCTTTTAACTCATTACTTTTTTGAGACATGGCTAGTGTTTCTGATGGAGACAAACTTGCCAAACGTTCGGAAACTTGTGTCATAGTTCTTCTTTTTGTATAGGTAAATTAGATTTTAGAAGCAAAAGTACAACAAAAATGCATAAAACCTAATCAGATTGCCTTTTATTTCATATTGCGAAGCATATGACCCATACGTTCTTTCTTAGTTTTCATATAGAACTCGTTATACTCGTTTGGAGTGATCTCGAGAGGAACATTCTCGATGATCTCGAGTCCGTATGCTTCGAGTCCGATGCGTTTTACCGGATTGTTGGTAATTAAGCGCATTTTATGTACACCAATTTCACTCAAGATTTGAGCGCCTACGCCATAATCGCGCTCGTCGGCTTTGTGACCTAAGTGAAGGTTGGCTTCTACGGTATCCATTCCTTTTTCTTGAAGTTTGTAGGCTTTGATTTTTTCCATCAAACCAATGCCACGGCCTTCTTGATTCAGGTATATGATTGCTCCACGGCCTTCTTTGTCAACCATTTCCATTGACTTATGTAATTGTTCGCCACATTCGCAACGCATCGATCCGAAGATGTCGCCGGTTGCGCAAGAAGAGTGTACACGAACCAATACAGGTTCTTCTGTTGTGATATCTCCTTTGATTAGGGCTATATGTTCTTGTCCGTTCGATTTTTGGCGGAAAGGAATGAGGCGGAAGTGGCCGTATTGCGTTGGCATATCTACTTCTTCTCCTTTTTCTACAAGTGATTCTTCTTTCAAAAGGTATCTGATTAGATCTGCTACCGAAACGATTTTCATATCGTGAATCTTAGCAATCTCTACCAATTGAGGAAGGCGAGCCATGGTTCCGTCTTCATTCATGATCTCAACCAATACGCCGGCCGGATTCAATCCTGCAAGACGAGCAAAGTCTACAGCTGCTTCGGTGTGACCTGCTCTTTGAAGTACTCCGCGTTTGCGTGCGCGAAGTGGGAAGATGTGCCCTGGACGGCCAAAGTCTTCTGCTTTCGTTTCTTCTTTTGTCAAAGCCAATACGGTCATTGCTCGGTCGTATGCTGAAATACCAGTTGAACATCCTTGACCAATAAGGTCGATCGAAACGGTAAATGGAGTTGCGTGCAAAGCAGTATTGTTAGGAACCATAAGATTCAGATCTAGCTGTTCGCAACGCTCTTCTGTGATGGCAGCACAGATCAAACCGCGTCCGTGAGTAGACATGAAGTTGATTTTCTCCGGAGTAATCAATTCTGCTGCTGCAATAAAGTCTCCTTCATTTTCTCTGTCTGCATCATCAACAACGATGATCAGCTTACCTTGACGAATGTCTTCAATTGCTTCGTCGATGGTGTTAAGTTTGAACTCGCTCATATTATTTTGATTCAATATTTTCGGTAATGTTTATTGTTTAAATTAAGTAGTCTTTATTCTGAATGAAAAGAGGGATCAGGCTCCTTGCTCCTCAATCTCTTTTTCCAATAGATCTTGCAACTCTTCATCTGCCTTGAGTGATATTTTAAGATCACTTATCAGGAGTTTCTTTTGATACATTGCATAGAGGAAATAAGGTATTGCAAGCGGAAATATAAATCCGATGACAATGCTTATTTTTCCTGATAGCGGACTGGTATGACTCTGCAAGCGTGGTGAAGGGAAGTCCATCAGTTTGGCAATGATAAGACTCTTGTCCGAGTTAGAAAGCTTGTTTATCATGTGCTCCATTTGCTTTGATATCTGGGTTAATTGACGGTCTTTACGTCCGTTTTTCCAGAAACCGAAGTAATTGAAGTAGTTTGAATTGTTTTTTAGATAATCGATGATGTTGTCTTTCAACGACTCGCATTGCACCAATAGAGAAGGGTAATCAGGGCGTTCCATGACAATTTCTTTCTTGGTAATATTGCGTGTTGTGCGTTTGCCAAAGATCTTTTTTAAGAATCCGGCGTATGCGTCGACGCTCAAAAGAGTGGAATCATTTACTGCTTTGTAGGTGAGGAATATACCCAGTGAAAACAATACGAATGAGCTAAGCCACATGCCACCCCATGCAATCCAAACTCCATCACGAGCCATTTTAAATCCGATATTATCTATGATGTAATAGAATATATATAGGATTACAGATAATACAACAGGTGTTCCTAGTCCTCCTTTACGGATAATTGCACCCAATGGAGCTCCGATAAAGAAGAAGACCAAACAGGCAAAAGAGAGTGTGAATTTTCGATGCCATTCGGTAAGATGTCGACGAATGCGTTGCGATTCGTCTGCAATGACATTGGCTTTGAAGTAGTAGTCGGCTTTGTTTGCATCGGCAAGGCTACGACTTCGATTGATCAAGTCTTTGCGCTGTGGCTTATTTTGTGCTGTATATATGCTGTCGAAGTCTATGACTGCGGCAACGGGCTTTGCGATCGAAGAGGTGTCTTTTGAGTTTTTATATTGTGAAAGTGTACTCGCAATGATGGATTGAGCATTGATATCTCGTATGCTGTCCAAGCGTAGGTTCATAGAATCGAGTGAGTATTCTAACTCTTCTAGGTTCTTGCCTATGTTTTGTCCGGCCATAAACGAGTCGTCCATACGGCTGAAGTTTGCATCAAACTCGATAAGGATCTCTTTGGTTTTAAATGTTTCTCGCTGATAAGGACTTGCCTTTGCTTTGGTTGGTTGTTGTGATTTGAAGTTCTTGAAGGACTCACCATCGTAGAGGTCTAAAACAAGCATACGCTTGTCGGCGGTGGTTGACAGTTTTCCCGAGTCAGCAACGATTACACTTGCATTGTCAAAGGAGCCGGAGTAATCGTAAATCATCACATCTTTTAAAATCCCGGATTCGGGATCTTTACCACGAACGTATACGTTGTATCCGGGGATTTCATTGTAAAAGGCTCGAACCGGTATTTCTACTTCAGGTGATTTTTGTCGGATAGATAGTAGAAGGGTATAGAGTTTTACCTGCGAAACAGGCATTACATTGTTTTGGAAAAAGAATGCTCCTACGCTAATGAATGCAACAACAATGATTAAAGGGCGCATAATGCGAAGCAAAGATACGCCCGCTGCTTTCATTGCCAAAAGCTCTAGTCGCTCTCCTAAATTTCCAAATGTCATCAATGACGCCAATAAAATTGCTAACGGTAAAGCCATTGGAACCAAGGTGAGAGCAGCATAGAAAAACATCTCGCCCAATACTAAACCGTCAATTCCTTTACCAACAAGATCTTCGATGTATCTCCACAGAAATTGCAGTAAAACAATAAATAAACAGATTCCAAACACCATCGCGAAAATCGGCAAGAAGGTTTGGAGTATAAAAGTATATAATCGTTTGATTCTAAACATTACCTATTCGTGTTGAAAGGGCAAAAATAGTCTAAAAAAAGGAACACAGGGCAAACTTGTATGTAAAACTACGCTAAATACCTAGCGATCTTTTGAGGGCGTCTACTTGTGAATCCCAAAGATTGATCGCATCACCTTTTTCTTCTGTTTCTGCAAAATCTGTAATTTCCAAAGATGTGGACCCCGTAAGTTCTACTTTTGCGATTTTAAATTCAAAGAATGTTAGATCCGGTTCGTCCTCTTCAATCCACTTGAACTGAATTTTGCTTTGTGATTTACAGTCTACCCTCTTTGCTTTTTGATAGGTTTTGTTCCATTCAAATGTATAAATATCTCCGTCAATTTCCACATTATCGGCAAACCATTCGGCAAGTCCGGTGTTTGTCGTTATTTGTTTCCACAGACTGTTTAATGAGACTTTGTCAAATACATACTCAACTTGAAATTTTTCTTTTTTCATTTGTATTAAATTTGGAATAGATCTATTTGGTGATAATATCACACTTTACTTGTTGCGATAAATATAGAATAAAATATTGAATTTCTGCTATTTTGTATTCTATTTAATAGGATTGATGTCAAATTGCTACTGGTGGGCTCTAAGGGTTGTTTAGATGTATATCCTCTGTGGTGTGATGATTTTTTGCTGAGAAGGTTTGGAGTTTAATGAAAAAAATATACCTTTGCACTCGTAATAATGTTATGGCGAGATAGCTCAGCTGGTTAGAGCGCATGATTCATAATCATGAGGTCCCCGGTTCAATCCCGGGTCTCGCTACGAAAGGTCTACTGGAAAGTAGGCCTTTTTTTTTGTGCTAATCTTTTGTTTCGTTGTCTCTTGCCTGTTTTTATACATGTTTTCTAGAAAGATTCTGGATTTTGCTTGTTTGTTAAATAGGTGATATATAGCTGTTTGTATTTTTATTTTTGATGTTTGTAATGACGTAGTATCTTGATTGTGTGTGTGTTGTGTGTTTTTGTTTATTCTTAGCGCAAAAAAACCTCTAGGAGTTTTTTGATGTTTGTTCGGGTTTTTGACTGTAACGATTTGATTATTAGTGGTGTTTCAGACGTGTTCATCCCCCTTATTTTGTAAAGAATTTGAGAGTTCAGTGTAACGGTTTATGACTAAAGTTTGTAGTTTTCTCAAGTTTGGCACGCGGCTGGTCTCAAAGGTTGCATGTGGTGTTATGTATTATTAACTCATATTTTGCGTTAATTTTGGGTCGACTCTTGGTCTTTGCTGCTAAAAAGAGGCTTTGCTTTTGTAAAGTGGTTGATTATTTGTATATTTGCAATTGATAAGAGGATGATGGAGGGGGCGGATAGTTCCCTCTTTTTTATTCTTAAAACTACGCGTATGATAGATAAAAACATTGTGACTCAATTGGCTGAGTCGTATTTGGATACCACAGATAATTATCTAGTTGATGTGCAAATCAAACCGGGAAACTTGATTGTTATAGAGATAGACAACGATGAAGCTGTGTCGATCGACGATTGTGTTGGTTTGAGTAAATATGTAGAAGAGCATCTAGATCGAGAGGTTGAAGACTATGAACTAGAAGTTGGTTCGGCTGGTGTAACTTCTCCATTTAAAGTGTTACGTCAATATCAAAAGAATATCGGAAATGAAGTTGAGGTCCTTTTGAATAAAGGGATTAAATTGTCGGGTGTTCTGAAAGATGCTAATACTGAGGGTGTCGTGCTGTCGGTAACAAAGCAAATCAAGCCTGAAGGGGCTAAACGTAAACAAACGATCGTAGAAGATCAAAACTATTCATTCGACGAAATTAAAAATACAAAATACTTAATAAGATTCAAGTAGGATTATGGCCAAGAAAGAGGAGACAATCAGCATGATTGATACATTTTCGGAGTTCAAGGAACTTAAGAATATCGACAGAACTACGATGATTAGTGTGTTGGAGGAATCGTTCCGCAGCGTAATCGCAAAAATGTTTGGAACAGATGAAAACTACGATGTAATCATCAATCCTGATAAAGGAGACTTTGAGATCTGGAGAAACAGAGAAGTGGTTGCTGATGAAAATCTGGAGGATTCAAATATTCAGATTTCATTATCCGAAGCTAAAAAGATTGACAAAGACTATGAAGTTGGTGAAGAAGTTACCGATGAGGTGCATTTTGCAGACTTTGGACGTCGTGCAATCTTGAATCTCCGTCAAACTCTTGCGTCTAAGATTCTTGAATTGCAAAAAGATACTCTTTATGCTAAATACAAAGATAAAATTGGACAGATTATAGCTGCTGATGTTTATCAGGTATGGAAAAAAGAGATTCTATTGTTGGATGACGAAGGAAATGAACTACTTCTTCCTAAAAACGAACAAATTCCTAGCGATTTTTATCGTAAAGGGGAGACTGTAAGAGCAATTGTATTGCGCGTTGAAAACAGAAACAACAATCCGAAAATTATCTTGTCGAGAACATCACCAATGTTCCTTCAACGATTGTTCGAACTAGAAGTTCCTGAGATCAACGATGGTTTGATTACACTACGTAAAATTGCTCGTATTCCTGGTGAAAGAGCTAAGGTTGCAGTAGAATCATACGATGATCGTATCGATCCTGTTGGAGCTTGTGTAGGTATGAAAGGTTCGAGAATTCATGGAATTGTACGAGAGTTGAGAAATGAAAATATTGATGTGATTAACTACACAGCTAATGCATCATTGTTTATTCAGCGTGCACTTAGTCCGGCAAAAGTTTCTTCAATCCGTATCAATGAAGAAGAGCACAAGGCAGAAGTCTTTTTGCGTCCGGAAGAAGTATCCTTGGCAATTGGTAAAGGTGGTATGAATATTAAGCTTGCTTGTATGTTGACAGAATATACGATTGACGTAATTCGTGATATCGAGGGAGCTGATGAAGAAGATATTTACCTTGACGAGTTTGCCGACGAAATTGATGTGTGGGTAATCGAGGCTCTTAAAAATGTAGGATGTTATACAGCTAAATCTGTATTAGCTTTAACTCCTGAAGAAATTATGGAGCGCGCAGACTTGGAAGAATCGACAGTTCAAGATCTTGTATCGATCTTAGCAGCAGAATTTGCTGACGAACAGTCGCTTGATGAGGGTTCAGACAATAAATAATGTTTTACGACAAAGGAGTATGTCTATAAGATTAAATAAAGTAACAAGAGATTTAAATGTAGGGATCGGCACAGTTGTTGAATTTCTGCAAAAGACTGGGATTGAAATCGAAAGCAATCCCAATACTAAGATTAGTGACGAACAGTATGCTTTGCTCGTAAAAGAATTTGGAAAGGACAAAATCCAAAAAGAAAAGTCTGAACGATTCTCTTATGAGAGATCTCATAAAGAAAGAAAAAATGAGGTTGTCTCTTTAGATGATGTCATGCCAGGTACTGAAGATTCTCACGAAATCAAGATCGAAGTTCCGACAGATATGCTGCCGAAATTTAAAACATTGGGAAAGATTGAGCTGGATAGTAAACCCGCTAAATCTGAAAGTAAGCCTAAATCTGAAAAGGCGAAACCGGAAAAACCAATTGTTAAGAAAAATAAGACAGAAAAGTCTACTCCGTCGACTGTTGTTGTTTCAGAGGAAGTAAAGGAGGTTGCTCCTGCAGCTCCAAAGCAACAACAAAAAAACGAGAAGACAGATCAACCGGAAATATTAACTCAAAAAGAGCAAATAGTAGACTCAGAAGATTACGAAACGATGAAAGAAGAAAAGGAGACTGAAGCATTGACAGATAATACCTCAAAGAACGCTACAGATGGTGTTTTTCGACTCAATAGTCCTAAGTTAGAAACTAATATCAAAGTGACCGGGAAGATCGATCTTTCTACGTTAAATCAGTCGACCCGTCCGAAGAAAAAGTCTAAAGAAGAGCGTAAAAAAGAGCGCGAAGACAAAAAGGACAGAAACACCGATACAAACAACAATAATAATAAGAGAACTGGTGGTTTGGGCCGCCCGGTAAAAGCTGATCCGAATAAACAACAAAATGCTGCAGGCGATGCTGAAAAGAAAAAAAGAGCACGTATTAAAAAAGAGCACGTAGTTGTTGGTCAGGATAACAATGCCGGAAATGGCAACTCTGCCAATCGCAACAATAACCGTCCGAACAACGGTGGAAACAATCAAGGTGGTAATCACCCTGGAGGTAAACCGCATCCGTCACACCCAAATAAGCGTACCAACGATGATAGAAGATCGAAGCTTAAGAAGCCTGTGAAAGCAGAGGTGAGTGAGGAAGAAGTTCAAAAGCAAATTAAAGAAACTCTTGCTCGTCTTACAAGCAAAGGCAAAAACACCAAAGGTGCTAAGTACCGTCGCGAAAAAAGAGACGCTGCTTCTCAACGCCAAATGGAGATGATGGAGCAAGAGGAAATGGAAAGCAGAGTACTTAAAATTACCGAGTTTGTTACGGCAAACGACTTGGCAAACATGATGAATGTTTCGATCAACGAAGTAATTGGTACTTGTATGAGCATCGGTATGATGGTTTCTATTAACCAACGTTTGGATGCAGAAACGATTAATATCGTAGCAGAAGAGTTTGGTTATAAAACTGAATACGTAAGTGCGGAAGTTGTTGAAGCTATCGCTGAGGAAGAAGACAACGAAGCTGACTTGGTAGAACGTTCTCCTATTGTTACTGTGATGGGACACGTTGACCACGGTAAAACATCTCTTCTTGATAATATCCGTAAGACAAATGTGATTGCGGGTGAAGCAGGTGGTATTACTCAGCACATCGGAGCTTACAATGTGAAGCTTGCTGATGGTCGTCGTATTACTTTCCTAGATACTCCGGGTCACGAAGCGTTTACAGCGATGCGTGCTCGTGGAGCTCAGGTTACTGATATCGCGATCATTATTGTTGCTGCCGATGATAATGTGATGCCTCAAACAACAGAAGCAATTAACCATGCTTCGGCTGCAGGGGTGCCTATTATCTTTGCAATCAATAAGATTGATAAGCCAGGAGCAAATCCTGAGAAAATTAAAGAAACACTTGCTGGTATGAACTACCTAGTTGAAGACTGGGGTGGTAAGTATCAATCACAAGATATTTCAGCTAAACAAGGTCTAGGTGTACAAGAGCTTCTTGAGAAAGTACTTCTTGAAGCAGAACTTCTAGAGCTTAAAGCAAATCCTAATAAACGTGCTGTTGGTTCAATCATTGAATCTTCTCTAGACAAAGGTCGTGGTTATGTTTCGACTGTGTTGGTACAAAATGGTACGTTGAAAATGGGTGATATCGTTCTTGCAGGTACTCACTTCGGTAGAGTAAAAGCAATGTTTAATGAGCGTAATCAACGTATTACTGAAGCAGGTCCTGCTGAGCCGGTATTGATTCTTGGTTTGAACGGTGCTCCTCAAGCTGGAGACACATTCCACGTTCTTGAAACAGAGCAAGAAGCAAGAGAGATTGCAACAAAACGTGAGCAATTGCAGCGTGAGCAAGGTTTGAGAACTCAGAAAATGCTTACACTTGATGATATTGGTCGTCGTATTGCTGTAGGTAGCTTCCAAGAGCTTAACGTTATTGTTAAGGGTGACGTGGACGGATCTGTAGAGGCATTGTCTGACTCTTTGATTCGTTTGTCAACTCCAGAAATTCAAGTAAACGTTATTCACAAAGCTGTAGGTCAGATCTCAGAATCAGACGTTACTTTGGCTGCTGCATCTAATGCAATTGTGATCGGTTTCCAAGTACGTCCTTCTTTGTCGGCACGTAGAGCTGCAGATAGAGACGGTGTTGAAATCAGACTTTACTCAATCATCTATGATGCAATCGAAGAGGTTAAGTCAGCGATGGAAGGTATGCTTTCTCCAGAAATTAAGGAAGAGATCGTTGCAAACGTTGAAGTTCGCGAGGTATTTAAGATTACAAAAGTGGGTACAGTTGCCGGCTGTATGGTGAAAGAAGGTAAGATCAAGCGTAACAACAAGATCAGACTTATCCGTGACGGTATTGTAGTCTATAGTGGTGATCTTGGATCATTGAAACGCTTCAAAGACGATGTGAAAGAAGTTGCTACAGGATATGAATGTGGATTGAATATTACAAACTACAACGATATCAAGGTTGGTGACATCATTGAAGCTTACGAAGAAGTAGAAGTGAAGAAAACATTATAATGAACTGGTTAGATATTGCTATAATTGCGATAACCGGATTCGGATTTGTGAAGGGCCTGTTTGACGGAATCGTCAAACAGGTTGTTTCGCTTATAGCCCTCCTTGCTGCAATATACTTCTCAAGCAAGTTTGCTATTCCGATTGAGTCATATATGGAGCGATTTGATTTTATTTCGCCCATGTTGATTGCTCCGCTAAGTTATATTTTAGCGTTTAGCATTATTCTTACAGTATTAGGATTTATTGGATCTGCGATTCATAAAGCAATTAGTATAACTCCTCTTGGCTTTTTCAATCATGTATTTGGAGGCTTCTTAGGTGTATTGATATCTGTTTTAGGACTGAGCATTTTGTTCAATTTAATGGGTTCTCTTCATATATCCAACATTGTTATTCCAAAAGATGTGATTGCGGATAGTGAGCTTTTTAAAGGTGTAAGTCAGATATTACCACTACTGTTTCCTCATCTCAACTTTTATGATTTAATAAAAGATAAATTAGAAGAATTACCAAGAGTGTTAGCTGTATAAACTCTATATTTGTACTGATTGTTTCTAGAAATATAACGAAATGATGATTTGTAAGTATGCAAGATGATTCAAATAACATAATTAAAGAAGTAACGGGCAATGAATATAAATATGGCTTTGTTACTGATATTGAGACCGAGTTTATTCCGAAAGGATTGAACGAGGATGTGATTCGGATTATTTCATCAAAGAAAAATGAGCCGGAGTGGTTATTAAACTATCGCTTAAAGGCTTATGCTTATTGGAAAACGTTAGAAATGCCTCAATGGGCACATTTAAATATTCCCGAAATAGATTATCAGGATATCTATTACTATGCTGCACCAAAACAGCAAGAGGGACCCAAAAGTCTTGATGAAGTAGATCCAGAGTTGTTGAAAACATTCGACAAACTTGGTATTCCGTTAGAAGAACAAAAAGTATTATCAGGAATGGCAGTGGATGCCGTAATTGATAGTGTTTCAGTAAAAACAACATTCAAAGATACACTTGCTGAAAAAGGAATTATATTCTGTTCTTTCAGTGAAGCTGTACAGCATCATCCTGATTTAGTTCAGCAATATATGGGTAGTGTAGTGTCGTATAGAGATAACTTCTTTGCAGCACTAAACTCTGCGGTATTTAGTGACGGTTCGTTTGTTTATATTCCAAAAGGTGTTCGTTGCCCAATGGAACTATCAACTTACTTCCGTATCAATGCTGCAAAGACAGGTCAGTTTGAGCGTACATTGATTATTGCCGATGATGAGTCGTATGTAAGCTACCTAGAAGGTTGTACTGCTCCAATGCGTGATGAGAATCAACTGCATGCGGCTATCGTAGAACTTGTTGCGATGGAGCGCGCAGAGATCAAATACTCAACAGTACAAAACTGGTATCCGGGTGATAAAAATGGAGTGGGTGGTATTTACAACTTTGTGACAAAACGAGGAATCTGTAAAGGCTATGCTTCAAAGATCTCTTGGACACAAGTAGAAACCGGCTCGGCTATTACATGGAAATATCCAAGTTGTATTCTTGCCGGCGATGAGTCGGTTGGTGAATTTTACTCGGTTGCTGTAACGAACAATTATCAACAAGCAGACACCGGTACAAAGATGATCCATTTAGGTAAGAATACTCGTAGTACAATTGTATCGAAAGGTATTTCTGCCGGACATAGTCAAAACAGTTACCGTGGTCTGGTTAAGATATCAAGCAAGGCCGACAATGCACGTAATCACTCTCAATGTGATAGCTTGCTATTGAGCGATACAAGTGGAGCACACACGTTCCCTTATACTGATATTCAAAATGAAACTGCAATTGTAGAGCACGAGGCTACTACTTCAAAAATCAGCGAGGACCAGATTTTCTATTGTAATCAGCGTGGTATTTCTACAGAAGAAGCGGTTGGTTTGATCGTAAACGGATACGCAAAAGAAGTAGTAAACAAACTGCCTATGGAGTTTGCCGTTGAAGCTCAGAAACTATTACAGATTAGTCTGGAAGGTAGTGTAGGTTGATATTAACATCAGATTCAGTCAAAAAAGAGTTATGCTTAAAATAAAAGATTTACATGCCAATATCAATGGCAAAGAGATATTGAAAGGGATTAATCTTGAAATTAACCCCGGCGAGGTTCATGCAATCATGGGTCCTAACGGATCAGGGAAAAGTACATTGTCTTCAGTACTTGCAGGTAATCCTGCATTTACGGTAACTCAGGGAGAGGTGACTTTTAATGGCAAAAATCTATTGGATCTTTCTCCGGAAGATAGATCAAGAGAAGGATTGTTCTTAAGTTTCCAATATCCGGTAGAGATTCCGGGTGTAAGCATGGTAAACTTTATGCGTGCGGCACTTAACGAGCACAGAAAATACAAAGGTCTTGAGCCAATTTCGGCAACCGACTTTTTGCGTCTTATGCGTGAAAAAAGAGCCGTTGTTGAATTAGATAACAAACTAGCCAACCGTTCGGTAAACGAAGGTTTCTCAGGTGGAGAGAAGAAACGTAATGAAATCTTCCAAATGGCAATGCTTGAACCGAAGTTGTCGATCCTAGATGAGACAGACAGTGGTCTTGATATCGATGCTTTGCGTGTTGTAGCTTCAGGTGTGAACAAGCTTCGCAACGAAGATAATAGCACAATTGTAATTACACACTATCAACGTTTGCTTGATTATATTCAGCCGGATTTCGTACACGTACTATACAAAGGACGTATCGTGAAATCGGGTGGAAAAGATTTAGCGTTGGTATTGGAAGAAAAAGGATACGATTGGATTAAGAAAGAATTAGGAGAATAACATGAGAGTTGAACAACAATATATCGATATTTTCCGCAACTATCATGAGCAGCTCTGCAATTACTCTTCGTCATTGCTTAATGAGAAGAGAGAAAACGCAGTGCTTGATTTCGAGAAAAACGGATTTCCATCTACCTCAGATGAAGATTATCGTTATAGCGATTTGGCTGCTGCTTTTGCTCCTGATTACGGATTAAATATCAATCGTCTACACATACCTTCACGTCCGATGGATGTGTTTAAGTGTGACGTTCCCAATTTGTCAACGAATCTGTTCTTTATGGTGAACGATCAGATTCTTGAAACGGAACAATCAAAAGGAAAACTACCTGAAGGCGTTTTTGCCGGAAGCCTAAATAAGTTTGCCGAGCTTTATCCTGAAATTGCAGAAAGGCACTATGCTTCTCTTGCCGATACAGATAAAGACGCTATTGCTGCGATCAATACATTTCTTGTGCAAGATGGTTATGTTCTTTACTTGCCGAAAGGCGTAGTTGTAGAAAAACCGATCCAACTTGTAACGTTGCTTCGTGCCGATGTTGATTTCATGACGAATCGTCGCATATTGATTATTGCCGAAGACCGTAGTGAAGCAAAGATTTTGGTTTGTGACCATGCTGTAGACAGTGTGAAGTTTTTAGCAACGCAAGTAGTCGAGATCATAGCCGGTAAAGGGGTGCATCTAGATTATTACGAGCTAGAAGAAACCAGCGACAATACCTCTCGTTTTTCAACACTTTACTTATCGCAAGACGCAGAGTCGAATGTAATGGTAAATGGGATAACGTTGCACAACGGTTATTCACGCAACAACTACCGTGTGACGCTTCAAGGTGAGTATGCCGAAACACACTTGTGTGGGATGGCTATTTCAGACAAAAAGCAACACGTAGACACATATTCGATGATCGATCATGCTGTGCCAAACTGTACAAGCAATGAGCTTTTCAAGTATGTGTTGAACGATGAAGCAACAGGCGCATTTAGTGGTCGTATTCTAGTGCAGAAGGGTGCGCAGAAAACTGCTGCATTCCAAACCAATCGCAACTTATGTGCAACCAAGTCTGCTCGTATGTGGTCTAAGCCACAGCTAGAGATTTATGCCGACGATGTGAAGTGTTCGCATGGTATGACTACAGGTCAGCTCGACGATAAAGCACTTTTCTATATGCGCTCGCGAGGTATTCCTGAAAAAGAAGCCCGTTTGTTGTTGATGTTTGCATTTACAAGTGACGTGATCGAAAATGTTCGTCTCGAAGCTTTACGTGACAGGCTAAAAATGCTTGTAGAGATGAGATTCAGAGGAGAGCTTGCAAAGTGTGGCGGTTGTGCCGTTTGTAAGTAAACTACAATACTATAATATGAGATCCCGATTGGAATATTCCGGTCGGGATTTTTTATTTATTGAGACTATTGTTAAACAGTTTCATAATACTGTGCAAAAGGTTAAAGTTGTAACAAACAAAAATTCCCAACTGTTATACGTATAATATGTCTGATATTTATGAATAAAACAAATTAATAATGATACGTCATGGGAACAATTCATTTAACAAAAGAGGAATTTTTGAAGAAAGTTGCAGATTATCATGCTAATCCGAAAGAATGGAAATACCTAGGGGATAAGCCTTGTTTAATCGACTTCTATGCCGACTGGTGTGGGCCATGTAAAGCGATTGCTCCGATTTTGGAAGAGCTGGCTGATGAATATAAAGATCAGATTTATATTTACAAAATAAACACAGAGCAAGAAGAAGAGCTTAGTCAGCTGTTTGGAATCAGAAGCATTCCTTCGTTGTTATTTGTTCCAATGAGTGGAAAACCTCAAATGGCACAAGGAGCCCTTCCTAAAGATGCTTTGAAAAAGGCTATTGGCGAAGTGTTATTAAACAAATGATATAAGTGAGAACGAAGTTTTATATTTCTAATTTAAAATGCGGACGCTGCGCAGCATCGATTTATAAAGGGTTGCTCGCTGTAAATGGTGTATACGGGGTCGATGTAAATATTGCAGAAGGCTCGATAAATATAGACCATACAGAAGAAGTGGCAGAACAAACCATTCTGGAAAAACTTCACGAACTGGGCTATCCCGAATCGAAGCAATGTAAAAATTGCTAAGTCGGCTGTGATGTAACCGGTTTGTTTTTTACGATACAAATTAGATTGCAAGTTTTCCGTATTTTGAGGGATGCTTTTCGGCCGAAAAGTTATCCCTTTTTTGTTTTCTCATAGTAAAGATTAAAACCTTCTCACATATTAGCTTTTGCACGACTCATGAAATAAGTGTAAGTTTGCAAATACTTAAAAGACAGATTATGCTTGACGTAAATACTATACGAAAAGACTTTCCGATACTTGAAAGAGAAGTACACGGGAAGCCGCTTATCTATCTTGACAATGGGGCTACTACACAAAAACCTAGAAGCGTTGTCGAGAAAATTGAAGAAGGATATTATAAAAACAATGCCAACATACACCGAGGTGTTCATCATTTGAGTCAGGTTGCTACCGAAGCTCACGAAGATGCACGCCGTACGGTACAAAAGTTTATCAATGCAGAACATGCGCATGAGATTATCTTTACGCGTGGTACAACCGAATCGATCAACTTAGTTGCATCTTCGTTTGTTGATCAATTTATGCAAAAAGACGACGAAGTGATTATCTCAACGATGGAGCATCACTCCAATATCGTGCCTTGGCAGTTGCAAGCCGAGAAAAAAGGGATTAAACTTCGCGTAGTCAATATCAATGAAAAAGGAGAGCTCGATATGGAGCATTTCAAATCCTTGATCAATGAGGAGACAAAGTTGGTTTCAATCATGCACGTTTCCAATGTGCTGGGAACCATCAATCCGGTGAAGGAGATTATCGATATCGCACACAGTGCTGACGTTCCTGTATTGATTGACGGGGCACAATCGATAGCACACTTAGGGGTAGACGTGCAAGCACTGGACGCAGACTTCTATGTGTTTTCTGCACATAAGATATACGGACCTACCGGAATGGGAGTATTGTATGGAAAAGAAAAGTGGCTTGATAAAATGCCTCCTTACCATGGCGGCGGAGAAATGATTGCTACTGTTTCGTTCGAAAAAACAACGTTCAATGAACTTCCGTTTAAGTTTGAAGCCGGAACTCCCGATTATATTGGTTCTACCGCATTTGCCGAAGCGTTGAACTATGTATCGGCGATAGGAATGGACAAGATTGCAGCTTATGAAGACGAACTATTACATCATGCAATGGAGCGTATGAAAGCAATTGAAAACATTCGTTTCTTCGGTACAGCCGAGCAGAAAAGCGGTGTTATCTCTTTCTTAGTGGGCGATATTCACCACTACGATATGGGGATGTTGCTCGATAGATTAGGAATTGCAGTGCGTACCGGGCACCACTGTGCTCAGCCATTGATGCATCACATGGGTATTGAAGGTACGGTGAGAGCTTCGTTCGGAATCTACAATACCAAAGAAGAAATTGACGCGCTTGTTGCCGGCATACAACGTGTTTCAAGTATGTTTTAATTGATACGCGAGCACATGTTATTATCCTATTTGCACGAAAATAAAGTTGAAGCCGGATGCGATGAAGCCGGAAGAGGATGTCTTTGCGGCTCCGTTTTTGCTGCAGCAGTCATTTTACCACCTCACTATCAATGCGAAGAATTGAACGATTCAAAGAAGCTTTCCGAAAAGCAGCGATATGCACTTCGTGAAGTGATTGAGCGAGATGCATTGGCTTGGGCTGTGGGGATTGTTACACCAGAGGAGATTGATAAGATTAATATCCTAAACGCTTCGTTTTTGGCGATGCACCGCGCCGTAGATCAGCTAAAAATAAAGCCGGAGCATCTACTTATCGACGGTAATCGCTTCAATCCTTATCCTGATATTTCGCATACGTGCGTGGTAAAAGGCGACGGAAAGTTCCTAGCAATAGCGGCAGCATCTATTCTTGCCAAAACCTATCGTGACGACTATATGGACCGATTGCACGATGAGTTTCCGATGTACGACTGGAAGAAAAACAAGGGCTATCCTACGGTAAAGCATCGCAAAGCCATTACCGAATTTGGGATTACACCCTATCATCGCAAGTCGTTCAATACCGGTTGCGGTCAACTAGAATTGAAGTTTTAGATACAACAAAATACGAAAAGCGCCTTTGTCTGCTAGAGAATCGAGACAAAGGCGCTTTTGTTCTTATACCGGATGATATCAGGCTTGTTCTTTTGCTTTGAAAGCCAACGCGTAAAGTCTGGCTTGTTTCACCATCGAAACCAAACCGTTTGAGCGAGTAGGAGACAAGTGCTCTTTCAAGCCAATCTTATCAATGAAGTAAAGATCTGCATCCAGAATCTCCTGAGGTGTATGGTTTGACAATACATTGATTAGCAATGAAACAATTCCTTTTACGATAACTGCATCACTTTCTGCTTTGAAGATCACTTTTCCATCTTCATAATCTGCCTGTAGCCATACACGACTCTGACATCCTTCGATTAGGTTGTTTTCTGTTCTATATTTCTCATCTAGAGGAGCAAGGCTGTTGCCTAGGTCGATAAGTAAAGCATACTTATCCATCCAATCATCAAACGAAGCAAATTCTTCAATGATCTCGTCTTGAATCTCGTTTATTGACATTTCGTTTATAGTTATATCGTTGAGTTTTTATTAATGTTCGTACACAATATTCGTTACCGTTTGTCCTACAGCCTTCAATGTATTTTTGTCAATGTTATCCATAGTGTCGTTTACGGTATGCCAATAGTCGCCAAAACCGGTCGATGTATAAGGTGAAGTCTGTATAATGTCGATTGTAGGAATCTTACGAATAGTATTTACGTAATAATGGTCGTCGGTAATGTATCCACCTTCAGCTTGTGAAAAGTAGTTGCCAAAACCCAGTTCTCCAGCCTTGTTCCATACCTTATTTACATAAGTTGGGGCATATTGCATGGAGTATCCTTCTTTATAGAATGTGGCATTTGGTGCACCTACCATATCGAGTAGAATACCAAAGTTTGCTTTGTAATTTCTTACGTGCGGGTTCTTTGCCCAGTATTGCGAGCCAAGACACCAATCATCCTCTGTATAGCTCGATTTGTCAAACTTAGGAGTTCCCCAGTCTTCAGCATCAAAGAAGATAATATCCACACCTGTATCCGGAGCTTTTTCACCCATCAAGCGTGCCATTTCGAGCAAAACTCCTACACCACTGGCGCCATCGTTGGCACCGTCGATCGCAGTGTGGTGGTTGTCTTTGTTCTTATCTTCATCGGCAAAAGGGCGAGTATCCCAGTGAGCACAAAGCAAGATTCGCTTTTTACTTTCTGGATTGTAGCTGCCAATGATATTGATAGCGTCCAGTTCCTTTTTGTCGTAGGTGTATACTTTTGCTTTCTGTTCGGTCACTACCGCGCCGTGGCGTTTCAGTTCCGAGCTGAGCCAGTCGGCACAAGCTTCGTGTTGTTCCGTGTTTGGAACACGAGGTCCGAATGCAACCTGCGAAGCCACATAGTTGTAAGCGCTATCTGCATTGAAAGTAGGTGCCGAAACCGGTGCCGGACTTTCGTTTGCGGCCGACTTGTTTTCTGAGTTTGTGTTGCCACAAGCAACAACAGAAATAGCCAATACCAGTGTATAAATCAATTGTTTCATCGGGTATCCTTATTTTGTGTAAATCTTATTCGTACACAAACGTACATAAACTTTTTCTTTCTTGAAACCTGCTTATTTTAAAACTGTGTAAGAATCGTTACAGAAACGACACGGTTGCGCCATTTTCATTTACTTCCAATTGCGTTTTAGCTCCACAAATAAGCGGATAATTCTCTTTTACATGACCTACAGGGAAGTTGAAACAAACAGGAATGTTGTATTCATGCATCAGGTTCGAGATCGATTCGTAAATTGAGCCCGGCATAGAGGTATCCTCGGGGCAGTCTGAGAATTGTCCTACGATAAGCCCTTTGATGCGTGACAATACACCGCCAAGTTTGAGGTTGTAAAGCATGCGCTCAATGTGGTATGGCTGCTCGGCAATGTCTTCGATGAATAGAATGATATCTGTATCTGCCGGTAGATCAAAAGGAGTTCCACGGAGAGAGAGCAATACCGAGAGGTTGCCGCCTCGAAGTGTTGCAGTGGCTTTGCCTAATTTGTTGAGCGGATGTGCATCGATTGTGTATTGAGGATATTCTCCCGACAGAATCTTCTGCGTATAGGTTATTGCCGTATCGTTTCCTTCTTCTGCCAGATGTTTTAGCATCGGTGCATGCAATGATTCAATACCTCTATTGTTGAGATAGGCGTGTAGAGCAGTAATGTCGCTGTATCCGATTAACCATTTGGGTGAGATCTGCTTGCCAGTCTCTTTTTCCAAAGCCTCGAGCAGATGAGCACAGCCGTATCCTCCGCGACTACACCAGATGGCATCTACGTTTTCGTTTACAAATGCTTGCATAAAGTCTTCGGTTCGTTGCCGGGCAGTACCGGCAAAGCGACCGAATTTGCTTTTCGTATGGTGTGCAATGGTTACGTGATATCCCAATGCACCAAGCTGTTCGGCTCCTTTGTCGATCAGTTCGTCGTTCATTGCACCCGACGGTGAAATGATTTCGATGCGACTACCTCGAATGAGGGATTTCGGATGATTCATAGTATAACTAAAGTTTTCGTCTAATAAAAATCCCCAGCTTACAACACGAGTGAGGTAAGCCGGGGATAAGTATACACATAAAAATATTTTGTTCGCTTAGATTACGCGTCAATGTTTGCGTAAGTAGCGTTTTCTTCGATAAACTCACGACGTGGAGCAACATCTTCACCCATCAACATAGAGAAGATATGATCTGCTTCTGCTGCATTGTCGATCGTAACTTGTCTCAATGTTCTGTGTTCCGGGTTCATCGTTGTATCCCAAAGCTGCTCTGCGTTCATTTCACCAAGACCTTTGTATCGTTGCGTGTGAACTTGGTTTTCATTTCCGGCAGCAACTTTGTCGATAAATGCCTGGCGTTGCTGATCGTTCCAGCAATACTCTTCTGCTTTTCCTTTTTTACAAAGGTAAAGTGGAGGTGTTGCGATGTATACGTATCCGTTTTCGATAAGCGGACGCATGTGACGGAAGAAGAATGTAAGAATCAACGTTGCGATGTGGCTACCGTCTACGTCGGCATCGGTCATGATTACAACCTTGTGATAGCGAAGTTTCGCCATGTTCAATGCTTTTGCATCCTCTTCGGTTCCGATGGTAACGCCCAATGCTGTATAGATGTTACGAATTTCTTCGCTCTCCAGTACTTTGTGGTGCATTGCTTTCTCTACGTTTAGGATTTTACCGCGCAAAGGAAGAATAGCTTGGAAGTTACGGTCGCGACCTTGCTTGGCAGTACCACCCGCCGAATCTCCCTCGACAAGGAATACTTCGCAACGTTCAGGATCTTTTTCCGAACAGTCGGCTAGTTTGCCCGGAAGGCCACCTCCCGAAAGCGGAGTTTTGCGTTGTACCATCTCGCGAGCCTTACGAGCTGCGATACGAGCTTTCGCTGCCAATACAACTTTCTCTACAATCTGTTTTGCTTCTTTTGGGTGCTCTTCAAGGTAGTTGCCCAGTGCTTCACTGATGGCCATGTCTACCGCTCCGATTACCTCATTGTTACCTAGTTTGGTTTTGGTTTGTCCTTCAAACTGAGGTTCTGCTACTTTGATTGAGATGATTGCTGTAAGACCTTCGCGGAAGTCGTCACCGTTGATATCAACCTTTGCTTTCTCCAGGATCTTTGAATCTTCAGCATACTTTTTCAATGTACGTGTAAGACCGCGTCTGAAGCCTGCAAGGTGAGTACCCCCTTCGATGGTGTTGATATTGTTTACGTACGAATATACGTTTTCGTTGTACGATGTATTGTAAGTCATCGCTACTTCTACAGGGATACCTTGCTTTTCGGTAGTGATGTGAATCACGTTGTCGATTAGAGGATCTTTAGTAGCGTCGATGAAGCGTACAAATTCTTGCAGACCTTGCTCTGAGTAAAAGGTTTCACTCTTGAATGATCCGTCTTCTTTTACAACGCGCTTGTCGATTAGCATCAGCTTGATACCTGCGTTTAGGTAAGCAAGTTCTCTAAGACGACCTGCAAGAATATCGTATTTGTATTCTGTAGATGTAAAAATAGAAGCGTCTGGTCTGAAAGTTACGGTGGTACCGGTTGTGGTTGTTTCTCCGATTACTTCTACGCCGTGTAGAGGTGCTCCGCAAGAGAACTCTTGCATGTGGATTTTTCCATTACGCTTAACTTCTGCTCTCAGGTAAGTAGAAAGTGCGTTCACACAAGATACACCTACCCCGTGAAGTCCCCCGGATACTTTGTAAGAACCTTTGTCGAATTTACCTCCGGCATGCAGTACGGTAAGTACAACTTCTAGTGCCGATTTGTTTTCTTTTTCATGAAGGTCTACAGGGATACCACGTCCGTTATCTTGTACGGTAATAGAATTGTCTTCATTGATAAATACCTCAATCTGTGTACAGTAGCCGGCAAGGGCTTCGTCGATAGAGTTGTCTACAACCTCGTATACCAAGTGGTGTAGTCCTTTAACGCCAATGTCGCCAATGTACATTGCCGGTCTTTTTCTTACGGCCTCAAGACCTTCGAGTACCTGGATACTGTCAGCTGAGTACTCACTGCCAGTACTCTTTATTTCTTCACTCATGAGTCTATATAAATTTAATTCTTAGTTTACTTGTTTTGTGCTTAGTAAAGCTAACAAATATAACTATTTTCGGTGTATTATCTCAATAATCCAGAGACGTTTATTTCAAAAAATGCACCGATCTTCTGCATGTTTCATTCGTGGATTTAACGAGCTGTGTTTTCGTTGTTTGTGAGGTGTGAAATCGAACGAAACGAAGACTGAATTGTTTGATGCCCATCAAACAATTTGAAACAAGTGACAACTGAATCGTCCGATGCCCATCAAACGATTTAATGATAGTGAAGACTGAATCGTCAGATGGCGGTCTGACGATTTAAACATAGTGAAGACTGAATCGTCAGGTCGGCATCTGACGATTTGAAGTACGTGTGGTTTGAGAATGTTCTTTGTAAGGAATGGAATTGTTTTTTGCTGAATTCGCGCACCGGTGTGGTGTGGGGGAAGTGGCGAAGATGGGAGGGGTATAAAAAGAAAAAACCGAACTATTTAGAATAGTTCGGTGATATCTTTGATTCAATCAAAACTTATGCAAGTTTGTTGATGTGAAGAGCAAGTCTAGCTTTCAAGTTTGAAGCTTTGTTCTTGTGAATTACATTCTTCTTCGCTAGTTTGTCTAGCATAGAACTAACTTTAGGTAGAAGAGCCAATGCTTCGCTTTTTTCTACAATGGCGCGAAGATTCTTAACTGCGTTTCTTGCAGTTTTGGCATAATATCGGTTATGTAATCTTCTAACCTTAGTTTGTCTGATTCTTTTGATTGATGATTGATGATTTGCCATTTCAGCTATCTTCTTTTTAATCGTTTCTTAAATCTTGTTTATTGTAGCCCATAGGGGAATCGAACCCCTCTTTCAAGAATGAAAATCTTGCGTCCTAACCGATAGACGAATGGGCCATTTGTGTGCCGTTGGTCTTTCCTTTTGCACTGGCATTCTTGTTGATTGCGAGTGCAAAAGTAGGACTGTTTTTTGTAACTGCAAAATATTTAGAGGCTAAAATGCAAAGAAACTATTTGTTTAACTTTTGTTTGCAGTCAATATCGCTTAAATGAATCTCCAGAGCTTTTACGGAGATTTGTATTTCCCAAATGGAGATACACAGCGAAAACAACAGACTTAGTAACGCAATTCCGAAAATAATGGTTGCAATGAAAAAGAACTTGACATAAATTAGAAACATACAAGCTACACATAGCAGCAAACTAAATATGCCGAGTATTTGCATCGCTCTGGTCAAATATAACCTTTTGCGTAGGTTTGCGATTTGAGCTCTGCTCCCTGCTTCATCCTTGGGGAGGTTTTCTTTTAGTGTGCGTACTACTTGTGCATACGATAAAAAACGGTTGGTGTATGCAAGCATAATAAGCGAAATTGCCGAAAAAAGCAAAGAGGGTGTTGTTAGGTTTAATTCTTCCATACGAGTTATTTTTTATTTCCGCGTTTCAATTGTTTGTCTTTTCTATAGAATCGCTAAATGTATTCAATTTGATTGATGAATTAAGATATTTGGATTACTTTCGTTATAAAAATAAGCGGTTTACGTATTTATGCTCAAGAAAACAAAAGGTGTAGTTTTACATGCAATTCCCTACAATGATAAATATTATATTGTTCATATTCTGACTCAAGAGTATGGGCGTCTTGCCTTTCATGCACCCCGATCGAAAAGTAAAACCAGCAAACTTTCGAAGTTTCTCTTTTTACCAATGTCTGTGCTTGAGCTCGAAATCGACTACAAAGGTAATAAAGACTTGCATCGGGTCAAAGAGGCGGTGCTTGCATTTCCTATTGTGGAGCTTTATGCCGATCCGGTAAAAAATGTGCTTTCGTTATTTTTGGCGGAGTTTATGTATCGGGTATTACGCGAGGCGGGCAAGGATGAACCGCTGTTTGACTTTATAGTGCATTCGATTCATTTACTTGAGCTCTCAGATCATAGCGTGGCAAATTTTCACTTAATGTTTCTGTTACGATTGACACATTATCTAGGGTTTACGCCCAATATGGAGCAGAGTAGCCAGTGTGCTTTCTTTGATTTATACAGTGGGTCTTTTGTTTCAGAGATTCCGATTCATAAGCATTACCTCGATAAAGAGGAGGGATATTATTTCAGAAAACTGATGCAAACTTCTTTTGAATTGATGCACGAGTTACCTTTGTCGAGAGATTTGCGGGTGAAGTTGCTGGAACGGATTATTGAATACTTTAGACTTCATCTGTTTGATTTTCCAGAAATTAAATCATTAGAAATACTTCGCACGATCTTTAATAATTAGGGTAGGGTGTGAATAAGTTTTGAAAATTGATATAAACAGTATATTTTTGTGCTTTTAATAGTGAGAATGGCTCTGTAGTTCAAGGGATAGAATAGAAGTTTCCTAAACTTTAGATTCGGGTTCGAGTCCCGGCGGAGCTACGTTAGGCAAAAGTCCCGTTAGATTCATCATCTAACGGGACTTTTGTCATTTTAAATAGGTCTCTGTTCAATGCCTCCACTCCAGTCTGATTTTACATCAAAACTGAAACTTCCGCTTTGAGAGAATATATTTCCTGTATATTGAATTATCTTGTCTGTGACAGGATCAATGTCGCTAATCGTGTGCGTGATCGTTTTGTCGTCATTGTATGTTATTGTGATCATTAACGATAACTTTTGAGATGATTGATCTTCCGATGACAACATAAAGGTATTGAAGCCTGTAGTGAATAATTGATCGGTGGGGATTGGATTCTTTGTAGTTTCTTCTTCTTTATTGAATACATAGGTTTTTTCGGCTATATATTCATTCGGTTTTACACCACAATTCGTTTTTATATTAAGTGTATTTAGGAAGTTAGTTGTTTGTATAGAAATTGATTTTACTTCACTAGGAGTAGGGGTATCAGATGCCACTTCAATCCGGGCTATGCAACGTTCCAGACTCGTAGGTGTAGATTTAGCATTGGTTGTCGGTATTTCAAAATTTTCAGTTCCTATAAATACGTCTGGTACTTCAGAGAAGGTAAGATTGTTATTGTCGATTGTGATTTCTTCTTCGGAATGAGCAATAAAGAGATATTTATAAACTCCTTTTGTAAAGCGCTCTGTAAAATCAGGGAAGCTGTTCTCTTTCTTTTTTATAACTCCGTTACTCACCAATTTATCTTCGCTATAGAGGTATTTTTGAATGACTGTTGGTGCAGCCAATGTTGAAGGTGTCGGATTAGGAGGTGTAGGAGGATCAACAACTTCATCTGTTTTTGTTGTTGGATCCGGGATGTTAAAGAAGGGAATTCCGGCAGTACTTTTTGTGGAAAAGGGGATCACTTCGCTTTTGAATGAAAAAGAAAAGTTTTTTTCATAGGTTTCACCTTTTAAAGTTGTTTCTACAGGATTTGAACAAGATGTTGCAAGCATACAGCATACAACAACGATCGAAAAGTGTGTGTTTCTCATTGTTTTCTTGTGATGAATAGTATTAAATATTTTTTCAAGTGTAAATAAAGACAAAAAAACACACTTGTAAAAGAAAAGTGTTAATTAATTTATAATTAACTTGTAGAGTGGTTTGTGTGTGAATTATTGTTTATGTTGAAAATACAGGCAATTGTTATATACTTTATTCATTGATAAATTGTTACAATAAATATTTGTTGGTTATTTATTTTGAATAACCATTCAAATGGTTAGATTTGTAGCTATAGAAAAATACTTAAATCAGTGAGTTATGAAAAAGAAGATAAAAATGGGGATGATTGGTGGCGGTTCGGGTTCTTTTATAGGAGCCATTCATCGAATTGGGGCCTTTCTAGATGGAGAAATAAAATTAGTCAGTGGATGTTTTAGCTCTAACTTTTCTAATTCTATTGCTACAGGGAAGTCTCTTTTTATGCATGAGGGTAGGATTTATGAAAACTACAGAGAAATGATTGAAGAAGAGTCAAAGATGCCTGATGGAGAGAGAATTGATTTCATATCCATTGTTACTCCGAATCATTTGCATTTTGAACCTGCGATGTTGGCTTTAGAAAAAGGATTCCATGTAATATTAGATAAGCCGATGACTTTTAGTCTGGAAGAGGCCTTGATATTAGAGAAGAAAGCAAAAGAATCTGGATTGCTTTTTGCAATTACACATACTTACACCGGATACCCAATGGTGAAAGAGGCAAAGGAGCGTATTCGTAAAGGCGAGTTAGGTAATCTTCGCAGGATTTACGTAGAATATCCGCAAGGTTGGTTAGCGCAAGATATTGCAGATAATAATAAACAAGCAGCATGGAGGGTTGATCCAAAGCGCTCGGGAAAAGCCGGATGTATGGGTGATATCGGAACGCATTGCTTTAACTTGGTAGAGTATATTACGGGGTTAAAAGCAACTGAGGTATGTGCTGAGTTGAATACCTTTGTGCCAGGACGATTGCTTGATGATGATGGGGCCGTTTTGATTCGCTATGAAGGTGGTGTTAAATGTGTATTAATGGCTTCGCAAATCGCAATAGGAGAAGAAAATAATTTAAAGATTCGAATTTATGGCGATAAGGGTAGTTTAGAGTGGAATCAACATGATCCCAATACGATGCTACTAAAATGGCCGGATAAACCGACTCAAATGCTTCGAGTAGGTCAGCATTATTTATCTTCGTTGGCACGCTTCAATACGCGTACTCCAGCAGGACATCCCGAAGGGTATATTGAAGCTTTTGCGAATATTTACAGAAACTTCGCACTTGCTTTGCATAGTATAAAAAGAGGGAAGAAACCACGTGCCGAATACCTTGATTTTCCTACTGTTGAGGATGGTGTGCGTGGGATGAAGTTTATTGAAACGGTTGTAGCATCTTCTCAAAGCGAAGAGAAATGGACTAAGTTTATTGACTAAAATGATTAATTAAAATAGACCTTGAATCAAATTATGAGCAGACCAGTAACACTTTGTACATTGCAATGGGGTGATTTATCCTTGGAGGAAGTTTGTGTAAAAGCAAAGGAGTTTGGATATGATGGATTGGAGCTAGGATTACCGGCTCATCTAGATGTTACGCAAACAGATGTTGGATACTATCAACGTATTCTTGACCTTTTAGAGCAGTATGATCTAAAAGTTTATGCGATATCGGCCCATTTGGTAAGTCAAGCTATTTGTGATCGAATAGATGAAAGACATAAAGCAATTTTACCTCTAGAGATTTGGGGGGATGGAGACGAGGAAGGTGTAAAAGAAAGAGCTGCCGACTACTTGATAAAAGCCGCAAATGCGGCGTCTTTGTTGGGAGTAGATACAGTTCTTGGTTTTACTGGAAGTTCAATTTGGCCTTTACTTTATTCGTTTCCGCCTGTTACAGACGAAATGGTTGATGCCGGTTTTTATGACTTCTCAAAGCGATTTACACCGATACTTGATGAGTTTAGAAAATTAGGAGTTCGATTCGCTTTAGAAGTTCATCCAACAGAGATCGCTTTTGATATTGTAACAGCAGAAAGAGCATTGTCGGCAATCGATTATGATCCAGTCTTTGGATTTAATTTTGACCCCAGTCATCTAGGATATCAGGGTGTCGATTATATAAAATTTATTAGACGATTCCATAATCGGATCTTTCATGTACATATGAAAGATGTTTATTGGAGTGATACGCCAACTGAAGGTGGCGTTTTTGGCGGATTTCTTCCTTTCGGGGATTACCGTAGATTCTGGAATTTTAGAAGTTTGGGACGTGGTAATATTAATTTCGAAGAAATAATCCGAGCTCTTAATGACATAGGATATCAAGGTCCGCTATCTGTAGAATGGGAAGATAGCGGAATGGACCGTGAATATGGAGCAAAAGAGTCTTGTGAGTTTGTTCGAATGCTTGATTTTGCCCCGTCAACTCAGGCTTTTGACGCAGCATTTGAAAGAAAGTAAGATTTTAAACTTATACTACAATACGGAATTGTTTAAGTTCTGCTCTTAGCAGCTTAGCAGTTCCGTTTGTTGTTTTGTCCATAAGCCTCCAAAAACGATCGCTGTGGTTTAGTTCAATTGTATGGCAAAGCTCATGTAATAACACATAGTCAACTAAGTGAATTGGTAATAGCATGAGGCGAAAAGATAAGTTGATGTTTTTATGCGAACTGCAGCTTCCCCATCTTGTTTTTACATCTTTAATTCGAACGTCGTTATACCTAAATTTAAATTTTTCGGCAAGCATTTTTAAGCGAGAGGGTAAAAATAACTTAGCTTCATGTTTGAGGGCTCCGACTATTATATTGCGCAAGGTTTCTTGCGTAGAGGGTGCGTAAAGATCAATTTGTGATGGATAGTGTAGATGTAAAATGCTTTCTTTTATATAAGCTGTATATCGCTTGTTGTCTGAAGGAGATACTTGTAGAGAAAAGGTAAGAGTATTTAGTATCGTTTGATTGTCGATTCTGAATGAAGATGTTTCTTTATGCTTCATCCACAGTACAAGTTTCGCTTTGTTTTTCTGAAGAATGATGTTTAATTCTTCAATCGATCCCTTGTGGGGAATTGTGGCTATCAAGCCGTTTTTACCTAGTTTGATAATGTAATTTTTGGCTCTTTTACTATGGGACAACTCAATGGTACCAAGTTCGGGATGGATGTGCTGACTCTTATTCATATTCAAAATTACAACTTTTGCAATTAATGTATTGTGTGTCATATTCGTAATTAATGCAAAAGAGATCGTGTGAGAACAAAAATAATTCTTTGGAATTGATTATCTTTGCGTTGCTTTAAAATCAATATAATTAAACTCTTAATAGATTAGTCATGAGCAAAAAAGCGCTTTTAATAATCTGCGACGGTTGGGGTATCGGTGATAAATCAAACGCTGATGTAATCTCAAAAACATCTACACCATATTGGGACTATCTTGTAAATACTTATCCAACAACAGAGCTTGAGGCTTCTGGTGAAAATGTAGGTTTGCCTGAAGGTCAGATGGGTAACTCAGAAGTTGGTCACTTAAATATTGGTGCAGGTCGCGTTCTTTATCAAGACTTGGTAAAGATTAATATTGCTTGTCGTCAAAATACAATCCAAGATAATCCGGAAATCAAAAAAGCATATAGCTACGCTAAAGAAAACGGAAAACAAATCCACTTTATGGGACTTGTTTCTGATGGTGGTGTACACAGTTCTTTAGAGCATTTATTCAAGCTTTGTGATATTTCAAAAGAATACGGTATTGAAAAATCATTTGTTCACTGCTTTATGGATGGTCGTGATACCGACCCTAAAAGTGGTAAAGGATTTATCGAGCAATTGGAAAATCACTTGAAAACTTCAGGCGGTAAGATTGCATCAATGATCGGTCGTTATTATGCGATGGACCGTGATAAACGCTGGGAACGTGTAAAAGAAGCGTATGACTTATTGGTAAACGGTAAAGGTTCTCCTGCTGAAGATATGGTAAAAGCCATTGAAGATTCTTATGCAGAAGGTATCACTGATGAGTTTATCAAACCTGTTGTACATGTTGAAAACGGAGCTCCTGTTGCAACAATTCAAGAAGGTGACGTTGTTATTTTCTTCAACTACCGTAATGACCGTGCAAAAGAACTAACGGTTGTGTTGTCTCAACAAGATATGCCGGAAGAAGGTATGCATACAATTCCTGGAATTCAGTTCTATACAATGACTCCTTATGATCCAAATTATAAGGATGTGCATATTCTTTTTGATAAAGACAATGTGTCAAACACATTAGGGGAATTGCTTTCGAACAAAGGAATGAAGCAGTTGCATATTGCTGAAACAGAAAAATATGCTCACGTAACATTCTTCTTTAACGGAGGACGTGAGTCTGAATTCCCGGGAGAAGAGCGTATTTTGATTGCATCTCCAAAAGTAGCAACTTACGATCTTCAGCCAGAAATGAGTGCATACGAAGTAAAGGATGCTCTTGTGGCTGAAATCGAAAAGCAGAAGTTTGACTTTATCGTTGTAAACTATGCAAATGGTGACATGGTAGGTCATACCGGTATTTATGAAGCGATCGAAAAAGCAGTAAAAACTGTAGATGATTGTTTGAAAGATACTGTAGAAGCTGCAAAAGCAAACGGATATGAGACAATCATTATTGCAGACCACGGAAATGCTGATAATGCAATGAATCAAGATGGTTCTGTAAATACAGCTCACTCTCTAAATCCGGTTCCATTTGTTTATGTTACAGAAAATAAGGCTGCTAAAGTTGAAGCAGGTGTACTTGCAGATGTCGCTCCTTCTATCTGTACTATTTTAGGAATTGACCAACCAGAAGAAATGACAGGTCATTCATTGATCAAGTAATTTTCTTTTCAGATATAGTATAGGTGTCGGACAAAATGGATGTTCGACACCTATTTCTTTATATATCGAGTCTATTGAGAGTTGTTATTTAAGGCAAAGTTGATATAAATTTAAACAAACAATATATGGTTCAAATAGATGATACAATTATAAGTTTGGATGTATTTGACGCAAAGTTTATTTGCGATTTGGATAAATGCAAAGGAGAGTGTTGTGTAGAAGGTGAGTCGGGAGCTCCACTAGAAGATGATGAGGTTGCAAAGCTAGAGGCTGTCCTATCAATTGTATGGGATGATCTTTCGGAAGAAGCGAAAGCGGTTATCAAAGCACAAGGTGTAGCGTATGAAGATTTCGATGGCGATATGGTGACATCGATCGTAAATGGAAAAGATTGCGTATTTACTTGTTATGATGCTTCAGGTATGTGTAAATGTGCAATAGAAAAAGCTTATAGAGAAGGTAAGGTTGATTTTTATAAGCCTATTTCTTGTCATCTTTATCCAATTAGGCTCGAGAAATATCAGGAGTTTACAGCAGTTAATTATCATAGATGGTCGGTTTGTAAGGCTGCTGAAATTCTTGGGCAAAAGGAAGGATTGCCTGTTTATAAATTCTTAAAAGAACCACTTATTCGTAAGTTTGGAAATGAATGGTATGAGCAATTGGAAATTTGTGCCGATGAACTAAAGAATATGAAGTAATACTATTAATTTTTATAATTGTCGAGGTTGTATCTATTGTGTATGGATGCAACCTTTTTTTGTTGATAATATTCGTTTATTTGTGTTATTCTTTTCATCTATATTGTTATGATGCTTGTTTATAGAAGTATACAATATTAGAAAGCTATGTTTACGAAGAAAAACAGACACCACACAATTCACGGAATACTTCTTATTATTCTGTTTTCTTTTGCTGCGTTCTATTTATCTGAAGTAGAATTCGTGAAGCAATTGTCTTTAAGCCCTCTTATTGTGGGGATTATTATAGGTATGGTTTACGCTAATAGTTTGCGCAGTCATTTACCTCCAACATGGATTCCTGGTGTTCAGTTTTGCACAAAATCAGTCTTGCGATGGGCTATTATTTTATATGGATTCAGATTGACTTTCCAAAGTGTGTTAGATGTTGGATTTGCAGCAATAGTAATTGATTTGATAATCGTTGTAGGGACTTTAGCAATTGGAATGTTTGTAGGAAAACTTCTGAAGATGGATCGAGATATGACTATTTTAACGTCTGCCGGTAGTGCTATTTGTGGAGCAGCAGCAGTACTAGGAACAGAGCCGGTGCTTCAAAGTAAACCTCATAAAACAGCAGTCGCTGTTTCAACCGTTGTAATTTTCGGAACGATCGCAATGTTTCTGTATCCAGTTCTTTATAAAGCTGGAATAATAGATTTATCTCCTACAGAGATGGGTATATATACAGGTTCGACGATGCATGAAGTAGCTCATGCAGTAGGAGCAGGGAACTCAATGACTCAAGAAATTGCATCAGTTTCGATTATTGTAAAGATGATTCGCGTAATGATGTTGGCGCCATTTTTGCTAATATTAGGGTTGTTGATCACAAATAATCAAGATATTTCAGAGGGTACTGCTTATGAAAATAAAGGAAATAAGGCTCGTCCCAAAGTGACAATTCCATGGTTTGCATTTGGCTTCTTAGCTGTAATAGGATTTAATTCATTAGATGTATTACCTGCCGTTATTGTAAATAGTTTTAATTATATTGATACGTTTATGCTAACTATGGCAATGACAGCTTTAGGTGTGGAAACAAGCTTTGATAAGTTTAAAAAAGCAGGCCCAAAACCATTCCTTTTAGCTTTTGTCTTGTTTGTGTGGTTGATTGTAGGCGGATATCTGCTTGCTAAATATTTGATACCTATATTGTAATAAAGAAATCGAGGTAACCAAATCTAATTAATTACCTCGATATTTTTATATTATTTGTTCTGATGCGTTTTCTACTTCTTTTACTTTTCTAAATAGATCAGACGCAAAAACGAAGTCGTTCAAAGCTTTGTTCGTAGATGACATTACTTGTTTGCTGTTACCTTGCCATTCCATCATTCCTTCTTTAATAAAGATGATATTATCACCAATATTCATTACAGAGTTCATGTCGTGCGTATTGATAACAGTTGTCATGTTGTACTCTTGTGTAATATCATGAATTAGGTCATCAATGATGAGTGATGTTTTAGGGTCAAGACCAGAGTTTGGCTCATCACAAAACAAATATTTTGGATTAAGAGAGATCGCTCTAGCAATAGCAGCGCGTTTCATCATACCACCACTAATTTCTGATGGATAAAGATGTCCAGCATCTTTTAAGTTTACACGCTCCAAGCAAAATTGAGCGCGTTTGAGCTTTTCTTTGTTTGTGTCTCTAGAGAACATGTCTAGAGGAAACATTACATTCTCAAGAACTGTCATAGAGTCAAACAAAGCGGATCCTTGGAATAGCATTCCCATCTCTTTGCGGAGAGCATTAAGCTCTTGCTTACCCATTTGGGGCAGGTTTCTTCCATCATATAAGATCTTGCCAGAGTCGGGCTTCATGAGTCCAATAATGTTCTTCATGAAGACTGTTTTTCCGGAACCACTGCGGCCAATAATCAAATTTGTTTTTCCTTTCTCAAAGACTGTGCTGATATCATTTAAGACAATACGACCTTCAAATGATTTAATTATATGTTGAACTTCAATCATGATTACGCAAGCATTAATTGAGTTAAAAGAACATCGGCTAGTAGAATAAGAATACTGCTCATAACTACTGCGTTTGTACTTGCTTTTCCTACTTCTAATGCGCCACCTTTTACGTAATAGCCAAAGTATGATGCAATTGATGAGATGATAAATGCGAAAATTATAGATTTTACAATTGAATACCAGATGTAGAATTCGTTGAAAAAGTATTGAAGGCCATATTCATAATCGCTTGTTGGTAGAGCTGTGGTCATATAGCTAGCCAAGTATCCACCGATAATACCACAAAACATACTGAAGACAACAAGCACAGGTATAAATATCATTAGACCGGCAATTTTTGGTAATAGTAAGAAGTTGGCCGAATTGACTCCCATTATTTCCATTGCATCAATTTGTTCGGTTACTCGCATTGTTCCGACTTCAGATGCGATGTTTGATCCGACTTTACCGGCTAATATCAAACACATAATTGATGACGAGAATTCTAAAAGGATAATTTCACGAGTCGAATAGCCAATGGTGAACTTTGGAATAAGTGGGGAGCTGATATTGAGAGATATTTGGATTGCGATAACTGTCCCAATGAATAGTGAGATAATAACAACAATCCATAAAGAGTCTACTCCTAGTTTGTAGATATCTTTAATTAATTGTCGAAAAAACATACTCCATCTATCAGGAATGGATATTGCTTTTTTCATGAGTAATGTATATTCTCCAAGTCTGTGTAAAGCTTCCATGTAGCATTTTTATTTATATATTGTCAATAGACAGTATAATTGAAGGCACAAACTTACATAAATATTGGCAGAAAGAGATGCTTCAGTCTAAAAAGATGAGTTTCCAAAGCTTTAAAAAAGTATATGAGATAGCTGTTTTTGTGCTGATAATACGGCCTGTAACTTTCATTTTTATTACATTTGCCTTAAATCTCTAGATATGGTAGAAGGTGAACAAATGGTGCTAAGGACTGAGGACTTAGTCAAGAAATATAGAACAAGAACTGTGGTGAATCATGTTTCAATAAATGTGAAGCAGGGGGAAATTGTAGGGTTGTTAGGTCCTAATGGAGCTGGTAAAACAACGACATTCTACATGACTACAGGTCTAGTTACTCCAAATGAAGGTCGTATTTTTCTAAATGACAAAGATATTACAGAGTATCCTGTTTATAAACGTGCACAGAATGGTATAGGTTATTTGGCTCAAGAGGCATCTATTTTTAGAAAGATGTCTGTTGAAGATAATATTCGATCAGTTCTTGAGATGACAAATACAACAAAAGATTATCAAAAAGAAAAACTTGAAAGTTTAATCTCTGAATTTCGATTAAATAAAGTTCGAAAGAATTTAGGTGATCAGCTGTCAGGGGGAGAAAGGCGACGTGCTGAGATTGCACGATGTCTTGCTATTAATCCCAAATTTATCATGTTGGATGAGCCGTTTGCTGGTGTAGATCCAATAGCTGTTCAGGATATTCAATATATTGTGGCAAAATTGAAACACAAAAATATTGGTATTTTAATTACAGATCATAATGTCTATGAAACGCTGAGTATTACGGATCGTGCTTATTTGCTGTTTGAAGGGAAAGTGTTGTTTCAAGGAACGGCTGAAGAATTAGCAGAAAATGAGATTGTACGTGAAAAATATTTAGGAAAAGACTTTCAATTAAGACGACGTGTTTTCGAATAAGATACTTAGAAATATTCAATGCTATCTGGATGTAAACAGATAGCATTTTTTTATTCCGTATTTTGTTTTAGGCTTTTTGTAAGCCAAAAGAATATAATGATGGACGGGACAGATAATAATGCTGATTCGGAGAGGTTAAGGGGTGATAAATTTTGCGAATTGGATAATCTATTTTCTATTCCATACATTACGGTTAGAGTAAAAGCATTGTTGCAAAAATGTGCGAAAATAGGGATGTATAAACATCTTGTCCAATAGAGAAGATAGCCTAAATAAGCTCCAAGAATTAGACGTGGGACAAATCCATAGATTTGAAAGTGTGTAAAACTAAATATGGCAGCAGCAATCCATATTGCTGAATGATGATTCTTTAGTCTGTAGACTAATATGTTTTGAATAACTCCTCGAAATAAAAATTCTTCAGCAACAGCTGCGACAATTGCAATGATAAGGTAGTTGTAGCCAATCTCAATTGGACTTTTTGTGTTTATAAGTAAATATGTTAGTTCTTTGGCTTGTGTTTCCCATTTTTGAAAAATTTGTTCTAGAGGCTCAAGGAAGTAAGAAAAAGATATCGATTCATTCAATAACGAAGAAAGTGTAATTACGGGCAGTAGGATAACAATGCACACTCCGGCTAAAGCATATTTAGAGGTTGTACAAGTTGTGTTGATGTTTAAAAATGATGTAGGTTTTATGCTAATAATGTTTGCTGCAAATATAGCTGGAAGTAAGAATGTGAATATACTTTGAATAAGTTGTGCAGTACGTAATATATTTATGTGCTCGTATAAATAGGTGTTAATTGAGCTGCATGAATAGTCATATATTTTTGAATGAATATGACAAATCAGATCAATAAGAAGAGAAGAAGAAAGAGATCCTACTATAATTAATGAAAAAATAGTAATGAATATAGTTCCAGCTGATTGCTGAGATAATACACCTCTATACATTGAATGATTAATTTGATTGAAATGAAAAAGCCCCTGTTGTAAGACAGGGGGCTTTTACTTATTTATCTGTAAAGAACTATTCTCTAGGTAATGCTTCTTTAACAACCATTTGACGACCGTCAAATTCAGCTTGATTTAATTCGCTGATAGCTTTAAGAGCTTCTTCATTGTTTGGCATTTCAACAAATGCAAAGCCTTTAGAGCGACCAGTTTCTCTGTCTTTGATAAGTTTGATGGAGCTAACTTCTCCATATTCTTCCATAACTTGTTTTAGATCTGACTCTTGAATACGGTAATTCAAGTTTCCAATGTAAATATTCATGTTGTATAAATTAGATGATAATAAAAAGTAGATTATATTAGGTTACTGCCAATTCTTCTACTTGAATTTATCGTATAATTTGTAATATCTTAAATTCAAGGATTGTTAGAACCCTCTGTTTCTACACATGCAAAGAAATACAATAATTTTTGATATTCAATTAAAAGTCAGATTTAAAAAATACTTTTTGTGTGATAAGTAAAAGATCTTATAATTTGATTTATTGAAAGATTCGATTTATTTTTGCATTGCTAATATTCGACACGTATAATAATTAAATAAGCATAAGTAATGAACGTTTCGCTTAAAAATATTGATACTGTAAACGGTATCATTAATATTGAAATTGCAAAAGCAGATTACCAACCAAAAGTTGATGAGGCTTTAAAAACATTCCGTAAAAAAGCAAATGTTCCTGGGTTCCGTAAAGGTATGGCTCCAATGGGAATGTTGAAAAAAATGTATGGTAAATCAATCAAGATTGACGAAATCAATAAATTGGTTGGTGAAAAACTATATGGTTACATCCGTGAGAATAAAATTAATATCTTGGGTGAGCCACTTCCTTCAGAGCAACAAGCTGATTTTGATTTTGAAACTCAAGAGGATTATGATTTTGCTTTTGATATTGCTTTAGCTCCGGAAATCAAAATTGATTTAAGCAAAGAAGACAAGATTGTTTATTACAATGTTGCTGTTGATGATGAAATGGTAAATAACCAAATCGATGCTTATAAATCAAACTTTGGTACATATGTTCAAGTTGAAGCTGCAACAGAAGAAAAAGACCTTGTTAAAGGTACAGTTGTTGAATTAGATGAGAATAATGAACCAAAAGAAGGTGGTATTCGTATCGAAGGTGCTGTTTTGATGTCTTCATACATGAAGAATGAAGAAGAAAAATCAAAATTTGCGAACGCTGCTAAAAATTCTGTGATTGTATTCAATCCTGCAAAAGCTTATGAGAATGCAGAAGCTGAGATTGCATCATTCTTAAGAGTAAGCAAAGAAGAAGCCGCAAATATAACTTCAAACTTTAGCTTTGAAATTGAAGAGATAACTCGTTATCAAGAGGCTCAACTAAATCAAGAGCTATTTGACAGAGTATTCGGTAAAGATACTGTTACTACTGAGGAAGAATTTGTTGCTAAAGTTCGTGAAGCTTTACAAGAGCAAATGGCTCCTGAAAGTGATTTTCGTTTCTTAGTTGATGCTAAAGAAGTGTTGATGGCTAAAGTTGGTGACCTACAATTCCCTGATGCATTCTTGAAGCGTTGGTTGCTTGTTAGCGGAGAAGATAAAACTCCAGAAGCAATCGAGGAAGAATATCCTGCAATGATTAATGATCTTAAGTTTCATCTTATTAAAGAGCAAATAATAAAAGATAACTCTTTGAAGGTTGAAGAGGCTGATTTCTTAGCTCTAGGTAAAAAAGTTGCAAAAGCTCAATTTGCTCAATATGGTATGATCAGTATTCCTGAAGATGTTCTTGAAAACTATGCTAAAGACATGATGAAGGATAAGAATACTGCTCGTAATATTGTTGATAGAGCTATTGAAGAGAAGATCGTTACAAGCATTAAAGAAAAAGTTTCTCTTGACGAAAAAACTATTACAATTGAAGAATTTAAGAATCTTTTTGCGTAAGTAGTCAATTTATAAAATAGGGGTGCATATCTATGGATTTGCACCCCTATTTTTTTATCTATATAATCTGTAAAAAATATATTTGACGCTTCTTATTCGTTTGTGGCATTCGGATTTTTATTTATAACTTTGTTATCAACATGACGGGTAGATAAATAGCCGGTCATCATAAATAGAAAAATAAAACTCAAACAGTACTATGAGCGATTTTAGAAAATATGCGACCAAGCATCTAGGGATGAATGGTAATGCGTTAGACAGCTATATGAATATCACTAGTAGTTATATTTCACCTACAATTATTGAAGAGCGTCAGCTAAATGTAGCTCAAATGGATGTCTTTTCACGTTTGATGATGGACCGAATTATCTTTTTAGGTACCGGTGTTGATGATTATACTGCGAACGTTATTCAAGCTCAACTTTTGTATTTAGACTCGAGTGATCCAGGTAAGGATATTTCGATTTATATCAATTCACCTGGAGGATCTGTATATGCTGGTTATGGTATTTATGATACGATGCAATTTATTAATAGTGACGTGTCAACTATATGTACAGGTATAGCAGCATCAATGGCTGCGGTTTTACTTGTTGCTGGAGCAAAGGGTAAACGGTTTGCATTGAAACATTCTCGTGTAATGATTCACCAACCTCTAGGTGGTGTGCAAGGTCAAGCTTCAGATATTGAAATTACAGCACGTGAAATTGCTAAAGTAAAAAAAGAACTATATACCATTATTTCCGATCATTCTGGTCAGTCAATTGATGTGATCGAAAAAGATGCAGATCGTGATTATTGGATGACTGCTGCTGAAGCAAAAGCTTATGGCATGATTGATGACGTTTTGATTAGAAATAAATAATATAACTAGGATTTTAGGATGGCTAAAAGTGGTGATCGTTGTACCTTCTGTGGTAAAACAGGCAAAGATGTCAATCTATTAATTACCGGGGTGAATGGTGCAATCTGTGATGCATGTGCTACACAAGCCTATGATATTGTGCAAGAGGATTCGAAGCTAAAGAAAAAATCACAATCGGGGTTTGATCTAGCTGAACTTCCAAAACCAAAGGAAATCAAGGAGTTCTTAGATGGTTATGTAGTAGGTCAAGACGAGGCAAAAAGATATTTGTCTGTTGCGGTATATAACCATTATAAGCGATTGGTGCAACCATTGTCTTCTGAGGATGTAGAGATTGAAAAATCTAATATTGTTATGGTTGGCTCCACAGGAACAGGTAAAACTCTTCTAGCTCGTACGATTGCAAAATTATTGCATGTGCCTTTTACAATTGTAGATGCGACAGTATTAACGCAAGCTGGATATGTAGGTGAAGATATCGAATCTTTGTTGACTAGGTTGTTGCAGGTTGCAAACTACGATGTTAAAGCAGCGGAAAGAGGTATTGTTTTTATCGATGAAATTGATAAGATTGCTCGTAAAGGAGACAATCCTTCAATAACTAGAGATGTTAGTGGGGAAGGAGTACAGCAAGGTTTGTTAAAGTTGCTGGAAGGCTCTGTTGTTAACGTTCCACCACAAGGTGGGCGTAAGCATCCAGAAGCTCCAATGATTCAGGTCGATACAAAAAATATTTTATTTATTTGTGGAGGGGCCTTTGATGGTATAGAGAAGAAAATTGCTCAAAGATTAAATACTCGCTCAGTTGGATATTCTGCGAGTAGTAAGAATACGCAGGTTGATCATTCTAATTTGCTTAAATATATTCGTCCTGGTGATTTAAAATCATTTGGTTTGATTCCAGAAATTATTGGACGTTTGCCAATATTGACTTATTTGAATCCATTAGATCGAGACACATTGTGTCGAATATTGACGGAGCCAAAGAATTCAATAATAAAACAATATATAAAACTGTTTGAGATGGACGGGGTTAAATTGTCTTTCGATAATGATGTGTTTGACTATATTGTTGATAAAGCAATCGAATATAAATTAGGAGCTCGTGGATTGCGCTCGATTGTCGAAACAATCATGATGGATGATATGTTTTCGATGCCTTCGAAAGAAGAAAATGAATTGCATATTACAAAAGAGTATGCGCAAAAACAACTTGATAAAGCAGATTTAAATAGTTTGCAGGCAGAATAGTGTTAAATTCTCAAGCATGGCGAATAAAGAATATCTAGTGAATGAGCTGAAGAAGAACTTTGGCTTTGGAACTTTTAAAGGGAATCAGGAGGCAGTTATTCAAAATCTGCTTGCCGAAAATGATACATTTGTATTAATGCCTACGGGTGGAGGTAAGTCGCTTTGTTATCAGCTTCCTTCTCTTATGATGGAAGGTACAGCTATAGTTATCTCTCCGTTAATTGCACTAATGAAGAATCAAGTGGATGCCATGCGAAACTTCAGCGAAAAGGAGGGGATAGCTCATTTTATAAACTCATCATTAAACAAAACTGCTATTGATCAAGTAAAAGGAGATATATTAAGTGGTAAAACAAAACTGCTTTATGTTGCTCCAGAGTCTTTGACCAAAGAAGAAAATGTGGAATTTCTTCGACAAATAAAGATTTCTTTTTATGCAGTCGATGAGGCACATTGTATTTCAGAGTGGGGGCATGATTTTCGACCAGAGTATAGACGTATTCGTCCGATTATAAATGAGATCGGTAAGAGGCCATTAATAGCACTTACTGCAACAGCAACACCAAAAGTTCAACATGATATTCAAAAGAACTTAGGTATGATGGATGCAACGGTTTTTAAGTCTTCTTTTAATAGAGAAAATTTATATTACGAGATTAGACCTAAAACAATCAATGTTGACAGGGATATTATCAAGTTTATAAAGACTCAAGAAGGAAAATCTGGGATTATCTACTGTCTGAGTAGAAAGAAAGTAGAAGAATTTACAGATATTCTTAAAGCTAATGGAATTGCTGCTTTGCCCTATCATGCGGGGATGGATTCCTCTATACGCTCAGCTAATCAAGATGCCTTCTTACGTGAAAATGCACAAGTTGTTGTTGCAACAATAGCGTTTGGTATGGGTATTGATAAACCTGATGTTCGTTATGTAATACACTATGATATCCCTAAAAGTCTTGAAGGTTATTATCAAGAAACAGGGCGAGCAGGAAGAGATGGTGGAGAAGGGCGATGTATTGCTTTTTATACATTAAAAGATCTTCAGAAGCTCGAAAAGTTTATGCAAGGGAAGCCTGTTGCTGAACAGGAGATTGGAAAGCAGCTGTTGCTTGAAACGGCAGCTTATGCCGAGAGTTCTGTTTGTCGACGGAAAGTTTTACTTCATTATTTCGGTGAAGAATATTCAGAGGAGAATTGTGGTAGTTGTGATAATTGTTTGAACCCGAAAAAAAAAGTGGAAGCACAGGAATTATTGGTTACAGTATTAGAGGCAGTCTCTGTACTAAAAGAAAAGTTTAAAGCAGAATATATAGTTAATATTCTGTTAGGAAAAGAAACGTCTGAAATTGAATCTTATGGACATCATGAGCTCGAGGTTTTTGGCTCGGGTGTAGATCAAGAAGAAAAAACTTGGAACGCTGTTATTCGCCAAGCTCTAATTAATGGATATCTGGATAAAGATATTGAGAATTATGGCTTGTTGAAGTTGACTGAAGCTGGAAAGAAGTTTATGAAGAAGCCTGTATCTTTCAAGATAGTTGAAGATAACGATTTTGAGGAAGAGGAAGAGGAAGTTCAAGTTCGCGGTGGTGCAACTTGTGCTGTAGACCCTGTTTTATATTCAATGATGAAAGATTTAAGAAAAAAACTTTCAAAGAAGTTGGATGTACCTCCCTTCGTTATTTTCCAAGATCCTTCATTAGAGGCTATGGCTACAACATATCCTGTAACATTAGATGAATTGCAAAATATTCCTGGTGTTGGGGCTGGTAAGGCTAAGCGTTATGGTCAAGAATTTGTTCAGTTGATTAAACGACATGTAGAGGAGAACGAGATTGAAAGACCTGAGGATTTGCGTGTTCGCACAGTTGCAAATAAGTCTAAACTAAAAGTTTCGATAGTACAAGGTATTGATCGGAAAGTAGCTTTAGATGATCTTGCGATAACAAAAGGTTTGGAGTTTAGTGAGCTTCTAGATGAAATTGAAGCAATTGTTTATTCTGGTACAAAGATTAATATTGACTACTTCTTAAATGAAATTATGGATGAAGATCATATAAATGATATCTATGATTACTTTAAGGAGTCTGAGACAGACTCTCTAGACGAGGCAATTAATGAACTTGGGTCTGATTATACAGAAGAAGAAATTAGGCTAGCTCGTGTTAAATTTTTATCAGAGATGGCGAATTAAATTTTAAAAAATAAAAAGCTCTTCGAGACCGAAGAGCTTTTTATTTTTTTATTGAATAAGAATGTGATTTGATATTTGTAAATTGCTATATTTGCACGCAATAAATTTTAAAGCATTCGCTATGTCATTTGTTGCAGATAGAGTAGTTATGGATGGATTAACATTTGACGATGTTTTGTTAATCCCCGCGTATTCAGAAGTTCTTCCCCGTAATGTCGATTTATCGACTCAGTTCTCACGTAATATCCGTTTAAATATTCCAATGGTTTCGGCTGCGATGGACACCGTAACTGAAGCGAAAATGGCTATTGCTATTGCTCGCGAAGGTGGTATTGGTGTTATTCATAAAAATATGAGTATCGCAGAACAAGCTCGTCAGGTACAAACCGTAAAACGTGCCGAGAATGGTATGATTTATGATCCCGTAACAATAACTAAAGGTAAGCGTGTTGCCGATGCATTGGCAATAATGTCTGAATATAAAATTGGAGGGATTCCTGTTGTTGATGAGGAACGTAATCTTGTAGGTATTGTCACTAATAGAGATTTGCGATTTGTTGCAGACAAGTCAAAATTGATAGAAGAAGTAATGACAAAAGACAATTTGATTACAACGAATCAATCAACTGATTTAGATGCAGCAAAAGAGATTTTGCAACAATATAAAATTGAGAAACTACCTGTAGTTGATTGTAATGGAAAACTTATCGGGTTAATTACTTACAAAGACATTACTAAAGCTCAAGATAAACCTTTTGCATGTAAAGATGAAAGAGGTAGACTTCGAGTTGCAGCAGGTGTTGGTGTGACAGGTGATAGTTTCGAAAGAATTTCAGCTCTTGTAGAAGCTGGTGTTGATGCAATTGTTATTGATACAGCACATGGACATACAAAAGGAGTTGTAGATGTTTTGAAAAAAGCAAAAGCTGCTTTCCCAAAATTAGATGTAGTTGTAGGTAATATTGCAACTGCAGAGGCTGCAAAATTTTTAGCTGATGCAGGAGCTGATGCAGTAAAAGTTGGCATTGGTCCTGGTTCTATTTGTACAACTCGTGTAATTGCCGGTGTTGGAGTACCTCAGTTGTCTGCTATTTATGAATGCTCAAAAGCATTGGAGGGAACAGGTGTTCCTTTAATTGCAGATGGAGGTCTTCGCTATTCCGGTGATATAGTGAAAGCGATAGCTGCAGGTGGAGCATCAGTTATGATGGGGTCTTTGCTTGCTGGAGTAGAAGAGTCTCCTGGTGAAACCATTATTTATAATGGTCGTAAATTCAAATCATATAGAGGTATGGGGTCATTAGATGCTATGCAAAAGGGATCTAAAGATAGATACTTTCAAGATGTTGAGGATGATGTAAAGAAGCTGGTTCCAGAAGGTATTTCTGCACGTGTTCCATATAAAGGATCTCTTTATGAAGTTCTCTATCAGATGGTAGGAGGTTTAAGAGCAGGTATGGGATATTGTGGTGCAAAAGATATTGAAACTCTGCATCATGCTAAGTTTACTAGAATTACAAATGCAGGTGTTGCAGAAAGTCACCCTCATGATGTTGCTATTACTCAAGAAGCGCCAAACTATAGTAGAGGAGAATAATAATTCTTTTCATTAAGATATACGACATTAATCTATCTAGCTAATAAGTGTAGCTAGTAGATTGATGTCGTTTTTTTATGTAATTTTTGCTGCCATATTTGATGTTGATTCAAATACATATCGTAGTTTTGTTAGAAACAAATCCATTAAGTCTCATACAATTACTTTTTCGTGATTATGAAAAGAATATTACTATCGACAATTCTATTTTTGATTATATTTGCATGCAATGATTCAACTCAGATCTTAAAGACTGATGTTGTTGTCACTGTACAAGATCATTCATTGACAAAAGAAGAAATAGAATTATCTATGCCCAAAGGGCTTTCTCGAGTTGATAGTATAGTTGTTGCAGAGAATTTAATTAAGAATTGGATTGTTGAGCAGTTGTTATATGATGTTGCTAAGCGTAATACGGCAAGTCAGCAGAAAGAGGTTGAACAGCTTGTTGAGAAATATGAAAAATCCTTGGTATTAAATCTTTATCAGGAAATGCTAGTTAATGAGAGATTAACACCTGAAATAAAAGATCTTGATATAAGGAGTTTTTATGAAGAAAATAAAGAGCGTTTTAAACTCGATAAGAATATAATTAAAGGTCTTTTTCTTAAGATTCCAATTGATGCTCCTAATTTGACTCAGATTCGAGAGTGGTATAAATCTACAAATGAAAGGTCATTGGAGAATATTGAAAAGTATAGTATACAAAATGCATCTGTATATGATTATTTTTATGATAAATGGGTCGATTTTGATGAAGTGGTAGATAAAATACCAATTCATATTTCTGATCCAATTAAATTTTTGAGAGAGAAAAAGAATATCGAAGTTTCAGATAGTTTATATGTTTATTTATTGAACATTAGTGAAACTCTTTTGATCGGTAACTCTGCTCCATATGAATTTGCAGAACCTATGATCAGAGAGTTGCTGATTAATCAGAAACGCTTGAATTTTATTAAAAGTATAGAAGAGGATTTATATAATGATGCTCTGCGAAAAGGTGTAATTCAATATTCACCTGATATTGCAGTTGCTGAAAAAAAGCTTAATTGACAATGAGAAGATTTTTTGGTCTATTTCTTTTTGCTGCAGTATCCTTTATTGCGAATGCACAAGATAGTAATGTTATTGATGAAATAGTATGGGTTGTTGGTGATGATGCTATTTTGCGTTCAGATGTTGAAATGCAGCGATTACTAATGAGTGAAGAGGGTAAAAGGTTTAATGGTGATCCTTACTGTGTAATCCCAGAACAAATTGCTTTGCAAAAATTATTTCTTCACCAAGCTAAATTAGATAGTATTGAGGTTCCAGAGTCTCAGGTTGTGATGTATGCTGATCAATCAATTGCTGAGAGGATTAAAAGAGCCGGCTCAAAGGAGCAGCTAGAAGAATATCTAAATAAGCCACTTCCTTTAATTAGAGAAGAGACTATGGAAATGATTAGAGAACAGCAGACTGTTCAAAATATGAGAGCTAAAATTACAGGTGATATAAAACTAACACCTTCTGAGGTGCGTAAATATTATAATGAACTTCCTAAAGATAGTCTTCCATATATTCCAATGACTGTAGAAGTTCAAATAATCACGATGGAACCAAAAATATCTGTTCAAGAAATTGATGCTGTAAAAGCCAAACTTCGAGATTTTACTGAGCGTGTTAATTCTGGAGAGCAAGAGTTTTCTACGTTAGCACGTATGTATTCTCAAGATAGAAGTAGTGCAATATATGGTGGTGAAATTGGATTTAGTGGTAAAGGAATGTTGGCACCCGAATATGCAAATGCAGCCTTTAATCTAAATGATAATAAGAAGGTTTCTAAAATAGTTGAAACAGAATTTGGATATCACATTATTCAACTTATTGAGAAAAGAGGAGATCGAATAAATACACGTCATATCTTGCTAAACCCTGAGCCTTCGGATAAAGAGATTGAAGACGCTGTAGTTAAGATGGATTCATTGTATAATGACATGTTAAGTGATAAGTTTTCTTTCGAAGATGCTGCTTTATTTGTTTCGTATGATAAAGATACCAAGAATAATAAGGGTATTATGGTGAACTCTAAAGCAGAAAACGAAAGAAACGGAACACCGAAGTTTGAAATGAGCGAACTGCCAATAGAAGTAGCAAGAGCTATTGATGAGCTAGATCAAGGGCAGTTTTCTAAGCCATTTAAAATGAAAAATGAGAAGAATAATAAAGATGTTATTGCAATCGCTAAACTTAAAACTAGAACAGCTGGTCACAGAGCGAATATGGCAGATGACTATCAGGTTTTGAAGCGAATTGTTGAGCAAAAAAAGCAAGAAGATATCTTGAGTAAATGGATTGCAAATAAGCAGAAAGAAACATATATTCGTATCAATCCAAATTGGGTGAAGTGTGATTTTATGTATCCAGGTTGGATCAAAGAATAATGATTCTAATTTATCATGTTAAGATTTAGATTTAAATATATTTTTAGCGGGCACAATATCCTTTTATTTGGGATGTTGTGCCTGTTTGGCATAAGTCATGCCCAAATTACGGACGTAGTGATTTCAGGATCTGACACAACTGCTGTTTCTGCAGATACAATTCGTTCTGTTGATGATTTATCTGAACGAAAAACAACTAAGGTCTTTTTAGAACATGCAGATATTCTTGAATTTAACAAGCAACTACGAAATGAGGCAAAATTTTTGAAAGGGAACGTTGTTTTTAGGCACAATGAGTCTTATATGTATTGCGATAGTGCTTATTTTTTCGAACAAACAAATTCATTAGAAGCTTTTTCAAATGTACGAATGGAGCAAGGTGATACGTTGTTTATATACGGAGATTATCTGTTTTATGATGGTGATACAGAAGTTGCAAAGTTGAGAAATAATGTGCGAATGATAAATAAAGATGTAACCTTATATACAGATAGCTTAAACTATGACAGGTATATCAATATAGGTTACTATTTTGATCATGGAAGAATCGTAGATCCAGAGAATATACTTCGTTCAATATATGGACAATATTCGCCAGATACTAAAATTGCAGAGTTTAAGGATAGTGTTGTTCTCGAGAATCCTCAATTTACACTATACTCAGACACCTTGAAGTATAATACAGACTCGAAGATTGCAACAATACTCGGACCCTCAGAGATCGTGTCAGATAGTGCAACTATTATATCTTCATTAGGATGGTATAATACCATAACAAATGAATCAATGCTCTTAGATCAATCGGTTGTTGTTTCGGGAACGAAGCTTTTATCTGGTGATTCTATATTCTACAATAGAGAATTAGGTTTTGGGGAGGTTTTTGGTAATATGTCCATCAAAGATACAGCCCAACAAGTCATGCTGACCGGTAATTATGGTTATTACAATGAGAAGACACAGTTTGCTTTTGCAACTGACTCAGCCTTATTATATGAATATTCTCAGCAGGATACATTATTTTTACATGCTGATACTATGACTATGGTCACTATTGATGAAAAGTTTAAAGAGATAAAAGCTTATCATGGTGTGAGGTTTTTTCGTCCAGATTTACAGGGCGTTTGTGATTCGATGCAGTTTAATTCAAAAGACTCTGTACTGTATATGTTTCAAGATCCTATTTTGTGGAATGAGACATATCAGCTATCAGGAGATACAATCGAGGTATTTTTAAACGATAGTACGATTGATTGGGCGCATGTAATAGCATCAGCTTTTGCTATACAAGAGATTGATTCTGTTAGTTACAATCAATTAGGAGGTTCAGACCTCAAAGCCTTTTTTCAAAATCAAACGGTCGAACGACTTGAAGTAAGTGGCAACGCTGAATCAGTATATTATCCGATAGATGATAAAAATGGCTCTTTCATAGGAATGAACAAAACTAAAAGTGGATATCTGACGATGTGGATGCGTGATAGTAAACTGGATAAATTGAAGATATGGCCTAGTCCACAGGGAACATTGACGCCAATTCCTGATTTAACTAGAGAGGCCAGGTTTTTAAAGAACTTTCAATGGTTTGACTATATACGTCCGATAAATAAAGAAGATCTTTTTCGAGTTGTCAAAAGAAAAGTAGAAGAGGCTCCGAAGAGAAAAAGAAAATCACTAAATTAGCAATACCAAAAACAATCAGCTATGGGTTTATTTTTCTTTTATCAAAATAGAAAACCTAGGAAATTTGGGCATAAGCCAATTTTTTACGATGAACGCAAAGAGGCTCTCGAAGAGCGTGTCGTTAAAATCAAGAAAGAACTTGGTGAAATGCCAGAGGAGGAATTTCAGCCTACAGTGAAAGGTTCTTTTGTTGAAGGAACTTCTCATATAAAGAAAAAGCAAATGCGAGGTCAAACCATCGATTCTCGTGTTTCAACAAATATACGTTTAGCTGTAATATTAATTCTGCTATTGATATTAGCGGGTTACTTATTCTTCTAAAATTAATTTTAATGAGTGACATTATACATTTACTTCCTGAAAGTATCGCTAATCAAATAGCGGCAGGTGAGGTTATTCAACGTCCAGCCTCAGTGGTGAAAGAATTGGTTGAGAATGCAGTCGATGCTGGAGCTTCTGAGGTTCAAGTTGTAATAAAAGATGCAGGGAAAACGTTAATTCAAGTCATTGATAACGGCAAAGGAATGTCTGAGACAGATGCACGAATGGCATTTGAGCGTCATGCAACGTCAAAGATATCTAAGGCTGATGATTTGTTTGCTTTGACAACAATGGGTTTTCGAGGTGAGGCTCTTGCTTCGATAGCAGCCGTTGCACACGTTGAATTGAAAAGTCGTCAAGAAGCATCTGAGCTTGGAACACATTTGATAATTTCAGGTTCTGCTGTAGAATCGCAAGAGCCGATAGCATGTGCAGTAGGAAGTAATTTTTCTATCAAGAATTTATTTTTTAATGTTCCAGCTCGCCGAAAGTTTTTGAAATCGAATGAGACAGAGTTTCGTAATATTATTACGGAATTTGAGCGTATAGCACTAGTTTATCCGGAAGTCTCTTTTTTATTGATTCATAACGATGGTGAAATCTATAATTTACCATCTTCTGGTCTTAAGCAACGTATTCTTAATATATTTGGGAAGAATGTCAATCAACAGTTATTGCCAGTTGAAGTAAAAACGTCTTTAATTAATATAAGTGGCTTTGTAGGAAAGCCTGATTTTGTTAAGAAGAGAGGAGCTCATCAATTCTTTTTTGTAAATAATCGCTTTATGAAACATCCGTATTTTCATAAAGCAGTGATGAATGCATACGAGCACATCATCTCAACAGGTGAGATGCCAAATTATTTTATATATTTCGACTTAGACCCTTCATCAATAGATGTAAATATTCATCCTACAAAGACAGAAATAAAGTTTGAAAACGAACAGCCGATTTGGCAGATACTATCTAGCGCAGTAAAAGAATCGTTAGGTAAATCAAATGCAGTTCCTTCAATTAATTTTGATGTGGATGACTCGATTGATATTCCTGTTTTTCACTCCGACCAGCAGAACCCATTTACGACTCCTAATGTAGAAATAGATAAAGGATATAACCCCTTTAATGCTTCATCTAATTTCTCACGACCAGAGTTTGATTGGGAAAAATTGTATGAAGGTTTCGAAAAAGGCCGATCTACAGAAGAAATTGGTTTGCCGCATGAGGAAAACTTCGAAATGGAAGAAACTTCTTTTGAGTCAAAGGTTTCTAATGTATTGGAAAGTCAGGATTTGCTAGAATTACCATCTAAGGCAAACGATCTTCCGTCAAAGATGAGTGCCGGTACAAGTTCTAGCTTTCGACCTACTACAGGCTTTGATACATTCAGTCCTACTTCTCAGTTCAATCAGTGGGATAGTCAAGAAACATTCCAATCTTCAATAACTGTATCAGCCCCGAAGTCTGAGGGTGTTGTGGAGGTTGTGTCAAAGGGAACACCGGAACAGCAATTGTTTCCAAGCATTCCAACTGTATTTTATATCCAATATAAGCATAAGTATATTATAACATCGGTCAAATCAGGACTGATGATTGTAGATCAGCATAGAGCGCATGTTCGAATATTATTTGATCAATATTTGACTAGTCTAAAATCAAAAAAGGCAGCTTCACAAAAGCTCCTTTTTCCCGAAATGATAAGCTTTACAGCAGGAGAGTCGGCGGTGCTGCCGACAATCCTCGACGATTTGTATTTTATGGGGTTTGACCTTGGTCATTTAGGAAATAATACGTATTCTATAAATGGAGTGCCGGTTGGTTTGGATAAAGCAAATCCGATAGAATTGCTAAAGTCCGCGTTGTATGATGTACTTGAAACAGGTTTGTCTGCGCATGATAAGATAACAGAGACATTGGCTTTGTCGTTTGCTCGTTCAGCAGCAATACAATCAGGTAAATCTCTCTCTACCGAAGAAATGGATAATCTTATAGCAAATCTATTTTCATCAAGTTCTCCAAATATCGGCCCTGATGGTTCAATAATTGTTTCTATGATTGAAGATGATGAATTTGCAAAGCGTTTTAAATAAAATGAATACAACATCAAATAAATATGGAGTAGTTTTGCAGCCGCTTGTCGCAGCAAGACTCTCGGCTTCTGAAAGAAGTGAAATGGTAACTCAATATCTTTTCGGAGATATTCTTTTAGTAGAAAAAGAGGATTCTGAATTTTATTTTGTAACCTCTTCATATGATAATTATTCAGGATGGGTTTGTAAAGGTTCAATTCATTTAGTTGGTGATACATCACTTTTAGAATTGAAAACAACATATATGTCAACTGCTCAATTTGCTGATGTTTTTAATTTATCAGATCGTTCAATTATCCGATTACCACTGGGAAGCCGATTAATTGGATACAATGAACTAAACGGGCGATTTGGATTCAATGGTAGCGAGTATCAAATTCATCCTACTTTTGTTGTGAATACTCATCCTGCTTCTTTGGAGGGGATTCTAGAAACTGCTTTTAGTTTTAAGAATGCGCCTTATTTGTGGGGTGGAAAAACAACGTTGGGTATTGACTGCTCAGGGTTTGTTCAACAAGTGTATGCGATTCATGGTTTTGAGTTGCCGCGTGATGCAAGACAGCAAGTTGAAGTTGGGTCGGCGGTAGATACTTTGGCTGATGCAAAACAAGGCGATTTGTTGTTTTTTAGTTCTACTTCATCCTCTGATATATCACACGTAGGGATATTTTTAGACTCAAACCGAGTGATTCATGCATCCATAAATGTACATGTTGACTCGTTAGACGATGTTGGCATAATTCATAAAACGACTGGTACTCATTCTCATCTGTTGAGGGCGATCAAGCGTTTATAAATTTAGAATATAGCATACTGAAATATTTATCCCCGTAGCTTATCAGACCTTTCTTTCTTGAAGAATATAGGTCGATAAGTTGCGGGGAGTTCTTTTTTTAGTCAGATATAATTAAAGAATATTTCTTTTTAAATTTTGAGGGGGTTATGCCCATATAACGTTTAAATACCTTTGAAAAATAGAATTCATCGTAGAATTGCAGTCGATTCGCAATTTCTTTGATCTGAATATTTGTTCGTTGTAAATACGTTGCCGCTTGTTGTATTTTCAACTGATTGTAGTAATTAATCGGGGTCTCACCGGTTTTCTTTGTAAATAATGTAGATAGATGAGAAGGGGAGTAGTCTAACTCTGACGCTAGATCCTCGAGTGTAAGTCTTTTCTCAATATGATCTTTCATTATCGTAATCGCTTTTGTAATAATATCCGTATCAGGATAGATGATATCGGATGCTGCAAGCTCTGTGTATTTTGTAGAGATAAGCAGTGTCCATAATTGTCCCGAAATATATTCAATGTTTTCTTTTCTATATCCCATTTCTAGAGAGTGGACAATCTCTTGTATTTTGTGCAGATATACCGATGTGATATCATCTGCAAGCCCAAATGAGAAAGTTGTATTCTCTTCTTTTATCAGGCAGTGAGCTTTCTTTCCATTGAATTGGATGATATATACAAGATTATCTCTTCTCTTAATGTGTGAAATATCTTTGATGTATGCTGTTCTACAGATGAGATATTCTTTCTCTCTGATCTGAATTTCATCATCAGATGTATGTACTCTTATTTTTCCGGCAAAGCAAAAGATTAAAGAATAACTTTCTTCATCTTCAGATTTGTTGTTGATAAGATTTGACTCCGTATAGTTTTTGATAGAAATCAAATACAAGTCTTCAGTTAATGGGTTTTGTGACAATTCGCAAATTAAATTCTGGGGTATAATTATTGCAATGTCTTTGTTTTTGATTTGTGCTGTGTTGGTATTCATAACTGTTCTTCATTTAGTTTTGAAATTACATGTCAATTTGTGGGTTGTCGCTTTTCTCATAATGTATTGCTGCGTTGTAAGGTTATTGCTTGCAATATAAATATTTATTTGAATTAGTTGAATAGAAAGTGACTATAATTATTTGAGTAAATATAAGAAATGCGTGATTATATAAGAAAGTTACTCATTTGAGCTAAATTATTTTATAGGTCACATTCGGTTGTAAGGCTCTTTGTTTGGGTTTTATGTTGTTTATTGTAATCGGTAACTTCGTTTCGTCGTTTTTCTCATGGTTTAGGGTTTCTGTGGATTGTTCTGAATAGTATCCTTTATATACACTAAGTCTACATTATTGAATGATGTCTTCATTCTCAAGATTTAATTTTGAGGCTATTTTCGAGGGCTGTTGTATTTCAAAAAAAAGAGTTTGTGGTTTTTGTTCCTCTAAATAATTGATTCTTCTTTTATGTTTAGTGGTGTTCAGATAAAAACCTAATGTGTTTTAGATTAAAACCTTATTTGGTTTATTGAAGAACTACATTAGGTTTTGTTATAAACCTCAAGAGCTTTTTGGAGGGATGCTGCTTGTTTACGAAATGTAGACAAGCGTATGTCTGCTTTTAGTGGTATTAAAAAGGATTTTTGCTTTTCTGTTTTCTTTTCTGCTCATATTTCTTTTCTTTCTGTTGGGGAGGAGGGGTATTATATAAGTGGTTCTTTAAGTTTGTTAGGATTGATTCTTTTGAGACCTTTATTAAGGCCGAATCGATTTTAATAAGCTTGAGGAGTTAAGCTTTGTCATATTGATATGAAATATTACGATGGTATTTCAGATTGAATTCTTCATGCAACTTTTCAAGAAAGCTTTTCTTTACGAGGTTTTGAAGTGTGTCTGTTTTGTGTCTATGTGTTACTTTTTATTTGTTTATAATGTGATGTAAACTAGGATTCGAAGTGTATATGTCGCTAAAAAATGCTGATTTCAATGTTTTGTTCTTACTCTTTTGATTTTTAGGAGAAGAGTACAATAAGATGTTCGGATGTGTCGAAAAATAACTCATGGGTCTATATTTGTTTTAGATGTTTACAGAAGCTTGAATTTGTCTCAGTTGAAACTTATAATGTGATAAATTTATGGTTTATATGTCGTTTTGTTCTAATGTATGGTTAATTTCTATTTTGAGTCTATTGTGTTGGTTTTGAGTCTTATGAACAAATGCTAAATAATTGGAAAAGAGTAATAATATTCCATTGTTGATTGTGTTTTGGAAATAATTGTGTAACTTTGCAGCGTCTTTCGGATGTGATGTATTCTGGTTGTTGGTTAAGTTTTTGATTAACAGTTGGTAAGTTGCATAGAAAGCAGTGAATGTGAAATATATTATTTACACAACAAAGTTTTTAAATAGAATTAAAATGCCTACAATTCAACAATTAGTTAGAAAAGGAAGGGAAACTTTGGTAGTAAAAGGAAAAGCTCCTGCGCTAGATGCATGTCCTCAAAGACGTGGTGTGTGTGTGAGAGTTTACACTACAACTCCAAAGAAACCTAACTCAGCGATGCGTAAAGTTGCGAGAGTACGTTTGACAAATGGTAAAGAGGTTAACTCTTATATTCCGGGAGAAGGACACAACTTGCAAGAGCACTCTATCGTATTGGTTCGTGGTGGTCGTGTGAAAGACCTTCCAGGGGTACGTTACCACATTGTTCGCGGTACACTTGATACAGCTGGTGTGAATGGTCGTACTCAAAGACGTTCAAAATACGGAGCTAAGCGTCCTAAACCAGGTCAAGCTGCTGCAGCTGCAACAAAAGGCAAGAAGAAATAATATCAAGCCCTTTCAAACTGAGATTAATAAATTAAGTATTAAAACTAGTTTGAGTTTATTGGATAGGCTATAGGTTGAGTAAATAACACAGCGGTGTTGTTGAAGCAATATTTTTTAAGCAACCAAAAACAAGAACGAAATTTTATCAGAAATGAGAAAAGCAAAACCAAAAAAGAGACAGGTTCTCCCAGATCCTGTTTTCGGTGATGTTAAGGTGACAAAATTTGTAAATCACCTGATGTACGATGGCAAAAAATCTGTTGCCTTCGAAATTTTCTACACAGCGTTGGAAAACGTTAAGACCAAGTTGGCTAATGAAGAAAGATCAGCTCTAGAAATCTGGAAAGCTGCTTTAGATAACATTACTCCTCAAGTGGAAGTTAAGTCTCGCCGTGTTGGTGGTGCTACATTCCAAGTTCCTACTGAAATCCGTCATGACCGTAAGGAGTCAATCTCAATGAAGAATCTTATTCTTTTCTCACGCAAAAGAGGTGGCCGTACTATGGCTGATAAATTGGCTGCGGAGATTGTTGATGCATTTAACAACCAAGGTGGTGCATTCAAGAAGAAAGAAGATATGCATAGAATGGCAGACGCTAACCGTGCATTTGCTCACTTTAGATTTTAATTAAGCTAATACTAGAATAAGATGGCTAAAGGTTCAGATCAACAATTAAATTTAACCAGAAATATTGGTATCATGGCTCACATCGATGCTGGTAAGACTACGACTTCAGAGCGTATTCTTTTTTATACCGGCTTGACTCACAAAATTGGTGAGGTTCACGATGGTGGTGCTACAATGGACTGGATGGAACAAGAGCAAGAGCGTGGTATTACTATTACCTCTGCTGCTACAACCACATTCTGGAACTACGATAATAAAAAATTCAAAATCAATCTTATTGATACTCCGGGGCACGTTGACTTTACTGTAGAGGTAGAGCGTTCACTACGTATCCTTGATGGTGCTGTTGCAACTTTCTGTGCAGTAGGTGGTGTTGAGCCGCAATCAGAAACTGTATGGCGCCAAGCTGACAAATATAATGTTCCTCGTATTGGTTACGTTAACAAAATGGACCGTTCAGGAGCTAACTTCTTCGAAGTTGTTCGTCAGTTAAGAGATGTTCTTGGAGCAAACCCATGTCCTATTCAAATTCCAATCGGAGCTGAAGAAACATTCAAAGGTGTAATTGACCTTATCAGAATGAAAGCTCTTTACTGGCATGATGAAACTATGGGTGCTGAATACTCAGTAGAAGAAATTCCTGCTGAACTTCTAGCTGAAGCTGAAGAATGGAGAGAAAAAATGCTTGAATCTATCGCTGAATGTGATGATGCAATCATGGAAAAATTCTTCGACGATCCTTCTGCTATCACTGAAGATGAAATTATGAATGCAATTCGTAAGGGTACTTTAGCTATGGCTATCAACCCAATGATTTGTGGTTCTTCTTTCAAAAACAAAGGTGTTCAGTGTCTTCTAGACGCAGTTTGTTCATTCTTGCCAAGTCCAATCGATAACCCAATTATCGAAGGATTCAATCCAGAAGATCCAGAAACGATGATTACTCGTCCGGTTTCTTCAGATGAACCTCTTGTTGCTTTGGCATTTAAGATCGCAACTGACCCTTATGTAGGCCGTTTGTGTTTCTTCCGTGTTTATACAGGAGAACTTGAGGCAGGATCATACGTTTACAATACTCGTTCAAACAAGAAAGAACGTATTTCTCGTTTGTTCCAAATGCACTCTAACAAACAAAACGCTAAGGAATTTATTGGTTGTGGTGATATTGGTGCAGGTGTTGGTTTTAAAGATATTCGTACAGGTGATACACTTTGTCAAGAAGGTCACCCTATGGTACTTGAATCAATGGACTTCCCAGAGCCAGTTATCGGTATCGCAGTAGAGCCTAAAACTCAAAAAGATCTTGATAAACTTGGTGTAGGTTTGGCTAAACTTGCCGAAGAGGATCCAACATTCCGCGTGTCTTCAAACGAAGAAACAGGTCAAACTGTAATTAGCGGTATGGGTGAGCTTCACCTTGAAATCATTATCGACCGTTTGCGTCGTGAGTTCAAAGTTGAATGTAACCAAGGTCGTCCTCAGGTTTCTTATAAAGAAGCTATCTCAAATCCAGTTGAATTGCGTGAAACTTACAAAAAACAAACTGGTGGTCGTGGTAAGTTTGCAGATATGATTGTACGTGTTGAGCCTGCAGATGCAACATTTGAAGGTGAACTACAATTCGTTGACGAGGTTAAAGGTGGTAACATACCTCGCGAATTTATCCCATCTATTCAAAAAGGTTTCCTTCGCGCTATGAAAAATGGTGTTTTGGCTGGTTACCCTCTTGATAAACTTAAAGTAACTGTAATCGACGGTTCTTATCACCCAGTTGACTCGGATCAGTTGTCATATGAGATTTGTGCTATTCAAGCGTTCAAGAGCGCATCTGAAAAAGCAGCTCCAACTCTTCTAGAGCCAATGATGAAAATCGAAGTTGTTACTCCAGAAGAAAACATGGGTGATGTGATTTCTGACTTGAACAAACGTCGTGGACAAGTTGAAGGTATGGAATCAAGCCGCTCTGGTGCACGTGTAGTAAAAGCGAAAGCTCCTCTAGCTGAGATGTTCGGTTATGTAACTGCACTACGTACAATCACTTCAGGTCGTGCTACTTCAACAATGACATTCTCTCACTACGAGCCAGTATCTGCTTCTATCGCTAAGCAAGTATTGACAGAGGTGAAAGGTCGTGTAGATTTGATCAAATAATTATAGATAGATATTACATTCAATTATGAGCCAAAAGATCAGAATTAAACTTAAGTCTTATGACTACAACTTGGTAGACAAGTCTGCTGAGAAGATCGTTAAGACTGTTAAGGCTACCGGTGCTGTAGTAAGCGGTCCGATACCTCTTCCAACACATAAGCGTATCTTTACTGTAAATCGTTCAACTTTCGTAAACAAGAAATCTCGCGAGCAATTCGAGCTTTCTTCATACAAGAGATTGATCGACATTTACAGCTCTACAGCTAAGACTGTTGACGCTTTGATGAAATTGGAATTACCAAGTGGTGTAGAAGTAGAAATTAAAGTTTGAGTATTTTAAAAAATTAAAGAAATGCCAGGATTAATAGGAAAGAAAATCGGAATGACATCCGTTTTCAGTGCCGATGGAAAAAATCTTCCATGCACTGTTATCGAAGTAGGTCCTTGTGTGGTTACTCAGATCAAATCGATCGAGAAAGATGGCTATGAGGCAATTCAGTTGGGTTACTCTGAAAAGAAAGAGAAACATACAACTAAGCCAGAAATGGGTCACTTTAAAAAAGCTGGAGTAGCTCCTCAAAGACACTTGGCCGAGTTCAAAGGTTTTGAAGGTGAATTTAACTTAGGAGATGTAATCAAAGCTGATTTCTTCGAAGAAGATTCATTTGTTGATGTTATTGGGACATCTAAAGGTAAAGGTTTCCAAGGTGTTGTTAAACGTCACGGTTTCGGTGGTGTTGGTCAAGCAACACACGGTCAGCACAATCGTCTACGTGCACCAGGTTCTGTTGGTGCTTGTTCTTACCCTGCGAAAGTATTCAAAGGTACAAGAATGGCAGGCCGTCTAGGTGGCGATAGAGTAACTGTACAAAACCTACAAATTATTAAGGTGATTCCAGAACACAATCTTTTGTTGATCAAAGGATCTGTTCCAGGAGCTAAAGGTTCAATCGTTTTAATTGAAAAGTAATGGAACTGAGCGTATATAACATTAAAGGTGAAGATACCGGAAGAAAGGTAACTTTGAGTGATGCTATCTTTGGCATTGAGCCAAACGATCATGCGATTTACTTGGATGTAAAGCAGTACCTTGCAAACCAACGTCAGGGAACTCATAAGTCTAAGGAAAGAAGCGAAATGTCTGGTTCAACTCGCAAGCTTATTAAGCAAAAAGGTGGTGGTGGAGCCCGTCGTGGTGATATCAACTCTCCAGTTTTGGTTGGTGGTGCTCGTGTATTTGGTCCAAGACCTAGAAACTATGAATTCAAATTGAACAAGAAAGTTAAAGCTTTGGCTCGTAAGTCAGCTTTCTCTTACAAAGCTATGAATAACGAGATCATCATCGTTGAAGATTTCGCATTCGAAGCTCCAAAAACTAAAGAGTTCATATCATTTACTAAAAACCTGCAAGTGGCTGATAAAAAGTTACTTTTGGTTTTAGCTGAGAAGAATAATTTCGTATATTTGTCGGCTCGTAACTTGCAGAAGGCGAATGTAATAACAGTTTCAGAACTTAATACCTTCACTCTTCTTAATAACAAGAGCTTGATCTTGACAGAAGGTTCTGTAGCTGCAATTGAGAAACTTTATTAATAGCATAGGAGGCTTAGTATAATGGGAATTTTAATTAAACCTATCGTTACAGAGAAACAAACTGCGATCACTGAGAAATTCTCAAATCGTTTCGGGTTTCGTGTTTCTCCTGATGCCAACAAGTTGCAGATCAAGAAGGCGATTGAAGAGTTGTATAATGTAACTGTTGTTGGTGTTAATACTTGCAACTACTCTGGAAAGAGAAAATCTCGTTACACTCGTGCGGGTGTAATTTCAGGTAAAACTGCAGCATTCAAGAAAGCTATCGTAACTTTGAAAGATGGCGAAACAATTGATTTCTTTAGTAATATCTAAATAAAAAATGGGAATACGTAAATTGAAGCCCACAACACCGGGGCAGAGACACAAAGTTATTGGTGCATTTGATACAATCACTGCGAGTGCACCAGAGAAGTCTCTTGTAGTAGGAAAAAGAAATACTGGTGGTCGTAATAACCAAGGTAAGATGACAATGCGCTACATTGGTGGCGGTCACAAACAAAAGTATAGAATTATCGACTTCAAGAGAAATAAAGACGGAATTCCAGCAACAGTTAAATCAATCGAGTACGATCCAAATCGTACATCTCGTATCGCGCTGTTGTACTACGCAGATGGAGCAAAAGCTTATATCGTTGCTCCAAATGGATTGGAAGTTGGTCAGACAGTGATGTCAGGTGCTGAAGCAACTCCAGAAGTAGGTAACTGTTTACCTCTTGCAAATATTCCAATCGGTACTGTTATTCACAATATCGAACTGCGTCCTGGTCAAGGTGCTAAACTTGTTCGTTCTGCTGGTGCTTTCGCTCAGTTGACTTCAAGAGAAGGTACTTATGCTATCATTAAGATGCCTTCTGGAGAAACAAGAAAAATTCTTTGCACTTGTAAAGCTACTATTGGTAGTGTTGGTAATTCAGACCATGGTCTTGAAAAATCAGGTAAAGCAGGTCGTTCTAGATGGCTTGGCCGTCGTCCTCGCAACCGAGGCGTTGTTATGAACCCAGTTGATCACCCAATGGGTGGTGGTGAAGGACGTTCGTCTGGAGGTCACCCAAGATCACGCAAAGGTTTATATGCTAAAGGCTTGAAGACTAGAGCTCCTAAGAAGCATTCTTCAAAGTACATCATTGAAAGAAGAAAGAAGTAATCTGATTAATTAAGAAAACTATGAGTCGTTCGCTTAAAAAAGGCCCATATATCAATATCAAGCTTGAAAAGAAAGTGCTTGCTATGAATGAGTCTGGCAAGAAAGCTGTTGTTAAAACATGGGCAAGAGCTTCTATGATTTCGCCTGATTTCGTAGGGCATACTATTGCAGTTCACAATGGTAATAAATTTATTCCTGTTTACGTAACAGAAAACATGGTAGGTCACAAATTTGGTGAATTCTCACCAACTCGTAACTTCCGTGGTCACGGTGGTAATAAGAAACGATAATTATTACTCATTTCAGGAATTAAAACTTTAAAAAAGAATTAGTAAAATGGGTGCTAGAAAAAGAATATCAGCCGAACAAAGAAAAGAAGCCCAAAAGACCATGTATTTCGCTAAATTGCGAAATGTTCCAACTTCTCCACGTAAGATGCGTCTAGTAGTAGACATGATCCGTGGTATGGAAGTTTTCAGAGCACTTGGTGTCTTGAAATTTTCGAATAAAGAGGCTGCTGCAAGAATTGAAAAATTGCTTCGTTCTGCTATTGCAAACTGGGAGCAAAAGAATGATCGTAAAGCAGAGAGTGGAGAATTGTTTGTTTCTTCAATCAGTGTAGATTCAGCTACAATGTTGAAAAGACTTCGTCCAGCTCCACAAGGTAGAGGTTACAGAGTGCGTAAGCGTTCTAATCACGTAACTCTATTTGTTGATACACTAAGTTCAACCAATCAAAAATAATTGTTAGATGGGACAAAAAGTTAATCCAGTAAGTAATCGTTTAGGAATTATTCGTGGATGGGATTCGAACTGGTATGGTGGAAAAAACTATGGTGACACATTGTTGGAAGATAGCAAAATCCGTAAATACCTAAGCGCCCGTCTAGCAAAAGCTAGTGTATCACGCATCGTAATCGAACGTACGCTTAAGTTAGTAACAATCACTGTTTGCACTGCTCGTCCAGGTATTATTATCGGTAAAGGCGGTCAGGAAGTTGATAAGTTGAAAGAAGAGTTGAAGAAAATTACTGATAAAGATGTTCAAATCAACATTTTTGAAGTAAAAAGACCAGAACTTGATGCAACTATCGTAGCAAACAACATCGCTCGCCAACTTGAAGGTAAGATTGCTTACCGCCGTGCAATCAAGCAAGCTATCTCATCAACAATGAGAATGGGTGCTGAAGGTATCAAAATTCAAGTTTCAGGTCGTTTGAATGGAGCTGAAATGGCACGTTCAGAAATGTATAAAGAAGGAAGAACTCCACTTCATACATTAAGAGCTGATATCGACTATGCTCTTGCTGAAGCGTTGACTAAAGTTGGTTTGTTGGGTATCAAAGTTTGGATTTGTAAAGGTGAAGTTTATGGTAAGAGAGATCTTGCTCCAAACTTTACAACTACAAGAGAATCTGGACGTCGCGACAACAACGGAGGCAACAGAGATAAAAACTTCAAGAGAAAAAAAGCTAATCGTTAAACGTTAGAATTAATTAGAAATGTTACAACCGAAGAAAACGAAATTTAGAAGACAACAAAAGGGTCGCATGAAGGGTAATGCCCAACGCGGACACCAGTTGGCCTTCGGTTCATTTGGTATCAAGTCTTTGCAAACAAAATGGATTACAGGACGTCAGATTGAAGCTGCTCGTATTGCTGTAACACGTTATATGCAACGTCAAGGTCAAGTTTGGGTTAGAATCTTCCCAGATAAACCAATTACTAAAAAGCCTGCCGAAGTACGTATGGGTAAAGGTAAAGGTTCTCCAGAAGGATTCGTAGCACCAATTACTCCAGGTAGAATCATCTTCGAAATCGAAGGTGTACCGTTTGAAGTAGCAAAAGAGGCCCTACGCCTTGCAGCACAAAAGCTTCCGGTTACTACTAAGTTTGTGGTGAGACGTGATTATGATTTAGAAAATCAAAATGCGTAATTGTATGAAAATTGCAGAAATTAAAGAATTAGGAACAAAGGAGTTGATCGAACGTGTTGAAGCAGAAACAATTGCTTTAAACCAAAAAGAAATCAACCATAGTATCTCTCCTTTGGAAAATCCTGCACAAATTAAACAATCACGCAGGATGATCGCACGCATGAAAACAGTATTGCGTCAGAGAGAACTTAACAATCAATAATCAATTGAGCCTGATGGAAACTAGAAATTTAAGAAAAGAAAGAGTTGGGGTAGTTTTCAGCAATAAGATGGATAAAACAATCACTGTTGCTGTAAAATGGAAAGAAAAACACCCGATTTATGGTAAATTCGTTAATAAAACGAAGAAATATCACGCTCACGACGAAAAGAACGAGTGCAACATCGGCGACACCGTTAAAATTATGGAAACTCGTCCTTTGAGCAAAACAAAGAGATGGAGATTAGTTCAAATAATCGAAAGAGCTAAGTAAGATGATACAACAAGAGTCAAGATTATTAGTAGCTGATAACAGTGGAGCAAAGGAAGCTTTGTGTATCCGTGTTCTTGGTGGTACAAAAAAGCGTTACGCTACTGTAGGTGATGTTATCGTAGTAGCAATCAAAAGTGTAATCCCTTCAAGCGACGTAAAAAAAGGTGCAGTTTCGAAAGCAATTGTAGTACGTACGAAAAAGGAAATCCGTCGTCAAGATGGCTCATATATTCGCTTTGATGATAACGCATGTGTTTTGTTGAATAATGCAGGTGAAATCAGAGGTAGCCGTATCTTTGGCCCAGTTGCTAGAGAGCTTCGTGCAACAAACATGAAAATTGTATCACTTGCACCTGAAGTACTTTAATTTTGTAAAACACTGAGTAATGAGCAAATTACATATTAAAAAAGGCGACATGGTATTTGTTAATACTGGCGTTGATAAAGGCAAAACTGGACGTGTACTTGAAGTGCTAGTTGGAGCAAATCGCGCTGTTGTTGAAGGTATTAACATGGTGTCTAAGCACACGAAGCCTAATGCGAAGAATCCTCAAGGAGGCATCGAGAAGAAAGAGGCTCCTATTCATATTTCAAACCTTAACGTAGTAGATCCTAAAACTGGAAAACCTACACGTGTTGGTCGTAAGTCAAATGAGAATGGCGATCTAGTTCGCTTTTCTAAAAAATCAGGGGAGGAGATTAAGTAATGAGCAATACTGCCAGCCTTAAGAAAGATTATCAAGAGAGGATCGTTCCTGCCTTGATGAAGGAGTTTGGTTATAAATCAGTAATGCAAGTACCTGTACTAAAAAAGATTGTTATCAATCAAGGTTTGGGTATGGCTGTAGCTGATAAAAAAATCATTGAAGTCGCTATCAACGAGTTGACAGCAATTACTGGTCAGAAAGCTGTTGCAACACTATCTCGTAAAGATATTTCGAACTTCAAGTTGCGTAAAAAAATGCCTATCGGTGTTATGGTAACATTGCGTCGTGAGCAAATGTACGAGTTCCTAGAAAGACTTGTTCGCGTTGCTCTTCCACGTATCCGTGACTTCAAAGGTATCAATAGCAAGCTTGATGGTAGAGGTAACTATACATTAGGTGTTGACGAGCAAATTATTTTCCCAGAAATTAATATCGATTCGATTACTAAAATATTGGGAATGAATATTACCTTTGTAACTTCTGCTCAAACAGATGAAGAAGGTTATGCTCTATTGAGAGAATTTGGTTTGCCTTTTAAAAATGCTAAAAAAGACTAAGTAAGATGGCAAAAGAATCAATGAAGGCTCGCGAGGTAAAAAGAGCTAAACTTGTTGCTAAATATGCTGATAAAAGAGCTCAGCTTATCGCTGAAGGTAACTATGAGGCATTGCAACTTTTACCTAAAAATGCATCACCAGTTCGTTTGCATAACCGTTGTAAGATGACTGGCCGTCCAAAAGGATATATCCGTCAATTTGGAGTTTCACGTATTCAATTCCGTGAAATGGCTTCAGCAGGTCTTATTCCTGGTGTAAAGAAAGCAAGTTGGTAATTTAGTATTAAATATTGTCCGGATAACCGGATCAATTTAAGATTTAATTTTATGACAGATCCTATTGCAGATTATTTGACCCGTTTGAGGAACGCAATTAAAGCTAAACACAGAGTTGTTGAAGTTCCTGCGTCAAATTTAAAGAAAGAGATCACTAAGATCCTTTTCGAAAAAGGCTACATTCTTAACTATAAGTTTGTAGAAGAAGGTCCTCAAGGAACTATTAAGATTGCCTTGAAGTACGATCCAGTACACAAAGTAAACGCGATCAAGAAACTTGCAAGAGTTTCTACTCCAGGTTTGCGTAAGTATACTGGTTACAAAGATATGCCTAGAGTATTAAATGGATTGGGTATCGCAGTTCTTTCTACTTCTAAAGGTGTTATGACCGATAAGGAAGCTAGCCAATTGAAAATTGGTGGTGAAGTATTGTGTTATGTATATTAATATTAGGAGGAAAGAATTATGTCAAGAATAGGTAAATTGCCAATCCAAATTCCAGCTGGTGTTACTGTAACATTGAATGAAAATGTTGTAACAGTAAAAGGTCCTAAAGGCGAACTTTCTCAAGAGATCAATCCTGATATTACAGTTTCGATCGAAGACGGAGTTGTTACGTTGACAAGACCTTCTGATGAGAAAACTCATCGTGCATTGCATGGTTTGTATCGTGCGCTTATCAATAACATGGTAGTTGGTGTTTCTCAAGGTTACCGCAAAGAACTAGAACTTGTTGGTGTAGGTTATCGTGCATCTAACAATGGTCAGATTTTGGAACTTTCACTAGGTTTCTCACACAATATCTATGTTCAGTTGCCTTCTGAGATCAAACTTGAAACTAAATCTGAAAGAAATAAGAATCCTCTTATCATTCTTGAATCAGCTGACAAGCAGTTGATCGGTCAGGTTTGTGCGAAAATCCGTTCGTTCCGTAAACCAGAGCCATATAAAGGTAAAGGTATTCGCTTCGTAGGTGAAGAAGTTCGCAGAAAGTCAGGTAAGTCAGCAGGTAAGTAATCTAAGTAAACAGAAATTATCATGACAACTAAGGAACTAAGAAGACTTAAGATAAAATATCGTGTACGTAATAAAATTTCAGGTACAACTGAGCGTCCACGTTTGAGTGTGTTTAGAAGCAATAAGCAAATCTATGCACAAGTGATTGATGATCTTACAGGTAAAACTCTAGCTTCTGCATCTTCTTTGAAAATTGAAGGTAAAGCTACTAAAACAGAGGTTGCCGCTATGGTAGGTGAGATGATCGCTAAGAATGCTCTTGAAGCAGGAATCCAAACTGTTGTTTTCGACAGAAATGGATATCTTTACCATGGTAGAGTAAAACAATTGGCTGAAGCCGCACGTAATGGTGGACTTAAATTTTAATGAAGATGGCAGGAATTAATAATAGAGTTAAATCGACTAACGACCTAGAGTTGAAAGACAGATTGGTAGCGATCAACCGTGTTACTAAAGTAACAAAAGGTGGACGTACTTTCAGCTTTGCTGCTATTGTAGTAGTAGGTAACGAAGACGGTATTGTAGGTTGGGGTCTTGGTAAAGCAAGCGAGGTAACTACAGCTATTGCTAAAGGTGTAGAAGCTGCTAAAAAGAACCTAATTAAAGTTCCAGTTCACAAAGGAACTATTCCTCACGAACAACTTGCAAAGTTTGGTGGTGCTAACGTATTCATCAAACCTGCATCACACGGTACTGGGGTTAAAGCTGGTGGTGCGATGCGTGCAGTACTTGAGAGTGTTGGTGTTACAGACGTTTTGGCTAAGTCAAAAGGTTCATCAAACCCACACAACTTGGTAAAAGCAACAATTGCAGCTCTTGGTGAACTACGTGATCCATTCACAGTAGCACAAAATAGAGGTGTATCTGTAGAACGAGTGTTTAAAGGTTAATTTAGGAGGAATAACTATGGCAACTATTAAAGTTAAGCAAGTTAAAAGTAGAATTAAATGTCCAGTTGACCAAAAAAGAACACTTGACGCACTTGGCCTAAGAAAAATGAACCGTGTTGTAGAACACGAAGCTACTCCAGCTATCTTAGGTATGATTGCTAAAGTGAAACACTTGGTTTCTGTAGAGAAGTAATTAATTGTTGAAAAAATAAAGCATACGATATGAATTTATCTAATTTAAAGCCTGCTGCAGGTTCTACTAAAACTAGAAAAAGAATTGGACGTGGTACTGGTTCTGGTTTAGGTGGTACTTCAACTAGAGGTCATAAGGGTGCTAAATCTAGATCAGGTTATTCAAAGAAGATCGGATTCGAAGGTGGACAGATGCCTATTCAAAGACGTTTGCCTAAATTCGGTTTCAAGAATATCAACCGAGTTGAGTATAAAGCAATCAATCTTGATACTCTTCAAGCCTTGGTAGAAGCTAAAAATCTTGCTGCTGTAGGTCGTGAAGAACTAATCAATGCAGGTTTTATCTCATCTAACCAATTGGTTAAAATTCTAGGTAACGGAACACTTACTGCAAAAGTTGATGTTTCTGCAAATGCATTCTCAAAATCTGCAGAAGCAGCTATTGTAGCAGCAGGAGGCTCGGTAGTAAAACTCTAAATCCATGAGAGCAATTGAAACTATTAAAAATATTTGGAAGATTGAGGATCTGAGAAGTCGGATCCTCACTACTCTATTTCTCGTTGCACTTTATCGCTTCGGGACTTATGTAGTTCTTCCCGGTATTGATCCAAAAGCTTTAACAGCTTTACAAGCGCAAACGCAAGGAGGCCTATTGGCTTTGTTTGATATGTTTTCGGGAGGTGCATTTTCGAATGCATCTATCTTCGCATTAGGTATCATGCCATACATCTCGGCTTCCATCGTTATGCAGTTGCTAGCCATTGCGGTTCCATCTTTCCAGAAACTACAACGAGAAGGAGAGAGCGGTCGCAGAAAAATCAATCAGTGGACTCGCTACTTAACTGTTGCGATTCTATTTGTTCAAGGACCTACCTATCTACTTAATTTGGCTGGCCAAATGAGAGCAGTCGGAGCTACTATTCCTCAAGGAATTTGGTACTCTGTATTTGCAACTATTGTAATGGCAGCCGGAAGTATGTTTGTATTGTGGCTTGGAGAAAGAATCACAGATAAAGGTATCGGCAACGGTATCTCATTCATAATCCTTGTTGGTATTATCGCTAGACTTCCACATTCATTAATTCAAGAGTTTGTTTCTCGTGTTAGTGAAAATGCTGGTGGTTTGGTAATGCTTATCTTTGAAATGGTATTCTTATTGTTCGTTGTTGCAGGAGCAATTCTGCTAGTACAAGGAACACGCAAAGTGCCGGTTCAATATGCAAAACAAATTGTTGGCAGTAAGCAATATGGTGGTGCCAGACAATACATTCCTCTTAAAGTTAATGCAGCCAATGTAATGCCTATCATCTTTGCACAGGCAATCATGTTTATTCCTTTAACAATTTCTAGCTTTGGGAATTCACAAGGAACCAGTGCTTTTTGGTCTGCATTTATGGATAATACAGGATTTTGGTATAACTTTGTATTCGCATTATTGATTATACTTTTTACGTACTTCTATACAGCGATTACTATCAATCCAGCCCAAATGGCTGATGATTTGAAGAGAAACAATGGTTTCATCCCTGGTATTAAACCAGGAAAACCAACGAAAGATTTCTTAGATGGAGTAATGGATCGCATTACACTTCCAGGAGCTTTCTTCCTAGCTTTAGTTGCAATTATGCCGGCATTTGCCCGTCTTGCAGGAGTAAGTATGGAATTCTCTCAATTCTTTGGTGGTACTTCTTTATTGATCTTAGTTGGTGTTGTGCTTGACACACTTCAACAGGTAGAAAGTCATCTTTTAATGCGCCACTATGATGGTCTATTAAAATCAGGTAGAATTAAAGGACGTACAGGCTCAGCAGCCTCATACTAATATAATGATATATCTAAAGACAGATGAAGAAATCGAGTTGATGCGTATGGCCAACCAATTGGTTGGACGCACATTGGCAGAAGTTGCAAAACACGTACAGCCAGGTGTTACTACGCTTCAACTTGATCATATTGCAGAACAGTTTATTCGTGATAATGGTGCGATCCCAGCTTTTTTGGGATATGGTGGTTTTCCAAACTCTATTTGTGCATCAGTCAACGAACACGTTGTACATGGAATTCCAAGTGCAGCAACAGTGTTAAAAGATGGAGATGTAATCTCTGTTGATTGTGGAGTAATTTTAAATGGTTTCTGTGGAGATTCCGCTTATACTTTTTGTGTAGGAGAAGTTGATTCGGCGATCAGAAATTTGCTAAAAACTACGAAGGAGTCTTTGTACTTAGGTATTGAGGCCGCGGTTGAAGGGAAACGTGTTGGTGATATCGGTAATGCCATCCAAACATATTGTGAGAAGCATGGATATTCAGTAGTACGCGAACTTGTAGGTCACGGTATTGGTAGAAATCTTCATGAAGAGCCTGAAGTGCCAAATTATGGCAAGAAGGGCTACGGTCCGCTATTGCGAAATGGAATGTGTATTGCGATTGAGCCTATGATTAACATGGGAAGTAAGAATGTCGCATTTGAGAAAGATGGTTGGACCGTGCGAACGAAAGATCGTAAAGTATCTGCTCACTTTGAGCATACGATTGCGATTCGTCCCGGTAAAGCAGAAATTCTTTCTTCATTTGATTATTTAGAAGAAGTATTAGGAACAAACGCAATTTAATTTAGATAGATATGGCCAAACAGGCAGCAATTGAACAAGATGGTGTTATCGTAGAGGCATTATCGAATGCTATGTTTAGAGTTGAGTTGGAAAACGGACACGAAATTACAGCTCACATCTCAGGAAAGATGAGAATGCACTACATTAAGATTCTTCCAGGAGATAGAGTTAGAGTAGAAATGTCACCTTACGACTTGACGAAAGGTAGAATTGCTTTTAGATATAAATAAAAAACAACTAGATATGAAAGTAAGAGCATCTTTGAAGAAGCGTACCGATGATTGCAAGATTGTTAGAAGAAAGGGTCGCTTGTATATAATTAACAAGAAAAATCCTAAGTATAAACAACGTCAGGGATAAATTATTATTTTTGCAAAACATTTGAGTTAGTAATATGGCTATAAGAATAGTTGGTGTAGACTTGCCACAAAATAAGAGAGGCGAAATAGCTTTGACTTATATCTACGGTATTGGCCGTAGTAGAGCAAATACTATTTTGGAGAAAGCTGGTATCAACCGCGATATTAAGGTTAAAGATTGGACAGATGATCAAGCTGCTGCAGTTCGTGATATCATCGGTGCAGAATTTAAAGTAGAAGGTGATCTTCGTTCAGAGATCCAGCTTAACATTAAGCGCTTGATGGACATCGGTTGTTACCGTGGTATCCGTCACCGTATTGGTTTGCCTTTGAGAGGTCAGAGCACGAAAAACAATGCTCGTACTCGTAAGGGTAAAAAGAAAACAGTTGCTAATAAGAAAAAAGCTACTAAATAATAAGAGTTGATATGGCAAAAAAAACAGTCGCAACAAAGAAGAGAAATGTAAAAGTTGATGCTATTGGTCAAGCTCACATCCATTCTTCTTTCAATAACATCATTATCTCTCTTGCAAACAGTGAAGGTCAAGTAATTAGCTGGTCTTCTGCTGGTAAGATGGGATTCAGAAGTTCTAAAAAGAACACTCCTTATGCTGCACAAATGGCAGCTCAAGATTGTGCAAAGGTTGCTTTTGACCTTGGCTTGAGAAAAGTAAAGGTGTATGTAAAAGGACCAGGAAACGGTCGTGAATCTGCAATCAGAACTATCCACGGTGCTGGCATCGAGGTAATGGAAATTGTAGACGTAACTCCACTTCCACACAACGGTTGTCGTCCTCCTAAGAAAAGACGAGTATAATAATTACAACAATTACTTGATTATTGAAACTAGGGTTGTGAATTGATTGCACATATAATCCTCTCTGTAATCGCGGCTGCACGAATCCTGGTTCAGATAGACAAATTAAACTGATAGAAAAATGGCAAGATATACTGGACCAAAAACAAGAATTGCTCGTAAATTTGGTGAGCCTATTTTCGGTGCTGATAAAGTTCTTTCTAAGAAGAACTATCCTCCGGGACAACACGGGAACGCTAGAAAGAGAAAAACTTCTGAGTATGGTATTCAACTTCGTGAGAAGCAAAAAGCGAAATACACATACGGTGTTTTGGAAAAACAATTTAGAAACCTTTTCGAAAAGGCTTCTCGTACTAAAGGTATTACTGGTGAGGTACTTCTTCAATTCCTTGAAGCTCGTTTGGACAACGTAGTTTACCGTTTAGGTATTGCTCCTACAAGAGCAGCTGCGCGCCAATTGGTGTCTCACAAACACATTACTGTTGACGGTAAAGTGGTAAACATTCCTTCTTTCTCTGTAAAACCAGGACAAATTGTTGCTGTTAGAGAAAGATCTAAGTCTTTGGAAGTAATTGCTGACGCTTTGTCTGGATTTAATCACAGCAAGTATCCTTGGATTGAATGGGATCAAGCAATTTCAGGTGGTAAATTCCTTCACTTGCCAGAAAGAGCAGATATTCCAGAAAACATTAAAGAACAGTTGATCGTAGAATTGTATTCTAAATAATAATTGATTCCATGGCGATATTAGCATTTCAAAAACCCGATAAGGTATTAATGTTGGAGGCGGACAACTTCTTCGGTAAGTTCGAGTTTCGTCCGTTGGAGCCCGGCTATGGTATTACCATTGGTAATGCATTACGCCGTATACTCCTTTCATCACTAGAAGGTTTCGCGATTACATCAATCAAGATTGATGGAGTTGAGCATGAGTTTGCAACAATTCCTGGTGTTATCGAAGACGTAACTAACATTATCCTGAGCTTAAAACAGGTAAGATTCATCAGAACCGTTGATGATGTAGAAAGTGAGAAAGTAAGTATTACCGTTTCGGGTGCGGAAGTGTTCAAAGCCGGAGATATCAGCAAGCAACTAACCGGATTTGAAGTATTGAATCCTGAGTTGGTAATCTGTCATCTTGATCCAAACGCAAGTTTTCAAATCGAACTAACAATTAAGAAAGGACGTGGATACGTTCCTGCAGATGAAAACAGAGAATCTACTGAAGAGGATCTACACGCTGTAGCGATCGACTCTATCTTTACTCCAATCCGTAACGTTAAATACACGATTGAAAACTATCGCGTAGAGCAAAAGACAGACTACGAAAAACTAGTTCTTGAGATTGCTACCGATGGATCAATTCATCCTAAGGAAGCTCTAAAAGAGGCTGCAAAAATTCTTATTCACCACTTCATGCTATTTTCTGACGAGAAAATTGCGATCGAGAATACCGACGCTGATAGCAACGAAGAGTTTGACGAAGAAGTATTGCATATGCGTCAATTGCTTAAAACAAAACTTGCAGATATGGACTTGTCTGTACGTGCATTGAACTGTTTGAAAGCTGCTGACGTTGAAACTTTGGGCGAGCTAGTGAAATTCAATAAAAATGATCTATTGAAGTTCAGAAACTTCGGTAAGAAATCATTGACTGAATTGGATGAGTTGCTTGAGAGCTTGAACCTTTCATTCGGTATGGATATCACGAAATATAAATTAGATAAAGAGTAAAGCGATGAGACATAATAAGAAATTCAACCATTTGGGTCGTACTAATACTCACCGTGCAGCTATGCTTTCTAACATGGCCTCTTCTTTGATCAAGCACAAGAGGATTTTCACTACGACTGCAAAAGCTAAAGCACTACGCGTATTTGTAGAGCCAATCATTACTAAAGCAAAAGAAGACACGACTCACTCAAGACGTCTTGTTTTCAGATCTTTGCAAGATAAATATGCTGTTAACGAATTGTTCGCAACAGTTGCTGTTAAAGTTGCTGACCGTCCAGGTGGATACACACGTATCATCAAAACTGGTAACCGTCTAGGTGACAACGCTGCAATGTGTTTCATCGAACTAGTTGACTTCAACGAAAACATGTTGAAAACTTCTGCACCTAAAAAAGCAACTAGAACACGTCGTTCTAAGAAAAAAGAAGCGGCTCCAGCTGCTGAAGTTGCTGCAGAAGCTTCTGCTGAATAAGATTTATCCCATATCTTATAAAGTCAAAAGGCCGTCTCTTAGAGATGGCCTTTTCTTTTTTACTTTGGCCTTCATCACGATCATCGATCAAGATATCTGTAACCGATCCCATTATATTTCGTACAGTTCATTCGCGCATCTTTCGATGTCTACACTTCCTGTCTATCCCTTGTGTTCATTGCATAAATGTTTGAGCTAGCTTTCGCACCTCCGATGTCGATATACCGTTTCTCATTTTAGTTTTATTCGATGTTATCTTTTCTATAGGTCCTTTCAATGGTGCGATAGTAACTATCAATTAATATTAATGCTTGTAATTTCCGTCGATTTGTAGATTTGTGCAAGGAACAATTCAAAACGCTGATTTGTTATTATAAGATACTAATAAATTTAATTATTATGGAGATAATCAAGATTTTAGGACGTGAGATTTTAGATTCCAGAGGTAACCCTACTGTAGAAGTTGATGTGTGGACAGCATCTGGTGCTTTTGGTCGTGCGGCAGTTCCATCAGGAGCATCTACCGGAGAACACGAAGCACTTGAATTAAGAGATGGAGACAAAAGTCGTTATCTTGGCAAAGGTGTAAAAAAAGCTGTAGACAATATTAATACTATAATTGCACCTGCAATTCAAGGCATGGAAGTGATCGATCAAGTAGCGATTGACAAGAAGTTGATCGAGCTCGACGGCACCAAAACCAAAAGCAAACTCGGCGCAAACGCCACACTTGGTGTTTCGCTAGCTGTAGCAAAAGCAGCAGCCAACTATTTGGATATTCCACTTTATCGTTACATCGGCGGAACCAACGCACACGTATTGCCGGTACCGATGATGAATATCATCAATGGCGGATCACACTCCGACGCCCCTATTGCATTCCAAGAATTCATGATTCGTCCGGTTGGAGCATGTTGCTTCAAAGAAGGATTGCGTATGGGAGCTGAAGTATTTCACGCTTTGAAAAAAGTACTACACGATCGCGGATTAAGTACAGCTGTTGGTGATGAAGGCGGATTTGCACCAAAACTTGAAGGAACAGAAGACGCACTCGAATCCATCATTGCAGCAATCAAGGCAGCAGGTTACGAACCAGGCAAAGACGTAACCATTGCACTCGACTGTGCAGCATCTGAATTCTTCCACGACGGATTGTACGACTACACTAAATTTGAAGGACCAAAAGGAGTACGCCTCAATTCGAAAGAACAAGCAACTTACCTTGCACAGTTGATCGCAAACTACCCAATCGACTCGATCGAAGACGGTATGGGCGAAAACGACTGGGACGGATGGAAAGAACTAACCGCACAGATTGGCGATAAATGTCAGTTGGTTGGTGATGACCTATTCGTAACAAACGTAGACTTCCTAAGCAAAGGTATCGAGATGGGTTGTGCCAACTCAATTTTGATCAAAGTAAATCAAATCGGTACGTTGACCGAAACATTGAACGCCATTGAAATGGCACACCGCAACGGTTACACTTCAGTAACCTCTCACCGTTCGGGCGAGACAGAAGATGCAACTATTGCCGACATTTCAGTAGCAACCAATGCAGGTCAGATCAAGACCGGATCAATGAGCCGTTCAGACCGTATGGCTAAGTACAACCAACTACTTCGCATCGAAGAAGAGCTAGGCGACGCAGCTGTTTACGGTTACAAAAAGATCAAACGCACCTGTTGATAACTTGTTAATAGTATAATTTACATTCATACAAAAGGCTGGGACGATTATCGTTTCGGCCTTTTCAATTCTTATCCGCAACCAAAACCAACCTCGATTGTTTCAATTGTACATGAATCTTTCATTTATTCGTTATGATATAAACATTAACAACAAGAAACAAACACAATTGTAAGATGGATGCACTTGGTCTATCCTCGATATTCGAGGGCGCGTTTTCGATAACCTTCGGTCAGGTCGGAATGATAATTATTGGATGTGTATTGATCTATCTGGCCATTCGTAAGCAATACGAACCCACACTTCTTTTGCCCATTGGCTTTGGAACCATCCTTGCCAACATTCCGTTCTCATCTGCCATCGGTGTAGATGGCGCATTGACTACATTATTCAACTTCGGTATCATGACCGAACTGTTTCCGTTGCTCATCTTCATTGCAGTTGGAGCCATGATCGACTTCTCGCCGTTGTTTAAAAATCCATTCTTATTGTTGTTTGGAGCCGCCGCCCAATTTGGGATCTTCTTTACCATGTCGGCCGCCACCCTTATGGGCTTCGACCTCAAAGAAGCAGCCTCGATCGGAATTATCGGTGCCGCTGACGGACCAACCTCCATATACGTAGCCTCCCGATTTGCAGAGAATCTACTCGGTCCCATTTCGGTGGCCGCCTATTCCTACATGGCCTTGGTACCCATCATTCAGCCACCGGTAATCAAAGCACTCACCACAAAAGCCGAACGACAAATCCGTATGGAAGGAAGTCCGAAAGTAATATCCAAAACCAGTCTGATCTTGTTTCCAATCCTGGTAACCATCGTTGCCGGTATCATGGCACCATCGTCAGTAGCATTGATCGGATTCTTGATGTTCGGAAACCTGGTACGCGAATGCGGCGTGTTGAACAAACTATCCTTGGCCGCGCAAAATGAGCTATCCTCCATTGTGAGTTTGCTACTTGGTATCACCATTGCAAGCACAATGACCGCCGATAAATTCCTATCCGTATCTACGTTGATGATTATATCGTTGGGGCTTGTCGCTTTTATCTTCGACACAGCCGGAGGCGTATTGTTTGCCAAATTGCTAAACATCTTCTTGCCATCCCATCTCAAAGTGAATCCGATGGTCGGAGCAGCCGGTATTTCGGCCTTCCCGATGTCGGCTCGCGTTATCCACAAGATGGGTCAGGAAGCCGATCCTACCAACTATCTGCTCATGCACGCCGTGAGTGCGAACGTTGCCGGTCAGATTGGTTCGGTTATTGCCGGAGGATTTATCCTTTCGCTCATTCCGTTGTTTTCATAATAACTATCCTTTCAAATTAAATACATGGTGAAATGAATGCCAATTTAATCAGCGCTATTGAAGTTACGGTAATCTCGATGCTTGGGATCTTCGTGTTTATGTTACTATTCTACTGTATCATCAAACTACTAGACAAGTATTGCAAGTAACCGCAAAGCAACGAATAAAAATAAACCTTACTTACTTCAAATCGTCAGGTCGCCATCTGACGATTCGAAACAAACGAAGACTGAATCGTCAGGTGCCGACCTGACGATTCTCTTTTCATTATAACAGAATCGTTTGATCGGCATCAAACGATTTAAACCTAGTGAAGACTGAATTGTTCGATGCCCATCAAACGATTCAGTCTTCACTATATTTGAAAATAAAGGACGCTATAAGCGAAAAGAGATAGTACAAAAACGAGATTGTGATGCTATGAAGATTATTCCGGCGTTGGGTTGATGGCAAAAGAAAAGGCCGGCAGGAAAAATCCTGTCGGCCTTGTATCTTTTAGCTTTGAAGCAAAGATTAGCGAACAACGCGTCTTTCTTTGATTCTCGCTTTCTTACCTGTAAGTGCACGAAGGTAATAAAGCTTAGCTCTACGAACTTTACCGTATTTGTTAACAGTGATGCTGTCGATGAATGGAGAATCCATAGGGAAGATTCTTTCTACACCAACGTTGTCTGACATCTTACGTACAGTGAAACGTTTTTTGTTACCGTGTCCTGAGATACGGATAACTACGCCTCTATACTGTTGGATACGTTCTTTGTTACCCTCAGTAATACGATAAGCTACAGTGATAGTATCACCGCTTCTGAACTTAGGAAGTTCTTTGCCGCTAGCAAGTGCTTGCTCTGCAATTTTAATTAAATCCATCTTTGTATAGCTTTTTTAATTGATTATTATTCCCAACGCAATGTAACGGGCTACTTATTCAACCGACAGAGATTGCGCAAAGCGGTGCAAAGAAACGAATTATTTGCAAGATAAGCAAGTAGAAAGCTTTAATTTACAGCAAGTCGGGTCTTAAAAAAGAATATCGTAAAGGTAGGTTGTGCAAATAATAATAGAAGTAAAGTAATTAAAAAGTAATGAGGTTGTTTCGTCTTTATCTTGCGTCGATGCCACACTATAGATTGTAGCTTATTGTAACATTTATTGCCACAAAAATCAGGGGTCTTCCTCATTGCAATCACGCAAATATTCTGTATGTTTGGGGGAAGATAGATACGAATAGATGAGAAAAGTAGCATTGATAGGTGTTGTTTGTTGTTTGATCCAGACCCTGTGGGCACAACGACAACCGGCCATGTACAGTAAGACTGACCAGCAAAAGATGAATCATTGGGTCGATTCTGTTTACAACCGCCTTTCGCCAACCGAGCGCGTGGGACAGTTGTTTATGGTAATCGCAAATCCCAAATCAGATGCCCGTAACCTGCAATTGGTAAACCGATATGTCAACGAACTAAAGATCGGAGGCGTATTGTTTCACAAAGGAAGTCCGCAAGAGCAAGCACTGGTAACCAATAAGATGCAAGACGCATCGCGTGTGCCGTTGCTCGTGTCGCTCGATGGCGAATGGGGGCTTTCGATGCGCCTGTCCAATACCACTCGTTTTCCAAAAAACATGATGCTCGGAGCCATTCAAAACGACAGTTTGATCTACGCTTACGGACAAGAAGTGGCACGTCAGTGTCGCGAGTTGGGCATTCATATCAACTTCGCGCCCGATATCGATGTAAACAGTAACCCCGAGAATCCGGTAATCGGATTACGCGCCTTTGGTGAAGATCCCAAGCTCGTTACCCGCAAAGGATTGGCCTATGCACGCGGCATGGAAGATGCCGGAGTGATGTCGGTAGCCAAGCATTTTCCCGGTCACGGTGATACATCCGAAGATTCGCACGTAACACTTCCGGTGGTAAACAAGTCTATTTCCTCTATCGAAAACATCGACCTTTATCCATTTAGAAGATACATCGACGAAGGCTTTGGCGGCGTAATGACCGGACACCTTGTTGTACCTGCGCTCGAAAAGTCGCGCACGCGTCCTACTTCCCTGTCCAAAGCTATCGTAACCGATTTATTGCAAAATAAGATGGGCTTCGAGGGACTTTGTTTTACCGATGCATTGGCCATGAAAGGGGCAAGTGCCGGTAAAACCGAAAACCAAGCCGTACAGGCATTGCTTGCCGGAAATGATGTTTTGCTGGGTTCGGCAGCTCCATTTACCGACCAAAAAGCACTACTTGCAGCCATCGAAAACAAGCAAATCCCGGCCAAATTGATCGAAGAAAAGTGCAAGAAAGTATTGGCCTACAAATATGTATTGGGCTTGAACAACTACAAACCGATTGTGATCAAAGGTTTGCAGGAACGCCTCAATACGCCGCATGCCAACTGGCTTGCCGGCAAACTCAATGCCGAGGGGCTTACCTTGGTAAAGAATACCGAACGTGAGGTGCCGATCAAAGGATTGGCCAATAAAAAGATAGCCGTGTTGTCGCTGGGCGATGATACGAACAATGAGTTTACCCAATCGGTGCGCAACTATACGCAAGCCGACGCATTTGCCATCGGTCGCAAGTTTACTCCGGCACAGTCGGAAGCGGTATTGAAGAAGCTCGAAAACTACGATGTGATCATCTGCGGGGTGCATACCAACCGCATCAAAGAGTCGGTCGCACTCAAGAAACTCCTTGTGCAGAAAGACTTTCATATTGTATTTTTTGTAAGTCCATACGCACTGAGCGACTATAAGTTTTCGGTAGACAAAGCACGCTCCGTAACCGTTGCTTACGAGAATACGCCACTGGCAAAAGAGTATGCGGGGCAATTGCTTTTCGGAGGTATTCCGGCCAAAGGAAAACTTCCCGTATCGGTAGAAGAGCTATTTGTAGCCGATACCGGTATCAACACACAGAAAGTTCGCCTGAGCTATCAAGACGCGGAAGAGGTAGGGCTTGATGCCGCAAAGCTTGAGCAAATAGATGAAATTGTACAAGAAGGTATCAAGGCGGGCGCTTATCCCGGATGTCAGGTACTGGTAGCCAAAGACGGAGTCGTGGTTTACGACAAAGCATTTGGATACTACGACAATACCCGAAAAAAAAAAGTAACGACGCAATCGGTTTATGACTTGGCTTCGGTTTCGAAAGCAGCCGGAACACTTCCTGCCGTGATGAAGCTCTACGACGAAAACAAGCTCAAGCTGCAAGGAACACTGGCCGACTATCTGTCCGAAATGAAGAAAACCAACAAAGCATCGGTGCAGGTAACCGATCTGCTTTACCACCAATCGGGCATTACGCCGGCAATCAACTTTTACACCTCGGCCATCGACAAGTCGAGCTATTCGGGTTCGCTTTATGCTTCGGCACGCAACGCCAGCCACCCGGTGCGTATCGATGCCAAAACCTACGGTCGCACCAACTTTAAATACAATCCCGAATTGGTAAGCTCAACCAAGAGTGCCAGTTATCCGATCGAAGTTGCGAAAGGCATTTACCTGAATACCAGTTTCAGGGATACGATCATGCAAAAGATTGCCGACTCGCGTGTAAAGCCACGAGGCGGATATGCCTACAGTTGCATCAACTTTATCTTGTTGCAAAAGATAGTAGAGCGTCAAACCGGCAAGTCGCTCGACCGCTATGTCGACGATGCCATCTTTGCACCGCTCGGTGCTTATACCACCATGTATAATCCCTGCACTAAACTAGATACGTCCTTAATTGTTCCATCTTCAGAGGATGGTTTTTTGCGCAAACAGGTGTTGCGCGGATATGTGCACGACGAAGCGGCTGCCTTTCAGGGAGGTGTTTCGGGTAATGCAGGACTATTCTCGTCGGCCGGAGACTTGGCAAAGCTGTTGCAACTTTATCTCAACGACGGTACCTATGGAGGTGAGACCTTGCTAAGCAAGCAAACCACGCACATGTTTACCCATTCGAAAAGTAAAACATGCCGTCGCGGATTGGGATTTGACAAGCCGGATATGAACAATAAGCGGAGTTCCCCAACGGGCGAAAAGGCTCCTGCTTCGGTGTATGGACATACCGGATTCACAGGAACCTGTTTTTGGGTAGATCCCGACAACGATCTGATTTATATCTTTCTAAGCAATCGCTTGATGCCTGATCGGGTCAACAATAAACTCTCATCGATGGATATTCGCACCCGCATACAAGATGCGATATACGACGCGATGCGATAAAAGAGCAGATTATCATATTAGAGAAAACAACAATAAGAGAGTACAAACTTAAATCACTTACGAATATGCTATTTGGACATGGAGACGACTTCTACAATGCTCCCGTTGAAATCACGAGCAACTACAGCTCTAACGTATGGAGAGGAGTCAATCTGGAGAAACTAAAACAACATCTCGAGCTACAACTCGACAAGATTTCATTGTATCCCGAGCCCGATGCTTCGTCGCTGCGCAAACTGCTAGCCCGACGCAACGAAATATCGGAGGATAATGTAATTTTCTGCAACGGCTCTGTCGATGCGATTTACCTCATTGCCATGGCTTGGCGCGGGGCTCGCTCGTTGGTAGCCATCCCTACCTTTACCGAATATGAAGATGCTTGTAAGCTACACGACCACGAAGTAGACTTCTGTTTCTACGACGACTTGGGCGAACTCCCATTTGAGCATATCGATATTTGCTGGCTTTCTAATCCGAATGCGGCAAACGGTAAAATGCTTAAACGTAATGAATTACTTAAGCTAATTGCGGCTCATCCTGAAGTAAAGTTTGTAGTAGACCAGTCTAACCTTTCTTTTACGATCGAAGACGGATTGAAGCATTCCGACATTAAGAACCATCCGAATCTGATCTTGATCTATTCACTTTCAAAACCATACGGAATACCGGGCTTGCGTGCCGGATACCTTGTGGCACGTGAAGAGTTCGTTTCACATATCAACCGTTATAAAATTCCTTGGTCTGTCAACACTTTGGCTATCGAAGCCAGCAAATATGTGTTGATACACCCGGCGCAGTTTACCCTGCCAATTCGCAAATGGCTTCGCGAAACCTCCGAGTTTATCTATCAACTTAGCAAACTCGACAACGTAGAAGTGGAGCACTCGGTTACGACCTATTTCCTTATTTACCTCAAAAAAGGAACAGCCGGTGCTTTGAAACAGTTTATGTTGGAACAAGGAGTATTGATTCGTGATGCATCCAATATTCGCGGTCTCGACGAAACGGCCGTGCGTCTTTGCACACAATCTACCGAACAAAACTTGAAGTTTGTCGAGCTATTGTCGCAATGGCTTAGCGAGCAAGGTGTTGAATAATAGCTTTATAATGCATCTGAAATAGCATGAAAGGCGAGACAGAGTCACAACTCTTCTCGCCTTTCATTGTATATAAACGATTTGTAATTGTATATTTTTGTTTTATCTTGCAGTATATTTTACAGATCATCAAATATTGGTAGTTTTGTCTCAAAGCAAACCCTATGTATCGACTTTGCCTAATTCTCATTAATATAATAATATGTGTGTCGTGTAGCCGAAGCACAACGATTACTCCCCAACTACAACAAGCTGAAGCCCTTATGCAATCAGCTCCGGATAGTGCACTTGCTATATTGCAAGGTATTTCAGAGCCGGAAAAGATGTCTTCGCTCAATTACAATACGTGGAACTTACTGATTACTCAAGCCGAAAATAAGAACCGAGTCAAAGCTACGACAGATGAGCGCATTAAAATGGCACGGGCATACTTTGATCGTACGGATAATAAATTGCGTAAAGCACAATGCAATTTCTATGCCGGTCAGGTAGCTTTAGATCTCAACAAACCCGATAGTGCGGCCGTAGGTTATCTTCGTGCAATTGATCTTCTCGAAGGAACAGATGAATACGAACTTCGAGGTTTGGCTTATCATTATTGGGGAGTACTCAATATAAGTTTTAAAGATGCCAATAAAGCAAAGTGTGCGTTCCAGCAAGCATTGATACAGTTTGATACGAATGAAAATAAAAAGTATAAAGTCTATGCTTTACGAGATCTTGCTCGGGCATATTACAATTTAGAATTGCCGGATAGTGCTTATGTGTATTATAACTTGGCAGTAGAAGAATCGAAGCAAATTAACGACTCCTTGCTGATCTCCAGTATTTATAATTCTCTGGCAAGCTATCATAAGGCAATCGGTAGCTACGATTCGAGTATGCACTATGTGCGTACATCCATTCGATATAATACGAATCCGGTCTTTATTGATGCGAATTACCTGATAATAGGGCGGCTCTTTATGCAAATGAATCAACTCGATTCGGCCCGAATTTATTTGGAACAAGCACAGGCTTCTCCCAATTTAGATACGAATACGGGAGCTATAGGGGAGTTGGCCAACTATTATCAGCTCTTAAACGATCCTAAGAATGAGTCGATTCATCTTCGCAAATACATCAGCTCTCGAGTGAAGCAAATGGATTTGTATCAGCAGTCGAAGATTAAAGAGATTGAAGCTTTATATGACAACGAACGTCTGCAACGAGCCAAGTTGCAGGTCGAAAAAGATCACATGCGATTATTTACGATTGCATGTTTATTGATATTGCTGTTTCTCTGTGTGTTTGTTTTGCTGGCGGTTGTACTTCACAAAAGAAAAGAGAAACTCCAACAATTAGAAGTACAGTTAAAAGAGCGAGATGAGCGAATCACACAAAATGAAGTCAAAATCAAAGAGATTGTAGAGCACTTGTCATCTATCAAAACAAGTCAAGAAAACCAGCTCAGCGAAACAGAGCATTCTTCGATAAAATTGCTTCAAGCAGAGCGTGATCGACTTTACGCCGAGAATCATGTACTATTGCAGAAAAGTGAAGAAGATTTGAAGCGCTACAAAGCGTTGCGTAAAAGTAACAAGAAGTTGTCTGAACGTTTGATTGAAACGACCGATTTGCATACAATGATTTCAGACTTCAAAGGTGATAGTCGAACGTTGGATCTTATTCGTGTGGAATTGGCGAAAGAGCTTAAACAACTCTATCCCGATTTTGCAAAGAAGCTAAATAAGCTGGCACCGAAATTAGATGAAAAAGATCGATTGATTTGCTACATGCTTAAGCTGAATTTTAGCAATGCCGACATTGCAAAACTTCTATTTATACAGCCACAAACTGTATCCCAATATAAATCTACAATCGTAAAAGAGCGATTCAAGCAAGAAGGAACAACGCTCGAGGATTTGCTTTACTCTGTATGATTTCACAGCTCAAAAGAGACGACTTTGAGGCTGTAAAATCTATATATGAAATAAAATATAGAAATTGATAGGTGTAAGTTGTTGCTGTTTAGCGTGTTGCGTTTTGTTTGTTTTCTATATCCGAGAAGCCAGAGTAATGGTAAAAGTATCTAGCTTTGCAGTATAGGTAAATAATTGCAGACTTTTTTATATTAAATAACCTATGGAATTGAAAAAAAGTTTTCCGTTGATATTAGCATTGTGTATTGCACTTTGTCAATCACTATTTGCGAGCGCAGAAGGAAACGACATATTACCACCGGATGAAGACATGGGTTTAAACCCTGTTAGTTTATCTATCGGAGATGTGCGACTTCAAAACAATTGCGTAGAAGTAGTGCTAGATGAAGAAGCAAAAGAAGTATTTGTTTCAATCAATCACGTAGATGGAGTTGTAACAAATGAAGTCATTAACAACGGACGATTGGCTATTATTCCTTTAGCTAGTGACTATAAATTTACAGTAATATTAGAAAAAGAAGGGCAAGACTATGTTTATGTTCTGCCACAGTAATATTAGATTTTGACGTTAGCCTGTATGTATTAATTTCGGTTGCTTTGAAAGATAAAGCAACAATCTATTAGACTTATCGAATTATGGAATACAAGGATCTTAGAGATCCTTCTTGAATGGATTTTATCAGTTCTTCGGAGCAAGTATGCGATTAAGATTTTTCTACTGCTAGGTGTAGGTTTGTTAGATATAGATTTTATAGATGTATATTGAGCAAGCTTAAGCCCGGCAGTAGAAAAACTGAATCTCCACCCTTAACAAACACTTAGTATCATATCTTTAAATGATACTCTAATCAATCTGGATCTATTTTATGAAAAAAGCATTGCAATAATATTACACAGAAGCCTTATATAAGCTATCTTGGCAAATACTTGTAAGATCCAACTGAATCAAACTAAAACAATGTATGGCTTTAATATTGATTGGCGCAGTAAGTGAGCATTATGTGTAAAATCAATAAGATATTAGACTTTACTGCATCTGTAATTTTATGGGGTGCGGGAGCAATTCTGGTATTTTAAACTGGCTCAACGGTTGGTCTATTTCGACTACAATGAACTCCACAGCTATAAGGTACAGCAAAACTACTATTTTATGGGAAGGGATAATGTATTAAACTCTCAAGACTCACGGTAATGGGGACTATTACCCGAGTTGTTTATTGTAGATACAAAAGCTTAGAAAATAAGGATAGGAAAAGAAAAAGGCGGATTAAAATAATTCTATTTTAATCCGCCTTTTATGCAGTGTGTCCGAACGAGCCGGACAAAGACTTTGTTATTGAACTCTTTTGTTGATAAAGATGTGTCCAATAAAACCAGCAATTACACAAGCCATACCTGCTACAAGTACTCCGTTTGAAGAAGTACCCATAAATGAAGGCACAGCCAAAATTGCAACACCTACCAACAGGATAATAACTCCTAAGTATTTGACAAGATTGTTCATGGTTATCGTTGTTTTTTGTATTCTTAATTCTAATCGCAAATAAAGGAATAATAAACTGATTAAGAAAATATTTTCGTATAAAATTGAGAATGAGCTATACTTTTATTTACATCGCTTATCGTTTCTTAGCCAAGTGCATTGCATAATTCAAGATTACAGCTATTTTTGTTACTAACTTTTTAGGGGTATATAGGGTTTTCCTAGTTAGTGTAGTTGCGGCTATACGCATCAGAAAAGAAGAAATATTTAAAATGTTCTATCTATAGTTTATGAAGAAATTATATTTTCTGTATCAGTGGCTCATCTTTATGCCTCTGTTTCTGGTAATAACCATTATTACTGCTATTGTGACCACAGTAGGATGTATGGGCGGATACAATCGGACTTTCGGCTACTATCCGGGAAAGATTTGGTCGTGTGTTACGTGTTACTTGGCGCTTTGTCCGGTCAAGGTAAAAGGGCGTGAACACATCAAGAAGGGTGAATCGTATGTGTTTGTAGCCAATCATCAGGGCGCATTTGATGTGTTCCTGATCTACGGCTTCTTGGGAGTTCCTGTAAAATGGATGATGAAGAAGAGCCTGCGCAACATTCCCTTTGTAGGAAAAGCATGCGAGTCGGCCGGTTTTATTTTCGTCGACAACACTTCGCCACTTACAGCAGCCAGATCCATTCGTCAGGCCGAAGCTTCGTTTCAAAACGGCCTTTCCCTAGCTATTTTTCCCGAAGGCTCACGTACCTACGACGGCAAAATGATCAAGTTCAAGAAAGGCGCTTTTCAGATCGCGACAGACCTTCATTTACCCATTGTGCCGGTTACGCTCAACGGGCCTTACGACGTGTTGCCTATTCACGGCAAGAAGCTTTCGCCTTCACGTCTCGAAATGATCATACACGAGCCAATCCCTACGCAAGACCTGCGTACCAACCAAGCTACCCTTACGGCATTGGCCGATGAGTCGGAGCAGATTGTAGCTTCCGGACTTTGGGAAAAGTATCGGGATTATTCGGCAGAGGAGTCCGAACTTTCACTTACGCTACAGGAGGCCGTTGCCGAGTAGATTATTTACTCAGCAACTGTTCTATCACTTCGGCCGTACGGGGCGAAGCAGGAGAGAGGTGTGCGCCATCGTAAACGATACAAAACGTACCGGCTTATTGTGAAAGCGGGCGGTAAACTGATTCCATTGCGCCAATCCTTCTATGCAGGGCGGACAAAAGTTTCCCCAGAAATCGATAAAGAGTACCTCTCCCGAAGCATTATCAATCGTTTTGTTCAGCAAATCGAGTCCGGGCCCGTTGATCGCTGTCCCTGTATGCATGCCGTCGATTGTATTTTTCCCACGCAGACGATCCGAAAGTTCCTCCGGATGCGCTTCATATCCGCGCTTAAAACCGATCAGTTGTTTGAGTGGCTCCTGAAGGAACGGCAACGTGATTGCCTGTGCTATCAATGAATCTAAGCTGCCCTAGAATCGAGAAATGCACTTTGTCTCCCAACGTATGCGGAAGTAGTTCGGCAATGCGCTTATCATTGGCTGCAAGTGCCTCTTCAAGCTGTGCTGCGGTATATTTATCAAATTGGGCTTTTTGTATTGTAAACGAGTTACGACTATAGCACTTATCCAATTCGATACGGTCTCGAATCCAGCGATCTGTGAGCGCATCGGGTTTGTATCGCCGGAGCAATCGGCAGATGCGATACAAACGTCTCGATCGAAACCATGCGCAGCATGTAAGGATTAAACGTAAAACTAAACGTATTGTCTTTGTCAATCAGCGATTCGCATTGCGTCTCGGTATCGGTGAAGAACGGAACCAGTAGCTTTACCGTTTTCTGATTCGGATACAGATCGCGGTTCAGTATCGTACCGGTAATCACCGCTAGTTGTTCTGTATCAGAGGTCTCTGTTTGCGAAGTTTGCTTTGTGCAACCCACTGCAAGCATTAACGAAAGTATGAGCAGCAGGTGTTTGTAATTGGTCTTCATGGTATTTATCGTGTTTTTCTATTGAGAGCGCCAATGTAAGAAAAGTTTCTGAGATCTGACTAATTCGTTATTTGTGTTAATAGTGTTAATGAATATGTATAAATCCGATCGTTTTTTTTAAATACCACCCCTATTTTGCTTGCTTTTATTCCGATTACTTGTGTTATATCCATGAATAATAGAGGTTTATTTTATTTGTATTAAAATCTTAAATTTTTGCTTGGGTTTGTGTTATATAGTTGGTTTACAGTTGTTTGCTGTGAGTGTTGGGGTGGGGTTGCTTTTAGCTAAAAGCAGAGTACTCACACAACAGTTTGTCGGACTCCTTTTCAAGTATATTATCCGAATTGGGGCTTTGTTGTTGTAATGATCTCAATTGGGTAATATTCTTGAATCGTCTATTTTTTAACAATAAAAATAGCGTAAAGTGTAAGGTGTTGAAGAAGTGAGCATTACTGTGTTTGGCTGAGTGATATGGGGCACGAATTGTCGAGTACGGGTCAGTTAGGGTCAAACGGGTCACATTTTCTCTAGATGGGGTAAAAAAAGTAATATTGCAATTTTTATATTGATTATATTATATTACCCATTCCTTAAGAGTGTTATTTTGGTGTATAAAAAAAAACGTACCTAGAGGTATTTGACCCTAACTGACCCTAACTCGGAGTTTTTGACCCGTACTCGGCCGTTTTTGGACTTTTGAGGGTAAAATAGCCTTTTTTGTGTTGGGATTGCTCAATTATCAATATAGCTCACTTATGTGTGATGCGCCGATTGTATCACGGCGCTCCCAGATGGTCTACGAAGCACTCCACTACTTTGGGTGGGAGTATTTTCATGTACGGACGCCATCCCGCGGCAAGAAGCGCGTCGCGGAGTCCAAGTGTGCTGTGTACCCAGCATCCCAACGCTTTGGTAGCCATCAATGACGTACTGCCGATAAAATAAAGTTGAGCCAACTCGGTAAAAGCATACGCACGAATGCGAAAAGGTTGTTCGAAATTTTCCATGTGATTAGATCATTAATTCTTTTTAATATGCGAAATAATACGTTAATAACCAAAGGTGTAAACCGTTTTCTTTCGCAAAAACAATGCATGGTTTTTCTAAAAAGCTAGTAAGGTTTCTTCAAAAAGTAAGTAAGGTTCTTGCAAGAACCTCTCTAGCTTTTTTTGCTTTGCGATCGCCTATGTAATGTTTTAATTTCAGTAAATAAATTGCTTGTCATTTTGTATCTTTGTAGGCTTGATACATGAAAATGCTCGAGCTTAAGAGGTGAAAAGATATGGCTAAGAAAACAGAAATTCGCAATTATATACCGTCGTTGTCTGCTTTTTCGTTGAAGAAAAAAGAGGAAGTGGATCAGTTGGCTGTGGTATCGCATTATCTTCAGAATAAGGATGGTGTGACCAGTGAAGCTATCGTACAGGATGCTTGTGAGATTTTAGAAAATAAATTCGGAATTACACAGGAACAAGATATACGGGTAAATGATGGTTCGTTGATGGATAATTTGTTTAATGAAGCACATGATGTTCCTTTTCCTCCGGTAGCGAATCCGGCTTTTACGTTTGTCGATCTTTTTGCCGGAATGGGTGGCTTTCGTATTGCTATGCAAAATTATGGCGGGAAATGTGTGTTTTCGTCGGAGTGGAATGCTTTTGCACAGAAAACGTATTTCGCAAACTTCGGAGAAATGCCTTTCGGGGATATCACATTAGAGACTACGAAGCGATACATTCCGGATAATTTTGATGTGCTTTGTGCCGGTTTTCCTTGTCAGCCGTTTTCGATAGCGGGTATCTCAAAGAAGATCAGTTTGGGACGTGCACACGGTTTTATGGATGAGGCTCAGGGTACGCTCTTTTTTGATGTAGCGGAAATTATAGAGAAGAAAAGGCCAAGGGCTTTCTTTTTGGAAAATGTGAAGAACCTGGTTTCTCACGATAAAGGGAATACATTCAGGGTGATCTCAAATACATTGAGGGAACTTGGATACAGCATTCATTTTAAGGTAATGAACGGAAAGCATTTTGTTCCGCAGAACAGAGAGCGTATTTTTATTGTTGGTTTCCGTTCTGATATATATGGGGATGCGGAAAACTTTTCATTTCCGGATCTTCCCGAACCAACGGCTAAGTTGAAAGATATTCTGGAGCCGGAAGTTGATGCGAAATATACGTTGACCGATAAGTTGTGGCAGTATTTGCAGAATTATGCGGCGAAGCACAAGGCCGCAGGTAACGGTTTCGGATATGGTCTTACAGACTTGAACGGTACTGCCCGTACGTTGAGTGCCAGATACTACAAAGACGGGTCGGAAATTCTGATTCCTCAGTCTGGTTTTGACGGCGAGACGATTAATCCGCGAAGACTGACTCCGAAAGAATGTACCCGTTTGATGGGTTATCCAGAGAATTACATTATAACAGCCGTTTCGGATGTGCAGGGATACCGTCAATGTGGAAACTCGGTTGTGGTACCGTTGATTCAGGCGGTTGCCGGCAAACTGGTGGAAACGATGCTGGCACGATAGAACTAATTGATAACTGAAAAAACTATATACCATGGATGCTTCGATAGCAGGACTGGCCATAGAGGCTGTCAAAAGATCAAGAAATGCTTTTTGTAAGTTTATATCGGCCAATGACGCAGGTGAAACCGGAGCGCATCAGGCCGGTTTCTATATGCCGAAAGATACGGTGCCTCTTATGTTTGATACTCCGGGAGTGAAAGGTGCCAATAAGGATCGGTATGTAAAAATCAAATGGCAGAATGATTTTGAAACTGAAAGCCGTTTCATTTATTATGGTACCGGAACACGGAATGAATACAGGCTTACCCGTTTCGGGAAAGGTTTTCCTTTTCTAAAAGAGGATAACGTCGGGGACTTGATGATTTTGTGCCAGATCAATGATGACTATTATGAAGGGTATGTACTGAATACTGAGGCCGACTTTGAAGCTTTCTTCTCTGAGTTTAACATGACTTCCCAGCAAACGAACCGTCTGATTATAAAAGATAACTTTGTGTCGACCGAAGAGGTTCTGAAACAAAAGTTTGAAACTTTTATAGCCGGATGTACTACTGAATTCCCAATTACCACCGAAATGGCTGCGGCTGCACGCTCGATATTCAATACAGCAAATAAAATAACAGAAGCAAAGGTTGTAAAGGAGTCGGATAAAGTACTTCTGAATTGGATTGAAACGGAATACAATCTCTTTAAGTCATTTGAAAACAGCCGTTATGCTGAGCGCATTGCTACTCCGTTTCCGAATGTGGAAGATTTGGTTTGTTTTGCCAATACGGTTCTGAACCGAAGAAAAAGTCGTGCCGGCAAATCATTGGAACATCACCTGTGTGAGATTTTTACCTTGGGGCAGCTTCAGTTCGAAACACAGGCGGTTACAGAAATGAATAAGAAGCCTGACTTTTTATTCCCGGGATCCGAGGCTTATCATGATACACTGTTTTCGGCAGATAAGCTGATTTGCCTGGGTGCCAAAACGACGTGTAAAGACCGGTGGAGGCAGGTGCTTACCGAAGCCGAAAGGGTGGAAACCAAACACTTGTTTACACTTCAGCAGGGAATATCAAAGAACCAACTTGATGAGATGTATGCCAGCAAGATACAACTGATTGTACCTGCTCCGTATTTGTCTGCTTATGATAAATCATATCATGACAGGATTATGACGCTGGGTACTTTTGTCAGTTATGTAAAAGAGTTGCAAAAATAGAAATTACTAAACCAGTACAATTATCCCTCTTCCTGCATGTTTCATCTCATTGATATATGATAATTTGGTAATATGTTTAACTTTGCATCGAATAAAATACTTGTAATACGTTAACGAATAGATTATATTCATATGAAAAAGATTAGAGCTGCCATCGTTGGTTATGGCAACATTGGAAGATATGTATTGGAAGCGCTTCAGGCTGCTCCTGATTTTGAAGTTGCAGGTGTAGTGCGCCGTAATGCCAGTGATGTACCGGCAGAATTGAGCGAGTATCCTGTGGTAGATTCGATTACGAAGCTGGAGAATGTAGATGTGGCTGTGCTTGCTACGCCTACTCGTAGCGTAGAAACGTTTGCGAAAGAGATCTTGGCGATGGGTATCAACACGGTAGACAGTTATGACATTCACGGTGGTATCGTAAACTTGCGCAGCGAACTGAGCAAGGTGGCGAAAGAACACAACGCGGTGGCTGTGATTGCTGCGGGTTGGGATCCGGGTAGCGACTCTGTAGTAAGAGCTCTTCTTGAAGCAATGGTTCCGAAAGGGATTACATATACTAACTTCGGTCCGGGTATGAGTATGGGTCACACGGTTGCGGTAAAAGCGATCGACGGTGTGAAGGCTGCTTTGTCGATGACAATTCCTACCGGTACAGGTGTACACCGCCGTATGGTGTATATTGAGGTAGAAGAAGGTCACGACTTCGATACAGTTGCTAACAACATCAAAAACGACGACTATTTTGTACACGACGAAACGCACGTGATCAAGGTAGATTGTGTTGAAAACTTGTTGGATATGGGTCACGGTGTAAACCTTACTCGTAAGGGTGTATCGGGCAAAACTCAAAACCAACTTGTAGAGTTCAACATGCGTATCAACAACCCTGCGCTTACGGCTCAGATTCTTGTGTCGGTAGCTCGTGCCAGCTTTAAACAACAACCGGGTGCGTATACAATGATCGAACTTCCGATGATTGATATGCTTTACGGCGACAGAGAAGAACTTATCCGTCGCTTGGTGTAACAACGCCACCGAATCTGGTACTCATCACTAAAAACTAAACGAACATGTTGTCATATATTACCTGGACAGCCGATCCGGCTATCTTTACGATTGGTAGCAGGGAAATACGCTGGTATGGCCTGGCTTTTGCAATTGGTTTTGCAATTGGCTACTGGATCATGGAAAAGATGTGGAAGAAAGAGCAACTCAACCCGATGTGGCTCGATAAGCTCTTTATTTATACGGTGCTGGGCACAGTGCTGGGCTCCCGATTGGGGCACTGCCTGTTTTATGCTCCCGATTACTACTTGGCCAATCCGGTCGAGATCTTGAAAATCTGGGAAGGCGGCCTGGCTAGTCATGGCGGAACGCTGGGTATTATTATCGCGATTTACTTCTACTCGAAGCGAATTACGCATAAAAGTATGTTGTGGACTTTTGACCGACTGGTGGTGCCGGTGGGTCTTGTTGCCGCTATGATTCGTCTGGGTAATTTGATGAATCATGAAATATACGGTCATGCTACCGACTTGCCTTGGGGCATTCGGTTTATTACCAATATACCGTACTGGAAACATGGAGCGGAGCCGATCTTCTCGGCTCCTTCTCATCCAACTCAATTGTATGAGGCGTTGTGCTATATCATAACTTTTGCGGTGTGTATGTGGTTATATTGGATAAAGAATGCTCAAAAAAGAGAGGGTCTTATCTTTGGTATTTTCCTTGAGGGGATCTTCTTGTCGCGCTTCTTTGTGGAGTTTGTGAAAAACAACCAAGAGGCGTTTGAAGATGGCATGACGCTAAATATGGGGCAGTGGCTGAGCGTTCCGTTCATCATTGCCGGATTTTGGTTAATAGTAAGAGCTCTAAAAAACAAGAATAATGTACAAGTTGACTGAGATTTCGGATAAGGTTTTTTACGTGGGTGTGAACGACCGTCAAAAACATCTTTTTGAAAATTTGTGGCCTTTGCCACACGGAGTATCGTACAACTCCTATTTGATCGCTGATGATAAAACTGCACTTTTCGACACGGTAGATATTGCTTTTGCCGATGTGTTTCTAAAGAAAGTGCAAACTGCTTTGAATGGTCGTAATCTCGACTATCTGATTGTAAATCACATGGAGCCTGATCATGCGGGTTCGATTGGTTTTTTGCGTGCCGCATATCCTGATTTGAAGATTGTGGGTAACGCAAAAACGTTTGGCATGCTCGAAGGTTACTTCGGTATTACCGACGGATTGTATGAAGTGAAAGAGGGTGACGTGCTCGACCTGGGGCATCACAAACTTTCGTTCTACATGGCACCGATGGTGCACTGGCCAGAGGTAATGGTAACTTACGATGCTACGGATAAGATTTTGTTCTCGGCTGATGCTTTCGGTACTTTCGGTACACTCGATGGCGCGGTGCTTGATAAGGATATGAATACGGATGTGCATTTCTCGGAAATGTATCGTTACTATTCAAACATTGTAGGTAAGTATGGTGCGCCGGTACAAAAGGCGTTGCAAAAACTTGCCGCTCTTGATATCGCGATGATTTGTCCACTTCACGGTCCGGTATGGACGGAGCAGATTCCGCGTGCATTGTGTATCTACGACCAGTTGAGCCGCTACGAGGGCGAAGACGGTGTCGTGATTTTGTATGGCAGTATGTATGGCAATACAGAGCAAATGGCAGAAGCGGTTGCTACCGAATTGGCCCAACAAGGTGTCAAAAACGTGATTATTCACAACGTGTCGAAGTCGCACGCTTCGTATATGATTGCCGATGTATTCAGATACAACGGATTGATTGTGGGTAGTCCTACCTATAGCAACAAACTTTTCCCTGAAGTGGAGTCGATTTTGTCTAAACTCGAAATCCGCGATGTGAAGAACCGTTACTTCGGTTACTTCGGTTCGTTTACATGGGCTGGTGCTGCGGTGAAAAACCTAGCTGCTTTTGCCGAACGTATGAAATGGGAAGTTGTGGGTGAACCTGTAGAAATGAAACAGGGTATGAAGGAAGCTGCTTATGATGCTTGTTTGTTGCTTGGTAAAGCAATGGCAGATAAAATCAAGGGAGGTGAAATGAATATTCCTGAAAAAAAGTGTAAAGAGGCTTGATGATACCGAGCCTCGGCACCAATAAGGCTTTGATGCGTCTAATATCAAATAATCTATTTTAAGCTATATAACAATGAGATTAATTATTCAACCAAATTACGACATGTTGTCGCAATGGGCAGCGCACTATGTGGCTGCTAAGATCAGAAATGCTAACCCTACTGCTGAAAAGCCTTTTGTACTTGGCTTGCCTACAGGTTCGTCTCCTCTTGGCATGTACAGAGCGCTTATCGAGCTTCACAAGAAGGGTATCGTGTCGTTCCAAAACGTAATCACGTTTAATATGGATGAGTATGTAGGTTTGCCACAGGATCACCCTGAAAGCTACTATTCATTTATGTGGAACAACTTCTTTAACCACGTAGATGTGAAACGTGAAAACGTAAACATCTTGAATGGTAACGCGGCTGATCTTGAAGCTGAATGTGCTGCTTATGAGGCTAAAATGAAGGCTGTAGGTGGTGTTGATTTGTTCCTTGGTGGTATTGGTCCTGATGGTCACATCGCGTTCAACGAACCGGGTTCTTCTCTTGCTTCTCGTACACGTGTGAAAACACTTACTCAAGATACAATTATCGCAAACTCTCGTTTCTTCGACAACGATGTAAACAAGGTTCCTAAGACTTCGGTAACTGTAGGTGTGGGTACTGTGCTTGACGCAAAAGAGGTATTGATCATGGTAAATGGTCACAACAAAGCGCGTGCACTTGCTCAGGCTGTACAAGGTTCGGTAAACCAAATGTGGACAATCACTGCGCTTCAATTGCATCCTAAAGGTATCATCGTATGTGATGAGGCTGCTTGCGAAGAGCTTACAGTGGGTATCTACAAATACTTCAAAGATATTGAAGGTGCACACCTTGACCCAGCGTCAATGTTGTAATCTTACATTATATTGAAATACAAAAGGCGTCGTGTACATTGGGTTACACGACGCCTTTTTGCGTATAGGAGGCTTAGTCTTTGTTTAGAATCGGAGGGATACCTCGCCGTATAGGTAGCGTCCCATGCTGAGATTGCCTTTGTCGACTACTTGTCTGTCGAAGAGGTTGCGGGCATTGAAGCTTACGGTGAGTTTGCTCGCAAAGGTGTGCCATAGTTTGAGATCTACGGTACCCATGGCCGATAGTTGCTCTTCGTTGAGATCGTCTATGTATTGCTTGCTGTATTGTACGTAAGCGGTGTTGATATTGACATAGCGATTCCACCAAGTGAAGCCGGCCGATACCTTCGTTTTTGGAACATAAGTCATGTAATGACCGGCAAGGTCGGTCTCTTTTCCGAAGATGCTGGCGGTTCCTTCCTTGATTTTAGCGTGGGTGTAGCTAAATCCGGTGAAGAGGTTGAAGTGATCGCTTAGGTTGAAGTAAAGATCGGCTTCTGCTCCGAAGATGTCAGCTTTGGCCAGGTTGGTCTTGCGGAAGAGAGGTCGCTCTTTGTTGCCCATCTGAATGGTTTCACCGGTATTGACATTGTAGATAAAGTCGGTACCACGGGTGTAGTAAATCGATGGCGAAAAGGTGATGAATCGGCAAGGGGTAAGGTCGGCTCCCAGTTCGTACGACCATACATGCTCGGGCTTGAGATCGGGATTGGCGATCACTACGCCGCCATTGATAGCTCCGGTGCGGGTCATGTCTTCGAGGGTGCCGGGACGGAAACCTCGGGCTACGTTGGCAAAGATGCGGTAGTCGTTGTTGAAGGTGTATTGTACAGACAACTTCGGACTGAAGGCATGCCAGGTTGCATTGGGTAGTTTGCCGGTAAACTGCTCGAATACTTCCGTTACTTTAGTGGCGTCTTCGATAAAGTAGCCGCCATTGTACACACGTGCTACGTCGTAACGAAGCGATGGTACGAGTTTGAGTTTGCTGTCGAGTAGTGTAAATTCATCTTGTACCCAAATACCAAATTGCATGCTGGTACCTTTGTTGATCACTTTGTCGGTAGCGGTACGATACAGGTCTCGTCCGTTTACATAGCCGCCTTTGTATTCAGCTCCGGCGCTAAGGATATTTTGCGAACCAATGGCTGTGTGCATATTTCCCCAAAGTCCCCAGTCGCGACGCTTGGCATCTACATCAAAGAGGTCTTTGCCTTTGCTTTTATTTTCGGAATAGTCTTCTTGTGCATAAAATGCGGCAACGTTCCAGCCGGTATTTCCGTTGGTGCCTTTGTAGTGCAAACGGTAGTTTTGGTCTTTGTAGGTACTTGCCATATCGAGTTGCCCTTTTTGCGGAGCATTGAAATAGTATCGTTCGCCATTACCTCGTGTTCCTTTGTAGAATACACCGGTGGCTTCTATGGATTGATGTTCGGTGATGTTGAAACCAACAAGTTTGTTAATTCCGAACTCGTTGAGGAAGGATGCGATGGAGCCTTCGTTGCGGTCGGCTTTAGGTGTGGTATTGTATCCGTCGCTTTTGCGGTACATTCCTGAGAGTGTTCCGTATATTCGCCCCAGATTGGTTCCAATCATGCCACGGGTGCCGAAGGTGCCCATTTCTCCCCATGAAAAGCGGGCCGAACCGTCGAGTTTGCTTACGGGACGTTTGGTGACAATGTTGATGGTGCCTCCCATGGAGTTTCCTCCGTAAAGGGAAGAAAGTGGTCCTTTTACAACTTCGATGCGCTCGATGTTGTCGGAATTGATCTGGTTGAGATCTACACTGCCGGTAGAGGCTTTATTGGCCGGAACTCCGTCGATAAGAATGAGGGTGCGACCTTGCTCATAGCCCATGCCGCGAAGTGATACGAGCGACTTTTTGGAAAGGAAGCCAAACTCGCGGTTGTAGTTGATACCTGAGATTTGATTCAGCGCATCTCCTGCCGAGGGTTGCGGATTGGCCGTGAGGCGAAAAGAGGGTAGTACCTGAATGCGTTGTGGGATGGTCTTGATCTCTTGCGGGATGCGGGTAGCTGTAACTACGACCTCGTTTACATTGTATAGTTTTAACGTGTCTGCCTCATTGTTTTGTGCAACTGCCGATATGGAGTAGAGTGTAGTTGCAGTGGCCATAATAAGTTTGGGGGTGATCGCGATCTTCATTATTTTTTATTTCTCTTTTGACTTTATCTTAAGAACACTTTTGTTTTAAAATAGTTTGTATAAATTTACAGCAATGAGGGTGTGACCTTAAACCTCTGAATAGTGTGATTGAAGAATTAACCTAATCTGAAAAACATGAAAATTAAATTTTGGCAAATAGGAGTATTGGCACTTATAGCATTCACAGCCACGAAGGTGCGAAAGGCTTCGGCTGATTGTGTGCCCGACCATACGTTTACGGCAGGTATTGAAGGCCCTGCTACGGATAGCTTCGGAAATGTGTATGCGGTAAATTATGGCGAAGAGGGGACTGTCGGGATATTGAGACCGGATGGTTCGCATGGTATTTATCTAAAGCTTCCTGAAGGATCTATCGGCAATGGGATTCGGTTTGGAAAAGACGGTGCGATGTATGTGGCTGATTATACGCAGCACAATATACTGAAAGTGGATACTGCATCGAAAGAGGTGTCGGTGTTTGTGAACGAACCGCGCATGAACCAACCCAATGATATTGCAATGGCTCCTAATGGGACAATTTATGCGAGTGATCCGGACTGGAAGAATGGGAAAGGACAGTTGTGGATGATTACGCCCAATGGTGGTGTTGAATTGCTCGAAACGGATATGGGCACCACAAACGGAGTAGAGGTGAGTCCCGATGGTAAGACCTTATATGTAGGGGAGTCGAACCAGCGTAAAATATGGGAGTATCAAATCAATGACAAGGGAATACCTGAGAAAAAACGATTGCTGATCTCTTTTCCCGATTGCGGACTTGATGGGATGCGTTGTGACGTAGAGGGTAATTTGTATGTAACGCGCTATGATAAAGGTTCTGTTGTTATTTTATCGCCTGATGGTTTGATCCTCGACGAGATAAAACTAAAGGGTTTGAAACCCTCTAATATCACATTTGCCGGAACAGATCGTATGGTTTGTTTCGTAACAATGGCAGACAGGGGTTGTTTCGAAACCTTTGCCGCACTTAATCCCGGGCGCGAATAATCACTACTTTATTTTAAGGCATCTCTAAGATATACTCTGAAAAAAGTGGTAAGATGTAATAACAGATTTCTCCTTCCTCCTGATGTATCGTCGTTGTCGCATCAGAAGGTATAACTACAGGTGGAGATGTCCTTTGCCTTGTCTGATGATTTCAAAGGAGTCGTCGAGGCAGTTTACAACAGTGGAAGGGATAATAGCTCCATAGCCTCCGTCGATGACCATATCGACAATGTTCTCATATTTTTCATCAATGAGTTCCGGGTCTGTCGTGTATTCAATCATGTCTCTGTCGTCACGAACGGTCATACTCAATACAGGGTTGCCTAGTTCGTTTACGATCTGACGAATGATGTTGTTGTCGGGTACACGAATACCTACTTCTTTCCGTTGCTTGAAGATCTTAGGAAGTTCGTTGGTAGCGGGAAGAATAAAGGTGAAAGGACCGGGAAGGTTCTTCTTCATTACTTTGAATGCCGTGTTCGATACTTTTGCATAATGACTAATATTGGATAAGTCATAGCAAATGATGGATAGATTGCTTTTGCGTGGATCTACTCCTTTTAGTTTGCATATCTTTTCCACTGCTCTCTGATTGAGGGCATCACAGCCGATCGCGTAAATGGTATCCGTAGGATAAATGATCAATCCTCCATCTCGAAGTATTTCTACGGCTCGAAGTATTTCGCGTTCGTTCGGATTGTCTGGATATATTTTAGTTAGCATACAACTGAGTTTTTTCAGAGTAAAAAAATACCTCTTTCTGAACAAGCCAGAAAGAGGTTAAGTTTATTTCTTTGACAAGAATTAGCCGTAAATAACGTTTCCTTCCTCGTCTGTGTATTCTTCCATGCCCTTGCTGTATTGGTTCATGGCACGAAGACTCATACCCATGCTTGAGAAACCACCATCGTTGAATAGGTTCTGCATTGTTACCTTTTTAGTAAGGTCTGAGAACATCGCGATACAGTAGTTTGCACAATCCAATGCATCAGCATTGCCTAGTGGAGACATCTTGTCTGAGAAGTCAAGAAGGTCGTTCATTCCTTTTACTCCGCTACCTGCAGTTGTCACTGTTGGTGATTGAGAAATGGTATTGATACGTACTCCTTTTTCGCGACCGTAGATGTAACCAAAGCTACGAGTGATAGACTCAAGTAGTGATTTAGCGTCTGCCATATCGTTGTATCCGAAGAATGTGCGTTGTGCAGCAACGTATGATAGTGCTACTACTGATCCGCCTTCAGAAATTGCATCCATTTTCTTAGCAACTTGTAGCATTTTGTGGAATGATACAGCTGAGATGTCAAGTGTTTTTGACAACATATCGTAATCTAGATCATCGTAAGTACGTTTCTTACGTACGTTTGGCGACATTCCGATTGAGTGAAGTACAAAGTCAATTTTGCCACCCAGTACTTCCATTGATTTTGTGAAAACCATTTCCAGGTCCTCTACATTTGTTGCATCAGCAGGAATAACTTCGGCGTTAAGTTTTTCTCCAAGCTCTGAAACTTGACCCATACGTACAGCTACAGGTGTATTTGTAAGGGTAATCATTGCTCCTTCTTCTACAGCTCTTTCAGCAACTTGCCAGGCGATAGACATATCATTCAAGGCTCCGAAAATAATACCTCTTTTGCCTTTCAATAAATTAAAACTCATATCAATTGATTTATATATGTGCGCACAAAAATACAAATAATGTGCAAATCACAAAGGCTATTCTCTAAAATATACTCGTTTAACACGCGGAGATACAGAGGTGAATATTTCGTAGGGGATGGTTTGAAGCTTGTTGGCAATCTTTTCTACCGGGTATTCCTTGCCAAATATTTCAACAGAGTCTCCTTCTGTGGTGTCTACATCGGTTACGTCAATCATGCAAGTGTCCATGCAGATGTTTCCGATAATCGGACATACTTTTCCATTAATATATACTTCTCCTACACCATTGCTCAAGTGACGATCCATACCATCGGCATATCCGATTGGAATGATGGCGATGCGGGAAGGACGAGTGGCAATGCTCTTACGTCCGTATCCGATGCTTTCTCCTTCTTTAACATCGCGTATCTGAAGGATTGTCGTTTTGAGTGTGCTTACAGTGCGGAGCGTGTTTTCTCCTTGCGCGTTGATGCCGTACAAACCGATACCCAATCGTGCCATATCGAATTGATACTCCGCAAAGCGTTCTATGCCGGCAGAGTTAAGGATGTGCTTGATCACTTTACGACCGAGTCCTTCCTCTAGTTCTTGAGCTGCTTTGCTGAATGTTTCGATCTGTTGCATTGTGAATGAGTCTAGCTCGGGCGTATCGCTTCCTGCCAGGTGTGAGAATACGGAACGTACAATCACTCCGTTTTGATTCTTGATACGTTCGATAACTTCCGGTATTTGCTCCGAATCAAAGCCAAGACGTTTCATTCCCGTATCGATCTTTAAGTGGATCGGGTAGGAGGTGATTCCTCTGCGTTCGGTTTCTTTGATGATGGCATCGAGCAGACGAAGGCTATATACCTCCGGCTCTAGTTGGTTGTTGAAGATGATATTAAAGCAGCCAAACTCCGGATTCATTACGACAATAGGAATGGAGATTCCTTCTTTACGTAACTCGGCACCTTCATCGGCTACGGCTACCGCAAGGTAATCGCAGCGATGGTCTTGGAGCGTTTTGGCTAGTTCGTATGCACCGGCTCCATAACCGGAAGCTTTCACCATACACATGAGTTTGGTTTCGGGCTTCAGCTTCGATTTATAATGATTGAAATTATAGACAATAGCGTCAAGATCTACTTCCAGAATGGTTTCGTGCATGCGTTGCTCAAGACGCTCGGCAATGCGCTCGAAATGGAATGCTCTGGATCCTTTGATCAAAACGAGTTCATTCTTCAGGTTTTTGATACTTTCCGAATGTAAGAACTCTTCTGTAGTTTGATAAAACTCGGCTTCAAGATGATCAAATAAATCGGCATTGCTTTTGATGTTGCGACCGATTCCGATCATTTTGTCAACCTTTTTACGACGTACCAGCTCTGCTACTTTCTTGTAGAGGTTCTTAGGTAACATCCCCGTTTGAAGGATGTCGGAAAGAATCAGGGTGCGTTTTCCTCCCAATGGAAGCAAGCGGCGCATCTGAAAGTCGAGGGCAATATCGAGTGAGTTGATATCGGAGTTGTAGGTGTCGTTGATCAATGTGCAGTTGTTGACTCCTTGTTTCACCTCCAGACGCATGGCTACCGGTTCGAGATTGTGTTGCTCGATGTTGAGACTCTTTGAGCTTGGCTTTAAATATAAAATAAGAGCCAGGCAATGCAGGATGTTCTCGATCGATGCATCGTCTGAGAATGGGAAGGTAAATACCTTGTCGTATCCGACTAATGTGCAGTGGATCGTAGTGGAATTTACACCTTTCTCAATGGATGATATATAAAGGGGAGCGTCTGTGTCTTTTTTTGACCAGCCGATTATTTTATGGGATAAGAATGCGGCATCCAGACAATCGGTTATAAACATGTTGTCAAGATCGCAGATGATTGCGTCACAGTTTTTGAACAGCTCGAGTTTTTCAAGACACTTCTCTTTGTAGGATGTGAAGTTTTCTTGGTGAGCTTCTCCGATGTTGGTGATGATTCCGATTTTGGGCGCAATTATAGATTCAAGCTTGCTCATCTCATCCGCTTGAGAGATTCCGGCCTCAAATATACCTAAGGTATGCTTCTCATTGAGTTGCCATACCGATAATGGAACACCAATTTGTGAGTTGTAGCTGCGTGGGGAGCGTACGATGTTGAAGTCTTGATTCAGCATTTGATACAAGAACTCCTTTACCATGGTTTTTCCGTTACTTCCGGTTATAGCAACCACGGGAATGTCAAAGCGGTTACGGTGGTAACGTGCCAGTTGTTGTAGGGCTGCAAGGGTGTCTTTGACAACCAGAAAGTTTGCATCTTTCATTTCTTCAAATTCGGGATGCATCTCGCTTACAACAAAATTGCGTACACGTAATTGGTACAGCTCCGGTATGTATTTATGGCCATCGTTGTTGTTGCTTTTTAAAGCGAAGAACAGCGATTCCTCTGGAAATGATAGGGATCTGCTATCAGTTAAAAGTATTTTTATTTTCGCATCTTTGAGCTCATTGGTCGAAGCTCGAAGTATTTTGGAAACTTCGTGTATTGAATAGTCCATAGTTATAATGATTCTAGCTTCTTTTCTAATGTGTCAACTTCATTTTGAATATCAAAGAAATGAAATTTATTCTGAATCTGTTTCACCTTTAACAAAGTTTGCAGTATGAATTGTTTGTAGCTGGCACTATCGGGGCGAAGTGGGCGATGTGATAGTGCTTTTTTAATTTGTTGCCATTGTGCCATAATTTCCAGGGTTTCTTTTGAGAAGTAGCATGCAGAGAACTTTTCCCAAATATAATCCACTGCAATAGTTGCCGGATGGGTCATATCGTCGGCAAAGAAACGGTAGTCGCGTAGTTCGTCAAGTACAATTTCGTAGGCCGGGAAATAGAATACGTTGTTATATTCTTTTTGCAGTTGATCTATAGATAATTGTAAAGTTGCTTTGCTTAACTGATTCTCATGAGCACCGTCTTTGAGGTGCCTGATGGGGCTAACGGTGAAGATGATTTTGAGTTGGGGATTTGCTTGCTGCAGGTCTTTGATTAAAGCTGACCAGGAAGCAACAATTTCTTCTACAGAAACTCGGCTTCTGTCAAAAGCTTTGGCGGGTAGTTTATGGCAATTGGATACAATCTTTCCGTCTTGCTTGTTGGTATATACGAACGCGGTACCAAATGTGATCAGTAAGATTGTGGCTTCTTTAAGAAACTGAGCCGAGGATTGAAGGCGGCTATTGATTTGATGAAGCGTTTGCTCCGGTTCTAATCCTGAAAATGAACCGTGATGATCAAAGCTATGATAAATGTCGTTGTGGTAGATCAAGTCTGATGATTTATATTGGGTGCCCGATAGCATGCGACGAAGGCTTTTTTCGATCGAAAGCGGGTTGTATAGGATGCCGAAGGGGTTCATGTCTGTATTGAATTTACAGTCCAACAATCTGTTGCCTATATTTTCGCTAAAACAGGATCCGAGTAGCAGTAATTTGTCTGTGTATGAGATTGTAATCTCTTTTAAAGAGGGCTCAACAATGGTGCGAAAGTTCATAGTTATTGATATGTTACAATGTAAATTTGAATAACAAAGTTAGACTATCTACAGTTTATTCTTTACATTTGCCAAAAATATTATTCCTGATAATGAGCTTTCTCGAAGACAAGAGTATTTTAAAACATATAGATTCGCCATCAGACTTACGAAACTTAAAAGTGGAGCAATTGGAACAAGTATGTTCTGAGCTAAGACAATATATTCTGGATGTTCTGGCCGAAAATCCCGGGCATTTAGGATCAAGTCTGGGTACCGTTGAACTTACGGTTGCTTTACATTACGTATTTAATACTCCTGATGATCGAATTGTGTGGGACGTGGGGCATCAGGCCTACGGACATAAGATCCTTACAGGCCGACGTGATCGCTTTCCTACGTTGCGAAAGTTGCATGGGATAAGTGGGTTTCCTCTACCTTCCGAAAGCGAATATGATGCATTTATAGCAGGGCATGCTTCTACTTCTATTTCTGCGGCATTGGGTATGTCTGTAGCTGCGGAGTTGAAGGGCGAAACAGAGAAGCAAGTGGTTGCGGTGATTGGCGATGGCTCGATGACCGGCGGATTGGCTTTTGAAGGGTTGAATAATGCATCGGCCAATCGAAATAATGTGTTGATTATTCTCAATGATAATAATATGGCAATCGACCAAAATGTAGGTGGATTGAGTCAGTATTTAGTAGATATAACAACTTCTCGTACATACAATCGTGTAAGACACGATGTATATACACAATTACGCAAACTAAACCTGATCAACGATAAACGCAGGGATGGTATTTTGCGTGTAAATAATAGTCTTAAGGCTTTAATTACTGAGCAACATAACCTTTTCGAAGGCTTTAATATCCGTTATTTTGGTCCGGTAGACGGCCATGATGTGAATTACTTAGTGAAGATTCTCAACGATATCAAAGACTTTAAAGGGCCAAAGATATTACACATTCGAACTAAAAAAGGGAAAGGATACAAGCCTGCGGAAGAATCTGCAACGGTATGGCATGCTCCCGGTAAGTTTAACATAGAAACAGGAAAAAGAGAGGTTGTAAAGACGGATATGCTTCCTCCATTGTTTCAAGATGTATTTGGACATACATTGGTTGAGCTTGCAAAGCAGGATGAGCGTATTGTAGGGGTAACTCCTGCGATGCCTTCCGGTTGTTCGATGTCATTCTTAATGAAGGAAATGCCGCATCGAGCATTTGATGTGGGGATTGCCGAAGGGCATGCGATGACTTTTTCTGCCGGAATGGCTCGAGAAAACCTCATTCCTTTTTGTAATATCTATTCTTCTTTTATGCAACGTGCCTACGATCAAATCATTCACGATGTGGCGATGCAAAAGCTGCATGTGGTAATGTGTTTGGATCGTGGAGGTCTTGTGGGTGAAGATGGTGCAACTCATAACGGAGTCTTCGACTTGGCTTATTTGCGTTGCATCCCGAATCTCACGATTGCTGCTCCAATGAATGAGTATCAGTTGAGGGATTTGATGTATACTGCTTATAAAGATCAAGACGGTCCGTTTGCGATCCGTTATCCTCGAGGCAGAGGCGTAATGGTGGATTGGCAAAAAGAAATGGAATCGATGCCGATTGGCAAAGGTCGTTTGGTTTCAGAAGGAACATCTGATGTAGCCGTGCTTTCGATTGGAGCAATTGGGAATCAGGTGGTAGAAGCTGTTAAGAAAGCAGAAAATTGTGGAGTCTCAGCTTCGCATTATGATATGATATTTGTTAAACCATTAGATGAAGAACTGCTTCATTTGATTGGTAAGAAATACAAGCGAATCATAACTGTAGAAAATGGTGTGATTCAAGGAGGTTTTGGAAGTGCCATACTTGAATTTATGGCAGATCAAGGGTATACATTGCAAGTAAAGCGGATGGGAATACCAGATCAGTTTATTGAGCATGGAACTGTAAATGAGCAATTGGCATTGTGTCATTTAAGCATTGATGCGATTGCTGAAGAAATTTGCTCTTCTCTTAAATCAGAATAAGAATATTTTTACTGATAGGATGTACTCTAAAAAAAGAGTACCAGATGAATCATTTATATGAAAATTCTAATTGCCGGTGCAGGTGAAGTTGGAACTCACCTTGCCAAATTGTTGTCTCAGGAGAATCAGGATATCATCTTGATGGACCCGAGTGAAGAACGACTGAAGGGCTTAAATTCCAATTTGGATATCATGCCGATTGTTGGCAATCCAACCTCTTTAAAAGATTTGGGTAATGCAGGTATTGCTAAGGCAGACTTGTTTATTAGTGTTACCCCCGAGGAAACAACCAATATTACGTCTTGTTTATTGGCTGCTAATCTGGGTGCCGCAAAAACAATTGCCCGAATCAACAACTACGAGTACTTGCTGCCAAAGAATATGGAGTTTTTCCAGAAGTTGGGCGTAAACTCTTTGATCTATCCCGAAATGCTTGCCGCTAAAGAGATTGTTGCGGCCATAAAGCGTCCATGGGTAAGACAGTATTACGAGTTGTTTGGCGGAGCACTTATCTTGCTAGGGGTAAAAGTGCGCGATAATGCTTCGATCGTAAACAAAAAACTTTCAGACCTTACTCAAGGCGATAAGATTTATCACATTGTTGCAATCAAACGCAATAGTGTAACAATAATCCCCCGCGGTGAAGATACCGTACAAGCGGGAGATATCGTGTTCTTTACCACTACAAAAGAGCACGTAGAGGAAGTGAAGGCTCAAGCGGGCAAAACTACTTCTGCTTCAGATATAAAGAAGATTGTAATTATGGGCGGAAGCCGTATTGCAATGCGTACTTCTCAATATTTGCCGGATAATATCCGAGTAAAGATTATTGAATCAAACAAAGAAAAGAGTTATAAGATCGCGGAATACGCCGGACATAATGTATTAATCATTAACGGTGATGGTCGCGATACCGATCTGCTTATTCAAGAAGGGATCAAAGATGCCGGAGCTTTTATCGCACTCACAGAGAATTCAAGTACCAACATCTTAGCCTGTCTTGCGGCCAAACGTTTCGGCGTGAAGAAAACAGTGGCAAAGGTGGAGAATATAGACTATATTTCTCTTGCCGAAAAGCTTGATATCGGTACGATTATCAACAAAAAGCTAATCGCGGCAAGCCATATCTATCAGCACTTGCTAGATGCGGATGTGGGTAATGTAAAATGTCTTACTTTCGCCAATGCAGATGTTGCGGAATTGGTAGCAAGACCAAATTCTAAAATCACCCGTAAAGCAGTGAGAGACCTACATCTTCCTAAAGATTTAACCTTGGGAGGTTTGATCCGTGATGGAAAGTCGTTGATGATTAACGGGGAAACTGTTATTCAACCATACGATCACGTTGTTGTATTCTGTCTGGATACGGCTATGCGAAAAGTAGAAGACTTTTTTAATTGATAAAGGAAGCGTAGCAATATGTGGCAGCTTAATTTTTTATTCATATCAAAAATGCTCGGCTTGATGCTGATCATTGAGACATTCTTTTTGGGTATATCAACCGGAGTTGCGGCTCTATTCAAAGGGGATGATATTATAGCTTTAGGTCTCTCTAGTGTCATAACACTAGTCTTTGGCCTTATTTTTTACTGGATAGGAGCAAAGGCAAACGATAGAGACTCTGGTAAGAGAGAAGGTTTGATAACGGTCTCGCTTACTTGGATTGTGTTCTCTTTATTCGGAATGCTTCCATATCTAATCAGTGGTTATATCCCATCTGTCACTGATGCTTACTTTGAAACCATGTCTGGTTTTACAACAACGGGAGCAACCATCCTTACCGAAATAGAACCCTTACCCAAAGGTCTTCTGTTTTGGCGAAGCCTTACACAGTGGTTAGGCGGTATGGGGATGATTGTGTTTACACTCGCATTGATGCCAATCTTTGGCGGAGGAGCAGCTCAGCTCTTTGATGCCGAAACAACAGGTATATCACAAGATCGTTTTCTTCCTCGCGTCACGCAGGTTGCGAAACGTTTGTGGGGAATCTACTTCTTTATCACGGTGGTATTGGTAGGTATGTTGTGGGCCGGTCCGATGAACTTATACGACTCGGTTTGCCATGCCTTTACAACGATGTCTACAGGTGGTTATTCGACTAAAAATGCAAGTATTGCCCATTGGAACTCTCCTTATATAGAGTATGTAATTACGTTCTTTATGTTTGTGGGGGGGACTAACTTTACACTCTTGTACTTCTTGTTTAGTGGTTACTTCAAGAAGCTTTTTGGTGATGAAGAGTTGCGATGGTACTTTTATTTTGTAGTTGGAGCTACGGCTATTGTAACGGGCGGATTGTTATTGACAAGTCAATACCCATCGGTCGAAGTGGCTTTTCGAAAATCAATCTTTCAGGTTGTTTCGATTATAACAACAACCGGATATGCTACGGCCGATTACATTCCGTGGGGACCGTTCTTCTGGCTTGTTATGCTGTTTTTGATGACAGTGTGCGGATGTGCCGGTTCTACCTGTGGGGGGATGAAGATGGTTCGTTTTGTAGTATTGGCAAAGAATACGGCAAATGAATTTAAGAAGCAAACGCACCCGAAGGCTGTTATTCCGGTACGTCTCAACCATCATGCCATATCGATGGATACGGTACAAAAGATCTTGGCTTTTGTATTCGTGTATATCGGACTGATTTTCCTGAGTAGTATATTGCTGTCTGCTTCGGGAATGGGATTTCCCGAGTCGGTAGGAGGAGCTGTTACTTGCGTGAGTAATACGGGGCCGGCTTTAGGAGAGCTAGGTCCGGTGGGCAACTTCTCACAAGTACCTATGATCTCAAAATGGTATATGTCCTTTTTGATGCTTGTGGGACGCTTGGAAATCTTCACCGTTCTTACGTTGCTGACTCCCGGTTTTTGGAAGCAATAAAATTTTTAATAGCATAGAGTTGATTGAAGCTTTACAGCGAAGCAGCTCAAAACAAACGAAGAACAAATCGTCAGGTGCCGACCTGACGATTTGTTCTTCGTTTGTTTTAAATCGTCTGATGGCGGTCTGACGATTTACTCTTCACTATAAAAGAATTGTTTGATGCCCATCAAACAATTTGATTCTCGTATACTTTCTTTTTAGAGGCTTGTTAGATCTTTACGCGAAGACCCTCGTTGGCCGCAATCGTATTGGGGAATATCCTTTTTGCTTCCTCCAAAAGCGGCTTGATGTCTTCGTATCGTGCCGAATAATGCCCGATCATCAATTGTTTTACGTTTGCTTTTAATGCGATTTCGGCAGCCTGTCGGGCCGTAGAGTGAAACGTGTCTCTCGCTCGCTTTAACTCCGTATCGGCAAACGTAGCTTCGTGGTATAATAAATCTACCCCTTCAATAACGGGAACGATCTTTTCCGAAAAAGCCGTGTCTGAGCAATAAGCATAGCTTCGAGGTTTGGAGGCCGGCTTGGTGAGCCTGCTGTTGGGGATGATTTCTCCTTCGCCGGTAATGAAATCAGCACCGCGTTTGATGTTTTGGATCTCTTTGATCGGTACTTGATAAAAGTCGATCATTTCTCGAATCAAATGTGCTTCTTTCGGCTTTTCTTTAAAAAGGAAACCGGTAGAAGGTATCCTGTGTTTGAGGGGGATTGAATATACTTCGACCGATCGGTCTTCGAAGATTAGCTCAGAGTCGCCTCCTGCCTTAACCGGATTGATGGTTACCGGATAGGGAAGATCCTTGCAAAAGAAATCGAGGGTGGGCTGAAGAAATTTCCGGATCTCTTCGTGTGCGTGAATTACTAGTTCTCCGTTTCGGCCCAACAACCCAAGTGTAGAAATCAATCCCGGCAGCCCGAAACAGTGATCTCCATGAAGGTGAGAGATGAAGATGTGATTGAGCCTGCTGAATTTAATTTTCATCTTTCGCATTTGAAGCTGAGTGCCTTCTCCGCAATCAATCATATATAGCTTATCTCTTAGATTGATTACTTGTGAGGAGGGTTGATGGCGCGTGGTAGGCAGCGCGGAGCCACAACCTAATATATGAAGATCAAAACATTCCATAATACAATATGTTTATTCTTTCCTACAAATGTACAAAATCTTTCTGCTCTTGTTTTGATCCTTCATTTTAAAGACCGAATCAAGGCTTTGTTGTATTCTTTGACGAAATAAAGAACTCTTTATGTGAAACTAATTTGAGGGGTAGATTGCAGTAAATGTGTTGTTAAACATTGTCAATGGTGTTTGGATTCTTAGTTTCTAAAGTATATATTTGTAAAGAAGGAAAGTGTGAGTAAGTTGAATAGCTTAATTGCTCTTTTCTCTTGAAAAAGACATTTACAGATTATTTATAGATACCTTAACTAACTTTTTCTTTTTGTTTAAACGGTTAATATGTGAAACGGCTTGGTGCGAACCCCGCCGTTTCTTTTTTTTACCACACAACCGATTTGTCTATGAAAGAGAAGATGGTGTGATATGCATCGTCACGCGCTTGCTTCGGCGATAAAATCAAGTCGTGCATGCCACCTTCTATACATTCCAGTGTTACTTTATCCCCTAGTTTCTTTCCATACTTCTGAATATCATTTACATCCAGAACTATATCAGCGTGCATAAATCCTTCGTTCCACTCGTCGGTTTCTTCAAGACTTTTGTCTGAGTACATTACCAAAATAGGGATGTTTAGTTTAAGTCCTTTGTGGATTGTATTTTGCCCTTTATGAATGGCACCTATCCAAGCTGCTGTAATGGGCGCACTTGCGGCTAATTTCCAGTCGGTATTGTAGGTCCATTCTCCATGGTATTGTTGTAGCAAACTTTGGCTATAGCCACTTGCCGATCCGGGTTTCCCTGCTCCGGAGACCACAAAGTCTGGAAATAAAGGAGAGATTATTGAAACGATAGGAACCATTACAGACTCCATGAATCCGCCAAGGTTCATGTCGAGGAACGGGCTGTTTAGTATAAGGGCTTTTACTTCACTTTGTGGGCGAGCATTGAGGTATAACGGGGTGATTAAGCCTCCGGTTGAGTGAGCCATTAGTATGACTTCTTTGTTTCCTTCGCTTTGCATAATGGATAAGGCCGTGTCAATATCTGCAAAGTATTCTGTCAGTGACTTTACATAAAAGCGGGTTTGATTGGGGAGATAAGAGCGTCCGTACTTTCGAAGGTCGAGTGCATAAAAGTTGAGACCGTGTTTGGTGACGCTATCTCCAAGTTGTGATTGAAAAAAGTAGTCGTTGTAGCCATGAATATACAGGATGGCTTTGTCGGTATGTAGGGTGTCGACTTTCTTAATCAATGTGCATGTTACCTTTCCCTGATAGTCATCGGGCATGTTGATGGTACGGTTCACATAATCATCTCCTAATAGATCTTTGCTGTATTGGGCGCGGACGGTTGTTGCGATCAACAATAATCCGATCAGAAGAATGTGCTTAAGTTGTTTCATATGAGCTTGTTTGTATTGTTTGTTTTATATAGATAAAGTAGAAAAACGTTGTTTTGTTGTTGTAAATGTAGAGTTTTAGATTGAAACTGCCGATATTCACGCCTTAAACCCAATAGGGTAGATAGGTGTAAAAAAGGGTTTAAAACTCTGTATAAGAAAGAAATGGTGCAAAGTGTTTGTCTTTTCATTAAAAATCACTACTTTTGCGCCACGAAACATTTTATTAATCAAATTATAAACGAAGTTTTATGAACAATTACGAAGCCGTTTTCATTTTGACTCCCGTTTTGTCTGATGTACAGATGAAGGAAGCGGTAGACAAATTCACGAGCCTTTTGGTTGAGAAAGGTTCTGAGATCGTAAACGAAGAGAACTGGGGTTTGCGCAAACTAGCTTATCCAATTCAAAAGAAATCGACAGGTTTTTACCAACTAGTAGAATTCAAAGCAGAACCATCTGTTATTGCAGAACTAGAAAAGATCTTCCGTCGTGACGAGCGTGTGATCCGCTTCTTGACTTTCCGTCAAGACAAATATGCTGCTGAATATGCTGCTAAGAGAAGAGGTTTGAAATCACAATCTAAAGAAAACAAGGAGAACTAATCATGGCAAACAACAATCAATCAGAAATCAGATACTTAACTCCTCCTTCAGTAGACGTTAAGAAGAAAAAATATTGCCGTTTCAAAAAGAACGGTATCAAATATATCGACTACAAAGATCCTGAGTTCTTGAAAAAATTCTTGAACGAGCAAGGTAAAATCCTTCCACGTCGTATCACTGGTACTTCTTTGAAGTTCCAACGTCGTGTAGCTCAAGCAGTGAAAAGAGCACGTCACTTGGCGTTGCTTCCTTATGTAACCGATTTGATGAAATAATTAACGAAGGAGGATAAAGAACATGCAAGTTATTTTGAAAGAAGACGTAGCTAATCTTGGCTACAAAGACGAAGTAGTAACAGTAAAACCTGGCTACGGTCGTAACTATCTTATCCCTCAAGGTAAGGCTATCATCGCTACTCCTTCATCTTTGAAAGTTTTGGCAGAAAACTTGAAGCAACGTGCACACAAATTGGCTAAAATCAAAGCTGATGCACAAGAACTAGCTGCTAAACTAGAAGGTGTAACTTTGACAATCGGTGCTAAAACTAGCTCTACTGGAACTATCTTCGGTTCAGTTGGTAACATCCAAGTTGCTGAAGCTCTAGAAAAAGCAGGTTTCAACATCGACAGAAAGCTAATCGCTATCAAAGGTTCTGTTAAAGAAGCTGGTAGCTATGTAGCTACTATCAAACTTCACAAAGAAGTTTCTGTAGAAATTCCTTTCGAAGTTGTTGCTGAATAATTTTCAAATTATCAGATATAAAAAAGGCTCTCATTTGAGAGC
>JBOFPV010000053.1:0-7916 GCA_051660585.1 Tannerellaceae bacterium
TCAGGGTACAAGCTATAGAATGGAAAATAGAAAGAAAATTTTTACTGAGTAATTAATCCGGTAGTCTTGTTTATATCGGCTATAAAGTGCAGAAACAACTTTTCCGAAAAACGACGAACTGAAATTTGCTTATTACAATCCTTAACATCTAATGAACATCCATTGCCAGCTAAAACCATAAAATTATCATGTTTTTTATTTTAAATACAAGCTACTCATGCACAAGATGTAAGATTTGGCTCTTTGTTAACAACTCCAGCTCTTGACTACTCGATATATTGAATTTAAACTGATCATTATTATTTATAGACCAATTTGTCAACCCAATTGTTATGGAAATACGATTATCCAGATACAAACATTTACACATATCTTTTAAAAATTTAAACACTAATATATAAACCCAATTAGGATTATTCTTTGTATAACATATCTAAATCTAATATTCTACACTTAATGTATTTTCTAAAAATGAATAAGCTCGATACCATAAATGGCTACTGAAAAGATACAATATACATTTCAGTAGCCTTCATAGTATTCGGATAATATACAGACTCGAGTTATTGACCCATTGCTGTACGTATACTATTTTTCACATTCTCTGTTTTCATCTCAAAAAAGTGCCTCTCTCCATTCTTTGCTTTTGCCTTGATATCAACATATTCATGTTCTATAAATATTGATTCTGCATCACACACAGTCATTTTTTTAATAAAGAAGAAAGATTGTATCGCATCTTGTCATGTATTGGTTTATTATTAAATTCATCATGTAACACCCAATTACTGACGCTTGTTTGCTTTATTTTAAATGTTTCTAATAAAAAATTCTTTGTAAATACAAATGCCTCTTAATGACAACATCGTCGGTATTTCTTGCCTTTTAAAACATGATTGTAGACATTGACGCATATCTACAGATTTAAGCTTTTTACTCTGCCTTATCTTCACGCTGAAATCTATTTGCAACTAGTAAAAACACTTTTAAAACTCAAATTCTTAATTTTATCAATTTATCTCTTTCTGACTCTTTTTAGCAAGCTCTTTCAATGACTCTTCCTTTATTGCTAGTTGGTGCTCTACAATCAAATCATAATCATTTTTCTTGTCGCCATGCTTATTGGTCAACACTAACAATTCAAGAGAAAAAAAGAAAGCTAATACAATTAAATAAAAATACAAGGCTTCATTTCTCTCTTTCATCAAAGAAATAATGGCTTTAAGTTCTTCAAGAAATCCAACTTTTGATGCTAACTCAGCCCTAAGGTCATCCTCTGCAAGCATTTTCCTTTTAGTATACTCTTCCTGTTGTTGACGCATTTGTGCCAGTACGGATTCATTCACTGTCAGTTGTCGTTGCTTTGGATTTTCAACTTGCGTTTGATTAATAGTGTATTCTGTTTTGATCTCATCAACTCCTTCTGTATTCTTTATCGGAATCTGGCGAGATTGTGTAGATGTTCTTGTTATTGTAGGTGATTTATCAATAGCTTCAATTAATGCAGTATTAACACGATCTAATGAATCAATTGTCCTAGTCAGACCTCCTAATTTTTCATCTATAACCAACAGTCGAGTCGGCAATAATATCCTCACATCATTATCTCGTAATTCAACTAGTTTTCGTTCAATATCATTTTTGAAGATTATTTGATCAATAATAGCTGCCCCTAGTATAGACATGATCACTGCGATAAATACACGAAATATACTTGTTAGTTTATTAGCTCCTACCGTTAATATAATTTGCCTCTCGATCTGTATAATAACCACAATAAAAATAAATGCTGAAATAACAGATCCCCACCAAGGTGCTCCTACATATCGATCGGCAAAACTATATCCAATTCCACCCCATATTATAATTAATATAATCAATGATGCGGTATACTTTTTCAAAGCTTTATTACTAGCTTCCGTGCAATTTCTTAGAATATTATAATTCCATCCGGTAAGGAAACATCCCAACTTAATCCACCATTTCATATCACAATGATTTTAGATGCTCTACTGATAATGCTGCTAATCCTTTTGTAAATCCTTTTTCGTATGACATGAGCATGCTAACCATGTACGGTTCGTTTTGTTTCAAATGTTGCTCCATCTCATTCAGTTTAGATTGATGATCAAGTAGTTGTTCTTTACGCGTCATTAATTGTGTAACTATATCAACTAGACCGGCATTACGTCTCGAATCAATATGAAAATCTATTAATCTTAATTTGTCATCATAATTTGACCTGACCTCATTGAATAATATTTCAAGTTTACTCCGAATAATCTTTTTATTCATCTCACGATAGGATATATCTGGATTCGTTAGAGCATCCTCATACCCTTTTGATTCGTAATCAACTTTCAGGAATGCAAAAATTACATCGATCGTATTACCAACATTAAATGATGAATCTGCATTTATTTCTTCAGGCTCTGACTCATCAACAAAGTCTTCTTTATTCATTGGCGAAGAAGCATCAACTTCGATTTGCTTTCGCCCAAATAACTTCTTGAAAAATCCCATAATAAAGTAGTTTTATGTTTTTATATATATTTAACTGGAATATCCCACCTAGAATGCCCCAACTTATGACATCTACTACACAATGTAATAAGGTATTTATCTTGATAATCCCAGGGGTCTTTAAACACATTCAGAGTTTTGATAAAATGATATTGTTTGTGATGTATTACTAACCCCCTACTTTCACCACAAATAATACATTTGTTTCTGTCTCTTGCCAATATTTGAGTTCGCTTATTACACCACCGCTTATCAAACAATTTTGCTTTATAAGATCCATGCATTGTCATCTCTACATTGATTAATATCAAACAAATAGAAAAAACTTCCTTTATTTTATAAACTATGCACTCTAGCTTTTGTTGATCCTAATAATTCTTATATAAGTTATTATAACATATCTTCGTAGACCTTTAACCTAGCGCTAGATCCTATACAATAACGCTTCAATTTAATCGTGTTTTGCGAATAAAATTAAAGCGTTATTTATTTCTAATATTATTTTATCGGACTAGAAGGTTAAAACATTATAGCCTTGTTTGAGATAAGTGGTCAAGGGTATTCCCATTGGTAAAACTTCATAATTAAGCTGTTTCAAGGTTTCGACAACACCGTAAGCATCTGCACAAGCGACGCAGGCCTGAATACGTACTCCGTCTTTTTGCATCTGTTGTATTTTCTTTTGCAAATCGACATTATTTGCAATTAGTTTTGCCGAGGGTCCCCAAATTACCAAGGTTACATCGCCATACCATTTGCTCTTTTGTGCTGCATGAGAATACATTAAAGCAACTCGTTCGGCAACCATAGGATCGTCGCTACTCCAAACTAAAACGAGCTTATCATTATTGCTACTTTTCACCATTTGTGTAAGTTGCATTAAAACGTCGTCAGGATTGGCGCGCTGCTTGTAATCTGTATTGATATAGGCATAACGAATCACTCCTTTTTGATCTATGATATAGGTTGCAGGAATGGGAAGTTCATTATTGGCATTTCCATTGTAAGTACTCAATGCAAAACTTTGCTCATAGCGATTGGCAGTTTGATCATCTAACTTAAAAACAAGATCGTATTGTCGGGCTACATCATTATTTAAATCTGATAATACGACGAATAGTAATTCATTTTTTTCTTTTGTAGAAAGACTCTTATCCGGTATTTCGGGAGTGATAGCAACTAGCGTTGCGCCTAATTGTTTTATGTCGTCGTTGACATCTGCCAGCCCTTTAAGTGCAACATTGCAATATGGGCACCACCCACCTCTATACCAAGACAAAACCACAGGTCCTTTCTCGAGTAGCGAATATAGATTGATGGATGATCCGGTTGCATCTGTTAGCGTAAAGTCGGGAGCTTTTTCTCCTACTCGTATTCCTTGATCGGGACGTTGTGCTTTTGCTGTATAAGCATTCGTGAATAATAGAGTAAGGAATGCCAAAGCAAATAATTTCAGATTTTTCATATACAACTTAATTTATTGGTTTGCATATATAGTCGACTTATTGTGAAAAACCTGACATAAAAAAGAATCTTTTTTTACACAAGAGGATACAAATTTGTCTGATAAATTTACTATACTTGAGCATTCAAACAAAAAAAACAGATGAACGCCACTAACTCGCAAATATCAACTTTAATCATCGAACAATGGATTGATGAGCATTCTGAGTTTCTTCTTAAAAGAGCTTTGTTTTCTTTGTCTGTAAAAGAGGATGCCGAAGACTTAGTACAGGAGGTATTTTTATCGTTGTGCCAACCAAATATCTCATACAATGAGAAAAGCTCGGTTCGAACCTGGCTCACGGCAATCTTGAACAATAAAATTGCTGATTTCTATAAAAAGAAGTACAAGATAACCCATGTTTCATTTCATCAAACGTTTGATAACCATGGAGAATGGATCGAACCACAACATCATTGGGAATGTGATGATGAAATTACGGCTGATCCAGAATTTAGTTCCGTTCTTGAAGGATGTATGGATAAACTACCTCCACAGTGGAAAATTATCGTAGGACAGGCTTATTTTTCTGGCGAAAAAGCTTTTGATATTTGTCAGAATCTTAATATCTCGAATACAAACTACTGGAAAATCCTTCAACGAAGTAGAATTCATTTAAAAAAATGCCTCAACATTAATTGGTTTAATTCATAACTGACATGTATAAAGATTTTATTCACTTGTTTATTTTATCTTGCAATAAAGCTTCCTTCTTAATTGAGAAACGGTTTCACATGCGACTTTCTTGTGTAGAAAAACTCCAGTTAAACCTACACTTATGGATCTGTGGCTCATGTAATCAATATCATACCGATGCTGCAATCATTGATAAAACCATAAGGGACATTGCAAAATGTGACCATGTGGAAGCAAAAACAACATTTACGGTTGAGGAGTTAAGTGCAGCTCAATTTCGAATGAAAAAACAGATCAACGAACACAATAAATAATCGATACTCGTATCATTCGTTTTTCATTCGAGCTCAAGATTATATGTACACTTATTTAATTATTTATATCAGAAAGGACTAAAAAACTTATTGTAAGTTTCGACAATTCCTGCGTAACGTATTGTTATTACGTCCTTATTAAACTCGACTTGTGCAGGAGCAGGTGTAGCAACATCCGGACGATATAGATCAATATTAAGCTCACCGCTACGAATATCTGAAAAGATGTTGTAACCACCTCGATAATAAAGAGGACTTAAGCGATCGAGTATCCGAATAAAAGATAATGGTTGCACAGTTGTTGATACTGCTCGGTTCCAGTAATTGGGTATTTCCATATCACATTCGCCGGTTACTTTATTGAGTCGCTCATTTTGTTGCTCTACGTCTAATGCGTACGTATAGCTGTTTTTAATATAACGTGAGTAAAGATTCGTTCCGGTTATATGAAACTGATCAGCTCCTTTACGCAGCACGTGATAAAGATTGGTATGAATAATTGATGGTGCGTTGGTTTCACTATAGCCCCATAGCGAAAAACTCTCTTTATAGCTCCATTGAGCATCTGGCTCGTTTAATGCAACTCCATTCGTAATTACTGTTCCGAAGTCGACAATTACGATACTATCTCCATAGTTCTTTAAGGCGGTGGTTTCTCCAAAATAACGATTCACTATGCTTTGTTTTTCGGCTGATGTTTCGGCTCTATTCCACTGATCTACGGCCTCTAATATCTGCACTAGTTTTGATGCTTCATGATAAGCACCTACAAGATTATCTGATACTTGACATACACCTAAAGTTTGTGGAACATCCGGAGCCTCGTCTTTTGTACAAGAAGAAAAACCGATGATAATTGCTGAAATATAGATGATTGCTTTTTTCATATTGCTGTAACTTTGTAGATTTTGTATAAGATTCGTCATTTCCCAAAACGATAACCGGCACCGATTTTAAAAACACCATTGGTTCCGGCTCCTACTTCTGCAAAACCAAACCATGTTTTACCAACACTTACACCCAATGCAACCACATCTACTCCTATATGATTTTCAGATGATTTCCATGAGCCTTTTCGTCCGTAATGAATATCTCCGGAATGGTATGAATTATCCTCAAAGGCTTTAGTGCGATCTAGTTCAAAAACTACCCCCAACGCGAATGAAGAATAAAGACGAACCATATCGCGACGAAACCAATTGAAGGTAGCACGAGGCATAATTGTCACGTAATGTTCTGAATATCTATAGGCTAATGTTTGGTCATAAATACTATATGAGTTTTGATAGTTCATTGTATAGGCAACTGTTGCCCCTACCGACAACCAGTTGAACGGTCTAAAATTATAATCTACAGCCAAAGAAGGCATGTAAACTCTGTCTCCTTGATAGAGGTTATTGTACCAATCTTCTATACCCGGATAAGGTATATAATCTGCATCTCCCCAATAACGAACATGAACTAATGGCAAAATGCCTACATTCATGCGGACTTCATGCTTTAGTGCCGTATCAAAGTTTTCTGCCTTAAGGGTGGTTACATTACTCGTTAAAGTCAAAGACAACGTGGCTAATGAGTAAAATAGTTTTTTCATGAAACGATTTCTTAGTATGTAAAACTTTACAAATATACAGCAATATTTTTATTTGCAAAGTTTTGTATACTTACTCTTGAATCAAACGATATCCTGCTGTTTCACACTCTAAAACCTTAAAGATTCCACCTTCGGGTACAATCACCAAATCTGAAAGAATATTTGTCTTGTCAATATTGTACTTATGTACCGTATTTCCACATCAGCATACGCTTTTCGCCACAAGTCACTTTATGATTATGCCGCATGACATCCATCTAAGTGATCATGTTGCTCACAAAACTGATTATCGCTTGGCCGATAGATATATTACGGTTGGTTTGGAATGGAATGAACGTGAATTAATTTGGTATCTGAATGGAGAGATAATCCGCCGTCGCAAGAATGACTTCTGGCAACTTCCCGAAACGATCAATTTCGACAGTGAAGCATTTCCTACTTGGCGGGGACTTCCTTCAGATACCGATAATGGCGGTGAGTTTATCATCGAGTATTTTAGATATTGGACTAGAAAATAGGGCGAGATCTCAATAAAAAAAGGGGCTACATACATTTGTATTTATAAATGCATGTAGCCCCTTTTTTAGCAAAATCAATATAGGTTCGGAAGCTTTATACCCATATTAGCACACCAAGACAATTCATTATTCAAGTAACGAAATGTACCCTCCCATGTGTTTTGTCCATGATATTGATTTATATTTTGCATTTCTGTTTTCAAGGCTATATGATATTGATCTAACAAATTCATCGCACTACTAACATCTTTCGTCCTCAAAACTGCTAAGACCTTATATTTCATCGCATTCAAGTTATTTGGCGCAATAGCTAATGCCTTATCTAGAAGTTCTATTGTTTCTTTATTCTTTTCAGGTGAGTTGAATAGCATTTGCTGAGATGCAGCATTAATAATAAGATCATCAACGGTAGCTACCTGATTCTCTATATTTTTGCGAGTTGAGTTGTAGGAGCTAAAAAAACGTTTATTCGTAAAGTCAATCAATGAATTGGCCGAATTCACAAATGACATCATTTTTTGATATTTGACGTCGGCTAGTGGTTCTACTTTTCCTGCCCTTGATATACGTGTTTGTAAAGCTGGATGTGAATAAGAACTTAAATAAGAAGAGTAGTTACCTTCTTTTACTTCTAGTGTTTTAATACGAGACAATGCCACAGCTAGTGCATTGGATCTATATCCTAACAAGGATAATACTGCTTTTGCATATTCATCAGCCTCATATTCTTGTTCATGGTTATACTCCATACCTAAGCGTGTCACAACACTTGAAGCTATTGCCGACGATAGTATGGCTGTACCTAAAGTTGCTGTACCAGGAATATA
>JBOFPV010000054.1:0-8994 GCA_051660585.1 Tannerellaceae bacterium
TTATGTATCACTACTAATAAGCTTGAAGATGTTGTTTTCTAAACAACTGGTGGTTGAAAATTATGAATTATGAATTCAGCATTATGAATTATAAATTGTTTACTGCGCAGTGGTAACGAAGCTCTTATCCGATAGATCCGTGGACAAAACAACATAGAGTAAGTCAATCAATATCCGCAATTATGAATTATGAATTCAGCATTATGAATTAATTATTATATCCGTGGACAAAAAAGGCTGTGAGTTCAAGTACTAAAGTCACAGACTTTATACCCAAAACCCTGTGACTTACTACCTCCAACTCAGTGCAAAATCAGCCAATACCAAGCTAACAAAAAACCTAATACTAGAGCACCATTAGGCTGTGAGCAAATATCGCAGAACCTCAACAGTTAATAACTATTCTCAATTTAACAAATCACTATTAATAAAACGATAAAATCCCCTCACAGAGTCTTAGTTTTAGTGTTTTCTATCTACATAGCCAATCACAGTCAACACGTTAGATATGTAGATAGCCATGTAGATAGGATGTAGATAGGTTTCTATCTACATGGAAATATTCACCTTAAACCGCAACCATATATTAACCAAAACCACAGGATATCAATGCAAACACATACCCCAACAAGAGAGAAAAGTAAATAACAGCATCCCCAATCGTTAAAACCACCAAAAAACCGCTTCTCAAAACAGATGTAAAACTCTGTGAGTTTTACATCTGCCCCTCACATTTGTATTTTACAAAAATGGATAAGTGGTAGAAGAAAGAAGTTTATCCACGGATCTGAACGGATAAGAGCTACTCTACCGCTTCGCTAAAACAGTGTTTTATGCATTGCTACTAATACTATTGAAGATGTTGTTTTCCAAACAACTGGTGGTTGGAAAACATCTAATCGGAAACGTGTACTTCATTACTGAGCCAAGAGGGAGCTCGCAGGAAGGCTTTTCCGTTTGAGTTATGCAGTATATTTATAATGTTTGAGCGTTAAAAAATGAAATTATGCTATCTTTGCATTATTAGGTACTTAATGGGAAGCTGTTTCGATTATTATAGATCAAAAAACGAAATAGCTTCTGAATAAAATAGGAAAAGAAGATGTTTGAGCAGGCTTTCAGGATGATGGACAATAAATTGCGCGAAGTATGTAGCAATGAACTGGATTATGTGGAACAATCGTCGTGGATTTTATTCTTGAAATACCTCGATGATATGGAGTCCGAACGGGAATTACAAGCTCTGCTTGCCGGGCGTGAATATGAGCGTATTATCACCGGTAAACTTCGCTGGAATCATTGGGCTGCTCCGAAAGATGCAGAAGGGAACCCTGATCAGACGAATGCACTGACAGGAGAAGATCTGCTTGAATTTGTAAATATTAAACTTTTCCCTCAGTTAAGCGCTTTTCGAAGCAAGGCTACTTCGCCCGATACAATCGAATACAAAATCGGAGAGGTATTTAGCGAACTAAGAAATAAAATAAACAATGGAGCCTCGTTACGCGACCTGTTGTGGCTGGTAGATTCGTTGAAGTTTCAATCATCGGAAGAGATTCATGAAATGTCGCATCTTTACGAAAGCCGTATTCAGCGCATGGGTAATGCTGGACGAAACGGTGGAGAGTATTATACGCCCCGCCCGCTGATTCAAACCATTGTAGAGGTAGTGAAACCTACTCTCGGCAAAACCGTATATGACGGAGCTTGCGGATCGGCAGGCTTTTTGTGCGAAGCATTTGATTACCTGAGTAAGCAGGTGGTGAGTACAGATGATCGTGAAGTGTTGCAGAAAAATACATTGTATGGTCGTGAAAAGAAAGAATTGCCATACATTATCGGCATGATGAATATGATTCTTCATGGTGTGGAAGCCCCAAATATACAGCACGTTAATACGCTGGCGATCAATCTGGCTGACATTCAGGAAAAGGATAAATATGACTTTATTCTGGCTAATCCTCCATTCGGTGGAAAAGAACGAAGTGAAGTGCAGCAGAACTTTACGATCAAGAGCAGCGAAACATCGTATTTGTTTATGGAGCATTTTATTAAACATTTACGTGTGGGCGGACGTGCCGGGATTGTTATCAAGAATACTTTCCTGAGCAATACGGATACGGCTTCGGTTGCATTGCGCCGGAAATTGCTTGAAGAGTGTAATCTGTTTGCTATTCTGGATTTGCCGGGCGGGACTTTTACAGGTGCCGGAGTGAAGACGGTAACTCTGTTTTTTGAAAAAGGTATGCCTACCGAAAAGGTATGGTTCTATCAGTTGAATCCGGGTCGTAACCTCGGGAAAACAAATCCGCTTAACCGGGAGGATCTGGCTGAGTTTGTTGCTCTTCAGCCCGAACAGACTACAAGTGAAAACTCATGGGTAATAGATGTGAAAGCGCTGAACCCCGATACATTGGATCTATCGGTGAATAATCCCAATAAAGTGGTGGAAGTAGACGAGCGTACTCCTGCTCAGATCGCTGAACAAATCGAACGCCTGAATGCGGATAGTCACCGATTGTTGAACGAAATCTTAGAGATTCTATGAAACATGGATGGCAATTGAAAAGGCTTGGGGAGGTGTGTGAATTTGACAAAAGACAAGGTTATTACTCAGGGTTGCCTTATGTTGGAATGGAAGATATTGAGCCTAATAATGCGAAGTTTATAGGGGATATTGTACCTAAAAATGTTAAAAGTTCAACATTCAAATTCGAGAAAGAATATGTTCTATTTGGACGCTTGCGTCCCTATTTATGTAAAGTAATTGTTTCGGCGTTTGAAGGTCATTGTTCGACAGAAATATATCCTATAAAGCCTTCATCTGAACTTAATGCATATTTTCTTAAATACTGGATAATGCAAGATGCTATAATCGAAATGATTAATGAAACTTGTACAGGAGCAAGAATGCCAAGAGCAAACATGAATCAGTTTCTTAATTTTGAGATCCCTCTCCCTCCACTATCCGAACAACAGCGGATTGTAGAAAAATTGGATCGTGCTTTTGCGAAGATTGAGGATTTAAGGAAGACTGCTGAGGAGAACTTGCAAGAAGCTCGAAGATTATTTGACGCTTCATTGCGGTTTGAGTTGAGCGCTAAAGAGGGTTGGGAGACAGTTTTTTTGCCTCAAATATCAAAAAATTTAGATAGTCAAAGAATTCCTATAACCAAATGTAATAGAAAAATGGGAATATATCCTTATTATGGGGCTTCAGGTATAGTTGATTATGTTGATGATTTTCTTTTTGATGATTATTTATTGTTAATTTCAGAAGATGGAGCAAACCTTTTAGCAAGAACTACGCCTATAGCATTTTCTGTTTCTGGGAAAGCATGGGTTAATAATCATGCTCATGTTATTAAATTTGATAATATTTCTACACATAAATATGTGGAAAAGTACTTTGAATTTATTAGGGTTGATGAATTTGTCACGGGAGCAGCTCAACCAAAATTAAATCAAAAAGCTTTGAATTCTATATTAATAAATATACCTAATAATGTTCCCGAACAACAACGCATAGTTGAGAAGCTGGATATGATATCGGATCGATGCCTGCAGATGGAAGAGAACTATAAGCAAACTATCAGCTTGTGTAATGATTTAAAACAGTCGTTACTCAGAAAAACTTTTAACGGAGAACTTTAAAATTTAAACTCATGGAATATACAGAAAATCAGATTTTAACAGCACAAGACCTATCCTTCATTGGGATTTTGAGTGATGTAAAGAGATCAAAGACATCGCTGCAACCAGTATTTGAAGGGTTTACTAATGCTATTGAAGGAATCAAGATTAAGCAATTGTCCGAGCCTGAATATAAAGGTAAAATAGATATAGCAATATATTCATCGTTGCTTACGGATGGTAGTACAGAGTTCGATAAATTATCTATAACTGATAACGGTGTAGGCTTTAATCCGGAGCAATTTAAACGATTTAATCGATTTAAAGATATTTCAAAGGGATTTAAGAATTTAGGTTCCGGAAGAATTCAATATGCTCATTTTTTTGATATAACAAAGATAGAAAGTGTATTTGAACATGAAGATTCTTTCTTTAAACGTGATTTTCTTCTATCAAAAAAGGATGATTTAATAAAAATCAATGCTATTGTCAAACATATTGGGTGTCAGAAAATTGATAAATCAGGATGCGAGACAGTTGTGACTTTTCAGAATCTGCTTGATAAAAAGACCAAAGTGTATTCAGAGTTGAATGAGAAGACTCTGAAAGAAAAAATATTAGAACATTATATTCATTATTTCTGTCACAACAGATCCAGTTTACCTGAAATTACGATCAGTTTTTTTGTGCAAAATGAATTAAAGGAGAGTGCTACCATTTCAGATTCTGATATTCCATCTATAGATAAGACTGTAGTTATTCCTTTGTTTTACAGGAAAGACGTAAATGGTATAACTGAGGAAACAGAAAATAAAGAAGAATTTAATCTTGATGCATTTAAGATACCAAAGAAATTATTGAAAGAAAACAAAATAAATCTGGTATCAAAAGGAGAAGTGTGTAAGTCATCGGATATTTATCTTGATATTATACCAAGTTCAGATAGTATTGGTGATTACAAATACCTTTTCCTTGTTTCAAGTGATTATATTGATGAAAGGGATACTAATCTAAGAGGAGAACTTAATATTCCTAAAAGGAGCGATAATAGAGATATGTTTGCTGATGACGAGCAAATTTATATCGAAGATATTCAAGAAGTAGTGAATAAGACTATTAACGAAATGTATCCTGAATTAGAAGAGATCAAGGCAAAGCATGAACAGGATTTGTCGAAATTGAAAAAGATGTTTTTATTAGATGATAAGGCTGCAAGCAATTTTAAAATCTCAATAAATGACAGTGATAGTAAAATTCTTGGAAAATTCTATGAATTTGAAGCACGTAAAGCAGCAGAATTTGATGCATCTATAAAGAACTCTGTTGATAACCTTGAGCGATTAGATCCGACAGCTGATAATTATCAGGAGGAACTTATGAAGTCTGTTGAAGAATTTGTTCAAACAATTCCGAATCAAAATACAATTGCTCTTACTCATTATGTAGCCCGGAGAAAGTTAGTATTGGAACTGTTTCAGAAAATACTTAAAAATGAAACTGATAAATTAAGAGATGGGAGACGTATTGATGAAAATGTTTTACATAATCTGATTTTTCAACAAAGTTCAAAGGATACTACGAACAGCGATTTGTGGCTTATAAATGAAGAGTATATTTACTTCAAAGGTGTTTCAGAAAGTAGATTGGGACAAATTGAATATGATGGCGAAAAAATTCTTAAAGAGACAATGTCGGCTGAAGAGGAAGCATACCGAAAAAAACAAAATGGTGATGCTCTTTCCAAACGAACGGATATTTTATTATTTCCGCAAGAAGGCAAATGTATAATTATAGAGTTAAAAGCCCCGGATGTAACTATCTCTCATCACTTAACTCAGATTAACAGATATGCATCATTAATCAATAATCTCTCGAAAGACACCTTTAAATTTACAACTTTTTATGGTTATCTGATTGGGGAAGACGGTATTGATATTGATGATATTCTTGATAATGACTCTGATTTTGTAGAAGCTCCTAATCTCGGGTATATAATCAGACCATACAAAAAAATTATTGGTAAGTTTGGTCGTGAAAATGGATCTCTTTATACTGAGATTATAAAATATTCAACATTATTGGAAAGAGCTATGCTTAAAAACAAAATATTTATAGATAAACTTACAAAATTAAGGAGTGAGTCTGAATAAATTTGTAACTGCATAAGTGGCTGATAATTCGATTGAGAAGATTAAGAACAAGACCTCAATGGACAAAAAAAAGGACGCTGATTAACTGGTTCAGCGTCCGAACCCTCTGTAGGTTCCCTACCAAAGGTAAAGACAATGCAAATATCATGTTTAAATTCAGTATATGCAGATAGCAGAAGTTGAAAATGCTCTGTTATTGCAAATAATTAACACAAACAGATGAATAATATACTATGAATGAATCGCAAACCAGACTTGAAAAGATAGATCCGAAGCTGAAGGAGGTGGGATGGAGCGTACTGAAAGATAGCAGAATCCTTACGGAGCAAAGCGCTTGTCTGATCGCTCCGGGACGAGTAGGTGCGAAACAACGCAATCCGAAGAAGATTGATTACCTGTTAACCTACCGTGGAGTGAAGCTTGCCGTTGTGGAAGCAAAAAAGGACGAACTGCATGTTTCGGAAGGAGTGATGCAGGCGAAAGAGTATGCAGAAATGATGTGTATTCGGTTCACGTATTCATCAAACGGAGATAAGATCTATCAGATAGATATGGCAACGGGAAAAGAAGGTGAAGTTGATTCCTTCCCTACGCCCGAGGAGTTATGGTTGGCGACATTCGGTGAAAACATAGAGGAGTGGAAGGAGCGGTTTATGAGAACATCGTTCGATACCCGACAAAAAACACCCCGCTATTATCAGGAAAATGCGGTGAATGCTGCTCTTGATGCCATTGCATCGGGAAGAAACAGAATATTGCTGACGCTGGCAACGGGTACGGGGAAAACATTTGTTGCTTTTCAGATTGCATGGAAATTGTATCAAACCCGATGGAATGTAAGAAAGACAAATCGTCGTCCCCGGATTTTGTTTCTTGCTGACCGGAATATTCTGGCTAATCAGGCGCTAAATGATTTCGGCGGATTTGACGACAAAATCATGACTCGTATTACGCCGGAGCAGATTGCTGCAAATGGTGTGACGAAAGGAGCTAATATTTATTTTACGATCTTTCAAACACTGATGAGCGGTTATACACCAAACTATCGCTCATTCACACCGGATTTCTTTGACCTGATCATTATTGATGAGTGTCACCGGGGCGGAGCCAATGATGATGGAAACTGGCGTAAGATCATGGAATATTTTGATTCAGCCGTTCAATTAGGATTGACAGCAACTCCAAAGAGAAAAGAAAATGCAGATACATATGATTATTTTAAAAAGCCTGTTTATACGTATTCTCTGAAACAAGGTATTGAAGACGGGTTTCTGACTCCTTTTCGTCATTGCAAAATGCAAAGCAATATAGATGAGTATATCTATTCGCCTGATGATGTAGTAGTAAGTGGCGAAGCCAAAGAGGGGAAGGTTTATTATGAAAATGATTTTTACACTGGTAATATTGAGATTAAGGCACGTGACGAAGCACGTGTGAAGGAGTTTATGAAGTATATCGGCGGCAAAGAAAAGACAATAGTCTTTTGTGCTTCTCAGTCTCACGCCGGAGCTGTTCGTGATATGATTAATCAAGTGAAGCGTGTAGCAAATCCGCTCTATTGCGTACGTGTGACAGCTAATGACGGGGTTCAGGGTGAGATGTATCTGAAGGAGTTTCAAGACAACGATAAAATGATTCCTACCGTATTGACAACTTCGCAAAAACTATCGACAGGTGTAGATGCCCGTAATGTCAGAAATATTGTACTGATGCGTCCTGTTGAACAGATGATTGAATTTAAACAGATTGTGGGACGCGGGACACGTGTGTTTGACGGAAAGAATTATTTCACGATATTTGATTTTGTTAAGGCCTACGAACGTTTCAATGACAAGGATTGGGATGGAGAGCCGGAATGTCCTCAATGTGGACAGACCGTATGCGAATGCGAACGACCTGTTATTGATAAACCTACTATTACGGAGGTTTGTCCGAAATGCCGAATGCGTCCGTGTGAATGTGTGAAAGAACCACGCTATTGTGAGATATGTGGAGCATTGCCCTGCGCATGCCCTCCAAAACCTAAGCTGGTAATAGAGCTTTCGGACGGGCGAAAACGAAAAATACAGCATATAAAAACAGATATGTTTTATGGTGCAGATGGAAAACCCGTTGCAATCAGTGACTTTTTGAATACGATGCTCGGAACTTTTCCAAAGCATTTCACATCCGAAATGGAGTTAATTGAAAAATGGTCTAATCCTGAAACACGAAAAGTGTTGCTTGATGAACTTGATCGTGCAGGGTATGGCGAAGAGGTTTTGCGTGATGTGCAAAAGGTAATTGAAGCTGAAAATTGTGATTTGCTTGATGTATTAGGTTACATTGCTTTTAATGTAGATCCAATACCAAGAACCGTTCGGGTTAATAATAACCGCGACTCTATATACGGGGGTTTGACGAAAGCTCAGGCTGATCTGGTTGATTTTATAATATCGAGGTATATTGCTACGGGTGTAAGTGAATTATCAATGGATAAATTACCTGCTCTGTTAGGGATGAAATATGGTACTGCTATGGATGCAATAAAAGTGTTTAATAATAATCCAACACTTATTCAGCAAACTTTTAAAGCTTTTCAGCGAAATCTGTATGTGGATCAATAATAAGATCTTGCAGATATTTACCATCGATTAAGATATTCTGGGATATTTTCATACAATAGGTAGTTAAAAACCACCTATTGTACGCGCACGTGATATAAAAAGGTATACAGATGAAAATGCAGACGAATGGCTGTAATCAGTAACTTTGAACCGTCAAAAATGGCAAAGTAAAAGTGACATTTTAAGGCACCAAAAAAGTTAACATCTTTGATCTTCGCAAAAAGATGTTCAACATGGGAACTTTAAACAGCAAGATTACTAGTCAACTTATAGTGGAGATTCAGTATACTTAAAACCACCTCTTAATGACAAAATAATAGCTGCACTTAAATTTAAACCAACTCTTTTGCAAAGAAAAAAATATAGCGGAGCGTGTTTCTGACAAACTCAATTCCTTTATTCAACCGTTTGTTAATGGCTTCTAGATTGGTAAATTATTGCTGTCAGGTGAAACCTGACGAATAGAAGGTGCAAGGCTATGCCTTGTAACTACCCATTTAGGTATTTTTCAACCACCTGTTGTTTGAAAAACAACATCTTACTTTGAAGAAGGGGCTTTCTTCCAGAAAGCTGTCAGGTACAACCTGACAAATGATAGGTCCAAG
>JBOFPV010000055.1:0-24065 GCA_051660585.1 Tannerellaceae bacterium
AGCAATAAGCACAATACACACCTAATTTCGCATTTGAAGGCAACAAGCGAATCCCATTAAATGCTTGCTTAAAATCTTGATGAATTTCTTTCTCTATTTGAGTTTTCACTTCTGCCGTTAACCGATCTTCTTGTAGAGAAGGAAAGTATTGTCGTCCTTTATTTACGCTATCATCTTCTAGGTCTCTTAAGAAATTAATCTTTTGAAATGCCATCCCTAACTTTTTGGCAAATGGAGCTAGTTGATCGTATTCTATCTGATTTCCTTTACAAAAGACCTTTAAACACATCAATCCTACAACTTCGGCCGAGCCATAAATGTATTGATTGTAAGAATCTAGGTCATGACTTGTTTTTCGTAAATCCATTCGCATGCTGTAAAAGAAAGAATCAATAAGTGCTCTGTCGATATTGAATTGATTCACAGTCTTCTGAAAACTCTGTAAGATCGGATTCACACTTATCCCCTCTTGCAACGACAACCATGTTGCTGCTTCGAAATCATTCAATAACTTCTCTTTGTCATAGCCATGAAAGCTATCCACAATTTCGTCGGCCAACCTTACAAATCCATAGATATTATAAATTGGCTGATGTATCTCCTTATCAAGCATCTTGATTGCCCATGAAAAAGAAGTACTATATGCTTGTGTTGTCTTTTTGCTAATATTCCCAGATAGTTTATTATATATTTCCATAGGCTTCTAAAATACTCTCCGTTACTAACTTTGAACCAATCACACACATAGGCAAACCTGTACCCGGAACAGTTGATGCTCCAACGTAGAAAAGATTCTTCAACTCTTCATCATAGTTCTTTGGTCTGAAGAAGCCAACCTGACCTAAATTATGAGCTAGCCCTAAACCACTTCCTTTGTATAGATTAAACTTCTTCTCCCAATCAATAGGCGATAATACCTTCTGATAACAGATGTGTTCTTTTATTGAAGTTTTAGACTTATGCTCAAAGTCTTCAATGATACCATCCACGATTTTATCTACATCACCCCAGTCTTTTTTATACCTCAAATCAGGCATTGGACAAACAAAGAATAAAGCCTCCTTTCCTTCCGGTGCACATGTCGGATTCATCCGAGAAGGAACATTGACATAATAGTAAGGACGCTCCATAGATACTTGATTGGTAAATATCTTCTCAGCGTATTCCCGAAAGTTATTTCCTAAATAATAATTATGATGGTAGATCGTGTCTATCTTTTTATTTAGACCAAGATAGATGGTAAGTGGGGCAAAGGTCCATCTCATCTTTGAAAGATGATTTTCATCAAAAGATTTTCTCTTTAAAACTTGACCTCTAAATAAAGCTGCATCTGCATTGATCACAAATAAATCAGCATTATAGCGAGTACCATTGTCTGCAACCAAAGCTACAACTCGTTCGTTTTCTTGCTCTAATCCAACAATGCGTGTATTAAAAGTAAAGGTTACTCCTTGCTCTTTGAGTACATCAACCATTCCTTCTACTATTTTATACAAACCGCCTTTTACGTTATAATACCCATCGTGACAAAACTCAGTGTATGAAAGAAGTGTATATATGGATGAGGTTTTGAATGGTGTATCTCCTAAAAAGAACGCAACCAATGACATGATTTGTCGCACTTCTTCGTTTGTAAAATAGCGACAAACCTCCTGCCAGAAGTTACGAAACAACATCAAACCTAACTCCGGCGGTGTTTGTGCCATGGATTTGATGTAATCAATCATAGAGGAATGATTTGTTTTGACGATAGGCTGTATTGTGCTATCAAAGATATACTTACCTCGATCTATATATCTTTTAAACTTTTGCTCAAACTCCGGTTCCAGATGCTCAAACTGCTTCGATAGATTTGCGATATCAGAAGTAAGTAAGTAGTTATTCCCATTTGCAAAGTTTACAGCATACAATGGATCAACTCGCTCGTATTCGAAAGGAAGTTTGATGTTACAATCTTTAGCCATCTCCTCAAACTCGTATGACATACTAAAAAAGGTAGGTCCTGTATCAAAACGAAAACCATCTTCTTCGATTATATTTAATCGCCCGCCTGCATTCGCATTTTGCTCAACAATTTCGACATCAAAACCTTTTGATGCTAACCTCAATGCAGTACATAGTCCACCAAAGCCTGCACCTAGGACAATTACTTTTGTTTTTCCCATATCGTTCGTTTATTTTGTTCTGAACTGAAGATCATCCCTAACCCATTTAAAGTCGGGATGTAATTCGATTAAATACTTATATAGCCTCTGTGCTTCTACTTTATTTTTGTTTTGAAAAAAAACATCCGCCATTGTAATTACTAAATTCAAATACTGCCAATTATTGACGTATGTATCAGACATCTCTGTTTTGAATAGTTTCTGCGCTTTCTGATAATACTTCAATGCCTCTTGCTTATTTCCACCAAAAATAGAAGGAGCATAATTCTTTATATTACCCATTTGAATATACCCCCAAGGCTCATCTTCTGCAATACGAATTGCTTTCTCGGCATAGCCTTGTGCTTGAGGCCCAAGAAATGGAGCTTTTAAAGGAGAGAGAGCAATTCGAAAGCCATTAAAAGCAGACATTAAGCTAAGCAGTTTCGCATCATCCTCCCAATTGGGGAACGATTGCAAAAGTGAGATTGCCTTATTAAGCATAGCTGAAGCTTCTTTTTTCTTATTTACCGACAATAAATAAGCAATATAGCCATACTCATAATCCAACAATTCTAACCGTTGATATACACTTTGATCATTCCTGGATTGAGCTTCTTCAATATACAATAGCCAGCTATTCATATCACCATTTAAGTATGCCTTTAAAAGCATGTCTGATTTACCTTCAGCAGAAACACTTCCTATTCCCAGAAATAGAAACCAGCACATCAAGCACATCACATAATATTTCGATCTTTCCATAACAGCCTTTTTGAATAACGGCAAAACAACCCTTTGCCTAGAATATAAATAAACAGAAACACCCGAGGTATTGAGTACAATAGATAATCTTCTACCTTGCCTCTACTTTTCACAGCTATAAAAAAAAGGAGCATGCCTTGTATCAACACAATTGAAGCAAATAAAAACAGATCTTGAAAGAAATAAAGTGGAGCTATTAGAAAAAGACTCCAATACAACAATGCTGCTACCACACTACCTCCAAAGAAAAGAACCAAATTTTTAGAAAATCCATCCACACTCGATTTCAAATCTTGATACATCCGACACGATATAACCTCTCCTCCCAAATAGCACATCATCCGCAACCTAAGCCTCTTCATTGTTCTAGCGATAGCTATATCTTCCGCTTTCTCTTGCCTTACTAATTCATGGAATTGATTTGCAATATAAACACTTCGTTCAAAGCACATCATTTGTCCGTTTGCAGCTGATAAAGAAGAAAATCGTTTTACCCTGATTAACGGCAATGGTAATAAAGAAAGTAGAACAATATTCATAATTGGCACCACCACCTTCTCGCCCCAAGTCATCATGATCTGTTTTGGGAAAGCACTCAACAAACTCCAATTATACTTTACCATCTGGTCTAGAATAGTTGCAACAGCACAGGAGTGTAACCTCACATCAGCGTCTAGAAACAATAAATAATCAGAATTCGCTGCATTTCCCAAATGATAGCAAGCATGTGCTTTTCCTAACCATCCCTTCGGCAATTCTCCACCTTCAATGATTCGTAAGATGTGTGGATAGTTTTCAATATAAGACTCAACAATCAACTTTGTTTTATCTACCGATCCGTCATTGTAAATGATGACTTCTTCGGGCAAACGAGATTGTGCAAAAAGATCATCTAATAAGTCTCCAATATGTTCTTCTTCATTTCTTACCGGAATCAACACAGATACACTCTTATCTCTTACTTTCAATGCTTGCTTAGGTAAGCTTAGCACAGGGGCAAAAAAGTAATTGATTAGAACGATCGTAAAAAACAACATTTGAATTATTATGATCATCAATCCAATCATGTTTCTTTATTGTTTATTTGATGAGTCATACAAGTATCGTAAAAAACCTGATAAGCATGTTGTAAATCAATCAAGCCGGAAAAAGGTCTTTTATACAGTTCGACATAACTAGTCAATGTTGGTTTCTGATGTGAGTAGTAATCGACTAAATTTCCGACAAAGACAACTTCTACATTTTCTTGCGATTGATTCAATAATTGCCATACACCATTCTTAAAGTGAATGTCGCGATCATACAAACTTGCGAATTCACCTTGAGGAAAGAACAAAAGCATATTCTCTTTATTATCTAAGATAGATTTCCCAAGTTGAAAAAACTTTCGTAATTCAGAAATAGCCTCCGGAACAGAAAAGGCTCCAATACAAGCAAGAAACCGATTCTTCTTGAGTTGAGACTCAAGCATAGCTACATGAAACTGCTTCTTAAAAATCAGTTTATTTAAGCGCAACACCCAAAACCCATCCCACCAAGAAATGTGATTACATATAACTAAATATGATTTCTGAGTATGCATAAAACTCGTTTCGTCATATATAATTCGATGTTGAAAGAAATTAAACTTCATTTTAAATCGATTATAGATGTCGAAAAAAAGCATCCAAGCTCTTTTGTGTTTCGGGTAAATCATACTTAAAGATGATAACGTATTTTTATTATTAAGAAAAATAGATATTGTAATGCAAATACATAGACAGAAATTCGTGTATCCTGTTGTATCTTAAAATAACGATACAATCCATGCATTACCAATGATGCGACAAACCACATTACATAGTTTTGAATCGGAATCAGATCATCCTTCCAACTCCACATTTCCATAAACGACGCAACCTGTTCCATCAGTACATCATAAAACACCATCAAAGAGGCACCCACCAGAATATGTATTGTTTTATTTGCATTTGCAAAGAGCAGGTTCGAAATACTTGCACTCCCCATTGTGAGCATAAGCCAATTTATACCGATAAGCAAAGGCGTATCTGCAAGTTTTAGACCTAAGCCATATGCGTATTGATAACTACCAAACAACACTCCGGTCTGTACCCCAATCATTTCAATCACAAACGAAAATAAATATCCGAGAATGAAAAAACACACGCCATTCTTTGACTTTAGATTCCTTCGTTCACTGATACAAATAAGTACAAAGGTGACTAACAAGGTGCACCATGATAAATGGGAAAAGATTACACGTGTAAAATTCAAAGAAAAACCGATTGCTCCAATCAGATATATCCAGAACAATAACGTGACAACTTGCTTTGTCGAAAACTTCGATCTTAGAATTAATTCCAATCTATCACATTTTACACTCATTATATAATAACATAGAAAAATACGCCTTAGTTCATTACATATTTAACATATAAATAAGAAACGGGGCCAACTCCTTGCGAAGTTGACCCCGTTACATAAAACTACTAACAAATATGTGTGGAAATTCAGATTAATTGTTTTCAGGACGTAGTTTGCGTACTACCGCACCTGCTTGCCACATTTCGCTTTCACGAAGCTCTTTCAATTCAGCCTCTAGTTTCTCGCGATAGTCAACTTTGCTGTTTGTATCGATAGAACGTTGAGCTTCGTTACCACAAGCCACTTCGCTGTATAGTTCTTCGAATACCGGTTTAGAAGCATCTTTAAACTTCTTCCACCAGTCTAGCGCACCACGTTGTGCTGTAGTAGAACAGTTTGCATACATCCAGTCCATACCGTTTTCAGCAACAAGCGGCATCAAGCTTTGAGTCAACTCTTCAACTGTTTCGTTGAAAGCTTCAGAAGGCGTGTGACCATTTGCGCGCAACACTTCGTATTGAGCAGCAAAGATACCTTGGATAGCACCCATCAATGTACCGCGCTCACCTGTAAGGTCAGAGTAAACTTCACGTTTGAAGTTTGTTTCGAACAAATAGCCCGAACCAACACCGATACCCAATGCAACAACACGTTCTTTTGCACGACCTGTAGCATCTTGGAAGATAGCGTAGCTAGAGTTAAGACCACGACCTTCAAGAAACATACGACGAAGGCTAGTACCCGAACCTTTAGGTGCAACAAGAATTACGTCTACATCTGCCGGAGGAACGATACCTGTACGTTCTTTGTACGTGATACCGAAACCGTGAGAGAAATAAAGTGCCTTACCAGGAGTAAGATACTTCTTGATAGTTGGCCATACTGCGATTTGAGCAGCATCTGAAAGCAGGTATTGAATAATAGTTCCACGTTCGCAAGCCTCTTCGATTTCGAAAAGTGTTTCGCCCGGTACCCAACCGTCGGCAACAGCCTTGTCCCAAGATTTTGAATCCTTACGTTGACCCACGATCACGTTAAAACCGTTGTCACGAAGGTTCAAGCTTTGACCCGGACCTTGTACACCGTAACCGATTACAGCGATTGTTTCGTTTTTAAGTACTTCTCTTGCTTTTTCCAATGGAAACTCTTCGCGGGTTACTACGTTTTCTTCAACACCGCCAAAATTCATGATAGCCATAACTTTATTATTTTAATGAGTTTAATATATTCTGTTTCTTTAATTTCTTATTGGTTGTGCTTACGCTCTTGCTCTTTCTGCGCAAGCATATCACTTAGTCGCTCAACCTTATCGCGTGTAATAGCCACACGTCCCGAGCGAATAAACTGAAGCACGCCGATCGACTGGCTCAACTCTTCGAAAAGAGCTTGCGTCTCTTCGTAGTGACCGGTCTTTTCCAGCACTACGCAATCGGGCGTCATTTCGAGGATATGCGCGTTGTATTTGCGCAGCAACGGTTCGGCCGTTCCGATTGACATAAACTTCTCGGTATTGAGTTTGTACAAAGCAATCTCCTGATGCACCAAGTCTTTGTCCGTATTGTAATAAGCTTTTACAATATCGATCCGCTTATCAATTTGTTTCACCACTTTATCCATCGTAGCCTCGTCCGAAAACGTTGTGATGGTAAACTTGTGAATACCGGCAATGGCCGAAGGAGAAACCGAAAGCGTCTCGATGTTCAGGTTGCGACGAGTAAACAGCACTGTGATCTGATTGAGCAGACCTACAATATTTTCCGAGAATATTGTCACAGTATACAAGGTTTTCCCTTGATGTTGATTATCTGTTGTCATTTGCTGATCCTTTCTTCTGATTACAATTTTACACGTTGTGTTTCGTTAAGCAGGATGTTTGTCACACACGTTCCGGCAGGAATCATCGGATAAACCATCCCTTTTTCTTCCACGGCAACCTCGAGCAGATAAGCCCCTTTGTGATTCAACATCGTATCGATCGCAGCGTCAATATCTTCTCGTTTCTCCACTTTGGCCCCTTTTATCTTATAAGCGGCAGCAATGGCGATAAAATCAGGATTCTGCATGATCGTAGAAGAATAACGCTCGTTGAAGAAAAGCTCTTGCCACTGACGCACCATACCCAGAAAGTTATTGTTGAGAAGAATAATCTTCACATCAATATCCGATTGCATGATGGTACCCAACTCTTGGATCGTCATCTGCAAACCGCCATCGCCTACAAAGAGACAAACCGTACGGTCGGGTGCTCCCACTTTGGCACCGATAGCAGCCGGAAGACCAAAGCCCATAGTACCCAGACCACCCGAAGTAACAACGCTTCGGCTCTGATTGTATTTGAAGTAGCGCACGCCCATCATTTGGTTTTGCCCTACGTCGGTAACCATTACCGCATTGTTTTGCGTAGCTTCCGAAACTTTGCGGATTACTTCTCCCATTTTGAGAGGCCCGCTCTTCGGAGACAACTCCTCTGAAATTACCGATTCGTGCTCTAGGGTTTCGTACGGATCAAACGAACGTACCCATTCGTTGCGATCAGCCGTGTCGACCAAGTCGATCAAATCATGCAAGATCGTATTGGCATCTCCGACAAGCGGAATATCCGCCTCAACGTTCTTACCAATCTCTGCCGAGTCTATATCAAGGTGAATGATTCGTGCCTGCTTGGCATACGTTTGAAGGTCGCCCGTAACACGGTCGTCAAAGCGCATCCCGATGGCAAAAAGCACATCACATTCGTTTGTTTTCATATTAGGACCTACGTTGCCATGCATACCCAACATCCCTTTGTACAAAGGAAAGTCTGACGGAAGAGCCGACAAGCCCAAAATGGTTGCAGCCGCAGGAATTTGTGTTTTCTCCAAAAACTGCTTCAAGATCTCTTCCGCACCGCTCAAGATCACCCCTTGTCCTACGAGCACAAGCGGCTTCTTCGCTTCGTTGATACAACGTGCAGCTTCTTCCAAGTGCACGGTTTCATGTTTCGGCTTCGGATTATAGCTGCGAATGTAATTTACCTTCTCATACTTGTAATCCACCAATCCCATTTGCGCGTCTTTGGTAAAGTCGAGAACCACAGGTCCCGGACGTCCCGACGAAGCAATAAAGAAAGCTCTCGAAACTGCCCATGCAATCTCTTCAGGTTTGCGTATTTGGTAAGCCCACTTTGTAATTGGTTGGGTAATCCCTACCACATCAGTTTCCTGAAAAGCATCAGATCCCAACAGCGGGGCATGCACCTGACCAGAGATAACCACCATCGGTGTGCTATCCATCATTGCGTCGGCAATACCCGTAATCGTATTCGTAGCTCCCGGACCAGAAGTAACAAATGCCACTCCTACCTTACCCGAAACTCGGGCATACCCTTGAGCCGAGTGCGTAGCCCCTTGCTCGTGACGCACCAATATATGGTTTAGTCTGTCGCGATAGTCATACAAGCAGTCATACACCGGCATGATTGCTCCGCCGGGATAACCAAAGATCGTATCTACGCCTTCAGCCATCAATGTTTTGAGCAAGGCTTCGGCTCCGGTTATTTTTTGCGTATCCATAGTAATGCTCTTTTCGTGATTATTCAATAATTCTTACTCCGCCTTTATCGGCCGATGCAACCATCGAAGCGTAAGCCTTTAGCGATTTAGGCACAAAGCGTTCGCGGTTTGGAGCCGTAAAAGCTTTCGTTCCGCGTTCTGTTTCTTCTTTTCTGCGAAGTGTTAGCTCTTCGTCAGAAAGTCTCACTTCAATCAATCTTGAAGGAATATCTATAATAATTGTATCATTATCTCTTACAAGGGCAATGTTACCTCCGGCAGCCGCTTCGGGCGAAACGTGTCCGATCGAAAGTCCCGAAGTACCACCCGAAAAACGCCCGTCTGTAATCAGTGCGCACTCTTTGCCCAAATGACGCGATTTGATATAAGACGTAGGATAAAGCATCTCTTGCATGCCCGGTCCACCTTTCGGTCCTTCGTAGGTAATCACCACCACATCTCCGGCATTCACTTTTCCGCCCAAGATTCCTTCACAAGCAGCTTCTTGCGAGTCGAATACGCGAGCCTTACCTTCGAAGTGGAAGATGCTTTCATCTACACCGGCAGTCTTTACTACACAACCACCTTGAGCGATGTTTCCGTAAAGTACCGCCAATCCGCCATCCTTTACATACGCATGCTCCATGTCGCGAATGCAGCCTGCGATACGATCGGTATCTAAGTCCATGTAGTATTCATCTTGCGAACCCATTACCAGGTTGAAACGGTTGGCCGGAGCACTTCTCCACAACAGTTGGGCTTCTTTGGTTACTCCTTGCGAAGAAAGCGAATACTGATCGATTGCCTGCGCAAGCGTCAAACCATCTACCCTGCTTACCGTAGTATCTAACAACGAAGCTTTGCTCAATTCGCCCAAGATAGAAAGGATACCACCCGCGCGGTTTACATCTTGAATGTGATAATGAGAGTTCGGCGCCACCTTGCACAATACAGGAGTCATACGCGACAACGCATCGATGTCATCCATTGTAAAGGTAACCTCGGCTTCGTGAGCAATGGCAAGTAAGTGAAGAACGGTATTGGTAGAACCACCCATGGCAATGTCGAGTGTCATTGCATTGAGGAATGCGGCACGGGTAGCGATAGAACGTGGTAGAATGGAGTCGTCTCCTTCAAAATAGTATTTGTTCGCGTTTTCAACAATCAACTGAGCAGCTTGCTCAAACAAACGTTTTCTGTTTACGTGTGTTGCAACAATGGTTCCGTTGCCCGGAAGAGCTAGGCCCAACGCCTCGTTAAGACAGTTCATCGAGTTGGCAGTGAACATACCCGAACAAGAGCCGCACGTAGGACAAGCCGAGCGTTCTACCTGCTCAACCTGCTCATCCGAAACCGAAGGATCGGCAGCTTCAATCATGGCATCGATAAGGTCTAGCGCACGATTCTTCAACTTTCCTGCCTCCATAGGGCCTCCCGAAACAAATACCGTAGGAATGTTTAAGCGCATTGCAGCCATCAACATTCCGGGAGTTATCTTATCGCAATTGCTGATGCATACCATCGCGTCAGCTTTATGCGCGTTTACCATGTACTCAACACTGTCGGCGATAATATCACGAGAAGGAAGGGAATAAAGCATACCATCGTGCCCCATGGCGATTCCGTCGTCTATTGCAATCGTATTGAATTCGGCGGCGAAACAGCCCAGCTTCTCAATCTCGGCCTTTACTTCCTGTCCGATTTGATGCAAGTGAACATGTCCGGGCACAAACTGCGTAAACGAATTTACAATAGCAATGATGGGTTTGCCTATTTGCTCTTCTTTCATTCCGTTAGCTCTCCACAAGGCTCTGGCTCCTGCCATTCTTCTACCTTGTGTAGACTGTGAACTTCGTAATTGATTCTTCATATCGCGACCTATTTTTTCTGGTATTCGGTTATAAAAAAAGCCTTTCTCGTAATTGAGAAAGGCTTTCTAGATATCCTGTTATACACTATGATTTATCTACATACCTTTCTCGTATCCTTGCTAATGACTAGAAGAATGACCACGAGAATAATATGTAACATATTGTTTACCATAGTGCCTGTTTAATTTCATTTTGTTTTCGACATTGCAAATGTAGGAGTAATTTTTAAACGAGCAAATGTTTTTCTAAAAAAAATCTCACAAAGATTACAATTCACCACTATTTTAACGCAATATACTTATAATTCAAAAGCAAAAGAAGCATTTTTAGAATCAAACAAAAGAGGCATCGTTAAATTTATCAATCATTTTAACATTCATTCAACACAGTCGCATACTCAAAATACACTCAAAACGACCTTTCAAAAGCATCATCGTTTACTTTCATTTCAAACCTAATGAAGTTCGAATCGTCAGATGGCGACCTGACGATTTAATCATAGTGAAGAACAAATCGTTTGATGGGCATCGAACGATTTGATCATAATGAAAAGTGAATTGTTTGATGGGCATCGAACGATTCCCTTCTCACTACGTTCGAAACTCAAGCAACCGATGAATCGGAAACGTTCAAACAAAAAAAACCGGAGAGTAAGCCCCCAATGCTTCTCTCCGGTTCGAGTAAAAAAAACTAGCTTAGAAGTATAAAAGTTTTTCTACAGTTGTCCTTTCGGGTCGAAAGATGCTTCATGAATCTTTCCTTTGCCCAATACATGAATATAGGTATCAAACGTGCGTTGATTTTCTTTCATGTTGATAATGCGGGCACCATTTACAAGATCGCCATAGGTTGTTTTACCTCCCGAAAAACGACCATACGCCAAGGCGATTCCGTGCCAATACGCAATGTAGTCGTTTACGTGGTCGTGACCTACAAACGTGCCCATTACATCGCCGGCTTCTTGCATTGCGGCAAACATACCGGTATTGATCTGTGGCGCGCACTCTTTCTCGTTTTTCACACCTACAGACTTCACCTTTTCGTTGCCAAAGGCCGGTGTATACTCCGGTAGCGGAATGTGGAAGAATGCCAAGGCCGGAAGCGGCTGGTTGTTGTTTGCTGCCGTATAGTTGGCACTGGTTTCACGAAACCAATTGATTTGCGGCTGCGTAAACCATCCGTATCCTTCGATATGTTTCAAGGTGCTATATGCTCTTGAGTCGAGACAATATAACAAACCTCCCACGTTATTGTTTGCTCCCAGCAATTCGATTACCGCATCGGGATTACCACTTTTTACGCGATCGGCACTCAGGTTGCCCGGTATGGTTTGCAGCAAATTGCTGATGCTGTCGCGACTCCAACCATGCTCGTCGTCGTGGTTCCCGAAGGTTACTACAAACGGAAGCTTGCGATCTACAATTGGTTGCGTCACTTTGAGCCAACCTTCTTTTACCGGTTTTGCGGTTACGATATCACCTGTAAGCAGTACTAGATCGGGGTTCTCCTTTTCCAATACTTCTTCGATTACTTGAGATGCTGCCTCAGATGCAGTTTCTCCATAATTAAAGTGCACATCCGTAAACTGTGCAATCTTAAAATTCCCGTTGGCATCGAAGCGCAAGGTTTGCGCTGACACAGTCAACGCAAACGCACTTACTAAATTTGCCAATCCAAGCCAATAAAAAGCAAATCTACTCTTTCTCATTATGATTCTTCTGTTTTACTAGATTCAGGTTTACAACCCTAATAAACGTTTTATTTTATGGAAAATTTCATTGTTGTCGTATACTCCGCCAAACGCGTCGCTACCCGGCCCGTAAGCAAAGGAAGATACCAAGACTCCGGTGTGTCCGCCGTTTGTAAACTTCGCCGTTACCGAACCTTTTGCCTCATCTCCATCAAGAAGTGACAAGCCTCCCGTTTCGTGGTCTGCCACCACAAGCACCAAGGTTTCGCCGTTTGCTTCAGCCCATTTTAGCATTTCGCCGGTAGCTTTGTCGAAGTCTAGCGTCTCCATCATGGTATTGTACAGGTCGTTTCCGTGTGCATAGTCGTCGCTTTGTGAGCCTTCGATCATGAGGAAGAATCCGTTTTTCTGCTTTGAAAGCGTTTCTACTGCTTTGAGAGAAGCTTTTGACAATAGGTTGTTGCGCTTTTCTGCCGGAGGCATTTCCAAAGAATCGGTCAAGCAAAAAACCTTTGCGCTGTTTGCGTTCAACACCTCATCGGCATTGGTGGTAGCGAGGTAGCCTTTTGCTTTCATCTCGGCAAACAAGTCTCTGCCGTCGGGACGGTTTGCAAAGTATTTGCTTCCGCCGCCAAAGATGAAATCTACATTCGACTCTACGAAATGGGGAGCCAGTTCCCAAGCATTGTTTCTATCGGTGTGATGCGCGCAGAATGCAGCCGGCGTTGCATCGGTAAGTTGCACTGTGGCAACCACTCCTGTAGCCAGGTTTTTCTTCTTTGCGTCGTCCATGATTGTATTACGAAGCGATCCGTCGGAGTTTACCGAGATGGTATGGTAATCGGCCTTCTCGCCCGTTGCCATGGCCGAAGCCGCAGCGCCCGAGTCGGTGATCAGTTTGTTGGCACAGGTGGTACGAACCAAACCTGCCGCCATTGCGTTTTCAGTGATATTCAACTTTCCGCCATTCGCCACCAATGCAGAGGCAAAGTGAGAAGTACCCGTACCATCGCTGATCATCAAGATTACATTCTTTACTTTCTTGCCTTTGGTTGGGGCTACACGTACGATGTCGTACATGTCTTTGTTTTCGAACGTTTGCGGAACGTCGCGTCGGTTTTGAGCCGACATGGTCATCGTGGCAAGGAAAGCCAATGTTCCTGCCAATCCGTATGCTAAGCTGTCTTTTACAATCTGTTTCATGTGCGTGTAATCAATAACCCATGTTTTGTTTCAAATTCTTGCTCGAGTTTACCTCGTCTAAAGGAATTGGGAATACGTGGTGAATATTCGGGTTGAATGTTCGCGACTCCCAAATCTGAATGGTATCGACCTTTGTGATCTCGATCTTATCGTTTACCATTTTGATCTCTGTTTTAAGCCCGTGAAGCGGTTTGGCATAAGCTGCTTGCGCGTCGCCCCATCGTACAAGGTCGAAGTGACGGTTTGTCAACTCGCCCGCAAGCTCGCAGCGTCTTTCATGCTTCAGGTCTTCTTTGGTTGCATTAGAAACCGGTGCCAAACCTGCACGAGTACGTACCTGATTCAACGGTTCGTCGCCACTCTTTCCTTGCCAGATCAAAGCCTCTGCCTTCCATAGTAATACTTCAGAGAAGCGGATCAACGGAATGCTTAAACGTGTAGTCATGTTGTTTCCGTCGGGATTCACCAATTTACCTACTGCGTCTGCCGGCTTAAACGGATCCATGTATTTGTTGAATTGCATGCCCGATTCGCTGGTAGTTGAGTAATATTCGCGTTTATCACCAAGGAACATAAACTCATCGCCCGGCATTAGAATGGTTGTTTTTCTACGCTTATCGCCCGCTTCAAACTCTTTGAACAATTCGATGGTAGGCATGAAGTAACCCCAACCGTTGTAAAGTCCCCAGCCTTTGTTTTCGAGCATTACACCCGGAAGCTTCGAGCCGTCGACCTCGGTGCTGGTCCATGACCAAATGTATTCGCTGCTCCAGTTGTTGTCTACTTTGAATACGTCGTCGAATTCTGCCATCAATTGGTGATGAGGTATTACTTTGTCGCAAAACTCGATCACGTCGTTTAGTGAAGAGGTCTCGTATTGCGCATTGTAAAGCGATGCTTTTGCGGCATAAGCCCAAGCCGCCGTTTTGTGCGGACGACCGTATTGTTCTACTGCCAACTCCGAGAAGTACGGCAACATTTCTGCTGCTTTTTCGAAGTCATTGATGGCGAATTTATAGTTTTCCGAAACGGTTTGTGGACGTGGCACATCCATGTTATCCACCGTTACGTCTTCGGTTACAATCGGAATACCTCCGTTGGCTGAGTTATCACCATAGTGTGGAGCAAGCCACATGTAAGCCCATGCTCTAAAGAAGTAGGCTTGTCCTACTACTTCGCTACGCACCTTGTCCGATATATTCATTCCCGGAACGTTGGCAATGATATCGTTGCATCGCTTGATAAGTTGGTACATGGCAGGCCATGTGTCTTTTACGTCGCGACTGTTATCTAGGATGAAGTTTTTAATATTTGCACCTCCTGCTTGCGGACGACCCGTTACCATGTCATCGCTGGCATTCATGTACCACATCACTCCGCGGCCGGTTACCCCTTCTTTTGCGGTCCAGAAGTAAAGACCGTCTGCTGCCTTGCGCGCATCATCTTCGGTGCGCCAGAAAACTTCGAGTGATGGTTCTCCTACCGGCTCGTGCGACAAGAAGTCGTTGCACGAAGACATCAATACTGTTGATAGAAGCAAAGATCCAAAAATATATTTTAGTTTCATAAAATTCAAACGTTTTTAAAGTTCAGACATCGAATCGATTAGAAATTTACATTTAAACCGAAAGTAAACACGCGTGATACCGGGTAGCGACCTCCATCAAGACCGTTGTTTCCAACCTCAGGGTCCATACCGCTGTACTTTGTAAGTGTGAATAAGTTTTCACCGCTTGCATATACTCTGATTCTTGAATCGGGACAACCAACTTTTGTTAGTACCGATTTAGGAAGCGTGTATCCTACTGTCAGATTCTTCAAGCGTAGGTAGTTTCCTTTCTCTAGGTAGAAATCTGAAACACGAGAGTAGTTGCTGTTTTTATCGTCCATCGCCAAACGAGGAATGTTTGAGTTTGGATTGTAAGTATACGAATCAAGCAAATCTTTTGAGATATTCCATCCTTGATCGGTTGGATAAGTCATTGCTTTGGAACCGTTGAAGATTTTGTTTCCTGCTACTCCTTGCAGTTGGAATCCGAAGTCAAATCCTTTCCAGTCCATGCTTCCGCTTAGAGAGAATGTGTATGTTGGGTTGTAACTTCCCATGTACATGCGGTCTTGATCGTCGATAACACCGTCGCCGTTAGCGTCGACAAACTTGATATCTCCTGGTTGCGCATTGGGTTGAATTAGTTTACCATCTTTTGCGTATGCGTCAATCTCATCTTGCGAACGGAACAATCCGTCTGTTTTGATCAAGTAATATGAGTACCAAGCCTCTCCTACTGCCGATTGCAACGGAGCCAAACTGCGTACGTTTTGTGTGTGAGCAATGCGATCTTTATCGCCAAGGCTTGTCACTTCGTTTTTCAACGTAGAGAAGTTGCCCGTAAGCATGTAGTTTACCTGGTCTACTTTGCCATTGTACGAAAGGCTCATCTCCACACCCGAATTGCGTACACTTCCGATATTGCCCAGTGGTGCTTCCTTGATTCCTCCTACCGAAGGAACGGTAATCTGGTCGATCAAGTCTTTTGTGTCTTTTACGAAGTAGTCTAATGTAAAGTTCAATTGATCGTTGAAGAAGTTCGCATCAAGACCAAAGTTCACTTGTTCCGACGTTTCCCATGTTAGGTTGCGATTGGCCATAGTAGCCAAACCAAGACCTTGAATTGGTGTTTGGCCCGCATTACCCAAGAATGTAAACCAAGGATCTTGTTGTAATTTCACGTTGTATGAGTAGTTGTCTACCGCGGCAACGTTACCGATTTGCCCCCAGCTGGCACGTAGTTTAAGCAAACTTACCGCCGATTGCTTTGGGAAGAACTTTTCGGAAGATAGTTTCCAGCTTGCCGAAGCAGCAGGGAATACGCCCGAATTGTTTTTGTAATATAGCTTTGAAGTAGCATCGTAGCGAAGGCTACCTGTAAGGAAATAACGATCTTCGTATGAGTAAGAAACACGTCCGAAGGTTGAAACCTGTGAATTTTCCCAAAACTCTTCGCTTGGTTTTTCTTTTGTCCAGTCGGTTCCGTTTACAACCGATTGTGCCCAGTCGTCTTCTTGGTCGAATCCGTACACTCGCAATGAGTTGGATCTGTAGTTTTCATACCCCATTGTATAACCAAGCATTCCTGTGAAAAGGTGCTTTTCATTAAATTCTCTTGTGTATGTTGCAGTAGTTTCCCACAACCAGTTGGTTCCCCATGAAGAACTGATTCCTCTCGAGTTTTGATTGTTTGGGTTACCAATTTCAGGAACTCTCATTTTGAAGTCTTCCGAACGAGCCGTGTTTGACGCAGCCGAAAAGTCTGATTTGATTGTCAGGCCTGTGATTGGTTTTGCTGTAAGTGTAGAAGTTGAGAAGATACGCTGATCAGGTCTGTTTTGACGCAAGCGCATCAACGTAGCCACAGGGTTTTGGATTTCGCCGAACGTTCCTGCTACCCCTAGTTCTTTTGCCCATAACGGAACGGTACCGCCAAACTGTTGTTGGCCGTTAACACCTAGCACCGGATTTCCGTTGATGTCGTATTCGTAAACCGTAGCCGAAGGAGGCATCGCCATTGCCGAAGCAATAACTCCGGTGTGAGACGTTGTGTTTACTCCGCCTTGACCGTTCATATACTGGTAACTTGCACGTTGCCCAAACGTAAGCCAGTTGTTAACTTTAAATTCAATGTTCACATTCGCGCCCAATTTCTCGCGATTTGTATTGAGAAGAGTACCCTCTAGCTTGTCGTACGATACCGAAGCGAAAGCTTTCAAGGTTTCGCTACCTCCTGTGATCGAAGCCGCATAGTGCTGAGTAGATCCTAGTCTGAAGATCTCGTCCAACCAGTTGGTACGTGTCGTTTGCCCGTATGAATAGATCTCCGGATCCAAACCCGTTGGGATTGATTTGCCACTAGCGATAGCTGCATCGGTTCTTACACGTGAGTACTGTGCAGCATCAAGCATTTCAGGTTTCTTATATACTTGTTGAATACCGAAATAGACATTCGCGTCTACTTTTACTTTACCTGCTTGCGCTTTCTTGGTTGTGATCACGATCACACCACCCGAACCTACGTGAGCTCCATAGATAGCTGCCGATGCCGCATCCTTTAATACAGAGATCGACTCTACGTCTTCCGCGTTAAATGGTGCACCCGGCACTCCGTCTACAATATATAATACTTTATCGCCGTCGCGTGAGCCTTTTCCACGAATGGTAATAGAAGGTGAAGAGATCGGGTCTCCACCGTTGCTGGCAATCGTAACACCCGGAAGCTGTCCCTGCATCATTCCTTCGAGACTTTGTGAGCGACCTTTTAGTCCGTCCGATACCTTCATCGAAGAAACAGCCACCGACAAGTCGCTTTTGCGTGTGTCACCGTAACCGATTACCACCACTTCACCCAGCGCCTGAACGTCTTCTTTCAATAATACATTTAATACCGTTTCGCCTTTCAGCTTTATTTCTTGTGAGATGTAACCGATGTAACTAAATACTAGGGTTGCGTTTTTTTCTGCTTCAATAGAGTAGTTGCCATCAAAGTCGGTTATGGTACCTACCGTGGTTCCTTTTACCGTAACGTTTGCTCCGATCACCGGATAACCATCGTCGCCTGTAACCACGCCTTTCAGCTTAGAAACATTTTGTGCGACAAGCTCCGAAGCCATCGACGATACAACAAAAAGGACAAATAGCATGTGAAGAAATCTTCTTCGCATCAACTCATTTTTCTTCATTGGAGTAATTTTAGAGTAGAGTAAGTTTATTTATCGAAAATATTAGTTTGTAACTTGCGTTTTTTGTTCACTGCAAAGCTACCTCTACCACATTACCTCCGCGTTAAGCACGCTTGACAATCAAATTACATACACAATTCATTTATGTTACAGAATATATTACAATTTTATTTCAACTTATATATTAAAAAGCCATTACATTCAAAAACAAATTATCTTTACGCAAAACCAATCACAATAACCATTTATACAGAATCAATGAAAAACAAATTCTTTCCATTTATTATTCTCCTCGTCTGCGTATGCACTCCTTTTGCGGCATGCAAAAAGCAATCTCTAACGCTCGATGAAATCAAATTGTCAGTCGCAGACAGTGGTATGATCTATACAAATGCTCCGTTTCCATCGTGTCATGCCTCTACTGTATTAAGTACCGAGAATGGTATCCTCGCCGCATGGTTTGGCGGTACTCACGAACGCCATCCTGACGTTTGCATTTACCTTTCAGCCTTGCAAGAGAATAAAGATTGGAGTACTCCAATGTTGGTTGCTGACGGTATCGTAAACGATACGTTAAGATATCCGTGTTGGAACCCCGTATTGTATGAACTAGATAATAAAGACATCGTATTGTTTTACAAAGTAGGTCCTAGTCCGCAAGAATGGTGGGGCATGTACAAACTAAGTAAAGACGGTGGAGCTACCTGGGGAGAAGCTGTTGAATTACCAAAAGGCATTCTGGGACCGATCAAGAACAAAGCGGTGCGACTCTGCGATGGAACGATTCTTTGTCCTAGTAGCAACGAAACACTCAACGAAGAATGGACAGCTTTTGTCGAAACAGTAGACCAAAGTTTGACCAACTGGAATAAATACGAACTAGACAATGATACAATGAATGCCATACAACCGACCATTCTGTTTCATCCCAACAATACGCTGCAAATGCTTTGTCGCACGCGCAACAGAGTCGTTGCCCAGTCATGGTCGGTCGATAATGGAAAAACATGGACCCAACTTCAACCGTCCAACCTCCCCAATAATAACTCGGGCGTAGATGCCGTAACACTTCCTAATGGAATACATTTATTAATTTATAATCCACTACTCGGTATTGATTATTCACGCGACCGAAATAAACTTTCCATAGCAGCTTCAATGGACGGCATTGAGTGGAAAGATGTGCTCTCTCTAGAAGATCTGCCCGAAGGAGAGTTTAGCTATCCTGCTATTATCGCTGACGCTACGGGAACTATATACGTTACTTATACCTACAATCGAAAACAAATAAAATACGCAAAGCTTACTCTTTCAGAATAGCTTGCACACACTCAACAAACCCTGTTTATCAGCAATATAAACACCATATTAGTTTTTACCTATCCGGTTATTGATTTTTCCAATCGGCTATTCTGTAATCAAACCAAATTTATACCTCATCTTTGCAATGTGGAAAGGAAATAAAACCTGCCCCACTAGAAACAATCAGTAAGTTAAACTTTTAAATATTATAAGTCTATGTCAGTATTAGTAGGAAAACCAGCACCAAGCTTCAACGCTTCAGCAGTTATCAACGGTGGAGAAATTGTAGAAAACTTTTCTCTAGAACAATATAAAGGCAGTAAATATGTAGTATTTTTCTTCTATCCTGCCGACTTTACTTTCGTTTGTCCTTCAGAATTGATCGCTTTCCAAGATCTAAAGGAAGAATTTGCTAAAAGAGACACTGTAGTAGTAGGTTGCTCTGTTGACTCTCAATTCTCTCACTGGAAGTGGTTACAAACAGAACAAAACCATGGTGGTATCAAAGGTGTAGACTATCCATTGGTTGCAGACTTCTCTAAAACAATTGCTAAGAACTATGATGTTTTGGCAGGTGAATATGTAGAAGCTGAAAACGGAGAAATCGCATTCGAAGGTGCTCCTTTGGCATACAGAGGTTTGTTCCTAATCGACAAAGCCGGTGTAGTACGCCACCAAGTTGTAAATGACCTTCCATTGGGCCGTAATGTAGAAGAGGCTTTGAGAATGGTAGACTCACTACAATTTGTTGAAGAATACGGAGAAGTATGTCCGGCAAACTGGAAGAAAGGTAAAAAAGGAATGAAACCTACACAAGAAGGTGTAGCTGAATATTTGTCTGAAAACAAGTAATCACAATCTGGGATATAAACCCAAACACAATTTTAATTCTCAAGTTATATTCTTAGAATAGCTTTAGCTCTTGTACACTGTTGTTGATGTACAGTATTATGAATTGGATAAAAAAGAGGAGTTCGTGATTGAACTCCTCTTTTTGCGTTTATAGGTTTATACACCAAGAACGTTATCCCATGATGTATTTGGTCTTTGCTCCCAGAAGTTTGTAAACGCCGGCTACAATAGCCCACGAAACCATAAAGGCTATCACTCCTGCTACCAATATTTGTAAACTTACGGGAATACCCATTGCGCGTACCAACAGTACGGCCGGGCCGGTAAAGAAGTAGTGAATCATATATACTCCAAATCCACATTTTGTAAGATTGGCCAATGATTGCTGTATAAAAGGAGACTGAACACGTACCTTCATGATCCACATAAATAGCGGCAAGGTCATCATCACCACATTGAGCGAATTGTAAGTAAAGAACAACTCCAACATCTCATCACTATATTCGGGAAGAGCTGTAATGTGTCTAAACCCGATAAATGTAACAAGAAAGCCAACTACAAACATCGGTAATCCAACGATTGTAATCTTCGAAAGAGACCAGTCGTGATTTCGAAGGTAATGCCCTAGCAATAAGTATCCGTTGAATCCGGCAAAGTAATACAGCATTCCAAACTGATTCCACGAGCAAGTACCCCACAAGTAAGGAGAAACGAACTGATTATAGTATGGTAGCAACGTGGTGATCCCCCAAAAGATCAGAAACAAAAGCTTTGCACGCTCCGAAGCCTTTTCGACCCAAGCCGAGAATATAGGCAAATAAAGATAGATACCGATAAGTAAATAAATGTACCACATATGGACATCTATCAGTGAAAAGTTGAACGGAATCTGTTCGATGTATCCTAGCGAAACTGCCAATGATTGACGAGTTGCTTCAACTCCTGAGTAAGGGAAGAAGTCGAGAATGATTTCGGGATTCAAACCCAGTAGTCCGGTAATCCAAGGGAACAGATTATAGATAACAGACCAAATTAGAAAAGGCCAAAATACACGGCTGATTCGTTTTTTATAGAAGATAGATTGTTCTTCTTTTACCGGTAAAAGTAAAGCCCCTGTTATCATCACGAACAGCGGAACACACGGACGCAAGAAAGAACCGTAAAGAGCTCCGAAGAATTTGATTTCATCGATATTGGCCGGAGCTTCGCCCGGATAGAAGTTAAATGGGTCGGCACAGTGACAGCACACCACCATAAACATGGCTACAAGACGCATTACGTCGAGCCAAACTACATGCTGATTGTTTTTCATCGTTAGTTGTTTTATGTATTGATTTGTTAGAAGTTACTTCTGTTTGATACGATGTATAGAAAGCAAACTTGTTTGACAAATTCATCGAAAAACAAATTTATTGATTTAAGGGCGGCTATTTTTTGCTTTAAAGCAAAAAACAAATTACTTACCAGCTCGTATACGGCTAAGTGTATAAATAGAAACTCCAAGAAAGGCAGCTACATACTTGAGCTTTACTCGATTTATAATTCCCGGAAATCGGTTAAGAAAATAATGATAACGCTCGGTAGGCGAAAGCTGTAAACGCTCTACGAATATATGACTCAACTGGTTGTATCCGTCTTGATGGACAATACGTCCCCAGTTAGCGATATCAATGTATTTTGAATAAAGCAAATTAAGCGCAGAGATAGAGATTACATACATCTTGCAATCTTCTAGCGTTTCTACACTTTCTACCGAAGGCTTATTATAATACAAAGATCCCATGCCAAAAGTAATATCTCCCTCAGAACTAAACCAAGTAGTGGTATCTTCGCCATCGTGATGAAATATAGACCGGGTAAGCCCTTCTTCGATAAAATAGACATTATGATCTACTGTGCCAGACTTGACAAGAAGCGTATTTTTAGGAACCTCACGCAATTGCATATAGGAAGTAAACGCGTTTAGGGCTTCTTCACCTACGGGATAGGTTGCTTTGATACGTGATATAATGTGTTTCATAATTCAAAGGTGACTTTTTTATTGATAAAAACAAAGGCATCTCCGTAATTGAAGATGCCTTTGTTGCTTTATTGTCTAAACGATGGTCTTTTATCTTTTTATTACAAAGCGTTGTATCGGTTCAATGCTTCCATAAAGTAATAGTCGGCATAGGTAAGAGGCACGTCTATTTCTTGTTTGTGCGGAATACTACCAACACTGTGCATGAGGATAAAGTTATTGTTGGTTCCAAGTTCTGCACGATAAGCAGGAGATGCCAGATTGTATAGAATTTCTTCAGCGCTTTGACGGTATTTCTTTCCTGCATCGCCAAGATATCCGCTAAGTTCAAACAAAGCCGAGCAAGTGATTGCAGCAGCCGAAGCATCGCGCGGTACGGTTGTGAAACGAGATGCATCGTATTCCCACTCAGGATTATATCCTTCTACGCCGGCATGGAAGTCCCAATACGGAACTTTATCTTCCGGTAGATTAGCGTGATCTAAATAATAGTCGGCCATCTTTTGAGCAATATCCAAGAACTTCTTGTCTTGTGTTTCGCGATATACCATGGTGTATCCGTAAATACCCCAAGCTTGTCCGCGTGCCCATGCTGAGTTGTCTGTAAACCCTTGGCAAGTTGCCTGATCTTTAACGGCTCCGGTCAATGTATCATAGTCTACTACGTGATAGCACGAGTAATCGGGACGAAGCTGATGCTTAGCCGTTGTTTCTGCATGCTTGGTTGCAATTTCGCTAAAGCGTGTATCGCCTGTTTTCTTTGCCGCAAAGTAAAGCAACTCCAGGTTCATCATATTATCGATGATCACAGGATAGAACCATTCGGTTTGCCCATCCCATGCTTTGCGGTAATTCCATGATTTGATCGCTCCTACTCTGTCGTCGAAACGTGTACAAAGCGACTTTGCCGACTCAACCAATACGTCTACATACGATTCATCACCTGTGAGACGGTAGGCATTTCCATAACTGCAATACATTAGAAAACCGATATCATGGTGAGATTTCAATGTTTTCAAGGGCTCGAGCGCATGTGTCCAACGAAGCGCATTCTTTTTCATTTCTTCCGATTGGTTGAGCTCGTAGATGTACCAAAGTGTACCCGGGAAGAAACCTTCAGTCCAGTCGTTACGTTTGGTGCAACGAAGCGATCCGTCTGCCTTCGAGGTACGCGGAAAAACAGTAGAATCTTGTACGATATTAATTAGATTGTTTGTTTGTAGATCCGCAAACGTTACGTTCTCTTGGATAAACTGCTCTTTCTTGGAGTCTGTTTGCGAGCAGGCAATCATCAGCGACGCCATCAGCGTCAGGCCAATTGTCTTTTTCATGATTATTCTTTATTTATTCGAGTTGTTAGCTTTGCTAAATTATACAATTTTATCAGCTTTTTAAAGCTTCACCACTTTAAACTGATAATTTCCTTCCGTTTTTGAATCTTGTGCCGTAAAGACTAATCGGTATATTATATCACCCCAAACATTAGAGAGACGCTTATCTTCGAGTGCAACGGCTTCTTTCTCTACATGAAAAGCCTGCTTGTCGTATTCGATAGCAACCGACTTATCGTTTACATTGATGATAACTTTG
>JBOFPV010000056.1:0-7160 GCA_051660585.1 Tannerellaceae bacterium
GAAGTTTTTGAAACCTGCATCCAATCCGTATTCTTTATATAAAGGAGAAGAAGCTCCTGATTTCTCCTGATACGTACTTGCTGCATTCAAATTGTCAAGTTTCACTGTTTCGTTGTAGACCGATGCAAACTCATCAAACGAAACCGATACCATTTTCAACTTGCTGTCTGCTCTCTTTTGAATTTCATTGTAAAGCTTTACATTTTCGGCTCTCGATGTAGCGTCGTAAGCCGCCCAGAATTGAAGCAATACATACTCCGTTGAGTCATTTTTGAAATTCAAACAACCTTCATTCTGAAGCAAACCTATTCTCGGGGCAAGATCTCCGGGTTTGTTACCAATAGAGAAACCTGCTTCTCTTGTTGTTGATGACATTACAGAAATCGCACCGCCAACAAGGAGAACATAAGTTAAGATCCTCATATAAATAATTTAAAGTTTGTACTAATCACCAAAAGCAAGTTTGATGACTCCCGATTTTCGGGAAAACAAACAATTCTTTCTTTCGCTAAAGAACAGATATTGCTCGCTTGAACGAAGGCAAAGTAATGTGGATAAACTTGAATTCCCAACACTTATAATATTTTTTATACTCCAAACCAAGCCTTTTTATATGTTATTTAGTATTTTTCGGTACAAACCAGACGTGTTCCTTAACATATCTTGTGAATAGTATCAATCAAATTCGTATCTTTGTAACTCAATATTTAATCAAGATGGTAAGAGAATTTGAGAATCTTTTAATTACAGTTTACGGCGAAGATCAACCAGGTGTGACGTCAAAATTGACGGGTATTCTTGCCAATTATGACGCGCAAATTCTAGATATAGGTAAGGCCGATATACAGAAAAACCTATCGCTGGGGATATTATTCAGAGCACCTATGCAATACTCCGGCAACATAATTAAGGATCTTATTCTGATCTGTAACGAGATTGGTGTAACTATCAAATTCAAGCCCATATCTGACGAGGAATATTCAAATTGGGTGAGTCTACAAGGTAAAAACAGATACATTGTCACCATCCTAGGCCGAAAACTATCGGCCAAACACATTGCCTCTGTTGCTGAGATCGTATCCGAAGAAGGACTCAATATTGACGGCATTAAGCGCCTTACGGGAAGAATTCCCCTCGAAGAAAATGAACAACCATCCAAAGCTAGTGTTGAATTTTCGGTGCGCGGACTTCCCACAAATAAAGAAGATCTTCAACGAAAGCTCATGCACCTATCCACAGAAATGGGTATAGATATTTCATTCCAAGAAGACGGAATGTTTCGTCGCATGCGACGACTTATCTGTTTCGACATGGACTCTACGCTGATTCGCACTGAAGTAATTGACGAACTGGCCGAGAAAGCCGGCGTTGGCGAACAAGTAAAAGCCATAACCGAAGCAGCTATGCGCGGAGAAATCGACTTTACCGAAAGCTTTAAACAGCGTGTGGCCTTATTGAAAGGACTCGACGAGTCGGCCATGAAAGAGATTGCAGACCGACTACCAATTACCGAAGGCGTAGACCGCCTGATGTATGTACTGAAACGAGTAGGCTTTAAGATTGCAATCCTCTCAGGTGGATTTACATACTTCGGTAATTACCTAAAAAGAAAGTACGACATCGACTACGTATATGCCAACAACTTAGAAATAAAAGACGGCAAACTTACCGGGCGTCATACCGGAGAAATTGTAGACGGAAACCGAAAAGCCGAGTTGCTAAAACTGATTGCACAAGTGGAAAACGTAGACATCAGACAAACCGTAGCTGTAGGCGATGGAGCAAACGACCTCCCAATGCTTGGAACAGCCGGACTTGGCATCGCTTTTCATGCAAAACCAAAAGTGAAAGCTTCAGCCAAGCAATCGATTTCTACAACAGGTATAGACGGAGTCCTTTACTTCCTCGGCTACAAAGACTCCTACATGGAAGAAGCCGGCGGACGATAAACAAACGACAAACAAAGAAATCCCATTGCACTTGATTGATAAAACAAAATCAAGATGCAATGGGATTTGTTATTTCATAAAAAACACATGCAATCAATTCTTCACAGGCCAAGACTCCAGCTTATGAAATCTTTTACAAGATGATAATATTATTGCAATATAGTTAAATTATTCACCCGTGGCCACGACCTTGGTATCGGAAAACTCTTCAGATAGGGATAAGGATAACCTGTTACTTTATCCCAAAAAGTGGGATCTAATTTTAAAAACTCAATAGAAGAATTTTCAAAACTTAGATAATTAAAACCTCCTGAATTATAATTATTATCCGTATACCGCCCAATACCAGTATCTTCACCAAGTAAATAATAATTAAATATTCGTAGATAATAAGTATTAGTGGTTCTCGGTCTTAATGGAATTGTCCGATCATACCTACAAATTGGAAATTGACAACGAATACTATAAACGTCTCCATAAGGAGGCATTGCCAGATGGATTGCATTTTCCAATGCTTGTTCATTATAACCCACAATACCCGCAGTTCTATTAGAAGCATCGTTCGAATGCACGAAGCATCGTTCGGGAGTCTCCTGCAAGTCTATAACACAAACATTTTTTATGCCATGAGAATCGGTTCTATTACGTCCAGTAACACCTCCCACGTAAGGACTATATACACTGCTATAATAACTAGTATAAATTGTATTCTTACCAGATCCGCCCTTATCACCTAAGGACATTACCAAACAATTATTTATTGATCCATTTGTTGAATTATCTCCAGCGATAGCTCCAATATATCTACCAGAAGCACTGATTCGTAGTCCATCGATAAGTATTGTATTTATGCTCCCCTTATTTATTCCAACTAGGCATGCCGAATTACTTCCGCCAATAACATTTATATTATGCATACATACATCTTTAATTACACCCCAGTTTGATTCAAACAACGCCATAGACTTGCCTGAATTATTTAGAGTTAGATTCTCTAATCTTTTACCTGATCCATTATATTCTCCTGAAAATGCATTTGAGACGATGGATGAATTAAAAGAAGATAAACCTCCGATATTTGTATCTGCAAAGTTCAAATCTCGTTCTTGTTTAAAGAACTTTGTTGAGGAGTTGGCAGCCATCGCATTTATATTTCGAAATTGTTTGGGCGTACGAATTGCAAAAGGCGATGCTTCTGCACTTCCATCTGTAATATTCACTGTGGCAATTGTCCCGCCTGGCCCCTGATAAACACCTTTAGCAAAATTAGGGTAGATATATGATTTTGTCTGAGTTGAACCTATTGTAACCAACTCAGCATTTGAACCTTCTGCAAAAGCAGTCAAATCGTTCTGATTCATAAAATAGATAGAACCGATACAATCTTCAAAAACATCTTCTCGATAAACACCGGAATAACTCACAGCAGTTCGCGACCCAATTTTTACAGACAAAGCCTGTTGTACTTGTTTTGCGTTTACAATTGCGTAACCAGCTTCAATAATCTGTTCTGATTTAATAGTAGGCTCTATTGATTTATCCAAATACAATCCTAACGAATTATCTGAATACTTCTCATAATAAACTACATTCTGTACATCTCGTTTTACAGCAATTCGGATATTCCCTCTATTTGAAGTAAATACATTCACTGTGGAAAAAACTCTTGCTGATGGCCCACTCTCCGGCATAACAGTAAATGCAGTATTTGAATTGACAACAATTCTTTCCGATTGAGATTCAACAACCAAACAATCATTCAACCCCAAATCCGAAAGATTAATTTCTTTTTGCGCGGTTTCTGCTATAAGATCTTTTCTAATAACATTTATCGTTTTCACAAGGTCACCGATACGGATTGTTATATATCCATTATTCTCCGATGAATTTGCTGCCATATTAATTCTAAAAGGCACAGCCTTTACTGAACCATCCAACCCTGTCATTACAGCTTCATTCCCGTTAATTTCTATTCCGGATTGAGAAGGGTAAAAAGACATACCAGCTCCAGTTAGGGTTATTTTAGCATTAGAAACAGTTGGTGGAGCATTATGCGTGATAGTTACAGGAATAACTCCTATTGCTTCATCAGCATAAATAATATACTCGCTATTTGAAACACCTAAATAATAACTCCCGTTTGAGATAACTACATCTTTTGAGGAGCCATCATCCACTGCAACATCATATTCTATATTAACCGGCTCATTAGCAATAGCCTCTTCAGCTGATGCATAACCCGGACCTTTCACTCTGGTAATATTAACAGCATAACGATTACCTCTTCGAATATCATAGGTCTCTTTGTTTGTTCCATAAGCTATTCTTATCTTGTAATATCCTTCACCAAACCCTGCATTTGTTCCTCTGATTAATAGATCGGTAGGAGTTGATCCGGGAGATTCAAAAAGATAAATACCGGAGGCTTGAGTTGTTTCGGTCGATTTATACATACCGCTTGAGGCTAACGGAGTTTGCTCTGTCAGATAACTGTTCTGTCTAAAGTTCAAACCCTGACAAGAAGATAAAGTAAATCCTGTTGCCAGATTAGTTACATCTATGCGCGCATAAGCAAACTTCAGTTTAGCGATTTTATCCTCTAGGGTCGTACTATTTAATGCAGTATATTCTTTTAAATCAGAAACCAAAGGAAGTCCATTATCTTCGATATTTTGTTGCTCAAAAATTGTTTTCGACATTGTTAGAGCCTGTACTTCTTTCAACGTAGTAGCATTTTCAAAACCTGCTCTGCACTCCTCAGGTATATTAACGTAAACCTGCACCTTACATGGAACTTTACGAGGCAACACTTTTGCAAATACAAGTAATGAATTATTTAACTCTTTCACTCCTTCTACCTTCTCAAGAACCTTACCTTCAGCATCAAAGACACAGACATCCACTTTTTTTATATCTTTTTCTGTATCAGCCTGCACACTCTTTGTTTCCACCACTTCCCGCTCCGATATATCAAGCAGAATAGGCACACATAATCGACCATCAGCAAGTTCAATTACCGAATCAGAATCTTGCTCAAATTCAAAACGATCAGTCTGACAACTGAATGTAAGACTAAGCAGGCTTATTAAAAGCAATATATATATAAATTTCTTTTGCATCTATCTTTATTTTTTATTGTCGAACACAACGAACAGACATTCTTAACGAATGATGTTGTTGATTATTTATATTAAATCCGCCAGACTGTACAGTTAATGGACTTCCCTGATTTGGATGAGGGGATTCTTGTGTCCAGTAAGCTCCCACACTTCCCTGCTGCCCCAAAGTACCGCCACTCCACGCTAATCCGGCTGCGGGCAAAAAGTCACTCTGCGGGGTTGCTGTATTTAGATAATGACCATTTATACCATCCTGAACTTTCCAGTTAGTTCTATTATCTGTAGCAATTCCTAAGTTTGACTCGGGAGTTTTCCACTTTTTGTTATCTGGAACAATATTCGCCCCTAACATATCCTGCACTTGCTTTTGTGTATACCCCACTAATCGACACGGATCACCTTTTCCCGCTCTTAGTGAGGTGACATTATGTGCACTTGAACTTGTCCAACCGGAAGTTCCAATAGTTGTATTTGCTATTGGTTTGTAGTTGACACTTTCATCGTATTCCCAAGCTGTTATACCCATAAACTGAAAATAAGCTCCATAATTTGTGGGTTTCTTTGTTAGCATAAGTTTTGCATTATCACCTGTTCCCTGCACAAATATGCGTGGAGCAGCTACACCTTCTTCTACAATGAAGTCAGGATCTTCTGGTTCTGGGGTTGTCCCAACTGGCTTCACACAACGGATAGGATGACCATAAGCATAAACCATATAGTTTCCAGGCGAAGCTGAGCTTGAAACAAATGAAAGAATATATGAATCCGTTGTATTAGTATATTTTGTCGAACTCCAATATGCTCCATAACGTCCATGTCCTGAAAAATCAGACATTAAAACACCATTTGAATTACTTCTTCTTCCACTCGCACGCAATAATAATTCGGAAGTATGCTTTGCATAAGATTCACTCTCATAAGCAAAAGTCCCTTGTGTCGACCAAGAGGAAATATTAGGCCAATAAATCGGAAGATCCTTATTTTCAAATAATGTTTTAAATTCAATGGATGTTGGCAATCTCCATTCATTACCTAAGTAATGTTCACAAGGGTCACCTGTTCCTTGTGAAGGTGAAACGATCATTGATCCTTTAGGGCAATTTGTCCAAATTGGGGATGAATTATATCCTGTCGGTTTCACTTTTACAGCTGCAGTACTCGAAGATGTTGGCTTACCTGTTCCATCGCCATTTGCACCACCGGTCCAGCCAATAAGAGAACCCCATTGGAAGTACAAACCACCATCTTGTGGCTGACCAACCTTACAACCATTCGGTCCATCAGCGACTAAGTTACCGGTCGCCCATAGGAGATTTCCAATCTGGATGTATGGAGGTTCTTCCGGTTCTGGCTCCACAACCGTCACTTGAACTTTACGGCTTAGTCCTCCGGCAGTAATAGTTGCAATGTAATCGCCTATCTCGGCCGAAGTCGGGAAGGTAAATTTCTTTTCAGTCTCATCATGACTTAATGTAATATTCTTATCACATGTCACATTTACAGGACTTCCATCTGTTGAATAGTAAATATCACCGGCGGTGCCCTGCGTAAATGAATAACTTAATTGGGAAACATTCAGATAGGTTCCCGGGACGGCGACATCAACCTTTTGGCCTATCCAATATGTAATTTTGGCAGTAATGGTTACTTTGTCTTCTTTTATCAGAATTGAGTAGTGATAAGCTTTAGAGAAATCCCAAAGTTTATCGGGCGTAACAGCTGATAAATCGGCCTCCATAGTCTTCACTGTTTCGCTTCCCTTATTGTAAGTAATAATCAGTTTATTCTCACTAGTTAATGATTGATTAATCATAAATAAAGCATGATCGGCCGGCAATAATAAGGTCTTCTTTTCGGCTACTATCTGATTCGGCTCAATACTAAAATTAGTTATATCATTAGATTCAGTTATACAATTGATTCCTTCTACATTCGTATACCCATCATTTATTGCGAACTCATATCGGGCTTTATTGAGAATAGAAGTCAATTCTATTTTCGTAATCCGTACTGTATCTGTTATAACATCTTCTTTCTTTGCATCAAATGTAATCTTTGATAAAGCATGACGAAAACCAAATACCACAGGGCG
>JBOFPV010000057.1:0-7232 GCA_051660585.1 Tannerellaceae bacterium
ATTTGGTTCATTTCTTACCTCCTCTCTTACGCCCCTTGTTATAGCTTATATTCAGTAGTTCTTCTACGCTTTGATAGGTTTGTGTGGAGAATAACTCAAGAAGATCATTTTCCAAACCTAAAGCAAAGGATATCATAACAAGGCTACGAATAGATATCTCACCAGTCTTTTCAAATCTGCGATAGGTAGAGATAGGCATATCTGCCTTTGATGCCAAAGGTTGTAGAGTCCAATCTCGATCTAAACGTCTTTGACGAATTTTGTCTGCAATAGACAACATAATCGAGTCTGGTGTCTTAGATATTAATGATAGTATATTATCACTTATGTGGTTATTCATACTTTTATCGCTAATATATTAATACTATAAAGGCACTTAAAATGCTTTGACTAAAGGGGGTAATATGCCTATTTATTTTATTCCATAGTTTGATTTATGGTCAATGTAAAGTTATGTCTCACATAATATGTTATTCGTAAAAGAGAGATAAATAGAGTAGTAGTTTTTAGATGTGGGTTGATTGTTATGATCAACTATTGGGTGTCTATTGGGATCCTCATAACTAAGTGGTATATAACCGTTGCAATCACTTCAAGATGGCAAGATACTAGATTTAGACTTAAGTATAGAGCCTATCCTCCTGAATCCCCTTTGAAATACAAAATGAGTTTATACTTAATCTAAAGGAGATCTATTACTTTTACCACATTTATTTGTTTTTGGATGATAATGTATATGAGATAAATAGAGGGTGTTTATCGATTGTTTACAACCAATCTGCTCAAATTTAGTCCAGTCGATACGGCTCTTGTCATAGGACTTGTAATCTTCGGATTGAGGTTGTTTCTTCTCCTGCGATTTTTGCAAGTATTCTTTGGGATTAATCCTATTTTCATTGAGCATCTTGGTTGCGGCTTCATTATTCGTCTCTTTGAGTAATGTGTTGTAAAGGGTAGCATTATGCTCCATGTCTTCAGCAGATGATTTGAATAAGCCGAAATGGCTTGGATCTTTTGCCTGACGCATGAAGTTTGAGAAGAAGTTTTCAAGCAGATTGCTGTGCTTGTCAATACGCAAGAAATCCTACTCGTGTTCTTTGGTTGGCGGTACGGTTTTAAGGTTTCCGCTTTCGTCCATTCCGCTGACGGCTTTCACCTTTCCGCCATCTTCCTTGTCGAGAACCAATAGGCTCTCTTTTGCTTCGCTGTTCACATCCATAACTTAAAATTTTAGTGATAAAAAAAAGTGGTTGACACACCTTCCGAGCAATCTCGAAATGGCATATCAACCACTAAGTTATGGTGCTATTTCAAACAAACCTACGCCTCTGCTACTCTTGGCTGCGATTGGCGTTATTTGGCGTTGTAATTATTCTATTTCAATTTTTTCTTCATATAGAGAATATAAATCAATCGGTTTTATTCTGAACCCAGTTCCGTGATCGTGTGGTTTACCTTTGTTTTTACCACTTTTATAAGAACCAATTCTTATGTCAACCATTAATTTACCCTCATCTATTAATTGGAGTAATTTATCTAGTGATGGAGTTAGATAAATTTCAGCTTTTTTATAGTGAAAATACTCTTCTCCATTTTCTGTTTTCGAATCAGCATACACAAAAAATAATGCTTTTAATTTTGAGTTTAAACACTTCTCAAGTTCCTCATAAGTCCAGAAAGCAGATCTGTCAATTTCCTCTGATTGTAAATTCTTAACTTCAATAACTACTATTTTATTTTCATAGTCATTAATTATTTTAAACCCATATACTCCCCTATACGTGTTATATTTATTGGAAAAAATAGATGTGTGAAGTTTTTTCAAGCTAGTATTATCTTCATATACTTCGCCATACTTATCCCTTAGATAGGTATTTACTTTAGGAGGTTGTGATGGACTTTTAGTAAATAAAGTTAGGTAAGATGATGTTTCAGCTCTTTTACTTTTAACCTCAAATCCTGCAAAATCGGGAGCTTTATCATTATTTTCATCAACACCTAGATAATCCTCAAAGGTTTTACCTATTCCTGTATTGTGTGTTCTTCTACTTTTGATATAGCCTAATTGCTTTATTCGATTGAATTCTTTTAAAATTAATTCTTTATCCATCATATTCTACTATTTTCTCGATTAAACATTTTACAAGTTCATTTTTATCTAATTTCAACTCCTCATCATTCAAGAAGATTGATTCAATAGGATAGTTAAATTCTTGACACAGAATACTAATTTGCTTCAAAGTATATTTGTGTGGAAATTTAGGACTTTCAATATTTCCTATTTGCCCATAACTATTAACACCTAACAAATCACTTACAAGAGCTTGGGTCATATTCTGGTTTTGCCGTAATTCTTTTAGGATGTTGATAATCCTAAGTTGATACTCCGTTTTCTTTATATTCATGCTTGCACTCATTTTGAGAGCAAAATTCTAGAAAATATCATCTTCAACCACTCTCATATTGAGAGTATTTTATTATCTTTGCAGAAAGATTTGAATTATGTACACAAGAGAATATACAATAGATTGGGATTTTAGAGACTCAAACACAAAAGAATACACGCATTGCTATCATAATTACCCAGCAATGATGATTCCGCAAATAGCAAGAAAACTAATTTATGACTTTGCGCCACAAGATTCATTGAAACTAATTCTCGATCCATATATGGGCTCTGGAACAACGTTAGTTGAGTCTGCAATAAAAGGGGTTGATTCAGTAGGGATAGATATAAACCCATTAGCACGCTTTATCTCAGAGGTAAAAACCACAAAGTATAATATTTACGAAATCAAAGAATCATTTGATTATATATTAGAGCAAATTGCTAATTTTAGTATTTCCAATTTTACTTATACCGAAACTGACTTTGATCATATAACAAAACATGATTATTGGTATAGTAAAGAAAATCTCATAAAATTAAAATATTTATCATCTATAATTGAGAAGTTAAAATTTACATCAACTATTCCATTTTTCAATCTTGCTTTAGCAGAAATAATAAGAGATGTTTCATTTACTCGCAATGGTGAGTTCAAACGCTATAGGATTGATGCTGAGAAGATACCAACATACAATCCAAATCCATTCTCATTAATTGAAGATAAAGTAAAAAGAAATATAGATGGTTTGAATGAATTTATGTCTGTAACGACAAATTCTAAGGTTGAAATATCAGACTGTAATAGTGTAATTCAGATTCCAAATTCACTCTTAAAAAAGAATAGTGTAGATATGGTAGTAACATCCCCTCCTTATGGTGATAGCAGAACTACTGTTGCATATGGACAATTTTCACGATGGGCTAGTGAATGGTTTAAATTCCCAAATGCAAAAAATATTGACCGCACACTTATGGGGGGTATTCCAAGAAAAATAGAATCAATCGAAACGATTGCTTTAGCAAAAGAATTAGAGTTAATTAAAAAAGCAGACATAAAACGATATTATGAAGTTGTAACATTTTTAGATGAATACTCTCAGTCAATTAAAAATGTAGCAAGCGTAGTTAGGAAAGGAGGGCGTGTATGTTATGTAGTTGGTAACAGAACTGTAAAAGAAATTCAGATTCCTCTTGACTATTTTACGGCAGAAATGTTTGAGAAGCACGGCTTTAAACACGAAATAACTTATGTGCGTTCTATCCCTAATAAAAGAATGCCAAGTAAGACTAGCCCTTCAAATAAGAAAGGTGCAAATGTTAGTACAATGACTGAAGAGTACATTGTTATACTCACAAAGATATGAATTATCTCTTTATCAATTCAGATAATTTTTCATCTGCTTTGATACGGGCTATTTCTGTATCCACTATCTCTATGATCTCTGATTTTATCCGCTCATAGTTGTGCTGGATTTGCTCAGACATACAATCCCTGCCATTTTCGTCTGTGCAGTCGATGATGCTAGGGATTTTTTTGTAGGCTTTAGTTTCGGTACTTACACGTACATTGTCTACCACAATCTCACAATGGAAGATTTTTTGCTCAATGCGTTCGTCAAAGTTATCGGATACTGAACCGACAAACATGCCTTGAGTCAAAGTTTAAATTTTGCTTTGAGGTATGAGACTATCCATTTGAGTAGAAATAGAAGTTGATTTATCGTTGCGGTTGATGGTCATTGATTGTCGTTTTTGCAAAACTTTGCCGAACCTTTCCGACAGCGTTTTGGCTGTATCTCCAACGACTTGTCCACTAAAGATATGTAAGCCCTTGGCAAACTCCGTATTGCGAGATATAATAAATCCTTGAGATGATTTTACTTCATCTCAAGGATTTCAATGTTTTAATGGATCTGATGGATTTAATAGTTTTCGTGGATTTAATGGATCTCGATGATGTCATGGTTTTCATGGATTTCAGAGTACTCCCGCTATTTTTAGGTTATCAGGTAGAAGCTCTGCAATCAGCAACCATAACCGATAATTTTTAGCAAAGTAAAAGCGACATTACTTTCTCTATTTGTAAAATCCAAACAACACCCACAGATGTGAAACTCTGAGAGTTTTTCATCTGTTCTTTTATATCTCTATATGTTGATTTTAACAGATCAGTCGTCTATCTTTTACATTGTTATCGCTAAATAATGGAATAGTTCACAGTAAACTTATATTTATCTCTTAATAGTGGCTCGTAGATTAATATAATTTATTTGGTTGCAATAGAATCGTATTGCAACCTATTGCAACTGTCTATTGCAACCCGTAAAGTATTGGTTGTTAGGGAGTGTTGCAATGTGGCAATAGAAATCATCAAAACTAAGACTCTGTGAGGTGATTTTGCTGTTTTCTTAATAGTGATTTGTTAAATAGAGGGTTCTTGTTAACTCCTATCGTACTATTATATTTAGCCACTGCCTAATGGTGATTTAGGCTAAGGCTTTTGGTTGGTTGGGCTGAGGGTAATTGTTAGTTAGGCACTGCCTAATTTTGCACTGAGTTAGTGGTAGGAAGTCACAGGGTTTTGGGTGTAAACTCACAGGGTTTTACCCCTAAAGTCTTAGACTTTTTGTCCACGGACCTCCACGGATAAGAGCTTGGTTGCCACTACGCCATCTATTTAATTCACAATTCATAATTCACAATTGTTGTTCTTATTCCCGCTGATTCTACAGAATGTTATTGACTGTTTTCGCTTCCAATAGTTGGCCAATGAAGCATTGCATGATGTAAGCTAGATTGGAGTATATTGATCTTTATAAAAATTGAAGATCACTTTCATAGTGTTGCCTGGTAATGTAGAGTCATGCAATATGGTCTTATTTAGATCAAAGCTGGGTTTGTTTCAAAATGAAGCGGCTTTTATGATAAATAATGAGCAGAGTAAATTAATTACTCTGCTCATTATTTTGTTTTTCCATAAAGATCATGGGTGTGCCGTTGATTTCTCCTCTTGAAACTTCAGAATACCCAAGTTTTGTATATAGGTAGTTGGTATTTGGTGTATGCAGGCTGGTGAATAATGCATATTTGGAGCAGTGAGAGAATTGCTTTTCAATAGCTTGGACCAGGGCACTACCTATTCCCATATTTTGATTTCCACTAGCAACGATAAGCGCACCGATATGGCATATGTTCTCATCGTCTAATCGAGCTCGGATAGATCCAACTATGCGATCGTTAAGCATATACTTTAGCAGGGTTATCTCAGCATACTCCTCCTGGAGTTCTTCCAATGTTTGTTTGAGCGAAGGCAGATTGGGGTTGCTTATGGCTTGTGCAACACGCCCGAAAGCTTCATATTGCAGCTCTAGAATCGCTGGAAGATCACTTTTTTGGACAATTGTTATATTTCCATTCATGTGCATTTTTGTAATAAAGTTCTGCAAAGGTAATTTTTCTTAGAGAATGGTGGGGTAATGTACAAAAAAAGAGCGTTGAAAACTTTCGTTTTCAACGCTCTTTGCGGAGAGAGAGGGATTCGAACCCCCGGTACCTTGCAGTACAACGGTTTTCAAGACCGCCGCATTCGACCACTCTGCCATCTCTCCAGTCGATTGAGTTTGCATTAGCGAGATATTGTTTCTCTCAATTGCACTGCAAAGGTAGGATAATAAATGGAAAGTGCAAACATTAGCTCCACTTTTTTTTAATATAATTATTGTTGAAGCTGTTGCTATGTTAGCGAAAAGGAGTACTTTTGTCTATCGCTAAGAGATACTATTCATGTAATGAAGATGATAATGAAACAAGCGATAAAGATAGTTCGTGGTGATATCTTTGACTTCCTAGGGGAGTACACCACCGATGCACAAAAACCAGTGGCGCGCTACATAGTAGATGGTGCTTTAGCTATCCGAGATGGAAAGGTAGAGGCTGTTGATCGCTACTCAGATATATTGAAATCATACCCAGAGGCAGAGATACTGGATTATAGTGGTAAACTAATAATGCCAGGATTCATAGATACTCATATCCACTTCCCACAAACAGAGATTATTGGATCATTTGGTCACCAATTAATTGATTGGTTGAATCATTATGCCTTCCCCGTAGAGCGCGAGTTTCGTTCTAAGGAGAAGAGTGACATGATTGCTAAGGTTTTCCTTAAGGAGCTTTTTAGGAATGGTACTACCTCATGTATGGCTTTCTCTACTGTACATAAGGAGTCTGTGAATGCGCTTTTTGAGGCTGCTTCTGAGTTTAATATGAGAATGATAACAGGTCGTGTGACTATGAACCGTAATGGTGATGGTGCACTTCTTGATAATGGTGATTCGTGGATAGAGGAGAGTAGAGAGCTCATTAATAGATGGCATGGGGTGGGGCGTAACCTATATGCATTTACTCCTCGCTTTGCTGTCTCGTGTGATATGGATTCGATGAAGATGTTGGGTGAGATGCATAAGGAGTTCCCTGGTACATACATACAGACTCACATCTCGGAGAACAGCACTGAGGTAAGCATGATCAAGGCTCTATATCCTGAGTGTGAGGATTACCTTGCTGTATATGAGGAGGCTGGTTTGATTACCGATCACACTTTCCTTGCACATGGGATTCACTTATCTGACTCTGAGCTTAGTCGTATAGCTAAGGCGGGAGCAACAATCACACACTGTCCAACATCGAATAACTTCCTTGGTAGTGGTCTTTTCGATATGAATAGAGCTCACCAGGCAGGCGTTCAATCGGCTATTGCTACTGACGTCGGTGGTGGTACCTCTTTCTCTATGCTTCAGACATTGGGTGAGTCATATAAGGTTCAACACGTACAAGGTTATAC
>JBOFPV010000058.1:0-3651 GCA_051660585.1 Tannerellaceae bacterium
TTCGACATGAAAGAGTTACCTAAAGCCGAGTGGGGTAATCGAAAAATGGCATTTATGTTGGTCAAGCTAAAGGATTTAAAGCAACATCTCCCGATACAACTGTAAAAGTGATTTATTTCGCCAGCCATGGCGGCCGGAATAGGAGATAATGAATAGGTTATTAGAATGTAGTAAACCAATAGAGTCTGAGTAAAGACTTAGATAATAGGTACACGAAATGCCGAAATCATGTACATATTAAACTGATATATCCATAAGAACTAAATTTGCACGACAGTGTCGTGCAAATAGAACGGATAACCCACTCTACTTCTTAGCAAACCGAACATCGGCCTCATCAAGGTGTGATAGCACCTTCTTTCTCTTAAAATTCTAAAATACTTACTAACTTTGCATGAAAATAGAACAATGCCCATAACAAAGAAAGGGGACACAAACAACATGTCAACACATAACTAGTTTTCTTATCACGAACACAAAATTAATTACTAACACAAATTAAACATGAACACAAGACTTTTTTCCATTCTCTTTGCTCTACTACTCTGTGTAGCTTGTAGCAATGAAAACGATTCAATTACTACCCCCAACAATGACTCCACGCCCTACTTTGTAGAGTTGGTGAAAAGTGTAGATATTCCAGCGGCCCATTACAAAGCAATTCTTGAAGAGTACGCTGAAGAAGCGATTGATATTCCTGTAGTCGATGGTAACATTACGGTTGATGTAATAAATTACAACACCGTGCTACCCAACGGAGAAGATGTAGTGGCATCGGGTATTCTGCTTTACCGCAAAGACATGCCTATTAAAGGAGTGGTAATGGTACAACACTTCACCATTACAGCCAACTATGAATCGCCTAGTGAATCGCTTCTTTGTATGGAGGGTGCCTATAATTTAATGGATAACTTTGCCCTAATTGTACCCGATTATATCGGCTTTGGCGCTACCGTAGAGCATCCTCACCCCTATATGCACTACGAGAGTACAGCGCAGGTAAGCATCGATATGTATTTTGCTGTACGTGAGTATACGAATACCCTTGAACATGATTTCCCATTCGAGAAAGGTATGTCGGTTATCGGCTATTCGCAAGGCGGAGCAGCAGCCATTGGCTTCCAAAAAATGGCAGAGACAAAATACCCCGAAATAAACCTGAAACAAGTATTCTCTGGAGGCGGAGCGATTGACCTGATTGCGGTAGCTGATGCAATGAAAAAAACAAACTATAGCCTATACCCTTGCTCTTTGCCCTACATATTTATGGGGTTGAATTACGCCGATGATCTACAAATTGAGTTGAGTGAGGTATTCAAAGGAGATTTGGCCGAAAATTACGAAGAATGGTTCTATTCTAAAAAATACAACAGTGTAGAGGTAAATCGTTTTATTGGCACACCCATCATTTCTGATTACATTGCTGACGATTTTTTCACCAATACGCCCAATCCAACAATCGAGAAGATGGAGGGTGCATTACAACGCAACTCTTTAGTGAAGGGATGGACTCCTAAAACACCCATTTTCTTAACTCACGTAGCAAACGATACGTATGTGCCTGTAGTGGGTTCGCGCAATGCGTACCTTCAATTTATCCAATTGGGGTGCGATGTTACCTACAACGAACCCGAAGAGGGCGATCACGATGATTACTTTCTACAGTTCTTTATTGACTGCTTCGAAAGACTCATGATATCTTACTAGGAAGATTGATTGTATATTTATTAAAAAACAAAGTAACTTTTTTGGTAAATAACTGCACGCAACTCTGTTAATTTAAAAAAGGATATAAGGGCTAATTCCTCCTCTTGGAATAGGCCCTTATACCATTAGGAAAAAGATGCAACCCATTGGAAACTATTTAAAATAAACTGTTCAATGAGTTTAAACTACCACTAAAAGCTAACAAATTCGTGTGGTAATAGATGAAACAACACCATTTTCTACGATACATATAAGAATCCAACAAGAATATTCAAAATAACAACCATTAGTAGCTATAAATAGAGCAACAAATGGATATGTTTACATATATAAAACATAGTTATACAAAGGAGTGAAAAATAACAATAAAACGTGTTAATCAATAAGAGTAACACATGCTGTTAACTCACTGAATATGTGAATAAAAAATGGATAATACCATTAAAAACCCACTAGATTTATAAAAAAAATGACTAACTTTGTATAGAATACAGCACCACAAATAGAATTCACTGAGAAACAAAGGCTTAAAAAAAATAACAATGCGTAACTATAACATTTTCGGATTGGGCAACATCTGTTGCAAATCGTTAACTGCAATTCTTTGCTCTATGCTGTTTGCTACTACGCTACTAGCAAACATTTCTGATGTAAGCTATGCAAACACCAAAGTAACAATTCGAGGCTCGAACTCGTTCGAACCATTTGAATACATCGATGAAAAAGGCGAAATAAAAGGCTTTAACATCGACATTACCAAGGCTTTAATGAGAGAGCTAGGATGGGAGTATGATTTGCAGTTGAACGACTTCGAAGAAGCTAATCAAAGCTTTAGGGATGGAACTGTAGATATAATGACAGGAATGGTATATTCGAAAAACTATTCAGAATTTGCCTTACTCAGCTTGCCTACTAATTCTAGCAATCTTTATTTGTTCACATTAGATACGTATCACAATTTTAAGAATGAACAGATTCGTGGAAAAAGAATTATTGTTCAGGAAGGCGGACTTTCACACAACTACATCCTAGAAAATAACATTACCGACAAGATTGTTTTAACCCAAAGTATGGATGAGAGCTTTGAGGCGCTGCGTATGAAAAGAGGAGACTGTGTCATTGCCAGCAACCTTTCCGCATTTTACAGCATACACAAAGGTAAACTTCAAGAGATAAAAATATACGATCTAGAATTACCTGTACAAACCTATGCGATAGCCGTAAATAAAACAAAACCTGAACTTCTATTCAATATTAATATTGGATTACAAAACTTGAAAACATCGGGTGAATACGACCGCATCTTTCATGCTTGGTTTGGTGACTATGAAACAGAATCGCCTACACGAATTGAATACTACATAATAGGAGCTATATTACTAATTGTTATAATCATCCTATTGATAGTAACCAGAAAGACAAAAAAGAAAGCACACGAAGCCTCACAAATAATTCGTGATATAAAAACGGAACTCGAATTATCGTTTCAAGCAGGAAAAATAAAAGCCTGGATGTACGATATTGAGACTCAGACAATACACTCTACACATCAATTAGATTTATTTACTAGTGGAGCTCCCGTAGAGCAGTTCTACGATACGATGATTAACAATACAGCAGATTCCTTTAAGTCACTCATGGCTGAGTTATCCGAAAATAGCAAACAAGAGGGAATCGCTAAATTTTGCGTCAATAATGAGAATCGTACAGAGCCACTCTATTATGAAGCTAGGGTCATGAGAGCCTTTTCGCACGCTTGTGGTAAATATATTATTGTAGGTACCTTGAAGGATATAACGGTCGAGGTAAAAGCTGAACAAGAGCTGATAGAGATGTGTGAGAAAGCAGAAACCTCCAATCGATTAAAAACGGCTTTCTTGGAAAATATGAGCCATGAAATACGTACACCACTTAACGCCATCGTAGGTTTTACTGAGGTTATTA
>JBOFPV010000059.1:0-81747 GCA_051660585.1 Tannerellaceae bacterium
CAATATAGGACGCATGCGAGAGAGTCCGGCCATGATCAGGGCTCGGTTGCGACAATATCCTCGTTGTCGTAATATGTTGGAGTAATCGATCAGGATAATACCATTGTTTACTACCACACCAAGCAGGATAAGGAAGCCGGTAAGCGAGTTGGCATTCATCAAGCTGTTGCCCGATAAAAGCAATGCGACCAACGAACCAATGGCAGCCAAAGGTATGGTGAAGAGGAGTACAAATGGTGTAACCAACGACTCGAATATGGAAGCAAGGATCATGAAGATGAGGATGAACGCTGCAAAGATCAAAAACTTGAAGTCTGCAAATTGATCTTCTTCTTCAATGACTTCGATAGCGATCCCTGCCGGAAGATTGTAGTTGGCAATGAGTTGCTCAATTTCTTCTTTGTATCCGTTTAGTACTTCTTCAGACGCTTTGTCTTCAAACTTGAATCCGTAGTTGAGTCTTATTTGTTTTTCTTTATCTACACGTGAGATGTTGGAGATTCCTCTCGATTTGACAACGGTTGCGATTTCATCGATCGACTGAATCCCTCCTTTGGCATTGTTTACTTGTATACGCTTGAGTTCGTCAATGCTTTTTTCTTTGGGCAGATCGGCTGGGTCTTCTTTCTCCGGACGCTCTTCGCGGATAATGATTTCGTAATCTTTGTCGTCGATGGTGATTTGCGAACCGCTGGCAAAGTCTCGGTTGAGAGACATAAGTCCGTTTGCAATATCCGAACGATTGATTTCGTACGAATGGAGTAGCGGCTGATCGAATAATAAATGTATTTCGGGACGACGGCCGGAGGAGGAAAGGTTGTTCCATGAGATGAAGTCGAGTTTGCTTACTTGATAACGTAAGTCTTCTCCTACAATCTGCATCATCTCGAAATCACTTCCTTTGATCAGAATGCCTTTTCGGCCACCACCGGCACCAAGCATGCTCATCATTTGTCCCATTCCGTTCATCATGGCATCATTTTGCCCACCCGAATGGGCTTCGTTGATCATGACAGAAGTGATTCGTTCGTGTGGTATTTTTTGCATCAACTCATCGCGAACGGCTCCGATATCTCTACGACCAATGCGCTCGAAGTTCTCTTTCAATACCAAGGTAACGTTGGCTGTGTTTTCAGAGATATTGGTAACAACTTCTTTTATTTCAGGGATGTCTATAATACGACCTTCATACAATTCGATCACGCTATTTGTTTCATCCAACGTGCTACCGAAGCGAGTAGATAGCTGGATGTTGATGCGGTTTGACTTTACTACTTTGCCTGTCATAAAAGTGGCTGACATATTTACCAATATGACGAGTAGTAATGTAACCAATGCTCCTACACATGCGGCAAAAGGATGGCGCATGCAGGTTTTTAGCAATACCAAATAGATTTGTGTAGGGCGTTGTGTGATTGCCACTTTCTCATAAAATCGACTGTCTCCTTTCTTTAGCTTGAGCATGAGATAGGTGGTCATCGGAATAAAGAGTAGGGCTACAAACAACGAGATACAAAGCGTTGATATAATGGATACACCAATTTGGTATCCCATCAATTGTATGATGTAATTGTCGGAAAAGACAAAAGGGAGGAATACCGTAATGGTAGTTAGTGTGGCTGCAAAGATAGAGCGCCAAACTTCTTTGGTTCCTTCGGTAACTGCTTTCTCAGGAGTATATCCTTGTGCCGAAAGCCGGTAGATATTTTCGAGTACAACAATACTGTTGTCGAGCAACATCCCTACCGCAAGGGCCATCCCGATGAGTGTGAAACTATTGATCGATACACCAAAAGCATAGAACAGATTGAATGCCGTGAAGATGGAGATGGGTATAGATAGTGCGATGATAATAACCAACCGCATATTCTTAAGGAAGAACCAGAGTATGATTACCGCCAAGAGTCCGCCGATAAGTGCCGACCAACTGATTTGTTCTAAGTTGGTTTCCATGATCTCGGCGGTATTGTTCTGTACGGATACTTCTACACCATAAGGCGCAAGATCTTTGTTGATCTCATCTATGGTGGCAAGTACACGGTGCGAAAGATCGATGATGTTGCTTTGTGAATCGTTGGTGATCGCACAAGAGATGGCTTCTTTTCCGTTTACACGACTGTAAGAGGTCTCTTCTTTGTAATCGAAAAAGATGGTAGCTACGTCTTTTAGTAATACCGGGCCGGGTGCTACAACCAGATTTTCGAGTTCGTCGATGCGCTCGTAGGCAGCGTTGGTATGAACAAATAGCTTTTTGTTGCTATCGGTGATGTTACCAACAAAGGTGCGTTCTTGTGTGTTGGAGTTGATGACCGAACTGATTTTGCCCGGAGTTAGGTTGTAGGCCTTGCATACTTGGGGGTTGAGCAATATCTCGATTGCTTTTTGACGTCCGCCAAATACATTGACAGAGGCAACACCGTCTACATTTTCAAGCTTTCCTTTCGATTCTTTCTCAAAGATATTACGTATACGATCTACTCCGCCATCACCACGTATTTGCAAAACAATAAAGCTGTTTGCCATCGAGGCATCCATTCCTTTTTGTACGTTTGCTCTGATACCGGTTGGTAAAGTAGAGGTGATTTCGTTGATCTTTTCTTGTAGTTTGATCGACGCATATTTGATATTCGTGTTTTTCTTGAGCTTAATCCGCAGGTTGCCTCCGCGCGTATTTGCATTTGACTCGATAGACTCAATGCCGTCGAGAGTGCTTACTACTCCTTCGATTGGGATGATTGCTTGTGATTCGATAAATGAAGGATCGACTTCGTTTTGAGAAGATATTTGCACAAACAAAACAGGCAATTCGGCATTGGGCAACAATTCGAGTTGTAGTTGCTTATACGATACGTAGCCCAGCACACTAAGTGCCAGGAATAACATGAATATCGTGATGCGTCGGGTTATTAAAAACTTCATACTTAATTTCTCCTTCCTGATTTAAGGCGTTCGAATGTGAGGTACAGACAAGGGATTACCAACAAACTCATTAGTGTTGAAGTAATGAGTCCCCCAATTACGGCAATGGCCATTGGGGCACGTAGTGCAGCTCCGTCGCCAAAACCAAAGGTGAGCGGTAGGAGTGCGAGTATTGTTGTAATCGTTGTCATGAAGATAGGGCGAATACGTTGTTGACCGGCTTCGGCAATTGCTTCAATGAGGGTAAGGTCTGTCTGCTTGAGCTGATTGATTCGGTCTACAAGGATGATGGAGTTGTTTACGGCAATCCCCACCAACATTACGACTCCGATTACTCCCATGATATTGACCGTTGTTCCTGTAACAAGGAATGCAAGGATTGCTCCAACTACGGCAAGCGGAATGGTAAGCAGAATGGTAAAAGGATGTAGAAACGATTCGAACTGTGATGCCAATACCATGTATACAAGTACGACAGAAAGGAACAATGCAAAAAGAAGACTATCCATAGCTTCTTTGCGTTTGGCTTCTTCTCCGGTAATTGAAATGGTGTAATTAGAAGGCAATTCGATGTCTTTCAGAACATCACTAACCTTTTGCGCTGCAACATCGAGCGATGTGTTTTCGTCGATATTCGCAGTGATTTTACCTAAGCGCGTTTGATTACGCCTGATGATCTCTTTGGGAGATTGTGTATGTGTAATGGTTGCAATTTCGGACAAACGATATTCTTTATCTCCTCCTTTGATAATGATATTGTCGAGTTGTGATAATTCAATATCGGGTAGCTTGATCTCGATATCGCGGCTTTCTCCTTGATAGTCGATTGCTCCCGCTGTACGCCCAGATAGTTGTTGTTTGATCTGCTCGATAACTGAACTAATTGCCAGATTGTTGATTCCGGCAACAGTGCGGTCGAGCATAATGCTCACTTCGGGATTACCATTTTCAATCGAAGTGGCTACATTGAACAACTCCGGAATGGATTGAATCTTTCCTTTAGCTTGATCTACAATGAGAGCGATGTCTTCCAGTTCCTCACCCTTTACTTCTACAACAATAGGTGCGCCATCGTTTTCGAGTAGGGTGTTGAGTGTATTGTTGTCTTGTACAAAGGCGATTTCTGCTCCTTGAATATCTTCAGTATAAGGGGTGAGTTGGCCTATGATTTGGTCAATGTTGACTTGTTTGTCATTGAGGATCACTTTTAGCGATGCGGTATTGTCTCCGTCGAGTACGCTGCTACCATTGCCGGTTTGTTTCCCGATATGCGAATAGATTGTGCATGCCGAATCGCCAAGCATGGTATAAATCATGTTTTCTAAGCTTTCTACAGTTGAGGCGGTGCGTGAAATCATAGTTCCTTCGGGTAACTTCACCTGCATGATAAAGGTTGAATTGTCAGACTTGGGCATAAACTCCGTTTTTAATAAAGGAACGAGAAGGAATGCGCCAAGCAGAACTAGGGCTGAAATAGCCAGCACAAGACCTCTTTTCTGCAATATACGGGTAAGAAGTTTTCCGTATTGCTTAAACTCAATAGAGGCTTTTTGCTCTACAGGTTGAGCTTCTGCTTTTTTTCCGAATAGCTTTGTATAAAGCATCGGAATTGTAAAGATCGCGACGAATAGAGATGAAAGAAGTGAGAAGGTAACCGTCCATGCTTGATCTTTGAACAACTCTCCTGATGCCCCGTGTAGATATACGATTGGTAGGAACACAACGATTGTTGTCAGTGTTGAGGCGGTTACAGCACCCGCTACTTGTGCGGTGCCATTTACGGCTGCTTCTTTAACGCTATCTCCTTTTTCATGATTTCGAAAAATGCTTTCGATCACAACAATTGCATTGTCTACAAGCATACCTGCACCAAGAGCCATACCGCCGAGTGTCATGATATTAAGAGTTAGCCCACCGAAATACATAAGGTTGAATGTGGCGACCAATGAAATCGGGATGGCAATACTTACGATCAATGTTGTGCCGAAACGACGTAAGAATACAAACAATACAATGATTGCAAGAACAATACCAAGTAGTGCTGTGTCTTTTACTTCTCCGATCGAGTTCTTGATAAATGTGCCTTGATTAGTCACAATGTCAAACTCATAGCCAGGTAACGCTTGCTCAATTTTTGTGAGCTGCTTGGTGATGTTGTCTACAACTTGTACGGTATTGTAACGCATCTCTTTGTAAACCGAAAGTCCGATGCTTCGTTTGCCGTTTACACGTACGATATTCTCGGGATCGGTATTTTCAAATTCGATTACAGCTACATCCTTCAGATAAATAGGAGCTTTGGTGTCTCCGTTGGCTGCAGTGTTGTTTTGCGAAGCTGATGCATCGGTTGTACTGATTGGCTTATATCCGACAATCAGGGTTTCGAAGTCTCCTTCGTTATTTAGGTTACTAACTCCTTTTACGATGTATTGTAGTCCTAACTCTGAAACTTTACCACCCGAAATAGATTTGTTGTTTTCTTCAATCTTTCCGGCAATATCATTGACCGTTAGTTTGAATGCACTGAGTTTATAAGGGTCGGTCTTGATGTTTAGCTTCTTATATTCTTGACCACTTAATTGAACATCGGCAACTCCTTCTACTCGCACCAACTCATTTCGAATGTAGCTTTCTGCTGCTTTACGCAACACGGCCATGTCTTCAATGTTGGGATGGGAGAGACCAATGAGGACAACGGGGGCTGAGTTGGGGTCGTTTTGACTGATGTTCAACTCTTTTATCTCTTGATTTGCGCTATATCCGCCAATTGCTTTCTGTAGATCAAGAAATGCTTCGTCCATATCTTTGCCCCAAGTATACTCTACGGTAATACGAGCTGTTCCTGCTTTGATAATAGACGACACGGCTGTGATGTCTCGTTGTCTGATCACCATTGCTTCGATATTCTTGACATATTTCTTCTCAATCTCTTCAGGAGGACGATCTCCAGCATCGAGTTCGATATATAAACTCGGATTATTAAGTGACGGCAACAGGTCTACTCCTAATTTGTCGTACGATATCTTTCCGAGAAGCAAGATGGCACAAACCATCATGATCACGGTAACCGGATTGTTTACGGCTAGTTGTATTATCTTTTTCATGGTAGCGTGTTAGCGTTCAACTTTAACATTGCTGTTTTCACGTAGTGTTTCAAAGCCTTTTACGATAAGGTTGTCGTTTACTTTTAATCCTTCTACTACTTCGATGTTGTCTTCATCTTCAAGACCGGTTTTGATGTCGCGAAGAATGGCTACGTTCTTTTCAACGATAAACACGTATTTACGATTGCGATTGGATTGGATAACTTTCTTTGGTATAACAATGGTGCTATCTGCACGGTCTACTACGATATCAGCTTTAACAAACATGCCCGGGCGTATCTTTAGTTTCGTATTATCGATTAGCATTTTACCTTTGTAGGTTCTTGTTTCTTTGCTGATTGCAGGGGATAACTCATCCACGATACCTTTTAAGGTGTCGCGACGCAACGTATAATGTGTGATGTGTGCCGGTTGTGCGGTTTTTACATAGCCAATGGTGTTTTCTGGGAGGTTAATTTCCATAAACATTTTATCATAATCCATTAGTGTCGCAATTGTTTTGCCTTGTTCGATACGTGTATTGGGTGTATAGTGAGGAAGGTCTACAATCACACCATTTATCGGAGCTTTGATTTGCATTTTTGCTAATTTAAGCTCAGCATTTTCCAAGTCATATTTTGCATTTGTTACTTTAACTTCGGTGTTTTTCATTTCACTCAACGTAACACCGCCCTTTTCATAAAGGGCTTTCTGCTTGGTTTGCTCTTGCTGTGCAATTTCATAGGCTAACTTTTTAGCGTCTATTGCAATGCCATTTACATATTCGGGATCGGATAGTGTGGCAATAACTTGTCCTTCTTTTACACGATCGCCTAATTTGAAAGGCTTTCCAGTAGAGCTATTTCTTTGAAGTTCGAACACTCCGGCAATCTCAGATTTTAACTCAACTTCACCGTTCGACATGGCTGTTCCTGATGTTGTGATGTATTTGCTGATCGGACTTTTGGTGAGTTCGATAACCGAAACAGGTGTTGCGATGTCTCGATAATTGGGTCGTGAATCGTTTTTACATGAGGTGAATGCAAAGAAAGAAGCAACGATACTGCTGCAAAGTGCTATTTTAGATGTGTATATAGTTGGTTTCATGGTATTATTTCTTTTTTGGTTGTGAGTAATTTGTTAGAGGTACGATTGATTGATTGTTATCGAAATCGTATAGAGTTTGAATTTTTAGATTTAATAATTCAATCTTATAATTGATTCGAGCTTGCGCTAACGTCATCTTCTTGTTCGATAGCTGTGTTTGGAATTGACTCATCTCCATACCAGTAAGATCTCCATTGCGATAACGTTCGGCATTGAGATCGTAGGTAAGCTGTGCATTCTTTACATTTTGCTCGGCTATATTGATTTGTCGAAGGTTGTTTTCGAGGTTACGGTATGTTTTTCTGATATCTAGCTCTATTTTCTTTTCATCTTCAACTTTGTCGAGACGATTAATTAGAATTGCGGTTTCTTGTGCTTTTACACGAGCTTTCTTTTCTCCCCAGTCGAAAATAGGGACTGTAAAGCTGACCGCAACGCGAGGACTTTGAGTAGGTTGGTCGTATACTTTTCCTAAGTTCTTATTGTCACCGGAAAGTCCGAACGATAAAGAGATATCTCCTTTAAACTCATTCAAGGATTTGGTCTTTATCATTTGAAAGTCGAGCTTTTCTGCTTCAATTTCACGTTCTCGAAGTTCGAGGCGTGTAGAGAGAGCATGGGTTATGGCTTTGTCGATATCAATCTTAACCGGTTCAACTTGTATTTCTGCAAATATAGATACTGCTTCATTTAGCTGCATACCCAAGGTTTGTTTGAGTAAGTCTTTTGCATTTTCCAATGCAACGCGACGATCTTCTGTATTCGATTCGGCAGTAGCTAAATTCAGCTCTGCTTGAAATAATTCGTCGCGAGCAGCAAGATCTGCTTCGACTTTATTTTTTATTACTTCAAAGTTTTTGCGGGCATCTTCTAATTCTTCAATGCTGATGTCTAAATTGCTTTGTGCCATGTATACGGCATAAAACTGATCGGTAATACGTCGTTCCATATCGAGTCGTTGCAGCGCATAACTAATTGCTGCATTCTCGTAATCCAGTTCTATTTCTTTGAGCTCCATCTTTCTACGGTTGTAGGTGAAGATAGGTTGAGATAATTGTAAATATAGATTGTTTCGAAATGCTCGGTTGCTGTTGTCGGATCCATCTATATCTGATTTGTTGTCTTGCCATCCGAAGCGATTAACCAAAGAGATAACACCATCTGTAAATAAGATGGGCTGATCTACTTGGAAGGTTCCGGATGTATTTAATGTCTCGTTAGTATACCATTGAGATAATCGATTGTCGAAACTTCTGTTTTTAGAATAATCGATTGGATCTAATTTGAGAGAAAAGCGAGACTTTAAGGATGCTTTCTGTGCTACTAATGTTTGTTGGTATCGATCGAGGTTCATCGCCGACTTACGCATGGTAGGACTGTTGTTCATTGCGATATCCAGTGCCTTATCCATTGTTAAAGCTGTTTGAGCTGATGCTCCGCAGCTTATAATCCATGTTGCGAATATGAAAAATGACTTCTTCATCGAGATAGGTTATCTTTTTAGTTTGTATACAAGTTTTGTTTATTGGGAGATGGAGCGTTAATAACGTTTTACAAGTTTTATAGCATCTGCGGTGATAGCTCTTAATGCATAATCGTTGTAAAGCCTTATTACGGCGGTGTCTTTTTCTATATAATAGGGGCCAAGACTTTCCCAGCCGTCTTTGGCTCTTCTTATATCGAGGTAGGCATCTTCTATTTTATCACTCCCATCTATTGAGAAATGATATTCAGCCTTTACGTGTCTATTCCAATTAATATCTTCAGTTTTTGATACATAATAATAGATATCATATGTTCCATGTTCTGGTATAGGAGCCTTCCATTCAGCATATACATTGCCTTTGCCTGTCTTGATGGCATGTGCTGACATCTGTGTAGTTCCATAATATTGAGGGCCGGTGGTTACAATCCATTCTTTTGGAGCATTCCAAAAAGAGAAACCAGAATACTTTGATTTACTTGTTTGTTTTTGCTCAAGCCATTGAGCCATTAAGCCTACCGGTTCGGTCTCTGAGGTTGTAAATAGCTTAGGATCTTCATTGTCGATGATGATTTCATTCTCATTGATTATCGTAATCGAATTGATCATTTTTTGACTTTCCTCTTTTGCTACTCTTTTCTCTCTAGGAATTCGTCCTACTTTATGAGCAATCTCGAGAGGTATGTTTTTAGAGATAAAAGTGTTTAATGTATACCTATTAGGTGCAGACTCTGTTTGAAGAATACACTCTTTTGTTTCATGTGGGTTGAATTCTAGAATCTCTATTTTAGGCTCTGCATTGCTAAGTCCAATCGTTAACTGTGCCCAAGCATAGTAAGGAGATCTGTTCTCGATTTGTATGGTATGCTCATACACATCGGCTTCATCGTTACGCACTTGTACCGTTTGAGGCTGTGGAAATACAAATTCACCATAACGGATAGAATCTCCCCACTCGGGCAGGTATCCTATTAAGTCACAGTTTGCTTTTTGCTGTATTGAGTCCAAAAATTCGGTAAAAGGAATATTTCTAAGTTTATTTCTTTCCAAATAGATATATAAAGAGTCTCGAAAAGATTTTCGTGTCATAGCTTTCTCGCACAAAGAGAACAGTTCTTGTGATTTTAATTTGATTGCTTTGCGCATAAGGTTCGGAGATGCAGAACTACTTAATATCTCGCGAAGGGATTCAGATTGGAAGAGTATATTGGTTTCTTCTTCTTCACTGATTCCGTTAAATTGTCGTAGCCATTGATTGTTGTTGTTTTCAAGAAGATAGCTTTCGATCAGGCGATTTACAATATTCCAATCATCTGAGACGAAATTGAATTTAAAATTAAATAGTTGTGGATAGATGTAGTATTTGTTTTCATTTGATTTTACATCCATTTTACCTCGGCCGGTATAATTCCAGTCGTATTTAGCCGATGGACTATCAAAAAGCCAGAAGAATTGATGTAGAGACTGTACCCTTAATTCGTTATCTGTTTGTTTTTGATTGCTCCATTGTTGCCAACGCTTGTTGTTTTCAAACACACCTTCTATGTTCATGCTATATTGAGAGAATCCCATTTCTTCAATAAATACGATTTCCGGTTGCATGCAGTCTTGCACACTGCTATATGTGCGGGGATAAGTGTAGAATTGAGCGGGTACTTCAACCAAAGAAAAGCGATGGAAAGGATAAGATAGCTTGTATGATGCTTCTATTCTATTTTTTTGCTCCTTGATGAGTGATGGTATCGTGTCGGAAATAGAGTCTGTTACACTTTTAAATTTATCATGTCCTTTGAATGTATATAACGAGAAGTCTATATTATCAATCGTTGTTGTTCGTTTTTGATAGTCTCCTATTGTAACTGATAAATTAGTGATGGGCTCATCTGTTTTGTAGATGAACTTATTGTTTGAAAAAGAGATAGAGTCTCCTTGTGTAATTGCATATAAATTAGGTAGGGCTTCTATTTCTGTTTTAAATTGACTGAAAACAGAGCGCATCCAGTTTGTTCCTTCTGTACTATAGCCTGTCCCAGATCTTGGATACCAGTATGATTCGGGTGTAAGTAAAAGGTAGTTGTTTTCAATAAATGCGTATTGTTTATCAAGATTGACGAAGTCCATTGATACAGTCTTCTCTAGCTCTTCTTTTTCAATATCAAGGTAGCATATCGTTTGATCAATTGTTCCAGAGTAATTAAATGTCCATTTTACCGGAGCTTTATTTTCAAGTGTATGTTTGAGTTTCACAATGATGATTTGTTTCTTTCTTTCATAATTGAGTTGCTCACTGTTTGCGTCTGTTATCGATTCTAAATTTAAAGCCGGATTTAGTGAGAATACAAAAGAATCAGCTTTTACTTCAGTATGTCCACAGATTGTAACACTCGCTTTTATTTGTTCAGGTAATTGTTTGAGTTTGATATCAAAACTGTCAACTTGAATTTCGGGGGAATTACTATATGTATTGTTGAGTGCTAAGTAGGCAAGTCGATTCTCAGATTTAACATTGAACTGAGTTACATGTGTATACGCACAGAACAAGCCTGCAATAATGAAAGTGCTAGCTACGATTGACCAGATATTTGCTTTCTGTTTTGAATTGGGAAGGCGTCCGTATAATCTAATGGTCAATGCTATAAATCCGAGACCTAAGAATAGGTAAATAAAACGAAGAGTATAGATCTCATATAGATTGGAAAAGCCTATAATACTCGATTTCATCAGAGGTAATGCATACCCCATATAATCGAAAAGATAGTAGAATTTTTCTTGAATGTAGAAAGTTGAGATGCATATATAACCAAGTAATATAACAAATGTAATTGCTTGATTCTTGACAATAAGCATTAGTGCGAAAGATAACCCCATTATGTATACTAATGTGGGAATAGATATTAGAAAGAAGTAAATTAGATATGCTCTGAAATCAATATTCGCAGCTCCGGATGTAAGCGTTATTATTGCGGTTTCTATTAATATCACAAAATTTAGACCTAGAAAAAGTTTCATGTTTCCCCAAGTCTTACCTAATACATACTCGGCATTACTCAAGGGTCTTACATAAAATACTTCTGATGTATCTAGTTTTTTATCTCGTTTTAGAAAGTCAGAAGACAAGAAAACCGCAATAATTGCCTGAAACATATTGAAGAATAATAAGCTAATATACGGTATGTTGGATGGTATGGAAATGATGATCCAGGCTTTTGATTGTGCTACTATTCCGAAATTAATCAGTCCGATAAATAGAATAGCAAGTGCTGCAAATATTCTGAAAAACCAACCTCGTAAGAGGAGTTTACTTTCATACTTTGCAACTGTGTGTATATTGGAAAAGAATGCCATGGTATTTTATATAGTTTATTTATGGTTTGTCAATCATTGGTCCACAGGTCGAGCTTATTCTCCATAAAGTATACATAAGCATGTTCGAGATTTGGTGGATAAGGTTCTGCATCATATCCTTCTATGCTATCGGCAACAATTTGAAGTTCCCACTCGTCATCGTTCGGAATTGTGGAGATAACAGGATATTTATTCGTGATTGTATTGAAGTCTTTGTCCTTTACAACGACTCGCCATACTTTTCCGTTTGCATTCTCGAGCATGTCTTGCGGACTACCATTGAAAGATACTTCTCCTTTATTCAAAAGGGCCATATGGTTGCAGGTGCTTGATATGTCTCCCACGATATGAGTGGATAATATGATAGTAGTGTCTTGACCACTAACTTTTGAGAGTAGATTTCTAAAGCGTATACGTTCTTCCGGGTCTAAGCCTGTTGTTGGTTCGTCTACAATGATAACTTTAGGATCATGTATAAGTGCTTGGGCTATACCGAGTCGTCTTTTCATTCCACCAGAAAGTCTATTTGCATATCTGTTTCTCACATCATACAGTCCGACTGATTCTAGCATTTTGTCTACCGCCTCTTTACGTTGTTTATTCTGAGTAAATCCAGATAGTCTTGCTGCATAATCCAAGAATTCCCATGTTTTGTATTGTGCAAAGAATCGAAAGTCTTGTGGTAGGTATCCTAATATTTTCCGTACTTCTTTTCGTTGCTTATTCATGTCGTAGCCAAACATTTCAATGCTACCGGAAGTCGCTTCCATTTGAGCAACAAGGATACGCATTAAAGTAGATTTTCCAGCACCGTTGGGACCAAGTAAACCAAACATACCAGGGGGAATGGTTAGATTTATGTTTTTCAACGCATGGTGTCCGTTGGGGTATATCTTATTTAGGTTTTTAATAATTATGCTCACTGTGTTTTATTCTTTGGTTAACAGATACATGTTTTGACAAATGTAATTAGTTTTTCGTATTAAATGCGTACTTGTGTGGTTTTTAGCAATAAGTGGGTTGAATTTGTTAATAATAAAGCATAAAAAACAGTGAAATGATCCCTTATGGATTAAATCACTGTAAAATAATTTGTCGATAATATGTCAGGATTACTTTTTCGGAGTACCACGTCTTCCATGACGAAGCTCTTTCGCTTTTGGATTTTCTACAATCTCGTTTTTTTTCATGCGAGCCGACTCTAATAAGCACTTATTGGTACGAGCCTCTGTAAAAGTTAAACCTGCACGCATAGCTTCTTTTCGTTTCTCTTTGTTCATATTGAACTAGTATTTAATGATTTAAAAAAGGCAGAATCGAAAAACGATCTGCCTTTTCTTTATTCTTATATGAGTTTGATTATTCCCACTCGATAGTTGCAGGTGGTTTCGAGCTGATATCATATACTACACGGTTTACACCACGTACTTTATTGATGATTTCGTTCGAAATTTTAGCAAGGAACTCATAAGGAAGATGAGCCCAGTCTGCAGTCATAGCATCTGTTGAGGTAACCGCACGAAGAGCAACTGTATTTTCATATGTACGCTCATCACCCATTACTCCTACAGATTTTACAGGTAGAAGAATTGTTCCAGCTTGCCATACTTGATCATAAAGACCCCATTCGCGAAGACCACGGATGTAAATGTCATCAGCTTCTTGTAGGATGCGAACTTTCTCTTCTGTAATATCTCCAAGGATACGGATACCAAGACCCGGGCCAGGGAAAGGATGACGATCGATCAAATGAGGCATCATTCCAAGTTCACGACCTACGCGACGTACTTCATCTTTGAAAAGAAGACGAAGAGGTTCTACAAGTTTCAATTTCATGAAATCAGGAAGGCCTCCTACGTTATGGTGTGATTTGATAACTGTGCCTGTAATAGAAAGAGATTCAATGATATCAGGGTAGATTGTACCTTGTCCTAACCATTTAGCACCGTCGATCTTTTTCGCTTCTTCGTCAAATACATCGATAAAGCCTTTACCAATGATTTTACGTTTTTGCTCAGGATCTTTTATTCCTTCAAGTTCTTTATAAAAACGCTCTTTAGCATTAACACCTATCACGTTAAGGCCAAGATGAGCATAATCGTTCAATACGTTTTCGAACTCGTCTTTTCTTAATAAACCATGGTCTACGAAAATACAAGTAAGATTTTTACCGATAGCTTTATGAAGCAATACAGCAGTAACAGAAGAGTCTACACCACCAGAAAGACCGAGAATTACTTTGTCATCTCCTAGTTGGTTCTTAAGAAGTTGTACTGTCTCGTCGATAAATGAAGCAGGAGTCCAATCGCGTTTCATTCCGCAAATGTCAAGGAAGTTTCCAAGCATTTGAGTTCCGTCTGTTGAGTGGAATACTTCCGGGTGGAATTGAACACCCCAAGTTTGTTCACCTTCTACCTGATAAGCAGCAGCCTTAACATCATTTGTGCTAGCGATAATTTCAAAGTTAGATGGTAATACAGTGATTGTGTCACCATGCGACATCCATACTTGAGAACCTTCCTCGATTCCGTTAAGAAGAGGGTTTTTGCTGTTTACAAACGATAGATTTGCTCTACCATATTCTCTCGAATTGCTCGATTCAACATTACCACCTGATGTGTAAGCAAGGAATTGAGCACCGTAACAAATACCTAATAAAGGAAATTTGTTTCTGATTTGAGAAAGATCTGCTTTAAAAGCACTTTCGTCGTACACAGAGTAAGGGCTTCCCGAAAGGATTACCCCCTTGATACCTGTAGTATCTTCAGGAAACTTATTGTAAGGAAGAATTTCGCAATAAGTATTCATCTCTCTGACTCTTCTACCAATAAGTTGAGTAGTTTGTGAGCCGAAATCAAGGATAATAATTTTCTCGTGCATGAAATGTAACGTTTAATTCTGTATGCAAAGATACAAATAATTTTCCACTTCTTTGCAGGTGGATAAAGTGCTTTTGTGAATGAACCTTCAAATATGACTAAACAATGTTATACTATACCAGAAACTGAAAGAAATCAGGACGGTCATTCAAATATTCGAAGGTGATTCCTTGCTCTTTCATTCGTTCAATTAATGGTTGAAGATCTTTTTGATTACAAAGCTCAATGCCGATAAGGGCTGGTCCTTTTTCTCCATATGTTTTACGTTTATATTCAAAATGAGCGATATCGTCATTTGGGCCTAATACTTTTTCCAAGAACTCACGAAGTGCACCTGCTCTTTGCGGGAAACGTACAATAAAATAGTGTTTGAGACCCTCAAAAAGCAATGAGCGTTCCTTGATTTCTTCCATTCGAGTGATGTCGTTATTGCTGCCACTGATTACGCAAACAACATTTTTTCCTTCGAGTTTCTCTTTGTATATATTTAAGCCTGCCACAGAAACAGCACCTGCTGGTTCAACTACAATTGCACTTTGATTATACAATTTTAGAATTTCGCCGCAGATAAGTCCTTCAGGAACAGTAATTATGTCGTCTAGTAAGTTTTTGCAAATCTCAAAATTTAGATTTCCTGCTTTACGAACTGCAACTCCATCGGCAAACGTATCAATTGTTTTGAGTTCGGTAACCTGACCTTTGTCAATAGAAGCCTTCATACTTGCAGCTCCAGAGGGTTCTACTCCTATGATTTTAGTATCAGGACTTAACATCTTGAATACGCTTGCAACGCCGGAAGCTAATCCGCCGCCTCCGATTGGAACAAATAAATAATCGATTGGTGCTTTGGTATCTTCAAGGATATCTAATGCTACTGTCGCTTGTCCTTCAATTACTTTTTCATCATTAAACGGATGGATAAAGGTCATTTTGTTGTTTTCGCAGAACTTTACAGCTTCATTATAAGCATCATCAAATGTGTCTCCGGTAAGAATAACTTCAACATTCTCTTTGCCAAACATTTTTACTTGATCTCGCTTTTGTTGTGGTGTTGGATTTGGCATAAAAATTACCCCTCGGATATTGAGGGCTTTGCATGCATATGCTACACCTTGAGCATGGTTTCCTGCGCTAGCACAAACGACCCCATTAGAGCGTTGCTCATTTGTAAGAGATGTGATTTTATTGTAGGCTCCACGAATCTTATAAGAGCGAACTTCCTGTAGGTCTTCACGTTTAAGAAATATATTGGCATTATAGCGATCAGATAAAGAGGCGTTTCTCGACAAAGGCGTACGATATACTACCCTCATAATACGTTGCTGAGCAAGCATTATATCTTGTAATTGCGGTGAGTACATATTAATTTATTGTGTTAGCGATATAATAAAAACGATCAAATGTAGCTTTATTTTTTTATTAATTGCATTTTGATAATTAATAATAGATTTATTTGTTCATTCTGCTTATAGAAATAGATTGCTAGGTTTCTTTGTGTGTTGAAAGCAAGAGGTTTTGAATGAAAGAGCTAGTTTTAGGTTTGTTGTTGGTGGTGAGTGTTTTATGTAATAGCTTGCATGTCGGGATAAATCCTTTATATTTGAAATAGCAAGTCTGTATCTATAAAGTTTCGTTAACGAGTGAACCAATCTTAGAGTTCTATAGTTTATTGTATGTATAAACAAATACAACTAATGTAAGGAGAAAGTATTATGAAAAATGTAGACTCTAAATTATTACTAGGTTTGGTTGTTGGTGCAGCAGTTGGTGCAGCTGTTGGTTATCTTGTTGCAACAGACAAAAAAGATCGTATTCTTGACGAACTAGAAGGTGTTGTAAACAAAGTGAAAGACAGTGTAAAAGGTGCTATTCATAAAAACTGCCCAAGTTGTGACAGTGTTGAAACACCTGCTGTAGACGAATAACAATCAAATGGATCAAGAAACAAAACAAGTGTTCGACACGCTTAAATCCGATTTGTCGGTTTTTGTAAGCGGTAAAGTCGAATTACTGAAATTAGAAGTGTACGAGAGAATAGGAAAAATGATTTCTGTTTTCTCGTATGCTTTGATTATGATTTTTCTAGTATTTTTCGCAATGCTATCACTCTTTATGTCGCTCGGTTTTTATTTTGGCGGTCTAATTGGTAGCATGGGTGGCGGATTTGCAATAACATTTGCGCTATATCTATTGATCATCGCATTGTTTTACAATCTGCGCAATAAGTTTAAAGCGAAAGTCTTGAATGAAGTAATCACTACTTTTTTAACGAATGAAGATGAAATCAACAGTGAAGACAAAGACTCAACTCTCAGCAATGGAGATGCTGATTCGCAGGAAGCAGGAGTTAACGATTCAGAACCTGCAGACGCAAGAACGTCTCGTTGAGCAACTCGAGTATGTACAACGACATGCTGTAGGAATTGCTTTTGATATGTTGAAATCGTCATTTGTTCATTCCGTAAAACGCTCTGCGCTCATATCAAAAACTAAGCACGATGCAGCAAAAGCAGAGCAGAAGCTCAACAGTGAGGGGGTAGATATTAAACAGATGTTTAATAATTACTGGCCTTTTGCATGGGAGATTGCAAAACCTGTATTGTTGGGGTGGTTTGTAAGACGAGGCAGGCGTTTTATTTCAAAATTTCTACATTAGCCTTGTTTTACTTCCGAAATGTTATTTGTGTGATAGTCTCTAACCTGAAGATCATAGAGGTCCCCTTTCCTTTATATGCCCTTTAATACCTTCCTAAAAAAGCAATCAAAAATACGGATCTTAATTTTTGTTATTGGTTAGTTTATTTCTTGCACACTTGTAAAGTAAGATTGGAAAATCATTTTAATTTTGCAGTGTCAGAACAATAAAAAGAAGATATTGGTGATATTCATTATCAAATACTTTTTTTTGTTTTGATATAACGCCTAAACTTCGTAAGTTTGTGCGAATTTTTAAAAACCCATAAAAAAGTTTTTTACAATGATTAAAGTAGGTATTAACGGTTTCGGCCGTATCGGACGTTTGGTTTTCCGTGCTGCACAAGAAAGAAATGACATCCAAATCGTAGGTATCAACGACTTGATCGACGTTGAATACATGGCTTACATGTTGAAATATGACACTGTACACGGTCGTTTTAACGGTACTGTAGAGGTTAAAGACGGTCAGTTGGTTGTAAACGGTAACGCTATCCGTGTAACTGCAGAAAGAAACCCAGCAGACTTGAAATGGGATGCTATCGGTGCTGACTATGTAGTTGAATCAACAGGTCTTTTCCTTACAAAAGAAACTGCTGCTAAACACATCGAAGCTGGTGCTAAATATGTAGTTATGTCAGCTCCATCAAAAGACGATACTCCAATGTTCGTTTGCGGTGTGAACCTAGACGCTTATACTGGTCAAACTATCGTATCTAACGCATCTTGTACTACTAACTGTTTGGCTCCTATCGCTAAAGTTATCAACGACAAGTTCGGTATGATCGAAGGTCTTATGACTACAGTTCACGCTACAACTAACACTCAAAAAACTGTTGATGCTCCGTCTGCAAAAGACTGGAGAGGTGGTCGTGCTGCTGCTGGTAACATCATCCCTTCTTCTACAGGTGCTGCTAAAGCTGTAGGTAAAGTAATTCCTGCATTGAACGGTAAACTTACAGGTATGGCATTCCGCGTTCCAACTTTGGACGTATCTGTAGTTGACTTGACTTGCCGTATCGAGAAAGCTGCTTCATACGCAGAAATCTGTGCAGCAATGAAAGAAGCTTCAGAAAAAGAATTGAAAGGCGTACTTGGTTACACTGAAGACGAAGTTGTATCTAGCGACTTCATCGGTGAAAAATGTACTTCTGTATTCGATGCTAAAGCTGGTATCTCATTGTCTCCAAACTTCGTTAAAGTTGTATCTTGGTATGACAACGAAATTGGTTACTCAAACAAAGTTCTTGACCTAGTTGCTCACATGAACTCTGTAAACGCTTAATCTTATCCAAGAATATAAGCTTCAAAAGGCTGCCTCATTAGAGGCAGCCTTTTCTTTTTTAGACCAATTAAATACAACTTATAGAACTAACCATCCAGTTAAATAAATCTGTAATCTTTCCGACAGCATCTTTGATTCAGTTCCCGATGTGTATATTCTAATCTTTTTTCATGGATGGATTGATATAATATTAGAAAAAAGATTCATCATATTGCTATTATTAATAAATTGCATACTTATTTGTATGAAGACGTAAGCGATTTAAAAAGACTATATTAATAAGACCATGCAAGAAAGACATATTGATCGATTAGCTTATTTTACAGAATTAGCTAATACCTCAAGAGAGTTTTATCTCGACTACCTTAATCCCTTTTTTGAAGTAAGACCAGGAATGAATATTCTTGAAGTTGGATGTGGTGAAGGTGGTAACCTTTTACCTTTTGCAGAGAAAGGATGTATCGTAAAAGGGATTGATGTTTGTCGGGATCGTATTGAGCAAGCAAAAGAATATTTCTCGTTGGCGCAGCAGCCAGGAGTATTTGAATGTATCAACTTCTTTGATATGGAAATACCAAATGACGTGAATAAATTTGACTTGGTTTTGATTCATGACGTCATTGAGCATATCGAGGATAAAGAAACATTTATATCCAAAGTAAAGGAATACATCAAGAAAGATGGAATTATATTTTGGGGGTTTCCCGCTTGGCAAATGCCTTTTGGTGGACATCAACAGATTTGTGCAGGAAAAATATCGAAGCTTCCATTTATTCATCTTTTACCAATGCCCTTGTATAGTAAACTTCTTCAAACAATGGGGGAAAGCGACGATTGCATCACCGAGCTTCAGAGCATAAAGAAGTGTGCTTTGACAATAGAAAATTTTGAAAAACTAATCGAGCAAAGTGGTTATAATCTATTACATCGGAAGTTGTGGTTTATCAATCCCCACTATAAACAAAAGTTCAATTTAATGCCTATTGAACTGCCAAGTATATTTTCGAATATAAAATATGTTCGTAACTTCTTTAGTACAGCATGTTTTTACGTAACTCAACGATAAACAGAAAATGAGATAGTATTAATTAATCTTTATCATATCAATATATGTCGGGAATAATTTCTCTGCGAAATAAAGGAATGTAGGTTGGAAAATTAAATACTTCATATTACATTGTATCGCCTTAATCAAAACGCTTGATTAAGGCGATATTATTATATTATCTAATACAGATGAATATGAAAAAGCACTATTGTATCGCACTCTATTTATTGTTAAGTCCCTTGTCGGCTTTTGGGCAACAAGCACTCTGGGATAAGCCTGCCGTGTTATCTCCCGAAGTATCATCAGACCAACGGGTAACGTTTCGTATTTTTGCCCCCAATGCAAAAAAGGTAGAGTTGAATGGAGATTTCCTTCCTGAGAAAGTAATACAAACTTCATTTGGTGAGATGTCAGTACCTGCACCAGTTGCAATGCAACAAAATAATGATGGGATCTGGGAGTATACAACAGCTATATTACCATCAGAGCTCTATAACTACTCCTTTAGTATTGATGATTTGCGTACAACGGATCCGTCTAACGTATTTACCATACGCGATGTAAGTACCATTTCAAACTATTTTCTCATTTCTGGCGGCAAAGGAGATGTATATTCGGTTAATGATGTGCCACATGGCAGCGTTTCACGAGTTTGGTATGATAGTCCTACCTTAGGAATGAAACGACGAATGACTGTATATACTCCGCCCGGTTATGAACAATCTACGCAAGAATATCCGGTTTTATATTTGCTACATGGCATGGGCGGAGACGAAGAAGCTTGGATTGCTTTGGGTAGAACAGCACAAATACTCGACAATTTGATTGCTTCAGGAGAGGCAAAACCAATGATGGTGGTAATGACTAATGGTAATGCCTCGCAAGAAGCTGCACCGGGTGAGGCGCAAGGAGGCTTGAGAAAACCCGAAACGATGCTTCCTAAAACAATGGATGGAACATTTGAGGGGTCGTTTCCGGATGTAGTTTCATTCATTGATTCTAATTATCGGACTCAAAAGAATAAATCTGGAAGAGCAATTGCAGGACTTTCGATGGGAGGTTTTCACTCACTTCACATATCGAAAACATATCCGGATCTGTTTGACTATGTAGGTCTATTTTCTGCAGCAATACTTCCTTCACAAGGTGCATCGTCACCATTATACGAAAACACCCAACAGAAGCTAAAAGAGCAGTTTGGCAAGCAGCCAAAACTTTATTGGATTGCTATTGGCAAGACAGATTTCCTCTACAACGCAAACGTAGACTTTCGAAAGATACTAGACGAAAACAAATATCCGTACACTTATGTGGAAACTGGCGGCGGACATACATGGCGCAATTGGCGCGATTATCTTTCCCGGTTTAGTGTGTTGTTATTTAAGTGAAATATATGAATAAAATACCCTCTATGCATTTTGAACACAAAATAGCATAGAGGGCTTTTAATAAGCAAAAATCAATGGTCTGCAAGAATGAAAACATTCATGAAAAAACAGATTCTAATCGTTTCTATTCTATTGATGCCTCACCGGCAGTTGTTCCCCAATAAGGATTCTGATAAATAGGAGAATCAGAATAATCGGCCGAAGTCGAAGTAATCTTGAAGTGCTGTACCGCGATTGGATCAAGGTAATGCGCTTTTCTCCATGTGAACCCGTCATAAGCAAGTGTGCGAGCAATCTGATACGGACGCATATATGCACTTAGAGCAGGATCTGAAACATTTGCTTTCGTATTATCTATTCCGTAGATCAGCTCATAAGTCTTATCCGTTTTTGCTGCTTCTGCATATTGAGTTGGATAATAATTGCCCCATACCTTCATGCCTTCGATATGATACGGTTTGGAGATGAGTTGATCCATTGATTTCCAACGGCGCAAATCATCATTTCGGTACCCCTCTGCCATAAACTCACAAGCACGTTCGCGACGAATGTTATACAAAGTAGGATCTACTAGTTTGCCGGCTGAATACGCGCCCCAGTTTGCTAACGCTTCTTTCGACATATCTGTAGCAGCAATGGTTTTATTAAAATCTTCGTCTACACCGGCTCTTCTACGAATAGACTTCCAATAGTTCGACGCTTTTTCATCTAGTGTACCATTCAACTCATAATATGCTTCTACGTAATTCAAATAAGCTTCGGCCGCACGGTATACAATGATGCCATTATAACCACCCCAGTTATCACAAAGAGCTTTGTCCGGATTCACACCTTTACGATTTGTATAGCCCGTATTGTAGCGAAACTGTTCCGATCCACTTGTAATATTAGGTAGAAAAGGTTCTGTAATAACTCCATGTGATCCCATATTGGTATTGATCCACATGTTGACTTGGCCCGGCTCCTTCAAAAAAAGATAAGCACGCTCATCTCTGTCTTTACGTACGTCTTCGATAGACTCATCTCCATGATAGCCACTGCCTTGAGCATAATAAGGTAATCCGTTTTTCATCAGATAACTATCTACCATACCTTTGGTTACACCTATGGCTAGGTTTGATGTACTTGCATTTACAGGAACATTGTTTGTAACACCAAGGCCTTTATCATGAGCTTTCCAAATCAGAATCTCAGGATAACTTGCCATATTGATCGCCCCGTACATTTCTACAAATGGATTCGATTCGCCAGGGCCTTGAGGTAAGATTCCTGTATTTTGTGTAAGGTTCACAGCAGATGCTACTTGATCCGCAGCATTGATTGCTTGACTTAGGAACCACTCAATTTCACCATCGATGCTTCCCGATGTAAATTGATAGTTTTTGTTGTATTCTTTTGTTGCACCTGGCCATCCCGGACCATTTGGAACATAAGGTGTATCTTTAAAATACTTCAACCATGTACCTTCGTAAAGTGCAACACGAGACTTAACCAACAAAGCTACCGGTTTGCTTAAGCGGTTTCTATTTCCATCTGGAGCATTGTCTTTCATCAAGTAAATTGCTGAATCGAGATCTGCAATGATAAAGCGTGCGACTTCTGTGCGTGGCATACGCTTACTAACTTCGATCAACATCGCTTTGTCATCAGGATAATTTGTTTTTACAATAGGTGCATCACCAATCGATTTGAGTTTGCCAAAGTGTTGCAATGCTCTAAACAAATACATTTCACCAATGTAGTGATTGATCATCTCCGGGTTTCCTGTTATTTTACCTTGCGCATGTCTTGGTACTACAGTATTAATGAAATAGTTGATATTGTACAACTCCTCAAAGCCCCAAGCGCCGCCGGTAGCACCAACCTTCCATTCTGTATTCGTAAACTTACCAGGTACACCCATTCCCGCTTGAACATCTGTTGCTCCATCCGAGCAAAATGGATCTACAACAGGCAGATTGTTTCCATAACGATTTACAGTAAATGCTTCAAGTTGAGCCTCGTCCCAAAGGTAGTTCTCGGGTGTAATTGATGATGGAGGTGCAATGTCTAAATTATCATTACAGGCAGTAAAAGCGAGGGAATAGCCCGATAAGATAGTTGCTACAAGTATATATTTTGTAATTTTCATGATTCTGAAATTTAGTCGTTAATGATTAGAAGTTAGCACTTATACCAAACGAAAGGGTTTTGAATAATGGATATCCGATACTACCGGTACCACCTCCAAGCGTTTCAGGGTCGAAGATTTTATTCAGTTTGGTACCTGTCCAAAGGTTTTCGCCCGAAGCAAATACACGGAACTGAGAGATTCCCATTTTTTGTACAAAACTAGCAGGTACTGTATAACCTAGTTGTACGTTTTTAAGTCGAATATAGGATCCCTTTTGTAGGTAGCGCGTTTGTGTGTTTTGATTTTTACCAGAATTATCTAATGGTCTAGGGTAATAAGAGTCAAGGTTTGCTCCCATTGGATGTTCGGGGTCTGCTCTGAAATAATCCATGTGTTCTTCGAAAGCAACCGAACGCCAAATATATCCGCTATACCCGAAGAAGTTGTAGCTACCTTCCCAGAAGTCACGCTTCATTACACCTTGGAAGAATAAGTTTACGTCAAACCCTTTCCAGTCGGCACCAATGCTAAGGCCAAAACGATAACGTGAAGCATTGTTTCCGATTACTTTCAAGTCGCCATGGTCATTGAGCGTATAACTGCCATTGTTGATCACACCGTCGCCGTTCAAGTCTTTGTACATGATATCACCGGCTTCCCACTGACTACCCAAAGGTTGTTGTCCGCCGTTAGGTAATGATGCCAAGTGATTATCCATTTCTTCTTGTGATTTGGCAATACCGATGGTTTCATATCCCCATATGTCTCCTACGTTCTGACCGGTAAAGTATTTTCCAAGATCATACAGTTCATTTGGATAATTGGTAATCTTTGTGCGGTCGTCAGAAAGATTAAATGTTGCAGAATAGCCTAGTCCCATCGGTAGACGATCTCTCCAAGAGATATTTAATTCCCATCCGCGAGTACGAAGGTCTGTGTTGTTTGTTTTCGGAACAGACGTACCTAATATATTTGGCATCTCAGGAGCAGGTCCTACCATATCTCTTGTTTGACGTTCAAACCAGTCGAAGCTACCAGTTAGTCGGTTGTTTAGGAACCCAAAGTCAAGACCAATATTCAGTGTACTTACTGTTTCCCAAGTTAGAAATGAGCTAATCAGTCCCGGTGCATTTGAAGTGTTTGGCTTTTTACCATTAATAATCCATCCACCGTTTGAAGTCCCAATAGGCATCGTTACATAGGTAGGATACCAAGAGTTTGTGTTTTGGTTACCCAATACCCCATATGATCCTCTCACTTTTAGCGTATTGGCAATTGATTCATAGTCGGACCAGAAATCTTCGCGGGCAATATTCCATCCCGCAGAAAATGAAGGGAAGAATTTCCAGCGCTTATCTTCTCGGAAGCGAGATGTGCCGTCGTAGCGAAGGTTTACTTCTGCCATGTAGCGATCTTTGTAATCATAATTGAGTCGACCAAAGAATCCGGCAACTGCCCATTTATTTCTACCTCCCGAAACAGACGGAGGAGTTGCTTTGCCACTACCATCGGTTCCGTTTGTTGCATCAATGTCTTCCATGCCCGGTACCATAATGCCATTGCGTTTAGCACTAAAAGCATTGCCCCAGAATTGCTCCGATTGGAAACCGATCATACCTTTAAGGTTGTGGCCACTTTCGAACGAATGCGCATACGTAGAGTAAATGTTCGGATTGATATAATCTGATCCGTCGACAGACTCATATACTTCAGTACTGTTGTTGTTTGGGATAGGTTCTCCGGCAACGTTGTGGTTGTATGTTTTCTGAATATCCCAGTGGTTACGATGATTAATCAATCGATAATTAACCTCTGCTGTAATATCCCAACCCTTCAAAGGTTTTACAACCAATTGTAATTGCTGACTGATGTCATCGCGTTTTGTTTTGTCTCTACCACCTTCTTTTAGCGTAAGTGCAGGTGATGGACTGCTAAACATATATCCATTGTCATCATATACTGGAAGCATAGGCCACGTTTGATAACCCATGGCTCCAATGTTTCCGATACGCGCAGGGCGATCATAGTCTGATCGGGTAAACTTAACGCCATAGTTTACATTTACCTTCTCCGTTAATTGAGCTGTAATGCGCATGTTGGTTGCAAAGCGGCGATAACTATCTTCACTTAGTTTCATCAATCCGTTTTGGTCTAGAAAGTTGAATGAAGCATAGGTTTGTATCTTTTCAGAACCACCATTTAAGCTTACGGTATGTTCTTGTCCAAACGACCAGTCGCTGTAAATAACATCCCACCAGTCTACGTTATCATTTGCGTAATCGTACCCATCGGCCCAATTGGCAGGATTGTTAGGATCCGGAATATTCTTGGTCGTAATCTTTCCGTCCATATAATCTTTGATCCGTTGCATGCGTTCGGGTGTAAACTTACCGGTACCTTTAGCGTTGATGGCTGCGTCGTTAAAGTAGGTTGCAAAACGGTATGAGTCTACCGTGTTAGGTCGTTTTACAGGCGTGTTCCAGCGGAAAGAGTCGTTGTAGTTGACCGTAAACTTGCCCGATTTTCCTTTTTTTGTTGTAACCAAGATAACGCCGAAAGGAGCCCGTGATCCGTAAATAGAAGAGGCAGCTGCGTCTTTAAGCAATGAAACACTCTCGATGTCTTGTGGGTTTAGCATGTTGATGTCGCCTTGCATCCCATCGATCAAAATAAGCGGATCACCATTTGACCCGTCGCCGATGGTAGTCATCCCGCGCACATTCATCGACGGAGCTTTGTCCATGATACCGTCGGTCTTCGAGATGTTCAGCCCCGGCATTACACCTTGCAAAGCCATGGCAGCATTTTGTACCGGACGACTTTCAAAGACTTCAGCTGTAGCAGTTGATACGGCTCCCGTAAGGTTTACTTTCTTTTGAGATCCGAAACCTACAACCACGACCTCGTCGAGGTTTTTTGTGTCTTCTTTCATCTTGATAACCAGCGGAGACGTTTGCGCACTCACTTTTACTGGTTTGTAACCGATATACGAAATCGTAAGGGTTGCATTAGCCGGAGCTGATAATGAAAAGATACCATCCAAATCGGTCACAGTACCGGTAGTAGTACCTTCTACCATTACACTAGCCCCGATTATCGGCTCGCCAAGTTCATCAAGAACTTTACCCGTAATCTCCTTTTTTTGTGCAGATTGCATTGGGGAGGGTGCAACTTCTCGTTTCGATAGTACGATGTAATTGTCTTGAATCTCGTACTTTACATTCGTGTTAGAGAATGCTTGTGTTAGCAATTGTTCTACATTCTCTGGTTTTCCATTCACGGCAATTTCGCGTGAAGTATCGATTTCTCGCTTACTGAATACAAACATATAATCTGTTTGATCTTCAATTACGCTAAAGAGTTCGGATACTTTCAGTTTGCCTGAGTTTAGATTTACGACTGCATCTAGGTTGTTTGCAGCGAAAGCTTGAAGCCCTATCATACCCGAAAAAAGAATCATTGCTGACGCACGGGCATGTTTAGCTTGCAAAAAGCTTGTAGTTTTCATGGAGTTTATATTTAGGTTTAGTAAAAAATTAGTTTTCTATTGTGATTACATTGTCACGTTCGGACAAATGAATGGAAAAGGGTTTTATTTTTTGTAAAAGTTTTAGGATGTGCATCACGCCATCACCTTGAACAAACGAGCCGGTGTATTCATAATCGAGAATCGAAGGGTTGTTTACAACGATAGATACATTATAATAGTTTTCTAGTTGCCTCAATATTTCAGCCATATTGCTATTGTCGAAGCGGAATATTCCAGATTTCTTATCGTTGGCATTGAAGCATGACTGATCAATTTGCAAGAGGTTGTTATGGTTGTAAATCGCTTGTTCGCCAGGTTTCAGAATAATGGACGCTTCTTTTGCATCAATATTATATAGGGCAACAGAGCCTTCTATTAAATCCGCTTTTGCAATCGAATCATTTGGATAACTGCAAATATTGAATTTGGTGCCTAATACTTTTGTTTCAAAGTGCGGCGCATTAACAATAAATGGTCTTTTGTTTTGATGAGCGACTTCAAAATAGGCTTCTCCGATAAGCTTTACTCTTCGTTCGCCGGCTTTGAATGCTGCCGGATACGAAAGGGAAGAGTTGGAATTGATCCATACAGCCGATCCGTCGGGAAGTGTAATGGATGCACGTTGGCCTACGGGTACATTGATTGTTGTATAGCCGATATCACTGTGTTGCAAATGCCACTTTGTAGCAAAGAAGGTAGAGACCATTGAAATCAAAAGAGCCAATACGGCAGCGCAAGCACTGTATTGTCTATATAAGCTTTTAATTCGAGGTAATATTGAGTTTTGCGATGTTTTTGTGTTTACAAAACGAGTATAGCTAGCTTTGCCTAGTTGTACATCATCGCAGTTGCTTTGCATCGAGTCAAGTGCTTTTATGTTTTGCAATTGCACAAGCTCATCCCAAATTTCGGGTTTGGATGAAGCTTCGAGCAAAAGTTCTGCATATTCGCTTTTCGATATGGTGTTGTTTGCAAATTTGATAAGTTTGCTTTTCATGGATCAGTTGCTTGGTATAAAGGGTAAACGTATAGATGTGAATTTTCCGCTAAACGAAATGTCTTTTTTTTACATGGGTTGCTATTTTATTTTACTTTGGTCCGGTAAGTAGGGCTGTAGTTGTAACTGAATCAGTGTGTTATGTTAGAGGTGATCCTTTGTGTAGGTGTGCTACAAATAAGTAAGAAAGATGTAAAGCGGCATGTAGTGTTGTAAATCTTTTCGCAGCTTTTTGAATGCAATGCCCATTTGTGTCTCTACCGTATTTACTGTGATAGAAAGTTCCTCGGCAATCTCTTTCTGTCTTTTTCCTTCAAGTTTACTTTTGATAAAGATCTCTTTGCACCGTTCTGGAAGATTATTAATTGCTTGCGTAAGGATAGCTTCTGTACTATCTTGATCAAACAGTTTTGGGTCAAGCGCTTCGAGTGAATCAATTTTAAGCTTGAGGTTTAAGGTATATTCCTCTTGTAGTTGACGTTCGATCTCTTGGGTAAGAAATCGACGACGCAATGTGTCTAATGATCTGTTTTTTACTGATGTAAAGAGATATGCTACGAGATTGATGTCGGCAGGAAGCGTATCTAATCTTTCCCAAAGTTCTGTAAAAATATCTTGAACAATGTTTTCAGCATCTTCGTTCGATTGTACATATTGATATGCAAAACGCTTTGTTTTCGCATAGTATTGAATATATGTGTGCTCAAACCGTTGTTGTAACTGTTTGCTTTTCATGTTTATGCGGCTTAGATCGGTTGGTGTTCTTATTGTTTTATAGTGTCAAAGATACACAAATTTGCAACAATGAGCGTTTTTGTGAAAAGAAACAAATTAATTTAATTATAAAGACTTTAAAAGGAGGTCTAAAGGACTCTGTCGGGAGATTAAAGTGATCATTGAAATTCATACTAATGGACTTTATATCCAAACCTAGTGAAGATGGAATCGTTCCATCGGCATCAAACAATTCCATCTTCACTAGGTTTAAATCGTTTGATGCCCATCAAACGATTTACTCTTCATTAGATTCAAATCGTCAGGTGCCGACCTGACGATTCATTCTTCACTATGATTGAATCGTCAGATCGCCTTCTGACGATTCTGTTCTCATAGAGTTTATTTTCGAGCTGCGTTTGTGTGTCGGATTTTCTATGTATTGTTTCTTGTAGTAGTACACGATGGCTGTGTAGAGTAGGGGGTGTGGCAAACTTTTTTGTAGCCCAAGTGTTGAAACAACATACGCATTGCATAATCATGTGTGTAATGATTAGTTTTCCCGTAATTTTTCAGAAATGAATATTTCCTTTGTTGTTTAGAAAATCCATATAGATGAAAATATTAATAATAGAAGACGAAGCTGAACTTAGAGATATATTGAAAGATTCGCTCGAAAAGGAGCGTTATGTGGTAGAAACTGCCGGCAATCTAAAATCGGCTATGCAGAAGATCGAAGACTATGATTATGACTGTATTCTGCTCGATATCATGTTGCCCGATGGTAGCGGACTTACCCTTCTCAAAGAGTTGAAGCAATTGCGAAAGCGTGAAAACGTGATTATTATTTCGGCCAAAGACTCGATAGAAGATAAGGTGCATGGTCTTGATTTGGGGGCCGATGATTACTTACCTAAACCTTTTCATCTCGCCGAACTTACGGCTCGTATTAAAAGTGTGATTCGTCGTAACCAAAACAATGGCGAGATGAGCCTTTCTTACGGAAATATTACGTTGTATCCCGATCGTTTTGCCGTGAGTGTTGCTGATAAACCACTAGATCTCAATCGAAAAGAGTATGATATCTTGTTCTATTTAATGAATAGACCCGATAGGCTGATTAATAAGAACACGTTGGCAGAGTCGGTTTGGGGCGATCACATTGATCAAGTGGATAATTTTGATTTCATTTATGCGCAAATAAAGAACTTGCGCAAAAAACTCAAAGAGGCTCAGGCTACTCCGCAAATTAAAGCTGTATATGGCTTTGGGTATAAATTTACAACAGACGAATAATGTATGAAGTTACTGAATAAAATATTATTTCAGATATCGCCGTTGTTGCTTATCGTGATGACATTATGGGCTGCATGGTTTTATACGGTTATGATACGTGAAGTAAATGATGAGGTTGATGATTCTCTCGAGACCGCTTCGGAACAAATTATTATTCGAACATTGGCCGGAGAGGATGTTTCGCATGTAAATCATGGAACGAATAATCAATACTACATTCATGAGGTGACAGACGAATATGCGAATGCAAATCGTTACAGAAGATTCATTGATTCAATGGTTTATATCAAATCAAAAAAGGAAAAGGAACCTGCTCGTATTCTCAAGACTTACTTCAAAGACGACGAGGATCGAATGCTCGAATTGGTTGTGAGTACCCCCACTATTGAGAAGGATGATTTGCAGGCTGCTATTTTTAAATGGGTCTTGATTCTTTATTTCTCATTGTTGGTTATTATTATATTGATCAACGTGTGGATGTTTAAACAAAATCTTTCTCCGCTTTACGTGCTGCTGAAATGGCTTGATAAGTACAAAATAGGCGGACACAATCCTCCTCTTGATAACGAGACGGGTGTAGTTGAGTTTCAGAAACTAAACAATGCGGCTTTGCGCAATGCACAACGGGCCGAAACTCTTTTCGAACAACAAAAATTATTTATAGGAAATGCGTCGCATGAAATACAAACGCCGTTGGCTATTTGTAAGAATCGCCTGGAAATGATGATGGAAGATCCTGATGTCACAGAGAAACAACTAGAGGAACTAATCAAGGTGCATAAAACATTGGGTAGTATTACCAAACTCAATAAGTCGTTGCTTCTACTTAGTAAAATAGATAATGGACAGTTTATTGAGGTAAATTTGATTAAGATGAACTCGTTGATCGAACGTTATCTGGCAGATTTTCGCGAAGCTTATGCGTATAAGGATATCGATGTTACTTATGTTGCGCATGCTAATTTTGTGCTTGAGATAAATGAGTCCTTAGCGGTGATCTTAGTAACTAATTTACTGAAAAATGCATTCGTGCATAACATAGAAAGAGGTTCAATACGTATTGATCTTTATTCTGATTCTCTTGTTATCGCAAACACGGGAGATGACGGAACTCTTGATGCAGAACGAATTTTTGAGCGTTTCTACCATACTCGTAAGCGCGAAGGATCTACAGGATTAGGCTTAGCTTTGGTAGAATCGATATGTAAACTGTATGAATTGAAGTGTAACTATAAATTTGTTGATGGCTTGCATCAATTTAGTTTAGAAAGTTAATTTGTTTCAGTTTCATTTCAGAATCAAGTTGCAACTTTGCAGTGTAATAATAAAAACAAAGGATAATATGATACGAAAAATGTGTGTTTTATTGATGGGTCTTTTTGCTTTACAAACAATGGTAAAAGCAGATGATGAAAGACTAATCACGGTAGATCAGTTGCCAAAACCGGCTCAGAAATTTATAAGTATGTACTTCCCGGACCATAAGATTTCGATGGTGAAAGAGGAAGAAGATTTTTTTAACGTAGAGTATGATGTGATCTTTACTGATGGCGACAAAGTTGAGTTTTTAAAGAACGGCGAATGGAAAAAAATCGAATGTCGTGTTAGGCCGGTACCATACTCGGTGGTTCCGGGGGCTGTTAGATCTTTTATTGAACAGAAACATCCCGATGCTCAAATAATGAAAGTCGAGAAAGATAAAGGAGATCTTGAGATTGAATTGAATAATAAGATCGAATTGAGATTTGGTAAAGATCATCAGTTTAAACGTTACGAAGACTAATTATTCAAAACACGAAACACTATAAAATATTGATGATGAAAAAGAGTTTATTTCTTCTTGCTATGCTCGTGATGAGCTTTGGGTTTTTTATCTCATGTGACAATGATGACGACACATTGATCTCATATAATAAGTTGCCAGTAGCTGCACAAGAGTTTGTGCAAAGTTATTTCGATGAGTCAAAGGTTATAAATGTATTCTATGATAAAGACTATTCTGACCGAGAATATAAGGTGATATTTGCTGATGGTAGCACGATTAGCTTTGATCGCTCGGGCGAGTGGGAAGAGATCTATATGCCTTTTGGGATTAAAGATGCACTAATTCCAATTAAAATTTTAGACTTCGTAGATGCGAGACATCCAAATGCTCGAATTGTACAAATAGATAGAGATAGAAGAGATATTGAGATCGAATTAAGCAATGGGTTAGATCTTATATTCGATTTAAATTACAATTTTGTCAGATACGACGATTAATTTAAAATATTTCTGGAAACGCCAAGCCGAAGCCAAGTCGTGAGACTATAGCTTCGGCTTCTTTTATTTTATATCTTAGCTAAAACTTCATCAATCAGTTCGAGCTCTCTTTCGCTCAAAGGTGTTTCGTTGAGAATAGAAAGATTGGTTTTGAGCTGTTCTACCGAACTACTGCCGATAATCACAGAGGTTACTTCCGGTTTTCGTAATATCCAAAGAAGGGCTAACTCTGCAAGTGTTTTGCCAAGGGTTTGAGCAATGTTGTTCAATTCATTTAATACCTCTTGAAGATGTGGGGTAATGGCCGACTCTTGTAAGAATCCGTGAGGTTTTGCTGCACGTGAATCTGTAGGAATATTCTTAAGGTATTTGCTAGTCAATAAACCTTGTGCCAGCGGAGAGAATGCTATAAATCCGGCTCCGGCTTCTTGTACAAGATCGAAATGTTGCTTTTCGACGTCGCGCATCAACATGTTGTATCGATCTTGATAAATCAAGCACGGAACACCTTCTTCTTTCAGTAATCGTACAGCTTTGCATGCTTCTTCAATCGGATATTTAGATAGTCCTACATAAAGGGCTTTTCCTTGACGTACGATATCGGCGAGTGCACGCATGGTTTCTTCAATTGGTGTGGAAGAATCGTAACGATGGCTGTAAAATATGTCAAAATACTCAAGTCCGGTGCGTTGTAGGCTTTGATCAATTGATGCCATCATGCTCTTTCGCGAACATCCGTCGCCGTAGGGTCCGGGCCACATGCGGTGACCGGCTTTGGAAGATATAATCATTTCATCACGATAACCAGCAAAATCTTTTCGAAGTATCTTGCCAAACGTTTGCTCAGCACTACCAGGAGGGGGACCGTAATTATTGGCCAAGTCAAAGTGTGTGATTCCGTGGTCGAAGGCATAGGTAAGCATTTCACGGCAATTGGCAAAAGCATCTACTTCGCCAAAGTTGTGCCACAACCCAAGTGAAATAAGGGGTAATTGCAATCCGCTGTTTCCGCAATTTGAGAACTGCATGGATTGTTCATACCTGTTTTCGGAAGGAACATAGGTATTCATAAGGTTTTATTATTTGTTGCGTGGTAAATATAACACAAGAATTCTATTCGGAGAAGTACCGTAGGGAGTAAAAAAAGAGGAGACCTCCAATCGGAAGTCTCCTCTGATATGTATAGATCTTCTTGATGATTTCAATTATCCCAAGAATCCAAGTAAGATACCGGCAGCTACAGCCGAACCGATAACTCCTGCTACGTTAGGACCCATGGCGTGCATCAACAAGTAGTTTGTAGGATCGTATTCTAAACCTACAACTTGTGAAATACGAGCAGAGTCTGGCACTGCCGATACTCCGGCATTACCAATAAGCGGATTGATCTTGTTTCCTTCTTTCAAGAATAAGTTGAAGAACTTCACAAACAATACTCCGGCACATGTAGCAATCACGAATGAAAGGGCTCCAAGTGCGAAGATTTTAATTGAGTCCCAAGTTAGGAACTGTGTTGCTTGTGTTGAAGCACCAACGGTTACTCCTAATAAGATGGTGATAACGTCGATAAGCGGACCGCGAGCAGTTTCAGCCAAACGACGGGTTACACCACTTTCTTTTAGTAAGTTCCCAAAGAACAACATACCCAAAAGAGGAAGGCCAGAAGGTACAAGGAATGTTGTAAGCAACAATCCGATGATAGGGAAGATGATTTTCTCTGTAGAAGATACCGCGCGAGGTGCTTTCATGCGGATCAAACGCTCTTTCTTTGTTGTAAGCAACTTCATGAAAGGAGGCTGAATGATCGGCACCAATGCCATGTAGGAGTAGGCCGATATGGCGATTGCTCCCATCAGGTTTGGTGCTAGTTTGGATGAAAGGAAGATCGCGGTAGGTCCGTCTGCTCCTCCAATAATACCGATTGCTCCGGCTTGATTCGGTTCAAAACCCATTTGAAGCGCAATTACATAAGCTCCGAAGATACCAAACTGCGCTGCTGCACCGATAAGCATCAACTTAGGATTAGAGATAAGAGCCGAGAAGTCGGTCATCGCTCCGATTCCTAAGAATATCAATGGCGGATACCAGCCTTGGGTTACCCCTTGGTAGAGAATATTGAGTACAGAACCTTCTTCATATATTCCCAGTTGTAAGCCGGCATCTTTGAACGGAATGTTACCGATAAGGATACCGAAACCGATTGGGATAAGAAGCATAGGTTCAAATTCATGGGCAATAGCCAGATAGATAAACACTAGCCCTACAATCAACATGGCGATATGTCCTATCGTAATGTTGGCAAAGCCGGTATAGGTAAGGAACGTTTCAATGTTACTTACCAGAAATGAAAAGAATCCTTCTTGCATAACATTAACCGATTACGATAAGATCTGCGCCTTCAAGTACAGAGTCTCCTTTGTTTACTTTTACTTCAATAATCTTACCGTCTCTGTCGGCATTGATATTATTTTCCATTTTCATCGCTTCAAGAATCGCGATCTTTTGTCCGCGTTTTACAATGTCTCCTACTTTTACAGACACTTCAAGAATAACGCCTGGAAGAGGAGAACGTACTGCACCTGCCGCACCACTACTTTGAGAAGGTGCTGCAACCGGAGCTGCTGCAACCGGAGCACTTGTTTGCGCAGGACGTGATATTACTGAATGTGGTTTCTTAAGTGTTTTCTTTGCAGGTTTCTCCATTTCAACTTTATATGGAGTACCATTTACTTCTACTTCGGCAATGTTGTCTTCCATGCTGTTGATCGTAACATTGTATTCATTACCGTTAATGATGTATTTATATTGTTTCATTTTTCAATAGCTTTAGATGATTAGTTTCTTGGATTCTTACGTAATGTGTAGATTTTCGAACTCCAAGGAGAGTAGGTGCGTTGTACGCGCTCGATAGTCAAGACTGTGTCTTCAATGTCGTGTACATCCTCGGCAGCTTCATGCAATGCCGTTGCGATAGCGGCAAACACCTCTCCAGAGGCTTCGCTAACATCTGCAATTTGGACTCCTCCTGCTGCTTTGGCTGCCATCTCAGCTCTTTTCTTGCTAAGTGCAATTGCGATTTTGCCAACCAATTTGAATACTAGGAATAAAACACAAAGTCCGCAGAACACTACAGCCATCGCAGTAAGAGTCATACCTACACCCGATGGGTCGTTTTCTTTGAAATTGTCGATCTTTGCATTCGAATTCAATGTGATGTTGTTGGTGCTCGGAGTTACTTTTTCAAAAGAAATCCATTCGCCGGTTCCATCTTGTGAGAGTCCATAACTGACATCTGCTTTTTGCGATGCAGGAATAACAACCTCGTCGATTAGTGTACGTCCGTCTGAGTCATACAAAGCAAGATAGTTGTCTTTTGTAGGATCAAATGTGAAGTTCAAGTGAAACGTACCGTGACTTGGGTTGTTGTCTGCCCAAAACAAAGTGTGCTGACGGGGTCTGATCTTAGTAAGTACATCTCCTTTAGGGATCATGTACTTTTTCGGATTGTTAGGATCGTCTGTTAGATAGCAAGCTGCAATATCAACTGTTCCTGCCGAATTATTATAAATCTCAATCCAAGGGCTTTTTTTACCGTAATCGTCTTGAAAATTATCCTCGTTAATCACAAGCACTTCGTTGAGCTTGAGTGAGGTAGTGCGTTGCGCGCTTACGCCGAACGAAATCAGCAAAGCAAACAAAACACCCCATATTCTCTTGTGTATCATACTTAAATGGTTTAATCGAATTAAAGAGGAAGGTTATCGTGTTTCTTCGCCGGATTTGTCAGCTTCTTAGTTTGAAGTTGTTGCAATGCTCTGATAATACGGAATCGCGTGTTTCTTGGTTCGATAACATCGTCGATGTAACCATATTGAGCGGCATTGTAAGGGTTTGCAAATTTATCGCGGTATTCGGCTTCTTTTTGTTTTGTGCATTCAGCAGGGTTTTCCGATGCAGCAACTTCTTTAGAGAAGATGATTTCAACCGCACCCGATGGGCCCATTACGGCAATTTCGGCAGTTGGCCATGCATAGTTAACATCTCCACGTAGGTGTTTTGAGCTCATTACACAATAGGCTCCACCATATGATTTACGCAATGTTACTGTTACTTTTGGAACTGTAGCTTCGCCATATGCGTAAAGAAGTTTTGCTCCATGTAGGATTACACCACCATACTCTTGGCCAGTACCCGGAAGGAAGCCCGGAACATCTACTAATGTCACTAATGGAATATTAAATGCGTCGCAGAAACGAACGAAGCGAGCTGCTTTTCTTGATGCGTTGATATCTAGCACACCTGCCATTTTGCTTGGTTGGTTAGCTACGATACCAACAGACTGTCCGTTGAAACGGGCAAAACCGACGATGATGTTTTGAGCGTATTCTCTATGTACTTCAAGAAACTCGCCGTTGTCGATGATTGCACCGATTACTTCATACATGTCGTATGGTTTGTTCGGATTGTCTGGAATAATTTCATTAAGAGCATCCTCTAGTCTGTCGATTGGATCGGTACATTCTCTAAGAGGTGCTTCTTCAAGGTTGTTTTGAGGTAAGAAACTTAGAAGTTTCTGGATAAGTGTGATTCCTTCATCTTCGTTATCAACGGCAAAATGAGCAACCCCTGAGCGAGTAGCATGAACGCTTGCTCCACCTAGCGATTCTTGGTCTACGTCTTCACCTGTTACTGTTTTCACAACTTTAGGACCGGTAAGGAACATATAACTTGTTCCGCGAGTCATGATGTTGAAGTCGGTAAGGGCTGGTGAGTATACGGCACCACCGGCACAAGGACCAAAGATACCTGAGATTTGAGGAATTACTCCCGACGCTAAAATATTTCGTTGGAAGATCTCCGCATATCCGGCTAAAGCATTAACACCTTCTTGAATACGTGCGCCACCCGAATCATTGATACCAATAACAGGGGCTCCCATTTTCATTGCTTGATCCATTACTTTACAGATCTTCATAGCTAGCGATTCGGAAAGAGATCCTCCGAATACGGTGAAATCTTGAGCGTAAATATAAACTAGACGTCCGTCGATTGTACCATAACCGGTTACGACACCGTCACCAAGAAATTTTTCATTTTCAAGTCCGAAGTTGGTGCAACGGTGTTGTACAAACATATCAAACTCTTCGAAGCTTCCTTCGTCAAGAAGCATTGCGATGCGTTCGCGGGCTGTGTATTTTCCTTTTTTGTGTTGAGATTCGATACGTTTCTCTCCACCACCAAGACGAGCTTTTTCGCGTAGTTGGATTAGCTCTTTTACTTTTTCAAGTTGGTTACTCATTTTAGTACGTTTTTTTATGGTAAGATATTAAGGTGTTACTTATTTGGATCTTCGCAAAGCTCAGTAAGTACGCTACAAGTTGATTTTGGGTGAAGGAATGCGATATTCAAGCCTTCTGCACCTTTGCGTGGAGCTTTGTCGATTAGTTGTACACCTTTTTCTGCTACTTCTGCTAATGCTTCTGCTACTGAATCGGTAGCGAATGCGATGTGATGAATGCCTTCGCCTCTTTTTTCGATAAACTTAGCGATTGTGCTGTCTTCACTGGTTGGCTCCAAAAGCTCGATCTTAGTTTGACCAACTTTGAAAAATGCTGTTTTTACCTTTTGGTCAGCAACTTCTTCGATGTTATAGCATTTCAAACCTAATACTTGTTCGTAGTAAGGAAGAGATGCTTCGATGCTTTTTACAGCAATTCCTAAATGCTCAATATGTGAAATGTTCATGAACTGAATGTTTAAATAATTAGTAAAATATTAAATAAGGATTGTCGCAAATGTACATTAATTTTTATATTAATGAAGAAATTATTCTCTAAATAATTCGTTGGGTCAAAATTAGACTTATGGCCGTAGTATTACAAATCTGGGCTATAATCAATAAGAATAAAATAAGCATGCAAAATTTCTTTCTATCTTTGTCTTTATCGAATAATAAATAGACAGCATAATATACATATATGGAGAGTTTTGCAAAATTGATTAAAACCAGACGTAGTATACGTAAGTTTACCGACGAGCTATTAAAGCCTGAAGAGGTAGAATTGTTATTGAAAGCAGCATTGATGTCTCCGTCTTCCAAAAGTCGTAATCCATGGCAATTTGTTGTTGTTGAGGATAAAACTCAATTAGCACTTCTGTCAAAATGCAAACCACATGGAGCAGCTATGATTGAGCATGCGGCACTGGCAATCGTTGTTGTTGCGAACCCAATGGAGTGTGATGTTTGGATCGAAGATGCATCAATAGCAACAGTATTTATTCAACTACAAGCCGAAGATCTAGGGCTGGGAAGTTGTTGGGTGCAGGTGCGAGAGCGAGAAACTGCAGAAGCAACAAGCTCTGAACAATATGTACGTGACTTATTAAATATACCATACCATATGCAGGTGCTTTCGATAGTAGCCGTAGGACATAAAGGGCAAGAACGTAAGCCATACGACGATACGAATCTACAATGGGAGAAGGTGCACATCGGATCGTTTAAGTCGATAGATACAAATCTGGATAACGAGTAAAACGAATGAAAGTAGTGATTTTAGGAGCCGGTAATTTGGCTACCCGTCTTTCTCTCGAGATGCATCGCAAAGGAATGCGAATCGCACAAGTATTTAGCCAAACCGAAACATCAGCAAAAGCATTGGCAAAACGATTAGGGGCAATGCCGATAACCGATCTTAGTGCAGTAGATACAGATGCCGATTTGTATATTTTTGCGTTGAAAGATTCCATTCTCGAATCTGTATTGACGCAAATGAATACGACTTCAGGATTGTGGGTTCATACAGCCGGAAGCATTCCAATGGAATTACTTACTCAGTATCACGATCGTTGCGGAGTTCTTTATCCGTTGCAATCGTTTAGTAAAACCAGAGAAGTAGATTTTGCTGTAATACCTGTGTTTATCGAAGCTCAGCATGCGGAAGATCTCAAAATGCTGAAAAAGATATCGGGAGCATTGACCGAGCGTGTTGTGGAGCTATCGTCCGAAAAGCGTAAGAAATTACACTTGGCAGCAGTGTTTGCCAACAATTTTACCAATCACATGTATGCACAAGCCGCATCAATATTAGAAGGTGAGGGATTAAGATTCGACTATTTAGTTCCGCTTATTGACGAGACGGCCTCTAAGATTCATGAGATGCAACCGATTGAAGCTCAAACAGGCCCGGCAATTCGTTACGATGAGTCTGTGATCGAAAAGCATATTGATATGCTGGCTGATCAAGATAGTCGCGATATTTATGCAATAGTAAGTAAAAGTATTCACAACTTGAGCCAAAAAGAAAATGAGTAGTATCAATTATGATTTAATGAAAATAAAAGCTTTTGTGTTTGATGTTGACGGAGTTTTATCTAGTGATAAGATTCCGCTTCATCCCAATGGCGAACCAATGCGAACAGTGAATATCAAAGATGGTTATGCAATGCAACTTGCGGTAAAGCATGGTTATCAGGTAGGTATCATTACAGGAGGAAATACACAGTCTGTGGAATTGCGTTTCTCTCGTTTGGGAGTACAACATATTTATATGCAATCGGCTGTGAAGATTCACGACTTCAATGATTTCATGGATAAAACAGGGTTGAAACCTGAGCAAATAGCTTATGCCGGAGATGATATTCCTGATTATGATGTAATGCGTATTGCAGGGTTAGCTGTGGCACCTATTGATGCAGCTCCTGAGATTAAGCAAATTGCAAATTATATCTCTCATAAAAAAGGAGGTGAAGGAGTTGCTCGTGATTTGATCGAACAAGTAATGAAAGCTCAAGGTGAATGGATGAAAGCCGAAGCTTTCGGTTGGTAAAGTGAAATGTTGACAATGAAAAATCTCGACAAATACAATATTGTTCTTGCAAGTAACTCTCCTCGTCGTAAAGAGTTATTGAGTGGGCTAGACTTGCAATTTACCGTAAACGTGATGGCTGATATCGATGAGTCATATCCCGATACATTAGCTCCTTCTGTGGTTCCTGTATATTTGGCAGAAAAGAAAGCCGAGGCATATTTGATCACATTGCAGGACAATGATTTGCTTATTACAGCAGATACGGTGGTGTGTACTGAAACCGAAATTCTCGGTAAGCCGGCATGCAAAGAAGATGCTGTGGAAATGCTTCGAAAACTTTCAGGCAAAGAGCATCAGGTTGTAACCGGTGTTGCAGTTACAACAACGGACAAGATAGAGTCTTTTGCCGCTGTTACGAGTGTGCTCTTTGATGTGCTTTCTGAGGAAGAGATCGAATATTACGTCGAAAAGTATCGACCATACGACAAAGCAGGTTCATATGGTATCCAGGAATGGATTGGCTATATCGGTGTGAAATCGATTAATGGCTCGTATTTTAATGTCATGGGACTTCCTGTGCAGAAGTTGTATACTGTTCTGAAAGGCTATTGAACGACTAAATGAGAGGAAATGGCTGAGAAAGCGTTGTTTGGTGTGATTCTTTCAGACCAAACAACGCTTTTCTCATGGAAAAACGATGATTGGGTAGATTTAAAGTTTTTATGTGTATCAAAGCTTATTATTGATAACATATAGGAGTAAGATGAACAGATATTGGAGTTTTGCTTCGTATAAAAGAAATATCTTTGTCTGTTGAGGCTAACAAGTCAAAATCTGAAAATAACTATAAATTAAATATACCATGCTAAAACGAATCATTCAAGTCTTTTTTTGTGGACTTATCTTATGCGGCATGACGGTGTACGCGCAGAAAGTATCTATCATTCCTATGCCGGCCAAAGTAACGGCCGGTCTCGGTACAAATAAGTTGCACGAGAAGTTAATTACATACACAGACGATGTGCTGCGCAACGAAGCCGAACAACTAAATCAGGATATGGGAAGTCGCTTTAAGGTTGTAAAAGGGAAAAAAGCAAGTAAAGGAATATTTCTGAAACTAGAGTCGGGCACAACTCTGACAGAAGGATATAAGTTGAATGTCGGTGAGAAGTTAATCACAATTTGCGGAGCTGACGAAGCAGGGGTGTTTTATGGTACCCAATCATTATTGCAGCAAATTAATAGTACTCCCGATGGTATTTTGACCTGTGTTGAGATTGAAGATGTGCCTCGGTATAATTGGAGAGGGTATATGCTCGATGAGTCTCGTCACTTTTTTGGAAAAGAAAAAGTGAAACAGTTGCTTGATATGATGAGTTATTATAAGCTGAATAAATTCCATTGGCATCTTACCGATGAGCCAGCTTGGCGCATTGAGATTAAGAAATATCCAAAGCTAACCGAGATTGGCGCAGAGGGTAGCTGGAGTGATCCGGACCTTGCAGCTCAATCGTATACACAAGATGATATCAGAGAAATTGTAGCTTATGCGGCAGATCGCCACATCGAGGTCATTCCGGAAATTGATATGCCGGGGCATGCAACAGCTGCCAATCGTGCTTATCCTCAATTTTCGGGAGGAGGAACACCGGATCATCCTGATTTTACATTTAATCCAGGTAAAGAGGAAGTGTATGCTTATCTAACAGATATTTTACGTGAAGTAGCAGAATTGTTTCCTTCCAAGTATATGCACATAGGTGGTGATGAAGTTTCTTTTGGTATTAAGGCCTGGGAGAGTGATCCGGATGTGCAGGCTTTGCTAAAACGAGAAGGATTAAAACACGTAAAAGATGCGGAGCGCTACTTTATAAATAGGATGACTGACTCGGTTCAAGTGCTTGGAAAGGAATTGCTTGGATGGGATGAGTTGCTCGAAATTGATGCAGATCCTACTTCTACTACTATAATGTGGTGGCGCCATGATCGTGTCAATCAGTTGAAGAAATCATTGGAAAATAGATATCAGACGATTTTGTGTCCGCGTAGGCCACTTTATTTTGATTTTATACAAAATAAGGACGATAAGTGGGGACGTGTATGGAATGGTTTTTGTCCGCTCGAAGATGTGTATGCATTTCCTGATAAAGGAATGGAGGATTGGAATCTTTCTGAAACTGAAAGCTCCTTTATAAAAGGAATTCAAGCGAATGTATGGACAGAGCGTATTCAAAATACTGATCGTCTTGATTATATGACTTTTCCGCGTATATGTGCATTGGCAGAGTCGGCATGGAGTATGCCTAATCGTAAAGATTATGCTTGTTTTGAAGGGCGACTCAATCAGGCGTATCTTCTTTTCGCCAAAGAGGGGGTATACTACTACGACCATCGTGATCCGTCGAAAACTCCCGAGCCGATAGGGTGCGTGAAGAAAGATAAAAAAATAGATCTTGATTTCAGAGATTAAGATTGCTATATGTCGTTAGCCCGTTAGTCATAATCCCTTGATGTTGTACCCTATGCAACTCAAGGGATTTTTCGTAAAGCAGCAGGCGTAACACCGAATCGCCCTTTGATGCATTTGGCAAAGTAAGCTCGACTTTCAAACCCTGTTTCATCCATGATTTGAACAATTGGTTTATCCGTCTCTGTAAGAAGTGTTTTTGCCTGATCGAGCCGAATGTTACGAATGTATTGTTTAGGACTTTCGTTTAGGTGTTCGGCACATAAGTTGTACAGAACCGTACGACTTAGTCCCATCTCGGTGGCAAGTTCTTTAATTTGAAACTCTGAAGATGACAAGTTTGCCATTATAATTTCATCTAATCTTTCTTTGAATTGTACAGAAGTATCTTCTTTTGATGAATCATCGGTGCTTGATATCTCGTCAAGTTCCGCACTTGAAGTAGAGCAGTCTTCATCCTTGTTGACCTTTTGTGTAGACTGAAGGAGTTTGTATTGTCTTCTCTTGTATGATAAAAGAGCTACTCCGATTAGAATAATTAATACTCCAACTCCTAAAGTAATGATTCTGAATGGTGATTTTGAGTTGTATGACAGAATCATATTAGATAGATCACTTTCTGATGTAGCTGCAACAAGTGCCACTTCTTTATCATTTAATGCTCTGTTCCATATAAAAAGATTATCAATGTCTGCAATTAGTTTGTTGTTCCAAACGTTGCGACCTACAAGGATATCTTTGAATGCCTGAAGTGTTCTATCCTCGGCAACAAAATCGCACTTCTTTCCATCGATGTAGTATGTGACTCCTTTTTTCTCTACGTAGGTCATGGTCAAGTGTACCCATTCATTTTTAGAAAAGCGTGCTTTTTGTGTGTAAAAGTCGCGAACTTGTGGTATGGTTGCATACATGCCATTGTTGGATGTGCGTAGAGCAATGTATTCACCAATCGAGACTAATGCTCCATGGTCTCTGTAGAAATCATCTTGTCTTATCCTACAAGCGATGGTTAGAGATTTGTATATTTCCTCAGTGGGAATATGAAAGGAGTTCGTTGTGTCGAATTGGGCATAACTTCGTTTTGTGTCGTCAATGATAAAGTGTGGAGGCTCGGTATATTGTATTTGCTTTTGATTCACCTGCCAATAGCTGTCTTTGTTGTCAAATGTGTGAAAGAAGATGAGATTGGCAGTTAAAGGGAATCTATCAATGACTTGTTTATATTCTTCCATGAAATTACATTTTTCAAGTTTTGCATTAGATGTGTTTTTTGCAGTGAATCCATATGTATATCCTTTTGATACATCTTGCCAATCTTCCCATCCTGCAATAATAGGTTGGATTTGTTGTTTTGTTCGGCAGCTGTCGAACCAGTTTATGTTTGCAACCTTGTTCCCATTCAGATATACTTCTACTATAGGGCGGTTAATCTTGATTGCATAGTGATTCCACTCCAGAGGGCTTATGGATAGCGAATCTATGTATGCATCAAATATTTCCGGTTGATTGAAATGCAACCCTCCATTTGATGTTGTATTGAGAAGGAACAAGTCTTTTGCTCCGAAGATCGTATGCTTTTTGGATGCGATATCTTCAAGATAAAACCACCCACTCATTAGAATCGGATGTGTAATATCAATAGAGTCTTTCTGAATTGAGTTGATTTGTTTGATTGATTTGATCTGCTGTTGCAGTGAGTCGGCAAATAATGGAAGCTGACTTGTGTGTGCATAATCCGATCTTTGTGCTGCATGATTACAGCTAGAAGTGAAGCCAATATGAAAAAGAATGGCTATGATGATATGTAGAATATTGCTTTTCATGAGTAATGTCCTTGTTAGCTTAGTAAAGGGGACTTAGTGTGTCTTTGTGTTTGTAAATATAATTGAAATGGAGCGATTTTTTACTATATTCGCATATATAAGAACTTTTACTTACACTAACCATTTTATTTAACTATTTCTTATGGATCAAAAAACAACTGGAACCGGAATTAAGTCCTTTTCGAAGAACTTTTGGACGGTGATTTTGATGGAGTTTTTCGAGCGTGGATCTTACTATGGAGTTATGTCTGTGCTTTCTGTTTATCTTGTATTGGGTATCGACGAGGGTGGACTTGGCTTTACACGTGAAAGTGTGGGCGTAATCAAAAGTACGATTACTCCGCTTTTGTATTTATTGCCTATTATTTCTGGAGCTATTGCAGATCGATATGGCTATCGTAAGATGCTTATGTTTGCATTTGTGGTGATGTCGGCAGGATATTTTCTTACCAGTATGAGCACAACCTATTCAACTGTTTTTGCAAGCTTGATGCTAATGGTGCTAGGTGCCGGTGTATTCAAACCAATTATTTCGGGTACGATTGCGCGAGAAACCAATGAAAAGAATTCAACCCTAGGCTTTGGTGTTTTCTATTGGTCGATCAATCTTGGGGCTTTTATTTTTCCACTTATCTTTGTCCCTTATTTGAAGAGTTTGTCTTGGAGCTATATTTTCATAATGGCAGCCATTGCTACAGGCTCTCTTGTCTTACTAAATCTTTTTGTATACAAAGAGCCACAACGACCAAAGAGCACGAAGTCTCTTGGAGTTGTATTTAAAGAGGCTTTGTTGGTTTTGAAAGATTTCCGCTTTATGTTGATGATTGTTATCTATAGCGGTTTTTGGATTCTTTATTTCCAAATGTTTGATACGGTATTGTGGTATTTGAAAGACTATGTAAATGTAGAACCAGTAAATAATCTTGTAAATAGCTTCTTGTCTCATTTTGTGGCTGATCCTCAGTGGCAGTTTGATGCGGAACACGTTACAGTTATCAATGCATTTGCAATTATTGCACTGCAGTTGTTCATCTCTAATATTGTGAAGAATACGAAGGCACTTCCTACTATGATTGTCGGGTTGCTAATCGCAACTTCAGGGATGGCATGTCTTGCAATATCAGAAAGTATCTGGGTTTTCATGGCTGGTATCTTTATCTTCTCAATTGGAGAAATGATCGCCCATCCGAAATTTATATCGTATGTAGGTTTGATTGCTCCGGCTGATAAAAAAGCACTTTACTTAGGTTATTCATTCCTTTATGGTGTAATTGGTAGTGGTGTAGGAGGGATTCTAGGTTCTCAGCTTTATGTACATTATGTAGATAAATTGAACGAACCAAAGGTGCTGTGGATCATCTTCTCCATGATTGGTGTTTCTACGATTATAGGATTGGCACTTTACAACAAATTCTTATCGCCAAAGAAGTAATCTAATTGATATACTAAAATAGTAAAGCCTGTATATTACATGTAAAATGTGCATATACAGGCTTTGTTTATCTTATTATCCGAATGTAAAGAGTGAGCTTTATTCGGATTATTTATTTTCTGATGTGTTGAGCTCTTTTCGTTGAGGTAAATACTCGAGCATTCCTTTAGAAATATCTGTTTTCATATCTCCATTTTCATCTGTATAAATGATGTAGTATTGTATATCCGGGACGATACCGGCTACAATACGGGCTTGCTCTAACCCCATTGCCATAAATGCTGTAGCATATGCGTCGGCCATCATACAAGTTGGTGCAATGATTGTAGCACTAAGTATATTTTGTTCCGATGGATATCCTGTGCGCGGATCAATGGTATGGGCATACTTCTTTCCATTCTTGATGTAAAAATTGCGATAGTTGCCAGATGTAGCGAGTCCACCTTTGCATATTTGAACGACCTCTTGTATTTCTCCGACACTTTCTGATCGATCATCCTCAGGTTTGTTAATGCCAATTTTCCAGCATTCACCTTTCGGATTTTTTCCATTTACGGTAACCTCTCCTCCAATTTCAACCATGTAGTTTGATACACCATTGCGGACAAAAAGATCTGCGATAACATCGCTAGCATATCCTTTAGCAATAGCCGAGGTATTGAGTATGATTCCGGGATTCTCTTTTGTTATTTGCCCATCTTTAAGCTCTATCTTTTGGTAGCCTACATATTGTTTTAAGCTGTCGATTAGTTGAGGTGTAACTGAGTCCATCTTGCTAAATCCGAAACCCCAAGCATTCACTAAAGGTGCACAAGTAATATCGAATATGCCATTGGTATTGCGGGATACTTCTTGTGCTTTGTTGAAAACATCTATGAACCATTCGTCTAATACGACCGACTCATTTTTGTTTACTTTAGAGATGATAGAGGTTGGTTTGAATGGATTAAGAGAATTGTTGAACTTCTCAAATTCGACCGCAATAGAGTCGGTTAAGGGTTTTTCAGCCTCGTACTTGATGTGATAAAAGGTGTGAAATACAGTGCCTGATTCTTCAAAGTACTCTTTTTGTTGATCCTTTTTACCATTGCAAGATGTAACAATCAGTAAAACAACAAAGAGCATGCAGAGCGACAGCTGTTTGTAAAGTTTCATATGCGATTTTGTTTTAGCACACAGTGCGAACTTCGCACTGTGAAAAGTTTATGCAAAGATAGTGTGTTCGAGTAATATTTTTAATCCGATGAGGATTAATATTATACCACCGATCAGCTCGATGCGCATATTGAATTTGTTTCCAAATTTATGACCAATGTACACTCCACTTGCAGAGAAGATAAAAGTGATAATCCCAATCATTGTTACTGGGAATACAATTGGATTTTTCAACAAGCCAAGGGAAATACCTACAGCCATTGCATCAATACTGGTTGCAATGGCAAGGCCAATAAGGCGTTTGGTTGCTAAAACAGAGCGATTGGATAAGACCTCTTGCACTTCATCACTATCATCTTTTTTAAATCCTTCATAGATCATTTTACCACCTAGATACGAGAGAAGAACAAAGGCAATCCAATGATCATAAAAGGTGATAAAGCGTTCGAAGCCATGACCAGCTAAAAAGCCAATCAAGGTGAGCGTTGCTTGAAGAGCTCCCATGATAAGAGCAATCTTGAAGATGTTTTTTAGAGTGCAATTTCTTATTTGTGTGCCCGATGCTACGGATGCAACAAAGCTATCCATCGAAAGACCTATAGCTAAAAGGATTATTTCTAAATACCACATATCGAATTAAAAAGTTTCCATTCTGATAATATCAGATAATGGTTTGCGTTTTTTTGTTGGAGTTTCTAATCCATCGCACTCGGGATAGCCGATTGGGAGAATTGCAATAGGTTCAAGATGAGCAGGAATGTTGAATAACTCACGGCATAGCTGTGGGTCGAAGTTGCAAACCCAGCATGTACCTAATCCTTGGTCTGTAGCAGCCAAGCACATATGCTCAATGGCTATGGAAGCATCAATGTCGCAATGATCTTTGCCGTCGAAAGAACGTTTCCATGCTGTATTATGATCTCCGCAAACTAAGATATAAGCAGGTGCGGAGTTGAACCATTCCCGGGTGTAGCATTTGCGAATATTAGCTTTGCTATCTTCTTTTGTTATGACAACAAAAACCCACGGCTGAAAATTTACAGCAGACGGAGCCAAACGAGCTGCCTCAATTACATATTCGAGCTTTTCGGTTTCGATAGGCTGCGACTTGTATTTGCGCACCGAGTATCTCTGTTGAACTAAGTCTATAAACTTCATAAGTCTTCCTCTATTTTATATTGATTTCGCGTTGGTGAGTTTCTGCTAATGAGTTCTCCAACAAAGCCGGCAAGAAACAATTGTGTCCCAATTATCATAAACGTTAATGATAAGAAGAAATAAGGAGTTTCTGTTACAAGGCGGAATGGATTGTCACCCATCAAAGAGTAAAACTTGTATCCCAATACGATGACCAGAGCAATGAATCCGAGAATAAACATCAGACTACCCAGAAGGCCGAAGAAGTGCATTGGTTTTTTTCCAAACTTTGAAAGAAACCAAAGAGTGATTAGGTCAAGATATCCATTAACAAACCTGTCGATACCAAATTTTGTAGTTCCGTATTTGCGTGCTTGGTGAAGTACGGGCTTTTCTCCTATTTTATTAAAACCTGCAATCTTTGCTAAATAAGGGATGTAGCGATGCATGTCGTTATATACTTCGATATTCTTTACCACATCTTTTTTGTATGCTTTTAGTCCGCAGTTGAAATCATGTAGTTGAATGCCCGAAACCTTGCGTGCTGTAGCGTTGAAAAGCTTCGTCGGAATTGTTTTTGAAAGCGGATCATAGCGTTTCTTTTTCCATCCAGATACCAAGTCATAGCCATCTCGCATAATCATTTGATACAGTTCCGGAATTTCGTCCGGGCTGTCTTGCAAGTCGGCATCCATCGTAATGATGACATCTCCTTGAGCACGCTCAAATCCGCAATGAAGACCAGGAGATTTACCGTAGTTACGTCTGAATTTTACGGCTTTTACATGTAATGATTTTTGTTGTAATTCTTTAATTACTTTCCACGAGTTGTCGGTACTTCCGTCGTTTATATAAATGATTTCATACGAAAAATGGTTCTCTTCCATTACTCGCTCTATCCAAGCGTTCAGTTCGGGAAGAGATTCTTCTTCGTTGTACAACGGAATTACAATAGATATATCCATGTATTTAATTAGTTTTCATTATAGTTGTGGGCTTCCTTCGGTTCTCTTTTTACAAAGAAGGCTACAGGTATAGATAAAAGTATACCATAAAACACATTTGAAAAAATACCCTGAACAGCCATTGTGATAGGCGAATAGAAATGATGGTTTTCTACCGCTTTTAGAAACTCCGGATTGTCGGTTGCTTCTGTCATGATTTTAGTGGCTGTGTTCAGGCTGTTTGCGATAAAGTCTTCCGGTGCTACATATTTGTAGAATACGAAGTGAAGAAGCGATATCATAATGGCAGCGCATAAGTAGAGCATGATGCCAAAACGCCAAGCATGAAAGAATGAGATTTCTCCATGTCGGTGTTTGTCACGATAGTTTTTTGTGAGAAAAAAAGCTAGTACGGGTACTAGTAATGTTAAACCCCAGTAAAGAATAATTGCGCTGTTATATGTAAAAGACAGCATCATCAGTGGATATTTAGCAATCCAGTATGCACCGAAAATTGCACCGTAATGCATTGCATACTTTGTGAGTGAATGTGTATTTGTTTCCATGATGTTTGTGTTTTTAATATTGTAACAAACAAAAGTAAATTAATTTGCAGAATAAAGGTGAAAAAAGGGCAAAAAAAAAGAAGGAATCTTGATCGAATCAAGTTCCTTCTTTCTGAGCCTCTTGTCGGATTCGAACCAACGACCCCGAGATTACAAATCACGTGCTCTGGCCAACTGAGCTAAAGAGGCAGGTGGGTAAGCTAACCACATCGCGCCGCTACGACTAACTACCCTTGCTGCGGTCAAGCCCTGGGGGATTTGTTAGGAGCATGCCGTGTAGCACTTACCCGAATGCAAAAGTAGAAACTTTTTCCGAAACAGCAAGCGGTTCTAGTACTTTTTTTTCAATAATTTTGTAAATTGCTGATTTTCAATAACTGTTTTGTGTGATTTTTTTGCGTTTATTTTTGAAGGCTTTAGCGTAGAGGTGGTAAATGTTGAATAAGCAGATCAAATTTGCATGAAGAAGCTTAATAAAGCAGGAGTGAGTTGTCGGTGAAAATAGGTGTTGACGGGGTGATTGTGCTTGAGGGATATATACAATAAGCGTGTAAAGACGTGAAGGGATTATTTGATTTTTATTCATCTGATATAGAACTTGAGTAGAAATTAAAAGTATTTTCAGGATCAACCAAGCAAGGTTTTTATGCAAACTATGCTTGGTTTAACGAAGAAGTATGTGAGCTTTCTGTAAGAACCATACATGCTTTTTATTTAGAGTTTCCGTAAATGATGATTTCTGATCACATAAAAATAAAACCAAACAAGGTTCAACGCAATGAGAGTTTAATATTCGAAGTTGGTTGAATATAGATACTCGAAAAATAGAACTAGCGGGAGATAAGTGTAGGGTTTGTTGATATGTATTAAATGTATTTGTAGCTTTTTTATTGGATCTCGATGTGATAGATATGGATTGAGGTTTTGCTATCAATCTAATTTTATTTACAATATGTATAGTGATTGCTTTGATTGTGAAACTTGATGGTTTTCTAATCTATATAATTGTTACTTTTTTATTATCTTTGCGACTCATGTTTCATATATAAAATATAAACAAAAATGGGTGGTTTTTTCGGAACTATTTCAAACACAAAATGCGTAAATGATTTGTTTTACGGAACAGATTATAACTCTCACTTAGGTACTCGTCGCGGCGGTCTTGTAACCCTGCACGATGGGGCATTTAATCGCTCAATTCACAACCTTGAGAACTCATACTTCAGATCTAAGTTCGAAGATGAACTAGACAAGTTTGAAGGAAATTCAGGGATAGGGGTGATTAGTGATACCGACCCACAACCAATCTGTATCAACTCACACCTTGGCAAGTTTGCGATTGTGACTGTCGCAAAAGTAAACAATGCGAAAGAGTTGGAGCAGGAATTGATAAATGAGGGTAAACACTTTTCAGAATTAAGTTCCGAGCATAGTACTGAACTTATCGCACTGCTTATTACGCAGGGAAAAACATTTGTAGAGGGCATCGAAAATGTCTATAATAAAATTAAGGGGTCTTGTTCCATGTTGCTGCTTACCGAAGACGGAATTATTGCGGCGAGAGATAAAATGGGCAGGACCCCTATTATTTTGGGCAAAAAAGAAGGAGCATGGGCTGCGTCAAGTGAACCTGCAAGTTTTCCGAATCTTGGTTACGAGCTTGAATATAACGTAGGACCAGGTGAAATAGTGCATCTTACTTCGGAGACAATGACTCAATTGCGTGAGCCGAATAAGAAAATGCAAGTGTGTTCTTTCCTTTGGGTTTATTATGGTTTTCCTGTTTCAGACTATGAGGGGGTTAACGTAGATGCTGCTCGTTATGCCAGTGGTATGGCAATGGCTAAAGAAGATGATGTGGTTGCAGACTTCGTATCAGGTATTCCTGATTCAGGTATTGGTATGGCGCTTGGTTATGCCGAAGGAAAACAAATCCCATATCGTCGTGCTATCGTAAAGTATACACCTACATGGCCTCGTAGTTTTACACCGAGCAATCAGTCGGTACGTGAGTTTATTGCGAAAATGAAATTAATTCCAAATAAGCAGTTGCTTAATGGAAAAAGAGTTGTATTTTGCGATGATTCAATTGTACGCGGAACACAGCTTCGCGACAATGTAAATATCTTATATAGCTATGGAGCAAAAGAGGTACACATGCGTACGGGATGTCCTCCTATATTATATGCATGTCCGTTTATCGGCTTCTCTGCTTCTAAATCAGAACTAGAATTAATCTCTCGCCGTATTGTCAAAGAGATTGAAGGTGATGATAAAAAGGATTTGGAGAAATATGCAACAACCAATTCTCCGCAATATTGCCAAATGGTTGAGTGTATTCGAAAAAAACTTAATATTACAACACTTAAATTCAATACTGTTGAGAATCTTGTTCAAGCTATAGGACTTCCGAAAGAACAGATTTGTACACACTGTTACGACGGAACAGGAGAATTCTAATTATAAAAAGATATAGTTATGAACGTAGTTGATCGTTTCCTAAAGTATGTTTCTTTCGACACAGAGGCGAAAGAAGGAACCGGAACTACACCAAGTACACCCGGCCAACTCGTGTTGGCCGCGGAATTGGTGAAAGAGTTAGAGACTATCGGTCTCGAGGATATTTCTCTTGATGAGAATGGCTATGTAATGGCCACGCTTCCGGCTAATAATGATGATGACACAACACCAACCATTGGTTTTATCGCTCACATGGATACAAGTCCCGATATGTCGGGTAAAGATGTAAAGCCTCGTATAGTAAAATATGAAGGTGGAGATATCATCTTAAATGAAGAGCATAAAGTAATCCTTTCTCCAAGTCAATTCCCTGAATTGGAAGACTACATGGGGCAAGAGTTGATTGTAACAGATGGTACAACATTGCTTGGAGCAGATGATAAGGCAGGTATTGCTGCTATCGTAGGTGCAGTCGCTTACTTGAAAGAACATCCAGAAATCAAACATGGAAAAATAAGAATCGGTTTCACTCCTGATGAAGAAATTGGTCAGGGAGCTGATCATTTTGATGTTGCTAAATTTGGATGTGACTGGGCATATACGATAGATGGAGGTCAGATCGGTGAGCTTGAATATGAAAACTTCAATGCAGCTATTGCAAAGATTACATTCAAAGGTCGTAATGTGCACCCTGGATATGCAAAGAACAAAATGATCAATGCTTGTCATCTTGCTACAGAATTTGATGCGTGGATGCCTTCAGAAGAAAAACCGGAACATACTGAAAAGTATGAAGGCTTCTTTCACTTGGTAGGAATGTCAGGAACTGTAGAAGAGGCTTCTTTAACTTATATCATTCGCGATCACGACAGAACGTTGTTTGCTGAGCGTAAAATGACGATTAAAGACCTTGTTAAAGATATGAACGAGAAGTATGAAGGTTGTGCTTCGGTTGAGATTCGTGATCAGTACTTTAATATGCGTGAGATAGTTGAGCCTCGTAAAGAGATAATCAATTTTGCGCACGATGCAATGCTTCAAGTAGGAGTAGCTCCATTGATTAAGCCAATTAGAGGTGGAACAGACGGCTCTCGTTTGTCATTTATGGGATTGCCTTGTCCAAACATCTTTGCAGGTGGCCATAACTTTCATGGACGATATGAGTTTCTTCCGATTCCATCCTTGAAAAAGGCTATGGAAACGATAGTGAAGATTGCTGAGCTTGTTGACAAAAAAGACTAATCATACTAATATTTATTTCACGATTTAATATTATGAAGACTACACCATTTACTGAAACGCATGAAGCATTAGGTGCTAAAATGCATGAATTTGCTGGCTATAATATGCCGATTGAATACACAGGAATTATTGATGAGCACATGGCTGTTTGTAATTCCGTTGGTGTGTTTGATGTATCGCATATGGGCGAGTTTTGGGTGAAAGGACCGCATGCATTGCCTTTTTTGCAAAAGATCACTTCGAATGATGTCTCGACGTTATCGATAGGAAAAGCGCAATATACTTGTTTTCCCAATGATAATGGAGGGATTGTTGATGATCTGCTAGTGTATCATTTTGAGCCCGAAAAGTATATGCTTGTTGTAAACGCCGCAAACATAGAGAAGGATTGGAATTGGTGTGTTAGTAAAAATACAGAAGGTGCTGTTTTGGAGAATGCTTCAGATCAGATTGGACAATTGGCAATACAAGGACCTAAAGCTATAGAAGTATTGCAAAAACTGACCTCTGTCGATTTATCAACCATTCCTTACTATTCCTTTGTTGTTGGTCCAATGGCCGGTATTCCAGAGGTTATTATATCTAATACAGGTTATACGGGTGCCGGAGGTTTTGAATTGTATTTTTATAATCATGACGGAAAGGCTATTTGGGATGCCGTATTTGAAGCAGGGGAGGAGTTTGGTATCAAGCCTATAGGGTTAGGTGCTCGAGATACGCTTCGCCTCGAAATGGGATATTGCTTGTACGGAAATGATATCGACGATACTACATCTCCTATAGAAGCCGGACTTGGATGGATTACAAAGTTTAAAGATGGAAAAGATTTTTCATCTCGGTCTATCTTTGAGGGTCAGAAGAAAAATGGTGTAGAGAAAAAATTAATAGGTTTTGAAATCGTTGATAAGGGGATACCTCGTCATGGGTATGATATTGTCAATGAGGCCGAACAAGTAATAGGTCGTGTTACATCTGGAACAATTTCTCCAACAACAAAGAAGGGGATTGGACTAGCATATGTAGAAAGTAAATATGCTAATCAAGGAGAACAATTCTTTGTGAAGATTCGAAATAAGAATATTAAAGCCGAAGTTGTAAAGCCTCCTTTCAGGAAATAACAAGTACATAAATAAAAAGAGCTGAAGCCTCAAGATGCGTTATAAATAGACGTTTCTTGAGGCTTTTTTGTGAAAATCGGGAAAAACAAACAGAATAAAGTTATAATATTGAAATGTAAGCAACATCAACCACATCCTTTCTTGTTATGAAAGAAATACTTAATAAATAAATATGATACATAAACTGATTCTTTTACGTCACGGAGAAAGTGTTTGGAATAAGGAGAATAAATTTACAGGATGGACTGATGTCGATTTGTCAGAAAATGGAATAACTGAGGCCAAACAAGCCGGATATTTTCTTCGTCAGGCAGGGCTTAAATTTGATGTGTCTTTTACTTCTGTGTTGAAACGTTCGATAAAGACGCAATATTATCTCGCAGATAAAATGAATTTGTTGTCTGAGCCAGTAATAAAGTCTTGGCGACTAAATGAACGTCATTATGGGGCTCTGCAAGGATTGAATAAAGCAGAGACAGCACAGAAGTATGGCGATGAGCAAGTGAAAATATGGCGAAGAAGCTTTGATGTTGTACCTCCACTACTTGATGCAAATGATCCTCGCTCTCCATTACATGATCCATTGTATGCATTAGTTGCTCCAGAGGCTTTACCTTTGGGTGAATCTTTAGAGCTAACAATACGTCGGGTACTTCCTTTATGGGAAGATGAGATTGCAGCCTCTCTTTTGCAGGGCAATATTGTATTAGTTGTTGCACATGGAAATAGCTTACGTGCTTTAATTAAGCATTTGGATAATATTAGTGATAATGATATTGTTAATTTAGAGATACCAACGGGTAAGCCATTGGTTTATGAACTGAATGAGGACCTTCATCCAATCAAACATTATTATCTTGAATAATTAGTCTTTTGATAAGGTGTTGGTTATAAGTTGTGTGTGTGTTATTGGGTAAAAAAGTGTCTATAATGTTTGCGTATTGATAAAATTTAGCTACCTTTGCAATGCAATCGAGAGAAAACGATAGCAGAACGGTAAGTTCTTTTTGGAGAGGTGGCAGAGTGGTCGATTGCGGCGGTCTTGAAAACCGTTGTACTGCGAGGTACCGGGGGTTCGAATCCCTCCCTCTCCGCTGAAAAGCTCTAGAAGTATAACTTCTAGAGCTTTCTTGTTTTTACTTAGAATTGAAAGAAGAAGCCAATATTCGTAGCTGTGTATATTTTGTCCTTGCCTTCATTGAAGTGTCCTTCAAAATCTAATTGAATGCTCACCCTGTTGCTTAATGGATAAGAAATTCCAGCATTATACCAACCTAGAGTCCAGTGTTTAGCTCTAAAGTCATACGTAATATTACTCAATAAGTATAGACTAAAAGGAACCTCTTTTGATACCTCTGCCCAGTTAAAGCCGTATTGCCAACGTGTACGGAAGCCTTGTCCTTTGTCAAACGAATAACTAAGACCTGGGCCAGTAAAGAATCCAAAGTTTTTAGTGAATGGGACAAAATAACTATACCAGAAAGTACCCTCCTTAATTTGCCCTAAAATAATTTCAGGTTTTATTGCTCCATTCTTATGAACTGCAATCATATCTGTGAAAAATAAAGCTTTTTCACCTAAAAGACGAACGACAGCAGTGTGTTTATAAGTCTTTTCATGTGAAGTCATCAAATTGTTGTTATGATGAATGAAGTCTTCATTTTGTTGTGCATGAATAGTTGTAAACATGCAAAGTAGTATTAGCACAATTGAAAATCGTTTCATAAGCCTGTTGTATTGATTTTGTTTAGATTGTATGTTATGAACTCTTAGTTCTTCATATATCAAGTGAGTTTAGCTATTTGTTTTAGTTGTTGGATAAGATTATGGTAAAATGCTGTAATTTATACTCGAAATTGTTTATGTATTTATTTTTGATTAAAATAATTCTCATTATTTCATCTAATGTGTATACTTTGTTCTTGATTGTTTTTTACTTTTACAACATTGAAACAGAATTATAACCTTAAAATTATTGATTACTATGAAGACTAAGAATTTGCTTTGCTTAGCTCTATTGGGGTTTTCATCTTTCTCATTTGCCGCAGATGGATGGAAAACGTTATTTAATGGAAAAGACCTTTCTGGTTTTACACAGCTAAATGGGAAGGCGCCTTTTTTTGTTAAAGATGGGTGTCTTGTTGGGAAATCTGTGAAAGGGGAGCCGAATAGCTTTTTAGCAACAACCGAAATTTACAAAGATTTCATTTTAGAGTTTGAAGTGAAGTGTGATACATCTCTTAATTCGGGTGTGCAATTTAGAAGTGAGTCATTGCCAACTTATCAGAATGGGCGGGTTCATGGTTACCAGTGTGAAATTGATCCATCGGATCGAGCTTGGAGTGGAGGTGTTTATGATGAAGCGCGACGAGGTTGGTTGGCTTCGCTAGAGAATAACACAGAAGGACAGCAAGCTTATAAAAAGCATGGCTGGAACAAATACAGAATAGAGGCTTTAGGAGATATGATCCGAATTTGGCTTAATGGAGTTAATACAGCAAACTTATACGATAATGAAACGCCAGAAGGGTTTATCGCATTTCAGGTGCATGGTATAGGTAATTCGAAACCATGGCAAGAAGGAAAAGAGATTCAATGGCGTAATATTCGAATCAAAACAGAAAAAGTAGCATCTAATTTAAAAAAAGGGAAGTTGGCTGAATCTGTAAATAAAGTACCGAATACGCTTTCTGATGAAGAGATAGCACAAGGCTGGATGTTATTATTTGATGGTAAATCTACGCAGGGTTGGAGAGGAGCACATAGAGATGTGTTTCCAGAGTTTGGTTGGCAAGTTAAAGACGGTGTTTTATCTGTGCAAAAGTCAGACGGAGGGGAGTCTACAAATGGAGGTGATATTGTATATGATAAAGACTTGAAAGCTTTTGAATTGAAGCTAGATTTTAAAATAACAGAAGGCGCCAATAGTGGTATAAAGTACTTTGTTACAGAAAAAGAAAAGCAAAAAGGATCGGCTTTCGGTTTAGAGTATCAGATATTGGATGATGTAAAACACCCCGATGCTAAGCTTTTTACTTCGTATGAAGGCAGCCGGACTTTAGCGAGTTTGTATGATTTGAAAAAAGCAACTGGCAAACGATTTAATGGTGTAGGTAAATGGAACGAAGCACGAATCATTGTGTATCCAGACAATAGGGTAGAGCATTGGTTAAATGGGTTTAAGGTATTAGAGTATACAAGAGGATCAGAGGATTATCGTAAACTGGTGCAAGGAAGCAAATATGCTGCATCAAACTACAATGAGGCAGGATTATTCGGAGAAGCTAAAGAAGGAAGAATTCTTTTGCAAGATCATGGAGATGAAGTGTCTTTCCGTAATATTAAATTGAGAGAATTGTAGTGACTTGTTGTACCTTAATTGATCGTTTTTTTTTAATACAAATACTTATTTAGAGAGAAAGCCTCTCTGTCGTAATGATTATCATTACGACAGAGAGGCTTTTTTTATGCTTCTAAAGCTCAAAGAATCAACTTGGCTCAATGTTGTTTCGTGAATTGATATAAAACAACTGTTTGTTTAATCTCATTAAAAGGATGTGGAGATGAGTCGATTGCAGAAAATTGATATTCAGGGAAATCTTTTCTTATCTTTTCAAAATCATTCTTTCCAATAATAAAATATCCTTTTTCAGGACTTTCTATTGCAATGTTTTTTAATTCGTTTCCACTATAAAAGTTTAGCGCATAAATGTTTTGATAACGTAATAGATTATTTGCAGTATAAAGGTTGTCTTTAAGAGGATATTCTGTCTGGATGCGTTCAGTAAAACCTTTTAAAGACGTTGCATTTTTAATTGGGCGCATTACGTCTCCATCAATAAATAAATTAATGGCAAAAGTTAAAGCAATAGTTGCATACAATATCTTAAGATTATTCTTCTTTGATAACTCATAAATCAGAGTGATGAAAGAGCCTGATAGAAGGATAAAGATTGTCCAACTGATTGCATCTGGTTTTTGAAGAGCTTCATTAACAGCAAAAACTTCAAAAAGCGTTTTCGAATCTCTTGTAAACGATTCTATAAAATGAGAGATGTTGAATATGCCAAAATACGAGGTTATAATTGCAATAAGCGTAATACCCGATATAATAGACATAAATGAAGCAAAAGCACGAGTTACAAAAGTTCTGTACTCCGTAATATAAATAAAGTATTGAGAAATGTATAAAGCAAGGAATGGGTACATTGGCAGTAAATACACACTGCGCTTGCTACTTGGGATGGTGTAGAAAATGAAAATTATTAATATTGCGATGGTGCTAAATAGCTTGATCTTATCTGTATGTTTAATATGTTCACGCATGTTTTTAAACCATTCAGGAATAGTATTTGTCAAACGTGCATAGTGGATCCCAAACAAAGAAAAGAATAGCATAATAGTCCATGGAATAAAACCTCCTAATAATGAAAGGAAGTTGTAATAATATGGCTTTTCATGTCCCAGGGTGTAACTGATTGAGTCTGGATTTGAGCTTAAAAACCGGCCAAAATTCTCAGCTAAGAATATATTTAGGAAGTCTGTTCCTCCTTTTTCCCAAGCACTGTAGTACCATATAAAAGGAATAAATAACGATGAGAATCCTGCATAAAATAGAGCCTTCAATATTTTTCGAATAGGATATCCAAGCACTAGTAAATAAACACCAAATACCAGTAAAGGTAACAAAACTCCTACAGGTCCTTTTGTTAAAACGGCACAGCTAAGCAGTAATGGTATTGATATAGGTAATCCTTTTAGTTCTTGCTTTTCTTCCCATCGAAATAACTGTATCATACCAATAAACATGAAGCATGCTAATAGCATGTCGACCCGAGCAGTCATACCTGCACGATGGGTTTCGAATGCTGTTATAAGAAGCAGTGCTGCGATGAAAGCTTGTTGAAATTTAACCCGTTTGCCAAAAAAGATTAGCGCAAAGGCAACCATAGCAATTAAAGCCAATGCAGAAGGGAGTCTTGACGAGAATTCGCTCACATAACCTTGTGGATATGAAAAGGCAGAAATAAGCCAATGCATCATTGGTGGTTTATATGCTACTTCATTTGCATATACTTCAGGTAATATCCAATTGCCAGATTCAATCATTGATACGGCAACAGATGCTTCACGAGGTTCGCCTTTTGTATAAAACTCACCCAATCCAAGCCAAGGCAGGACTGAAAGGATACAAAGAACAACAACCATCGTTACGGGTTTTTGTAGATAGAGATACTTAAGTGTAGATGTTCGCATATTTATTTTCTAATATGTGTTTTGCTTCGAGTACAAAAAAAATGCTTTTTATTGAATTGATAAAGTTTTATGATGCTTAATCATCATATTAACAAATGGAAGGTAATAAAGATGAGGAAAACAAAGTAAAATATGTGAATAAGAAAACTTAGGTGTGAATATAATAAAATTTAGAAGTGGGGTGTACAATAATTGAATTCGGAATCAACTATGACGGAAGATATTTTTTCTACCTTTGATACGTTAAACTGAAAATAATAAAGTTATGTTCTCGGGAATAGTTGAAGAAGCTGCTCAGGTAGTAGCACTCAAATCAGACAAAGGAAACTTGCATATCACAATGAAATGCTCGTTTGTGAACGAATTGAAGATTGATCAAAGTGTTGCACATAACGGTGTATGTCTTACTGTTGTGAGCATGACAGAAGATACATATACAGTTACGGCCATTAAAGAGACATTGGAAAAGTCAAATCTAGGTCTTTTAAAAGTTGGAGATAAAGTAAACTTGGAGCGCAGTATGATTATGAATGGACGTCTCGACGGACATATCGTACAAGGTCACGTAGATCAAACTGCTCGTTGTCTATCAGTTGAAGAAGCTGATGGAAGTTGGTATTTTACTTACGAGTACGACTTTAATAAAGAAATGGCTCGTCAAGGATATATGACAGTAGAGAAAGGATCTGTATGTGTAAACGGTGTAAGTCTTACAGTTGTAAACTCTAAAGATAATAGCTTTCAGGTTGCTATTATTCCTTATACTTATGAGCATACTAATTTTCATCAAATCAAACCAGGTAGCGTAGTGAACCTTGAGTTTGATATTGTAGGCAAATACATCAGCAAGATGATGTTGTACAAATAAACAGATTCTTTATCCTTAATCAGAATATACATGAAAGATTTTGTTCGGTTGGTAGCTGATAGACAAAGCGACAGAGCATTTGATCCGGAAAAAACGGTCGAGGCAGATAAGATTGGTCGTATTCTAGAGGCTGCACGTTTAGCTCCTTCTGCATGTAACTCGCAGCCATGGCATTTTATAATAGTTGATGAGCCTGAATTAAAGAATAAAGTTGCAGATGCAACGTCTTCTCGAATTCTAGGAATCAATCACTTTACAAAGCAGGCTCCGGTGCATATTGTTGTAGTTGAAGAAAAAGTAAACTTTAGCGCAGCATTTGGAGGTTGGGCAAAGAACAAGCACTTTCCGCATATTGATATAGGTATTGCTACTGCGCACATGTGTTTGGCAGCAGAAAACGAAGGATTGGGGACTTGTATTCTTGGTTGGTTCGATGAGGAAAAGATCAAGAGGTTGCTCAATATACCGAAGGACAAGCGTGTACTGCTTGACATTGTAGTTGGTTATTCTACTCAAGCTAAACGCGAGAAGAAACGTAAAGACTTCGATACAATTGTTTCGCGAAATACGTATAAGTAATAATCTGTTAAGGGTAAAACAAAATAAAGCCATAAGCGTGCGTCAGTTATTCTGATAGTAGGTTTATGGCTTTCTTATTGAATCGAATAAGCTAGAAAATGAATATCTGTTTATTCTAAAGATTTTAAAGTTTAGTTTTCGGTTGCAGTGCAACAATACGTTTCCATTTTCCGAAACGAAAGTAGATAAATGTAGCAAGCATGCCAATGGTCCAACTTAATCCAATGCTCCACCATACACCCTCACGTCCCAAATCATTGCTAAGAAAATAAGCAAGAGGAATACGAATAAGCCATAAGGATATAATTCCGGTAATCATGGCAAACAATGTATTTCCGGCTCCACGCAATACTCCATTATAGATGTTGAGCATTCCATGAAAAACAAAGAACATACCTACAATGCGAAGATATTCTGCGCCAATTTCAATAACGTTTTTGTCAGAAGTGAAGGCAGTCATTAGTTCGGTTCCCAAAAAATAAACCATCAAATAAGTCAGAGTGCTCAATAAGAGGTTAACTAACATTGAGAAGTTTAAGCCTTGCTGTACCCTGCGGTGTTTATTTGCTCCTATATTCTGTCCTGTATAAGCAGCTAATGCACTCGATAGTGTCAGGATTGCTTGATTGATGATTGCCTCTATTTTACCTGCTGCACCATATGCGGTAAGTGTATCAGCTCCAAATTGATTCACAACTCCTAAAAGAGCGACCAGTCCTAAAGCAATTGCACATTGTTGTATGCCGGTAGGTATTCCGATTTGTAAACCTTGACAAAACAACTTTTTATCAAATACCATCTTTGTTGGATTAAAGGAGATTAGAGCATGATAACGGTGGATGTAGCACATAGCCATGACAACAGCGATACCTTGGGCTATAACAGTAGCCAATGCAGCGCCTTCTATTCCCCATCTAAACACAATGATAAAGAGTAAATCAAGTAGAGCATTTAGGATAATTGAGAAGAAAATGAAGAGCATTGGCGTTTTCGAATTCCCCATACCTCGTAATACTGAAATTATTCCATTAAAAGAGGTGAATAGAACAGTTCCCATGATATATATCTTGAAGTACCGAATAGCATCGGGTATTACTTCGGGCGGAGTATGTGTCAGTGCAAATATTTCTTTGGCAAATACCAAGCCGATGACTCCTAATAAGATTCCTACAAAGAAGAGAAATATAAAGAATGAAGACGTTGCTTTTTGGATTGCATCAAAGTTTTTGGCGCCAAAGTTTTGTGAAACAAGTACGGTGATACCGCTTCCCACTCCTATTACTAATGAAATAATAAAATAGTATATAAAGAAAGATGCCGAAACAGCGGCCAAGGCCTCTTTTCCGACAAACTGTCCTACAATAATACTATCAATAATATTGAAGAATTGCTGCAAAATATTTCCTACCAGTAGTGGAAAAGCAAAGGTGAGAATTACCTTCCATACCGGGCCTTGGGTTAAGTCTCCTTTCGTCATGCGATATCGCTGATTATAAATCTTTCAGCAAGATTGAATTGCTGTTGTCTACATATTGTTTTCTGACATCGAGTAGAGTTTGCCATTGCTTGTTGAACTTTACTTGTGTGTCTATCTTGAAGTTTTCGGAGCCAAACTCATCTATTTTGGTAAAAAGATATCCAACACTAAGTTTATTGATATCAACTGCTGGCTGATAATAGGTGATTCGTTCATCATTGCCCATTATGACTTCATTCAAGATACCAACCTCTGTAAGATAATACAAGATTTGAGTTGTAATTTTGATTGGTATTTGATATTCTTGCGATAACTCATCAGCTGTATATGGTTGCTCTTCGTTGGCAAAACGTTTAGCGATTAGTGAAGCGATTAACACCGTAAGGAAGTCTTTGTATCTTCTACTGATATGTCTACTGTCGCGTTCGAAGTTGAACTTCTTTACGTTTTGGGCCGCAAATGACAATTCTGCACCAAATAAGCAGATCAGCCAAGATAGCTGAAGCCAAAGAAGTAGTAAAGGTAAAGCGGCAAAGCTACCGTAGATTGCATTATAGCGTGATACCCAGATCTGTCCACTGATATATAGGAACTGAAACACTTGAAAAGAGATACCGGCAACAGTTCCTGCAATAAGTGCATTTGTAAACTTTACCTTCGTATTGGGGAGTAATACGTAAATACACGTTAGCGTTAGTATCGTAATAACGAATGGAATAATACTCAAGATGACCTCAAAAAGAGGAGAGAGTATTTGGTGATTTCCAATAAACGAATTTTTAAATGTCGAAAGGAAAATAGATATACCACTCGAGCAAGTTAATAGAATGGGGAGGATCAAAACCAAAGCAAGATAGTCGGTTACACGTCTAAACCAAACGCGAGACTTCTTGATTTGCCAAATTTCATTGAACGTATTCTCTACAGATGAAAGAAGATTTACAACGGTGTAAAACAAAAAGATAAGACCAATCCCGATAAATACTCCTCCTTGTGTTTGATCCAAGTAGTTATTTACAAATTCAAAAGCTTGTTCGAGTGTTGTTTGTTGTCCCGGGAAATAAGCATACAATTCGTTGCGCACCGATACTTGGAAACCAAAACCGCGAGCGATACCAACTAGTACTGCTAAAAAGGGAACAATAGCCAGAAGTGTGCTGTATGTAAGAGCAGAGGCCTTTACTTGCAGATTATCGTCGAGGAATCCCCTAACTGCAAGATAAATGGTTTTTAGGGAATTGATGAAGATAACTTTCAGTCCGCTTATTTCAGCATCAGTAATTCTCCAGATGTCGTATGTGACAAAGTGCCACGCCATTCTGATGAAATCGCGAAACTTCTCACTGAAAGTCTTGTTTTCAGAATTCTGCATAGTCTTAGATATAAAAAATAACGCAGCCGACCTATAAGCCGGGTTCTGTATCCATACCTTGTGGGTATTGATGTCTGCCATTTATCTCGACCTGATGTCACCATCAGGCTCTAGCGGTCTACCCCCCGGCATCGGACGAGCAATCCTTAAATACCGGTATACATGACCTTGCAACCCATAAGACGCACGGCATCGTATATTACTATACAACCCGGTGAGCTCTTACCTCACCTTTTCACCCTTACCCAATACTATAACAATATTGGGCGGTTATTTTCTGTTCCGTTACTCTGTTTTTGCAAACAGCTTCCCGTTAGGAAGTATGGTGCTCTGTGTTGCCCGGACTTTCCTCCCATACAAGATGAGCGACAGACCGGTCTGCTGCATTACAACACAAAGATAGTGTTTTCATGTCGAAAAAGCCGAGGTTTATTGCTATTTATTTCTAGTTGCGCTGAAATATTGACATGACAATCTTCTTAAATGTCTCTATGTCAGTATCTGCTTTGTTAAAATCAGCAATTGTTAAAAGCTATTCCGTTAACACGGCTTAAGTGAGAAGATCTTATCGTTAAATGAGTTAAAAAACTACGGGTGGGGAGGTTGTATGTATGGTTTTTGCATCTATCTTTCCAAAGTTAAAACTGTTAATTTTAAAGGATTACAAAAATAGAAGCGTATGAACAAAATTTTTAAGAATTTCCTAAGTGTAGGCCTTATCTCTGCTATTAGTGGCGGGGTGGCAGTGGCTTCTTATATTTACATGAACAATGAGAAGCCATCGGTAATAACATCTACAACATTTCAGCAGCCTGTAAGATTAGCATCTTATTCGAGTGCTCCTGCTGAGAATACAGACTTTACTGCTGCGGCAGAGAATAGCGTGCATGCAGTAGTGCATATCAAAGCGGTACAAAAACCGAAAGCTGTAAACAGACAGCAACAACAAATGCCGCAAAACAATCCGTTCTTCTTTTTCTTTGGAGACGGAGGGTTTGAACGTCCGCAACAACAACCACGAGTGGGTTCGGGTTCGGGAGTAGTTATCTCGACAGACGGATATATCCTTACCAATAATCACGTGATTGATGGAGCCGATGAACTTCAAGTAACCCTAAACGACAACCGTAACTTTACAGCAACAGTGGTGGGCGCTGATCCTGCAACTGACATTGCATTGCTGAAGATTGAAGCAGCAGATCTTCCCGTGATTCCTTTTGGAGACTCTGATAAGGTTAAAGTAGGAGAGTGGGTTCTTGCTGTAGGAAATCCATTTAACTTGACATCTACCGTAACTGCTGGTATTGTAAGTGCCAAAGGTCGCGGACTTCAGATGGGATCTCGTAATGGAAATGATCTTAAAATCGAATCGTTTATACAAACCGACGCTGCGGTAAATCCCGGTAACAGTGGAGGTGCGTTGGTAAACACAAAAGGAGAATTGATCGGTATCAATACTGCGATTTATTCAGAAACAGGAAACTTTGCCGGTTACTCATTTGCAGTGCCAATTAGTATTGCAAGCAAAGTAGCGAGCGACTTGAAGCAATTCGGTGTAGTGCAACGTGCTATGTTGGGTGTGATGATGACAGACGTTACTCCGGAGTTGGCAAAACAAAAAGATATCAAAGCACTGGAAGGTGCATATGTTGCAGAGTTTGCTGACAGAAGTTCTGCAAAAGAAGCCGGAATGGAAGTAGGCGACGTAATTATTGCAGTAGATGGTAACAAGGTGAAATCAGGTTCTCAACTACAAGAGCAAATCAGTCGTTTCCGTCCTGGTGATAAAGTAAACATTGATGTGCAACGTGGCGACAAGGTGAAAACGTTGACTGTAGAATTGAAAAACAGTAAAGGTAACACCGAAGTAGTACAAGTACAAGATGGCAAGATTAAGTTAGGCGCCGAATTGAAAGCATTATCGCAAGATCAAATGCGTAAATATGGTATAAACTATGGTGTAGAGGTCGTAGGCGTTAAAGATGGCAAATTCAAACGTGCCGGTATCAACAAAGGCTTCATCATTATGGTTATTAACGGAAATAGAATTACTTCTCCATCAGATGTAGAAGCAATTCTAGAAAGTGTAAGAACCGGAAACTCGGATGAACAAGGCCTGTTTATCAAAGGATTCTATCCTAACGGACGAACAGAATACTATGCAATTAACTTAGCAGACTGATTTTATTTTGATATAGTCTGCAACAAATTGTAGGTTAAATATGTTTAATCGGTCGTTTCTTGTTAAAACAAAACGACCGATTTTTACGTTTTAGTGTTAACTTTGCACCTAAATTTCTCAATTACAATAGTTGGATGAGACAATTAAAAATTACAAAGTCCATTACCAATCGCGAAAGCGCTTCATTAGATAAGTATCTTCAAGAGATTGGACGTGAAGATCTTATCACCGTTGAAGAAGAGGTGGAATTGGCACAGGCTATTAAAAGAGGCGATCGTTTAGCATTAGAAAAGCTTACGAGAGCTAATCTTCGATTTGTTGTTTCGGTAGCGAAACAGTATCAGAACCAAGGTTTGAGTTTGCCCGACTTGATTAATGAAGGTAACCTAGGATTGATTAAGGCAGCAGAAAAGTTTGATGAAACAAGAGGTTTTAAATTCATCTCTTACGCCGTATGGTGGATTCGTCAATCTATTTTGCAAGCTTTGGCAGAGCAGTCTCGTATTGTTCGTTTGCCACTTAATCAGGTAGGTTCGTTAAACAAGATCAGCAAAGCGTTCTCTAAATTCGAACAGGAAAACGAACGTCGACCATCTCCTGAAGAGTTGGCAGATGAGTTGGATATTCCTGTAGATAAGATTTCGGATACGCTTAAAGTATCGGGACGTCACATCTCGGTAGATGCTCCTTTTGTTGAAGGTGAAGATAATAGCTTATTAGATGTATTGGTTAATGACGATGCACCTATTGCCGACAAATCTCTGATTTATGAGTCGCTTTCAAGAGAAATAGACAGGGCACTTGCCACATTGACCGAAAGAGAAAGTGAAATAATCAAATTATTTTTCGGTATTGGTTGTCAGGAAATGACATTAGAAGAGATCGGAGACAAGTTTGGTTTGACTCGTGAACGCGTACGTCAGATCAAAGAAAAAGCAATTAGAAGACTAAGACAAGGATCTCGAAGCAAATTATTGAAATCTTACCTCGGCTAAGCAAAGGATACACAAATAATGAGACCGAGCTAAATAAACCTGTAGTGCTACCATGTACTGCAGGTTTATTTTTTTGTATATACCCCAATCGTTTATCGAGAAGTCTATTTATAATCATAGTGAACAACGAATCGTCAGATGGCGGTCTGACGATTCATTCTTCACTATAACGGAATCGTCAGGTCGCCATCTGACGATTCGAAACTAATGAATACAGAATCGTTTGATGCCCATCGAACGATTTAAACATAGTGAAGATGGAATTGTTTGATGGCGGTGGAACGATTTCCTTTTCATTAGAAATGGAAAGGCATGACGCTATAATCAAAAACAAAGCCCGCTGAGAACGATTATGCTCTCAGCGGGCTTTGTGATTTTATTATGTCGAATAAACTACTTTAGAACAACGATAAAATAAGAGTACCTACGGTTTTTACAATAAAAGCAACTACCCAAGCCAGCACTGTTGTATAGGTCATAACAAATGCTCCCCATTTCCAAGAACCCGATTCATGCTTGATGGCAGATACCGTTGCGATACAAGGAAAATAGATCAATACAAACAGCATCAGACAAAGAGCTGTTAACTGAGTGAAAGCCGGAAGTCCGTCATCCTGTTTCTCGGTTTGCAGGCGATGTTGTAGCGAAGTTGTCTCGTCGGTATGTCCGGTGTAAAGAACGCTGAGCGTACTTACCACAACCTCTTTGGCCGCCATTCCCGAAAGCAAACTCACGCTGATCTTCCAGTCAAAGCCCAATGGTCGCATTACAGGCTCTACAAATTGTCCTACTTTTCCAATGTACGAATGCTTTTGTTGCAGAATGCTTTTCTCAACATTGAGAGAGTCGATCGAAGCAATCATAGCCTCGTTGTTGAGACCGGTTTGCTTGTTTTGCTCTAGCAGCTCGATTTGTTGATCAATCTTTTCGGTATATTCATTGTGTTGAGGATAATATCCCATAAACCAAATGATCAGAGATGCCAATAGGATTACACCACCCATCTTCTGCAAATACTGGCGTGCTTTTTCCCACATGTGATGAAGGATAGAGCGCATGGTAGGCATGCGATAGGGAGGAAGCTCCATTACAAACGGTACTTCTTCTTGTGCAAACAAGTATTTCTTGAAAACCTTTGCAGCAAGCACTGCCAAGAGTACGCCGGTGGCATAAAGACAAAGCATTACGAGGCTCGCATGTCGCGGAAAGAAAGCACTGGTAAGCAGTACATAAACCGGAAGTCGGGCACTGCACGACATCAATGGGTTTACAAGCATGGTTATCATGCGGCTGTTGCGACTCTCGATGGTGCGCGACGCCATAATAGCGGGTACGTTACAGCCAAAGCCCATTACCAGCGGGATGAACGACTTGCCGTGTAATCCCATCTTATGCATGATTTTATCCATAATGAAAGCAGCCCGCGCCATGTAGCCCGAGTCTTCCATAAATGAGATAAACAGATAAAGTATCAGAATATTGGGAAGGAATACAATCACACCGCCTACGCCGCCAATGATACCATTAACGAGCAGATCCTTGACCGGCCCTTCTTGCATGTGCGTACGAATGAGTTCGCCGAAGCTGTCTACCGCCCATTCGATCCATTCTACGGGATATGCGCCCAGCTTGAATGTGGTCTCAAACATGAGCCACATGAATAGAATAAAAATAGGGAAGCCGAGTAGTTTGTGCGTAACAAACGTATCAATGATTTGCGTATTGGATACTTTCTCGATCTGATTCTCTTGAAACGTTTCGCGCAGTGCACCCGAAATGAATCCGTAGCGGGCATCGGTAAATGCCGTCTCCGAATCTTCGTTGAGTAGATGTTCGATCTTATCTACAATTTGATTGCGGGTAGTAATGATCTCTTTCGCATTGGGGAAAGTTGATACAAACTGTTCGATCTCGCGGTCTTTCTCGAGAAGTTTGATCGCCAAGTAACGTTTCGATAAGTTTTTACCCAAGCTTTTGTTCTTGCGTAAGATGGGTTTTAGCTTCGAGATTGCTTGCTCGAGAACTTCGCCATAGTTGATATGAATATGACGCACGATGGGTTCTTCGTGCTCGTATACTTTAATGATCTGATTAAATAAGGCCTCGATGCCACGACCGGTCTTGCTTACAGTTGGTACAATAGGTGTTCCGATCATTTCAGCAAGGGAGGTGTGGTCAAACTGACTTCCTCGCTTTTCGAGCTCGTCATACATGTTGAGCGCAATTACCATTTGCACGTCCATGTCGAGTAATTGAGACGTAAGATATAGGTTGCGTTCGAGGTTTGAAGCATCTACCACGTTGATCACCACATCGGGTTGTTCGGTAGCCAAGTAGTTGCGTACATAAATCTCTTCCGGCGTATAGGCCGAAAGCGAATAGGTGCCCGGAAGGTCTACGATCTTAAAGGTATATCCGTTTTGCTTAAAAGTGGCTTGCTTGGCATCAACGGTAACACCGCTGTAGTTTCCTACGTGTTCGTGCGAGCCGGATGCAAAGTTAAACAAGGAAGTCTTACCGCAATTGGGATTACCGATAAGGGCTACGTTGATTGTTTTTCCTTCGCGAAAGGCTATTTCACGCAGTTCATCGTCCGAAGGGGTTTGAGTAAGGCTATGTTCGTCGGTAGAGAAGGGGGCATTTGCATCTGCAAAAGCATTTGTAGCGTTGATATCGCTTAGGTTGATTACCTCAATAAGGGCCGCGTCTTGTCTGCGTAATGAAATGTGATAATCCATTACCTTGTATTCGATCGGATCTTTGAGCGGAGCGTTTAGAATTACTTCTACCGTTTTCCCTTTGATGAATCCCATCTCAATGATGCGTTTGCGGAAACCTCCGCGTCCCAAAACTTTTACAATCAGTGCCTTTTCGCCGGTTTTTAGTTCTGATAATCTCATAGCCTATATTTAGTAACGTAAAGGTAGTTTTTAATAACTTATTTTACAAGGAGCATGCTTTCTCGATTAAGGATGTTTATGTAATAGAAGTTACAATTAATACATCTTCTTTTTAGTATCTTTTTATTTTTATACAAATATGACGCTGCAGCAATATAGATTCGAAATCAATCTGTATTTTACGAACTTATTTATTGTCATGTCTGTTTTCTCTTTACAACGATACAATTATGAAGCTATTTATGAAAAATAAAGACGATATATTTAAACAGTTCCAGAACTCATTTAACGGACTCCACGGGCATTTCCATGTCTTGGAACGTAGTGTGTCGGTCGAAGAGCAGATGAAATACTTTAAATACTCTGAGTCTTTGAAGCGTGAACGTGCTTATATTGATATTGATTCCTCGGCATTGGTTTTGGCCGATCTCGAAGAGTCGCTCGACAACAAACGAAAGGCTTTGGTAGCATTGGCTTCTTCGATCAATGCTCAGGCTTATCGTATTCTTGAAGATTACAGCAAGAATCCCGACGAGGAGTTGCGCGACTGGTCTCAATTGGCATTGCTTGAGTGTAAAATAGCGCTTGAAAGTGAGTTGTCTGAAGAACAGCAGATATTTATTTCGACCGGGCTGGGCGGAAAAGACGAAAAGTTACGTTTCTTTGTATTGGTAAAGACAAAGGATAAACATCCTCTTGTCAAATACCAAGAAGATATCGTATTGCATGAGTTTGAGTATGCATTGAAGAAGAATGGTTGTGAGATGGAAGATTTTAAGATCGCGACAAATTTCTTTAAAATGGTTGTGCTTGTTCCTATCGGTTGCAATATAAAAGGTATCTTTGACTCAATAATAAACGAATGCAATCAATATGGCGACTTTTTGTCTCCGGTATATACCGTTACGAATGTCAAGATATTGGACGATGAAGAGATTGCAAAGATTATAGATAGAGATGGAGATATCAAGTCAAACACTAAGGCAAGTAGTTAAGTATGGAGTTGTAGGTCTTGCCAATACGCTCCTTACTGCTCTGATTATTTGGTTCTGTATGGAGCTTTTTTTATTGGATGCAGTCGTATCTAATGTAATTGGATATGCGATTGGTCTTATCAATAGCTTTGTGTGGAACAGACGATGGACGTTTAAAAGCAACGCTTCGATGCGTAGAGCTTTTTTGAAATTTGGTATTAGTTTTGCAGTGTGTTATGCGGCGCAGCTTGCCGTATTGATTGAATTGAATGATTTTAATTTCTTCGAACCCTATTACAATCAACTGTTAGCAATGGTGTTTTATACCGCTCTTAACTTTGTGTGTAATAAATACTTTACTTTTAATGAATGATGCGTATGAAAAGTGTTACCGTTATCGTACCATGCTATAATGAAGAGTTGGTGATACTCGAGTCGTATACACGTATTAGCACGGTACTCTCTTCGTTAGACTATGATTCATGTATTTTGTTTGTAAACGATGGTAGCTCGGATGCTACTTTGAAGATATTAAGAGGTATTGCCGAAAAAGACAATCGCGTTTCCGTATTAAGTTTCTCTCGTAATTTCGGACATCAAGCAGCCGTGAGTGCCGGAATCAATCATTGCACCACCGATTTTGCGATTATCATTGATGCCGATCTACAAGATCCTCCCGAAGTAATTCCTGATATGTTGCGTATGCAAGAAGCCGAGCAGGCAAATGTGGTCTATTGCGTACGTAAAGAACGCAAAGGGGAGGGCACGTTTAAGAAAACTACGGCAAAGTGGTTTTATCGTATGCTCAATGCCATGTCGGATACAAACTTCCCAGTTGATACGGGCGACTTCCGTTTGATCGATCGAAAGATAATTGATCAGTTTGACCAACTAACTGAGCGCGGAAAATACATCCGAGGGTTGATTAGCTGGATGGGTTTTAAGCAGGTGCCTTTTTACTATTCGCGTGATGCACGCTGGGCGGGAACTACAAAATATCCGCTTAGTAAGATGTTTGGCTTTGCTACGAATGCCTTTCTTTACTTCTCAAAGAAACCACTTAAGCTTGCTATATCTATGGGTTTTTTATCTGTGGTTGTAGGTATTCTATTGGCTTTGTGGTCGGTAGGAGGAAAGTTTTTCGGTGTCACTATTATCCCGGGGTGGACTTCTTTGATGATTACCGTAATATTCTTTGGAGGTGTGCAACTGCTTACTATTGGAGTCCTGGGACAATATATCGGGGTTTTATTTGATGAGGTAAAACATCGTCCCGAATATATTGTAGATGAGAAGATCAACGTAAAAGGGAAATACAATACATTTAATTGACTTCGTTCAAGCAAATGGTTTCTGCTCGCATGTATTCTACCTCGCGCATGTGATGCGTAATGAATAGAAACACAAAGTTGTGCTTGCGTTGCAACTCGAGCGTAAGGTCGATCAGTTGATTGGTAAGTGAGGGTTGCAGCCCTTTGAAGGGTTCGTCCATGAGTACTACTTCTGCCGGAAAACTCAATGCACGTGCAATTGCTACGCGTTGTTGCTGTCCGTAGCTTAGGTGGGTTACTGCGGCATCGAGGTGATTGCCCAGTCCTACGGTTTGAAGTATATCAATGGCTATATTCTGTGCCTGTTGCTTCGGATAGATATTTGCCAATGTAAGCATTATGTTCTGTACGGGATTGAGCTGATTTATTAGCATGGGTGATTGAAATACCACAGCAGCATTTTGAATCGAACTTATAGAGCCCTTCGAGGCTTTTCTCCATCCTCCGATAATAGACATTAGTGTTGTCTTTCCTACTCCCGAGTTACCCAATAGCGCATAACTATGACCTTTTCCCAATTTCAAAGAATAGTCTTTTAGAATAGATCGCTCCGGATAACTGAAGGAGATGTTATCTAATACGATGTCTGACGGGATGATGTCGCTGCTTTTCTGCTTGATAAATAAAATGGGAAAGTTGAGGCGGGATAGTTTCTTGATCAGTACGTCAAAAATATAACTAATACCAATGGCGACGATGGTCCATGCTACGAGTGAGGATACATCGAGGTGATATTGCGCATCTTTGAGTTGCTTGCCGATACCAAAGTCGGTCATTGCAAGTACCTCTCCCATAATAATTGCTCTCCATCCGTAGCCCATCGACGAAGCAAGTCCACTAAAAAGATACGGCTTTATTTGCGGATAAATGATTTGTGTAAATTTATTGACCGAACTAATGTGAAATTGATGTGCCATCACGGTGAGGTCGGAGTTTAGTTTTTCTAATCCGCCTGTAAGGTTTTGGCATAGGATCGGAAACATTACCAGCAATGCGATCACAATAGGAATGGTCTCTACATTGAGAAAGATTATTGCTAAAAGAATAAATGAGATTGTTGGGATGGTACGCATCATAACAATCAATGGACTGAGTAGTTCTTTGATAAATGGAATCTTCACAAACGCAATAGATATGCTTAGTGCTGCAACCAAAGAGATTACGATGCCGACACAACCGCGTAGGGTAGTGCTCAATACCGAGTTGAAAAAGTGATCGGTAGATGATAGGTGAATCAGTTCGTTTGCGAGTGATTGCAATGTAGGAAAAAGGTGATCGTTGTCGATCCACTTTGCCAGGTATTGCCATCCTAATAAAACGATTGCAAAAGTGAGGATATGAATTAGAAGTTTACTCCGCATAGATATAGAAGCCTTCGTCGGGTAGTTTCTCTCCAACCGATTTAGGGTTTAAGTTCAGAATTGTATTTAGGTATTTGATAAAGTCTTGTTTTGCTTCGCGACTGCTTTTGAAATCTATCTTACAACGTTTAATGCTTTCTTCTGTAATGGTGCCAACACCGAAGGTTCTGCTTTCTTCAATAATGCGAATAACCTCTTTGGGATGTTGCGTTGTGGCAAGAGCAGCTTCTTCAAACAGCGTTGTTAATGTATCGGCATACTTCTGCATGGCGGGATTAATCACAATGGCCGTTTGTGGAAAACCTACCTCTCCGTTGAGTTGATTCAAGTCGGCAATGACAGACAAAGAGGTGTCTTGACGTAGTGCAACCGATATGAACGGTTCGCTTAAAATAGCAGCATTTGCTCGGCGACTCAACAATAAACCGGTTAGTTCTTGAGGGGATTCGACCGAATAGTTGTAATTGGTAATGCCGGAAGGAAATCCGTTTTTCTGAAAATAGTTTTCGGCTAAGATCGAAGGGGTTGTTTCTTTTCCAAACATATATACCGATTCATTTCCCGATTTCTGAATAGAATCGACGCGACCAATCAGATAAATGCTTCCCCAGACCGAACAGCCAAGTAGTTTATAGTCTATTTGCTTGTTATAAAGATTAGCTGCGCTAATCAAAGGAAGAAGAGCAATGTCTGCTTCTTTTTTGATTATCGCAGCTTGTATTTGTTGCGGACTATCGAGTATTCGCACTTCTATCTTTTTTCCATCCACGTATGTGTTGCCTTCGAGAAACTGTGCAACAGTAAGTATAGATGGTCCGCGTAATGCATATACATCTATTGTGTCTTCTTTTGAAGTATTGGTCTTGTTGCATCCTGTAGTAAGCAAAAGCACACATAGCAGGTATAGAAATTGTTTCATTCGTTGTTAGAGTTGTTTTAAATCGTTTGCGAGAATAAGATCCAATCTATTTTGATTGATTACATCCAGCGCAGCCTCTTTGTTGTTGGTTTGTAATATAAGTATAGCTGCGTCATTGAGAGAAAAGCAATACATGTATTCTATGCTGACACCTGCAGCAGAGAAATATTCAATGGTTTTGGCGAAAGCACCTGCGAATGAATCGGTCTTTATGGCGATTACATCAGACAAGTTTGCGCTTATTTTATTATGCTTTAATATCGTGATCGCTTTTTCAGGATCGTTTACTATCATGCGTAAAATCCCAAACTCAGAGGTGTCTGCTACTGTGGCAGCTATAATCTTGATTTGTTCTCCGCCGAGTATACTCAGGATTTCGTTCAATCTTCCTGATTTATTCTCAAGAAAGATAGAAATTTGTTTAACAGTCATTTCCGTTCTGTTTTGATGTTGCAAATTTAAAGAAAATTTCTCAGATCTTTTACACGTACAGCCTTTCCTTCGCTTACGGGCAGACTGTCTTTGTCTACTAATTTAACTTTCGGAGTGAGTAGTAGCTCATCTTTAAGTTGACGCGTAATATCTCGGGTGAGTTTCTGTAATGTAGAGTAGTCGTCTGTAAACAAGTCGTTTAATTCTACTTCTATAAGCATTTCGTCGTTGTTGTTTACAGTGTGGAGCGTGATAAGATAGTTGTTGCCTAGCTCTTTGAATTGCATTAAAATTTTTTCTATTTGTATCGGAAAAATATTAACACCTTTCAAGATCATCATATCATCACTTCGTCCTTGAAATCTATCGATACGGCGGTGTGTTCTACCGCAAGCACATGTGCCGGGTATAAAACGAGTGAGATCACGGGTGCGATAACGAATTAGCGGCATTGCATCTCTATTGATCGTTGTAAGGACAAGTTCGCCTATTTCGCCATCTTTTACAGGATCCAACGTAACGGGATCTATAATCTCTGCAATTACATAATCTTCCCAGATGTGAAGGCCGTTTTGTTCTTGACACTCAAAGGCGACACCCGGACCATTCATCTCAGACATACCAAAGCAGTTGTATGCTTTTACACCCAATAGAGACTCGATGCGCTGACGTTGCTCTTCAGAGTGTGGCTCGGCACCGATAAAGAGAATACGAAGTTTGGTGTCTTTTTTCGGATCACAACCCATTTCGTGCATAACCTCAGCTAGGCGAGTGGCATAACTCGGTATGGCATGTATGCATGTAGTTCCAAAGTCTTGTATGAACTTTACTTGTCGTTTGCTATTTCCTGCCGCGGCCGGAACGGTAAGTGCACCCAGTCTTTCGGCTCCGTATTGAAATCCGAGTCCGCCGGTAAACATACCATAGCCGGATGTGTTTTGGAATACATCACTTTTGCGTGCACCAGCCATATACATACAACGAGCAACTTGATTGGCCCATTCGTCGAGATCTTTCTGTGTGTGAAGTACTACCGTGGGATTACCAGTTGTGCCACTTGACGAATGCAAACGTACACATTTGTCGAGCGGGACGGCTACGAATCCGTATGGATAGTTGTTGCGCAGGTCGTCTTTTGTTGTAAAAGGCAGCTTTGTGATTTCGTCTATCGAAGAGAGTTCTTGCGGATAGTCCGGATTGTCTTGAAATAGTTGCTTGTAGTATGCCGAATTGAGGGCATGTTGTAGTATGCCATTTAATCTTGAAAGCTGTAACTGTTCAAGACTTGTGCGTGGCATGGTTTCAATTTGTTCTTCAAAATACATAAATAAGATCAATTTGTGTGTTGTTGTGGTGTTAGCACTTGTAAATTGAAGCAAATTTAGAAAATATATAGATTTAAGGTACTTATTTGAGTAAAAAGAAAGGGATATGAACGTTTTTACGTGTCATATCCCTTATAATTAGGCTTGAAAAACTATTTTATTGATACAAGAAGCGTTTGATACTACGTTTTGGTGTTTTCTCAAACTCTTCGGTCATGATGCGAACATCTGTGATTCTGCTATATGCCGGCAACTCGTTGTTGAGTGTCTTGATATGAGATTTCATGTAGTTTTCGGCATCGTCAATATTTACACCTTCGTGTTTCAATAATTCGATATCAGGATAAATTAAAGCGACAAGCTTACCTCCTTTGTCTACAACAAGCGACTCTGCTACGCAAGGTAAGTTGTTGATCTTATCTTCGATCTCTTCCGGATAAATGTTTTGTCCCGAAGGTCCAAGGATCATTGTTTTGCTTCTTCCTTTGATGAATATAAAGCCATCCGGATCTATGATACCCAGGTCTCCGGTTTTCATCCATCCGTCTGCGGTGAAGGTTGCGGCCGTTGCTTCTTGGTTTTTATAGTAACCAAGCATAACGTTCATCCCGCGTACTTGAATTTCCCCAACTTTATTTGCCGGATCCTCTGAGTTGATACGCACTTCCATGCGGTCTACCACCCTTCCGCAAGAACCTTTTTTGAAGGTGTCCCACTGTTCGTATGAGATAAGCGGCCCGCACTCAGTCATTCCATAACCTACTGTGTATCTAAAGTTGATTGAGCTAAGGAAATCTTCCACGTCTTTATTTAATCCGGCGCCTCCTACAACAATTTCTTCGAAGTTATTGCCGAATGCATTATTTAGTTTGTCTCCAATTATTTCGAGTAGTTTCGTATCGATAAATGGAACTTTCATCAACATCTTCATCCAAGGCTTTTCCAATTCCGGGAAAACTTTGTTTTTTACAATCTTTTCAATAATAAGCGGAACGGCAAGGATTAATTTCGGGCGAATTGCCGAAAAAGACTCCGCGATAATCTTTGGAGAAGGTGTACGAGTAAGGAAATGTACATGACACCCTTTGTTGAACGAGTTGAGAATCTCAAATGCTAAGCCATACATGTGTGCCATTGGAAGCATACATACAATATTAGACCCCGAATCGATAAACTGCAGATTGTCTTCTGCAAACTTAGTATTTGACCAGAGACTGCGATAAGGAAGCATTACACCTTTCGCAAATCCGGTTGTTCCTGAAGTGTAGTTCAGAACAGCTAGTTCATCCGGTTGCTCGATGTGATACTTTACGTTTTCAGGTCTGAAGCTTTTCGGATATTTATGTCCGAATGCTTCATTGATATGATTTAATAAGTCTTGAATTCCTTCAATTCGGCTTTTCAGTAATGTGAAGTCGTTAAGTAGCATGAAAACATCAACTTCGGGCATTTGTAATTCATTTAAATTTTCCCAAACACCATCGCCCACAAATAAAAACTTTGCTTCAGAGTGGTTGACAATATGATGAATATTGTCAGGTTTAAACTCGTGAAGGATCGGAACGGCAACAGCACCGTATGAGAGTATGCCAAAGAAAGCAATTGCCCAGTTTGATGAGTTGCGTCCTGCCAAAGCTACTTTGTCACCTTTCTTGATTCCTGCTTTCTCAAGAAGGATATGTATCTTTTCGATACGACGAGCTACATCTTTGTAGTGATAAGTAGCTCCTTTGTAGTCTGAAAATGCAGGCAAATCCCAATGGTCTTTAATTCCATTTTCGATTAGTCCCAAAAAGCGACATTTACTATCCATATTCTATATGATTTAAAAATTCAACATGCAAATTTAACTATTTATATAACAAGTCTCGATGCTTATGTAGCATGCTATTTGATAAGGTTTGTTGCTGTTTTTAGTATTATTTATATAACATAAGATATGTGTTAGGTTTTGTAATCAATCAAACTGAAAGATTATAAGGCGTGGTTACTTGCGATTGGTCGATTAAAACTAGTCTTTGGTTGAGAAATGTAGTAAAAAGTAAGATAGGAGATATTCTAGTTAATTAGAATACATTAAATGGGAGCGAACTTTCATTTTATCTAAATTTGCATCTTATTAAAAAGAACTTTATTTACAGCTCTCAAATGGTCGGACTGCTTGATTGTAATAACTTTTATGTTTCGTGCGAGAGGATGTTTGATCCGTTGTTGCGAAATAAGCCTGTTGTTGTTTTAAGTAATAATGATGGATGTGTTGTTGCTCGCAGTAATGAATCAAAAACACTTGGCGTACCGATGGGGGTGCCGGTATTTAAAATACGAGAGTTGATCAAACAGCATGATATAAAAGTGCTTTCGTCAAATTATGAATTGTATGGCGATATGTCGTCGCGAGTAATGACCCTATTGTATGATCACGCTCCTTCGATAGAGGTTTACTCAATCGATGAAGCTTTTATTGATTTGAGCAACGTGGAAGGAAATGTTTATGAGTTTGTGTCTAATCTAAAGCGAATTGTAGAGCAGTCGGTTGGTATTCCGGTTGGTGTGGGTGTAGGGCAAACTAAAACGTTGGCTAAATTGGCAAATGTTTTTGCTAAGAAAAATCCTTCTACGCAGGGCGTTTTCATGCTCGAACAAGATCTTCTACATTATTCCGATGTATGCATGCTTCCTATTGATGTGATCTGGGGAGTAGGACGTAGGTCGCGTAATTTTCTTCAGAGCAATGGTAAGCATACAGTTGTAGATTATTATAAAGCCTCTCGCTCTTGGATAAAGAAATATCTTACCGTTATGGGTGAGCGTACTTGGCTCGAACTTCATGGAGAGTCTTGCATTGATACAGATTCAGGAATTGATCAGCGAAAAAGTATATGTACATCTCGTAGTTTTGGCTCTCCAGTGAAGTTGCTGCAAGAACTAGAAGAGGCATTAGCTTACTTTGCCGATTCTTGTGCTACGAAGTTGAGGCGGCAGCGTCTGTCGGCTCGTAGTATGTATGTGTTTATCTATACCAATCGATTTGATCAGGATACATATTACAATGGAGGTATTACGGTAAAGTTGCCTGTTGCAACGAATGATTCGGCTGAATTAATAAAGTATGCAAGAGAGGCTCTTTCTCGGACTTTTAAAGAAGGATTATGTTATAAGAAAGCTGGAGTTATTGTGTTTGATTTGGTATCTGATGCAATAATACAAGGTAATTTGTTTGATCCTATACCTCGAGATAAGCAACGAGCATTGGCAGACGTTGTAGACAAAATAAATAGAGTTCAAGGAAGAGGAACCATAACATCGGCTCTTCAAGGAAATTTGAGTGGATGGAAGCTGAAACGAGAGAATCTTACACCAGCCTACTCGACAAATATTCATGAAATAATAACAGTAAAGACAAATTAATCACAAATGCAGGAACAATTAAAACATCAACCCAATCCTTGGGCACTAATACCCTTATTGGTATTCTTAGTGTCGTATGTTGTAATATCAATTATTGCACAAGACTTTTATAAAATGCCTATTACGGTAGCGTTCGGACTTTCTTCTATCGTAGCAATTCTGATGTCGAAGGGTGGCAAGTTGGCTCAACGAATTGAGTTGTTTTGTAAAGGCGCGGCAAATCATAACATCATGTTGATGATTATGATCTTTATTCTAGCTGGAGCTTTTGCTCAAACAGCTAAAAGTATGGGTGCTATTGATGCAACTGTAAATCTTGCATTATCTATATTGCCTGAACAATTGTTGGCTGCCGGTATTTTTATAGCTGCTTGTTTTATATCAATTTCTGTAGGTACCTCTGTGGGTACAATTGTTGCTTTGGCTCCGGTTGCGGTAGGGATTGCTTCTAAAACAGATCTTAATACTGCTCTTATGGTAGGAGTTGTAGTGAGTGGAGCTATGTTTGGAGATAACTTATCATTTATTTCCGATACCACAATTGTAGCTACACGAACTCAAGGCTGTAAAATGGCCGATAAGTTTAAGGTAAATATTCGTATTGCTTTGCCTATTGCAATCATCGTGACATTGCTTTACATATTTATTGGTCAAAGCATGAACACAACCTATCAGACTGGCCCTATTGAGTGGATCAAAGTTGTTCCGTATTTGGCGGTATTGATTGGTGCTGTAGCCGGAGTTAATGTGTTAGCTGTATTGGTTATGGGTATCTTATTATCGGGAACAGTCGGATTGATTACAGGTAGTTTTTCTTTATGGGACTGGACTGCGGCAATGGGATCTGGTATAAATGGTATGGGTGAGTTGATCATCGTTACGATTCTAGCAGGAGGTATGCTTGAAATGATTCGCTACAATGGTGGTATCGACTGGATTATACAGAAGCTTACTTCTCGTATATCTTCGACTCGAGGCGCAGAGTTTAGTATCGGGGCCTTGGTTAGTTTTGCAAACTTATGTACAGCCAATAATACAATTGCATTAATTATGGCTGGCCCTATCGCAAAAGACATTGCGACTAGATATAAGGTAGATCCGCGTCGTTCGGCAAGCATTTTAGATACGTTCTCTTGTTTCGTACAAGGTATTATTCCTTACGGTGCACAGTTGTTGATGGCTGCCGGATTATCAGGCGTTTCTCCGATCGAAATTATGGAGTACTTGTATTACCCTTATTTGTTAGGTATAGGATCTATACTTGCAATTTGGTTTGGTTATCCAAGAAAATACGCACAAAACTAATTTTTTTTAGATAGGGATTAAACCTTTATATGCTGTTCTCGTCTTAGGTATAGAAGCTTCAAGAAAAGAAATTAAGTATAAACTGTAAAGAGTAAAATCCTATGAGAAAATTAGTAACATTGTCACTTGTTTTGTTTTTAAGTATTACCGCATCATTTGCACAATCTAAAAATCGTCAAGATTTTGAGGCAAGACAACAAAAACAATTTGAGAAACTTGTGCAAGATCTTAACTTAAATGATAAGCAACAAAAAGAGTGGAAAGCTGTAAATGAAAAGTATGCAAAACAAATGCAAGCTGATCGTGAGCAAATGAAACAAGATAAAGCCAATGCACGCGAGAAGATGCAAAAATTAAACACAGATCGCGAGAGTGAACTGTCAAAGATTTTGGATTCTGACCAAAAAACAAAATGGGAGGAAAAAAAAGCAGCAGCCAAAGCGCAAAGAGAAGCTCGCGATGGAAAGCGTGGAGGTAAAAACAGAGGCGAAAGAAAATAAGCCGAAGTTGATTAATAGTATATAGTAAATGAAAAGGAGAGTTTGTCATTGATTTGATAAACTCTCCTTTTTTTAGCTGTAACTTCGTTTACTTCTAGTTTTATGCTATATGTAAATTACAAGTCTTATTGTAATAAGCAAATTTCAGTTCGTCGTTTTTCGGAAAAGTTGTTTCTGCACTTTATAGCCGATATAAACAAGACTACCGGATTAATTACTCAGTAAAAATTTTCTTTCTATTTTCCATTCTATAGCTTGTACCCTGA
>JBOFPV010000060.1:0-4934 GCA_051660585.1 Tannerellaceae bacterium
GATGATAACTTTGCCCGGCGTGTCGAGGGATATATCTCCGTAAGACAGAAAATGGATCCGATTATTTTCCTTTGCTGTTTTGAGCTTGAAGTTGTCTTTGATTACCAATCCCTCTTTGTCGAGACGGTAACTTCGCTTCCAGCTTTCCACTTGTGCCTCTTCGGGATATGCCGTCGCAATATTCGCAGTAAATTGTTTCTTCGACGGAGAAAACTCTACCTCCGTAGCTTTATAGTTGGCTCCAAACTTCTGAGGAACACCATTGATCAGAGGCAAATTGTGGTAGTTGCTTTGCATGGTCCAGATCGAATACCGCTCACCGCTAAAAGTCTGACGGGTATAGGTTCCCACGCCTGCATCGATCAATACCGGCAGGTCGTCGACATACAGAGAAAACGTTCCGGCATCATTGTGGTTATGACTTTCGTTGTTGTATCCACCCTTGGCAGCTACAAAAAAGCCGTTCTTTGGGTTCCGGATATAACAAAACTCCGTTTCGGGATACCACGTATAATGGGGCGTTTCGTGTTTAGGGGAAACCTTTGCCATTGCATCTTCATTTAAGATTGTTTGCAAGGTTCTGAATACATCGACCGACGGCTTAATCTGCTCTTCTTTTGCCGAAGCCAAAAATGCTCCGTAACTACACATCTCATCGCTGTTTACCGCCTTACCGTAACGATAAATCAACGGCGCTTCTCCGCCTCCGCGCGCTGCCGCATCGGCAAAGTTGACAACCCATCCGCTGCCTACGTACGAACGGGAAATGTATTCTCCCATATTTCGGATAATAGCTTCATCAAAGATAGAAACCTTCCCATCTGTAAGGTCTGATAGTAACTGAAGATAATCGTACATCTTACCTGCCGCATGTCCCCAATACGAAGGGCCTTCTTCGCAAGCTCCGTCGCTTTTGGTATAATTGATAAACTTATCTACCGAGATCATCGTGCGATATACAGCTTCCGTTAGTTTCTCCGGATCGTTTTCAAGCAACATAAAACACTGTAACACATTAGAGTTGCACCAAGGATTCCAATTATTGACCATCGTTTCCGGTTTGGCATTAAAGGCCATCCACCAGAAGTGACTCTCGCGCATATAGGTATCGAGGATACGCGTTTGCAATTCATCGCGCAAGCGGATCGAGATTACCGGGTTTTCTTTATCAAACTCTTTTCCCAGAAAGTAGTAGATCCATGAAAGCATCGATCCGAGATTTCCGGCAGTAAGATCAATATAATGCTCGCGATGATCGGGTAGCGATGTGCGCGAACGTTGCGAGGTTAGATGAGCAGATAGTGCCCACGATGTCATTTCGCACAGATAATATACTCCATTTATGATTTGTGGTGTGAAGCGGCCTTTGCCTTCTGCCAGTTCGGCAAAGAAGAGTGCGGCCAGCGCATTGTTGTTCTGATTGAACGGATCTTGCATGATGTCGCGTGATCCGCTTTTTTGAAACTCCAAGTAATCGGTTGCCTGCACAACTTGCCATTTGTAGCCGAGCTGCTTTTCTCCCTGAGCGATTAAACTGGCTTTGTTTGCTCCTAAAAACTGATCCCAGCCCGCACGATCTGCATATGCGGGATAAGGTACCCATTTCTGATTGAGCAGAAGTGTACTTTGCAAAGCTTCGGGTTTCATCTCCTTTTGAAGCAAATCACGATAATCGTGAGCAAAAAGCGGCTGTGCGGCAACTAAAGCTCCGCAAAGACCGATAGATAAAAGTGTTTGTCTGAACATGGTAATTATAAGATCTGGTTGTTAGTTACGAATGGTTACTTTTTCACTGTTTCGGCCTTTGGCTTTGGGTTGTGTTTGCCACAGACCATCACTCCACTGCCCTTCAACCGTACAACCGGCAGGAGTGTAAAGCTTAAAGTCGACATTCCAGTCTTTCGGAAAAGCAGGCAGTAAATATACGGTTCCATCATAGGTTTGCATCACCATATCTTGCAGGGTTTGCATGTAATTGCCTGCAATATCCTGGTCGGGAAGCCAGTCGAAATTAGGTCCCCAGAATACCGGGAACTTATGATTGGGATGTTTATTATCTATCTTTTTCAGAATATTGTCGCGGGCTTCGTCGGTAAGCCCCAAGATCGCGGCTTGTTGCCCGTCTTGATACCACCCTTGGTGTCCTTTTATTTTTCGTTCGTTGAATGCTTTAACACCTTTCGCTCTATCGGGCGTTGAAAAGTTACATTGGCGGAATGGAAACATTACATACAATTCGGGATTCTCGACATTGCTACGCTTCGGATCATAAATCTCGGCCGGAAGGAAGGTAGAGTCGTTCGACGGTATTGCAGGCAATCGCTTTTGCAGATTGCTTAACCAAGCCACCTCAGCTTCATTCAATAATCCTTGAGGAAGCGACAGCAAACCCGATACGGATGCATGCAATCCGGCTACTGTAGGTAAGTCGTTTATCACACCATCCCAATATGTTTCGAGCGACTGCGTAGGGGTTATCTTCAATGCTGCTGATTTGTCCTTGCCGAATCGGTTATCAAAATAAAGAAGTAATTCTTTAGACATTGGAACTAGTGTTTCCTTCGCAAAAGTCTCATCACCTGTATAGTTGTAATAATCTAGCATCAAACAGATCAGTTCGACATTGGGGTTATGCATATAGCGAATGTAGGTATTGTTTACTTCTCCTTTTGTTTTTCCGGTTCTGTCCCACCCGTAGTCGCGACATGAATGGGTTCCAAATGGCAACATTGTTTCGGGTATGGATGCACCCTCTACCCCGTAAAAGTCGGAGCTAATGGCTTTGAATACCGGCATATTCTTCTTATACATTTCAAATAATGGAAGCATCATATCAAAGTTGCCCGCTGCCAGCATTGGGTGATACATCAATCGGGTATTTTGCCACCAAAAACACTCTCCCCACAAACGAAAATCAGGACCAAAGTCCTTGTCTTTATCCGTGTGAACCGCATCTACTGTAAATAAACTACCATTGAACTTGATCGGATAGTTTCCACGTCCGGCACAAGCCGAAACCCATTTCTGCAGATTGTAAGCTTCAGTGATTCGCTCTCCTGTTACTTTATCGGGGGTAGATACCACTATGTAACTTCTTTTCCAGTAGTCACTCCACCATTTGGATGTTTGCTTTAAAGCTTTTGCTTCCGGTTTTGCATGATCTGCAATTTGCTTGGCTTGTGCATACCAAGCTTCGGTACTCGCACATTGAGCAGTGTACGCAATTACTTTCAAGTCGAATGCATGCACTGGGATTGTTGTGCTCAACAATGTATCGTTCTGCTTTATAAACTTGTCGTTTTGTGGAATATATAAACCAAAGGTGCGGTCTTTGTACATATCGCGATCAGTCGTTGCATCAACATTTAATTGTTGAAAATCAAGGGTAAAAGGATACAATGAGTTTTGATTTCGGTAGCAAGTAGCTAGAGCATTTGGTTTGTTCAATATGATATCGGCATGCTCTTCGATTCGTCCTACCGAGTCGGGGATATCTTGCAATCCCCAAAAGCCACGCATCTCACCCGAACCCGGATTTACCGTTTTCGTTTCTTTCCTCCAACTTATGGTTGCAGCCTTTACGTTTACTTTTGTTTTACTTTTACCTGAAACATAGATCACGGGGGATTGTGCATCAACAAAAAGTTTCAGCTCACAGGTTGGCATTTTCACTTCGTATACTCCATCGGCAGTATTAAGACACTGCACAAAATCGCCGTTTGTAACAGGATTGGGAGTAAGCGAAATATCGACACGACCTAATTTCATCAGTCGTCCCGATCCGGCCCAACTGTCTGTACGGGAAACGTAAAAGCTGAGTGTTCCATCGGGTTGCATCCACACGTTTGCACCAACTTCGCCATTTCCGATTGGCATCGAAGCGGCAGCATCAGGCGAAGGCTCTGTCCATATTACCGTAGACTGTGCTTGCACCGATAGCACAAATGGTAACATGATGAATAAGTTAAGTAATTGTTTCATGGTGTATGTTTTTAATGAGAATAATCGTTCTTCTAAAATCAAAGAAGTTGGATGTGTTTTCACAAACACACCCAACCTCTATTTAGCTTATGAATATAGAAATTTATTAGTTGATCCAACCTTCATTTTGTGTAAGATTTTGATTCATCTGACATTCTGCCGAAGGAATAGGCCAAGAGTAAAGGTAATCACCTCCCCAGGAATTGGTATATTGTGATTGTCCCCAAATTTGTTTCAAGCCTGCACCTTGATAGAACTTGGTTTCTTTCCAAGTCTTCCAACGCATCTCATCAAAGAAGTTTACACCTTCTCCGTTAAACTCCCAACGACGTTCTTTACGAATGCGCTCACGCAAATCCGATTGGTTATTGACGTATGTAGGTTTTGAAGGGTCTGTATTTTGAAGTAGTGCAACACCCGCTCTTGCTCTCACTTGATTTACCAAATCAAGAGCAGCTGTACTAAATCCTTGTTCGTTGATTGCTTCTGCTCTCGACAACAAAATATCGGCATAGCGAATTACAGGAATGTCTATCGGAGAATATGATCTATTTGGAATTTCAGAAGATCCTTCAGCCACAAACTTTCGGAACAGATAATAAAAACGATTATTTGTATCTGTCTTTACATCAAATGGCTCAGCCGTATCAAAACCACGATATGGCCAACGGAGTGTATACGTATAGGTTTTATCTGAGTTAGCCCCAAGGTATTGAGAGTAAGGAGTGATAATCGAAGCAATCAAACGAGGGTCACGATTCTCATAAGCTTTCTTGATACGAGCCTCATTGCCTTCTGATAGATATTTTGACATATCTGCTTTTTGATCTTTTGCCATCTTATCAATCTCTGCTTGTGTCATGTTATCTCTAAAGAAATAAACCGCACGTGCATCTGGTGCCATTTCATTGTATCCCGGTATCACATCGTTCCAATCAAAAGTCGAACCATCA
>JBOFPV010000061.1:0-22814 GCA_051660585.1 Tannerellaceae bacterium
CTTCATGGACAAGTCATATTACTTTTTCTAATACAAATTGGAGGTATAGGCGTAATGACATTTACAAGTTTTTTTGCATTATCGTTCATGGGGAAAACACAAATTTCTCATCAAATAATGTTGAAAGACATGCTAAATGAAGATAATCTCAATGGACTATTCCAAACAATTGTATACATAATACTTACCACTTTATTGATCGAAGGAATTGGGGCCTATCTCATTTGGCGTGAAATTAGTGGCACACTACCGGGAGGAACCGGAGATGAAGTTTTTTATGCGATCTTTCACTCTATTTCTGCATTCTGTAATGCTGGGATTTCAACGCTTAGTGGAAATTTATATGATCCACTCGTTCGAACAAATTATGGTTTGCATTTTTGGATTGCGATTTTGATTGTATTGGGCGGATTAGGATTCCCTATTGTTTTCAACTACATGAAACTTTTGAAACATGCTTTTCTAAACGCTATTAAAATCACGTTAGGCATTCAAAAAAGATACAAGCACATGCCATTTATCATAAATGTACATACACGTATAGTAATGAATACTACAGCAATCTTGCTAATTGCAGGAACTGTATTGTATTACATAACAGAGCAACACAATACGTTAGAGGGCATGGACACTAAACAGAAACTTGTCACATCTTTTTTTGGAGCTGTCACTCCTCGTACTGCAGGTTTTAACACCGTCGATTTAAGCTTACTTTCACACGGAGCATTGATTCTGACGTGTATATTAATGATTATTGGAGCCTCTCCAATGTCAACTGGAGGCGGTATTAAAACGAGCACTTTTGCAATTGCACTTATAGCCTCGTTGAATTTTGCTAAAAACAAAGAAAAACTGGAATTGTACAGAAGAGAAATAATGCCTTCTTCTATAAGACGTGCATTTGTTATAATAATGTTTTATTTGATATGGATCTGCATTTCCGTATTTCTAATGTCTATTATTGAAAAGGATAAACCAATATTCTCACTCATTTTTGAGGTTATTTCAGCCCTTGGCACCGTGGGGTTAAGTTTAAATTTAACACCATCACTTTCTGAGTTTAGTAAGGTTCTTATTATTCTCACTATGTTTATTGGACGAATTGGTGTATTTATGTTCATTAGCAGTTTCCTCAAAGAAACACCACCGTCAAATTATAACTATCCAAAAGATAGTTTATTACTGGGATAATCATTGTAATATAGAATAATCAATTAACGTATCATGTTATGAAAATAATAGTTATTGGAATTGGCCATATGGGAATGGCTTTAGCTGAAAAATTCACAGCCCTAGGACATGAAGTAATTGCCGTAGACAGCGATTTCCACCGTGTCGAAACACTAAAAAACTCAGTTTCAGCCTCAATTTGCTTGAACACAACTGACGAAAGTGCTTTAAAAATGCTTCCACTAAAAGACGTTGATGTTGTATTTGTTACGTTTGGTAAAGATTTCGGCATATCTATTCAAACTGTTGCAATTCTAAAAAAACTACATATATCTAACATTATCGTGCGAGCAACGAGCAAGTTACATGAAACTGTATTACGATCTATTGGAATCAACCAAATTCTAACACCAGAACTTGATTATGCTAATATGATCGCAAATCAATTTCTAATGGGCAGTTTATTTAAAGAATGGATAAAAATTACAGACCAGCATGCTATTTATAAAATTAAGGCTCCTGCTATTCTTGTAGGACAAACACTTGAAGACATTGATTTAGAGCATGATTTCAATTTACGACTTGTATGTATTGAGCGAGAAAAAACCAGTGTCAATGTTATTGGCATTACTCAAAAACAAAAATACGTAGTAGAAAAGCTTGATAACTCAACAATAGTTGAGGACAAAGACATTCTTAATCTCTTTGGTAAAAGCGATGACATCTTGAAGTTAACTAAAATATAAAAAGACTCATGCATTGAATAATTAAAGAATCAAGACTAATTATTCGATGCATATTCTTATGCCCTTTATATCTAAAAGTCATTTTATACAATCTTTTGCTTCTCTAGCAGCATTTCTTGTTAAATCAATCGCAACTAGCCCCATAGACAATTTACTTATCAAAACTCTGTCTCGGGCAGTAATCAATTTTCAATAATTTAAACCGTAGCCACCATCTCACCATTAAACAAATGCTATAAAAAGTAGGTTTTATTAGAAATTATCTTTACCGAATCAAAGTATTTATAGCATTAAATAGACAAAAGGAGATGAAACAATTTCTGCTTATTTCAGCTATTTTACCATTTTGTTCTTTTTGCACTCAAGCACAAACAACTTCTTTGTCATTCGAAGATGCATTATTGATGCTAAACAGCAAAAACAAAGATGTAAAAATAGCAGAACAAGGAATAGAAAGTGCACGCAAGCAGCGTGATATAATGAACGCAACATGGTATCCAATGATTGGAGCTACCGGTATGTATGTACACACCTCTAATGAAATTGCCGTAAAAGAATCTTTAAGCGGCATAACTAACCCTATAAAAGATGTCGTGCATGAATTCTTACCCAATGATCAAATCATTTCTGGACTGCTCGACAAGCTTGGTTCACATACCCTAACATTAACTCTATTACCGCAAAATATGAGCACAATAGATGCGACGTTAGCTTGGCCTATTTTCACGGGAGGAAAACGTTATTTTGCATCTAGAATAGGTAGATCTTTAATCAACGCTGCTGAAATAAACAAGCAGCAAACCGTATCTGAAGCACAAACACTTCTTGTAGAACGTTACTTTGGACTAAGACTACAAAAAAGCATACAAGATATTCGAGAAGAAACTCTTAAATCACTCGAAGATCATTACAGAAATGCTGTCGCTCTAGAAGAAAATGGCATGATAAATAGGGCCGAACTTCTGGTTGCACAAGTTAGTAAAGACGAAGCAAAAAGAGAATTATCCGCATCCAATAAAGATGTTGCTGTTACACTTGAAGCCTTAAAAGCTTGTATATATATGGAGGAATCTGATGATATAACAACGACAACTCCTCTTTTCATCAATGAAGAAATACCTTCCCTTGAGTATTTTAAAGATCTGATGCAAGCTAATAATTACCTTATTCAAGGCCTAGAAGTCAAGCAACAAATGGCAAAGCAAGCTATAAAAATTGAAGAAGCAGGCTATTTACCCAATATTGCTTTAATGGGCAAGCAAACTTTATATGCTCATCAAGTTCCTAAAAACTTACTCCCACGTACGATGGTAGGAGTAGGTTTTACCTGGAATATTTTTGATGGTTTAGCTCGCGAAAAGAAAATCAGACAAGCTAAAATAAACTCATACACGCTAGATCTTGGTAAAGATAAAGCCAAAACAGACTTAGATGTAGGAGTTGAAAAACTATATACAGAATTACAAAAAGCCATTGATAATGTCAATGCATTGAAAAGTAGTCTTCAATTAACGGTAGAACTAGTACGAATACGCGAGAGAGCCTTTCAAGAAGGCATGGCAACGTCAACCGAAGTTGTAGACGCGGAAGTAATGCTTTCGAAAATTAAAGTAGCCTATATGTTAGCTTTTTATGAATATGATGTAGCATTAATGAATCTACTTTCAATTTGCGGTGCTCCACAAGAATTTCATGATTTCAAAGCTATTGGTATTACTGAAACAGCTTTAATCTCATCAATAACAAACAACGACAAGAATAACAACAACTAAACAGATTATATAATCATGATAAAAACAAAATCAGCAATGACTATTGCATTCATTGTAGTTCTTGCAATAATTGCCATCGTTTCTGTAATCGGAATCGTTTCTCTAGATAAAAAATCGATAATACTTCAAGGACAAATTGAAACTGATCAGATACGTATTTCGGGCAAACTTCCCGGAAGAATTGAAAAATATCTTGTTGAAGAAGGTCAATATGTAAAGGCCGGAGATACACTTGTTATTATTTCTAGCCCCGAAGCTCACGCAAAATACTTCCAAGCACAATCTATGGAAGATGTAGCCAAGGCACAGAATCAGAAAGTAGACCGCGGTACACGCGAACAAATTAAAAAGTCATTTTTTGAATTATGGCAAAAAACAAAAGCAGATCTAAATCTAGCCACTAAGACGCATCAACGTATCGAAAAGCTATATAGTGAAGGAGTTGTTACACAACAAAAGCGAGATGAAGTAGAGGCTTTATACCAAAGTGCTATTGCAGCTGAAAAAGCAGCAAGCTACCAATATCAAATGGCTGTAGACGGAGCACAAATTGAAGATAAAGAAGCTGCGCAATCTCTTGTAAATGTTGCCAAAGGTAGTGTCGAAGAAGTACAAGCGATTCTTTCCGATAGTAAACTAGTTGCTCCTGCAGATGGTGAAATCTCACAGAAATACCTTAAAGTAGGCGAACTTGCCGGTCAAGGTGCTCCAATTATGAATCTTGTAGTCTTAGAAAACGCATATGTCATATTTAATGTTCGCGAAGACTATATGCCACATTTTAAAATGGGTGATATCATTAAAGGAGATGTACCAGCTTTAGCATTAAAAGACGTTGAGTTTAAAATTAATTATATCAGCCCTCTCGGGAGTTTTGCAACGTGGAAATCGACAAAACAAAGTGGTAGTTACGACATGAAAACATTCGAAATTCATGCTCATCCTACCCAACCGGTAGAAAATCTTCGTCCCGGAATGTCTGTACTTACCACATTGACTAATGCAAAGAAATAAAATCATGAATCATAGAGATAAAGGCCTATGGACAGTATTCAAACGCGAATGTGGAAGAATACAATCCCGAAGATTATATTTCGGAGTTTGTATTTTTCTACCATTGCTTTGTATATTCTTCATGGCTACCATCTTTAGTACTGGTATTATGACCGACCTACCCATTGGCATTGTTGATCAAGATAATACGCAAACATCACGTAGTGTAATCAGAAATATCGACGCTACATCATCCATGCATGTTGCACATATCTATACTGATATAGAAACAGCAAGACAAAACATGGACGATAAAAAGATCTATGGTTATATTATCATACCACAAAACTTTGAGCAAGATGTATTTGGTTTTCGGTCTCCAACCATATCATACTACTATCATTATGCATTACTTACAGTAGGATCTACCTTATTTGCGGAAATGACAGTACTACTAAAGAGTATTGCAGCTGTCCCGATTTTAAGTCAAGGGCAAGCAATGGGTATGTCAAATCAAGATATAATGTCTGTGCTTATGCCCGTAAGCGTAGACAACCATCCATTATTTAATCCAGCTTTAAATTATGTGACATATCTAAGCACCATATTCGTATTTGTGCTTCTTCAAATTTTGATAATTCTTACAACAGTATATGTAATTGGTATTGAGCTAAAATACAACACATCACATGAATGGTTAAGAGCATCGGGAAATAACATAGTATTTGCTGTATTCGGCAAATTATTACCTTATACAATCATGTTTACAATTATGGGGATTTTTACGAATGTCGTGCTTTTCTCATTCTTGAAAATACCATTGCCATGCGGATATTGGCCTGTAAACATTGCTGCGTTTTTATTGGTAATATCATATCAATGTCTCGGACTAATGATATTCTCCGTATTTCCATTACTAAAGATAATCATTAGTGGAGCTTCCTTATTCGGATCATTAGGAGCAACGCTTGCTGGAGTTACATTTCCAGTAGAATCAATGCCACCTGTTATACATGGTTTGTCGTACATATTCCCAATCCGACACTTCGTGGTTATTTTTCAAAATGCAATTTATGGCGATAACGGATTCTACTATGTATGGCAAAACTATGCAGGAATGTTTATCTATTGTATACTCGCAATACTTACACTTCCTCTGCTCAAAAAAGAACTGATCTATCGATATTTTCAAACAAAGAAATAATGAAGAATCTATTCACATACATACGAAACTGGTTACGAGACATGGGCGAAATTATCACCCTGGAGTTTCGTGCTTTAATTACCAACCCTGGAGCATTAATCATTATGTTGGGAGGTACATTATTATATGGAATACTCTATAATTACATGTACGGGCCCAATGTTATTCACAATACACCTATAGCCATTGTTGACGAATCGCGCACAGCAACTAGTCGAGAGTTTTCGAGAATGTTAAATGCAACTAGCGATGTGAAAGTAATCACAAACGATATCGGGTTTGAGCAAGCAAAAGAGCTGATGAAGTCTCACGACATCAAGGGTATTGTGTACTTCCCTCGTGAATTTGAAAAGGAGATTGCTCGTGGCGAGCAAACAACTGTTTGTGTTTATGCAACAACCTCAGCATTCTTATATTATGAATCCGTTAGTCAGGCTGTAGCAAACTGTGCCTTAGCAATGGGCGATAAAATAAAAGTTAAAAAAATAGGTTCGATAGATGCACCAAAAGAATCTCAACTTGCACAAGTACAAGGTATCAATGTAGTCGGAACAGCTGTATTTAACCATACAGAAGGATATGGAGACTACCTTGTTCCACAAGTTATGCTATTAGTTCTCTATCAAACACTTGTTATCGGAATTGGTATCCTTGCCGGAACTCAACGAGAAAAGAACAAAGGCGAGCTACTTTCTCGCAAAGCAACAAGCAAACGTGGAGTTATGCGAATTGTTTTGGGTAAAAGCATATGCTATTTAATCGTATATGGCATCATTAGCTTATTCATTATCGGATTCATTCCTTTTCTTTTTGATCTACCCAACAGGGCTTCAGGATTAAACATTGTCGCTTTTATGATTCCTTTCTTACTTGCAACAACATTTATAGGTATCTGCCTTTCTGTATTTTTTCATTCTGAAGAATCACCCCTACTACTTATCGTTTTTTCTTCTGTGCCTCTTTTATTCTTAGCAGGAACCTCCTATCCTTTCGAGTTACTTCCATGGTATTGGAGAATCTTTCACTATATAATTCCTGCACCATTGGCAACAATGGCTTTTGTAAAATTAAATTCAATGGGAGCAGAATTTAGTCAAATCAAAATGGAATATATAACTTTGTGGATACAAACATTCGTGTATTTTGTTTTAGCCCTATTTGCATATTCCCACAATATTAAGCAAATAAAAAAAGCAAATACCATGAAAGCAACGAATTCACAAAAGACTAACACATGACGACACAGAAAACAATTTTATCCGCTTTATGTACCTTTTTGCTATGCTCTAATCCACTTCAAGCAGAAAAACACAACCCTCAGTTTTCGACGGCAGGATTTTACCAAACAAACAACAGTAGCCGTACTGTAGCATCGATGAACCAAGCATGGAGATTTATCAAATCAGGAGCTCAAGGAGCCGAATCTCCAAGCTTCGACGACAGTCAATGGAATGTTGTTTCACTACCACACGGACTAGAGTTTAACTCTACAGAAGCCAGTGGTTGCGTCAACTATCAAGGAGAAGCATGGTATCGTAAACATTTTACCCCTGAAAAAACAGACAAACGTCAAGTTTTATACTTTGAAGCAATTATGGGTAAAAGCAAAGTATACGTAAATGGAAAGCTTGTAAAAGAACACTTCGGAGGTTTTCTCCCTGTAATTGCAGACATCACCGACTATCTTATTCCGGGACAAGACAACGTTATTGCTGTATGGGCAGATAACAGCGACGATCCGATGTACCCACCCGGAAAACCACAAAATGTACTTGATTTCTCTTACTTCGGAGGCATATACAGAGACTGTTGGTTAATCTCAACAAATGATGTATTCATCACCGATGCAAACCAAGAAGACCAAATTGCCGGAGGAGGTTTACTTGTTGCTTTTGATAATGTCTCAGACAAAGGTGCTGACGTACTTTTACAACTTCAAATACGCAATCAATCCAACAAATCTTTTTCGGGAAATATAGAATACACTCTTCTTGATTCAGAAGGCAACGAAGTAGCAAAAAGCAGCAATAAAGTTTCAGCTTCAAGAAGCAAAGCCTCTACAACAAGAAATAAACTTCATGTTTCGAATCCAAAGTTATGGGAGCCTGATTCGCCATCGCTTTACTGGCTACAAGTAGAGGTAAAAGATAAAAACGGAAACATTGTAGACGGATACAAACGTAGAGTTGGTATTCGCAGCATCGAATTTAAAGGTCCGGATGGCTTATGGCTAAATGGAAAACCATATCCTGTACCATTAATCGGAGCCAACAGACACCAAGACTTTGCCGTGATCGGCAATGCACTTCCAAACTCATTACACTGGCGAGATGCCAAAAAGCTTCGCGATGCAGGCATGCGTATCATCCGTAATGCACACTACCCACAAGACCCGGCTTTTATGGATGCTTGTGACGAACTCGGACTATTCGTTATCGTAAATACTCCGGGATGGCAATTCTGGAATGAAGACCCAATCTTTGCAAAACGCGTATATGGCAACGTTCGTGATATGGTACGTCGCGATCGTAATCACCCATCTGTATTCTTATGGGAACCCATTCTAAACGAAACATGGTATCCTGAAGATTTTGCAAAAAACGTAAAAGACATTGTTACAGCAGAATTCCCATACAGAAACAGCCATTCGGCATCTGATCACGAGGCACGCGGTAGCCAATACTATGATATTCAGTTTACCCATCCGATGAACTCTGATAAAGAATGGGCACTGAAGGAGCAAGACGCTACCAAAACATACTTCACCCGTGAATGGGGAGACAATGTCGACGACTGGAATTCGCACAATTCGCCAAGCCGTGTAAGTACAGCTTGGGGAGAACAAGCCATGTTGGTACAAACACAACATTACGCAGACCCTTCGTATCCATACACATCATACGAAGCATTATTCCATACAAATCGCCAACACTTCGGTGGTACTCTTTGGCACTCTTTCGATCACCAACGTGGCTACCACCCCGACCCTTTCTACGGAGGAGTAATGGATGTATTCCGTCAGCCAAAGTATTCATATTACATGTTTATGGCTCAGCGCCCGGTTGATTCGCTAAATATCATGGCCGAAAACGGACCAATGGTTTACATTGCCCACGAAATGACACCATTCTCGGGAAAAGACGTTGTTGTATATTCCAATTGCGATGAAGTTCGCCTTACTGTAGGAGCAACCGGTAAAACATATACATATAAAAAAGACAAGGCACGTAAAGGAATGCCTTCTCCAATCATTACATTCAATGATGTATTTGATTTTATGGATGATAAAAACCAATCCCGACACGGCAAAGGAAATAACGTATTCATGTTGGCAGAAGGAATTATTGACGGAAAAGTTGTAGCAACCTATCGCAAAGAACCTGCTCGTCGCCCATCAAAAATCGTCCTATGGCTTGACAATGAAGGTGTAGATCTTAAAGCAGACGGTTCGGACATGGTAACTGTTGTTGCCGGTGTTGCAGATGGCAAAGGCAACATCAAACGCCTCAACAACTACTTTATCAAGTTTAATGTAGAAGGAGAAGGTCGTTTAGTTGGAGATTCTGAGCACATGAACAATCCACGTCCTGTAGTTTGGGGTACAGCTCCAGTTCTTATTCAATCAACAGATAAAGCCGGTAAAATCAAAGTTACAGCTGAGGTTTTATTTGAAGGACAACAAATGCCTACAGCAGGAGAACTCATCTTCGAATCTATACCTTCCGATAAAGTTGAGATTGTCAACACCTCAGAGTTAAGCCAAATTGGTAAAACTACAACTGCCACAGCAAGCACATCTACAAACAAAGATGAGCTTCAGAAAGAAATAGATCGATTAAAAAAAGAAGTAAATACATACAAACTGAAAGAAGTAGAAAAGCAACAAGCGGAATTTGGCGAAAAAAGATAATCTACCCCGATCAGTAAAATAAACAAGCGGAGCAACTTAATATTGTCCGTAATAAAAAAGATCGCACAAAACTGTGCGATCTTTTTTATTTTAACCCCTCCTTAAATTAAGAAGACATATCATCATTTCTTGTCTACAATCATACAAACGGTTGCATCGCCGGTTACATTTACTGAAGTACGAAGCATATCAAGCGGACGATCTACACCCAATATCAAAGCCAAAGCTTCTGTAGGAATACCAACTGCTGCCAAAACCATTGTCAAGATTACATAGCTTCCGCCCGGAATCGCAGGTGTACCTATCGACGACAACACCGTCATGAAGATAATAGTAATAATCTGCATAAACGACAAGTCGATACCTAGTACTTGCGCAATAAACAACACTGCGATAGTCTGATAGCAACTAGTGCCATCCATATTAATTGTAGCACCAATTGGAAGCACAAAAGTTGCTGTTTGTTTCGATACGCCAAGCACTTTTTGCACGTTTTCGAGATTGAAAGGCAATGCTGCCGCACTCGAACTCGTTGTAAAAGCAATCAATTGTACCGGATACATTGCTTTTATAAATTCTCCATATTTAAACTTTCCAAAGAGTGCAATCAAACCGGGATAGAATACTAGCATCAAGATAAACAAACCCACAATTACGGTAAGAGCATATAATCCAAGTGCGGCAAACACAGAAACATCGCCCGAAAAATCGACGACCAATCCGGCCATCAATGCAGCCACACCATAAGGAGCTAATACAATAATATAATCAACCATTTTCAAGATTACCGAATACAAGTCGTCGATAAGTTTCAAAACCGTTCCTACCTTGTCTTGTCCCAAGCTAATAGCCGCTGCCCCCATCAACATCGCAAAAAAGATAACCTGAAGCGTACGCTGATTGTCAGACATAGCCGCTACAATGTTTGAAGGAACAATCTCTTCCAAAAAAGAAAGCATCTTACGTTCTTTTGCAGCCTCTTGTACTTGCGTTACTTCAGCTTTAACCCCATATTCGGCACGTATCGAATCCAACTTTGATGCATCAATTACCTTACCGGGACGAATCACCAAGGCTAGGGCTAATCCTACCAAAACAGCAACAAGTGTAGTTGCCATATAAATACCAACCACCTTTACACCTACTCCGGCAAACTTCTTGATATCGCCAATCGCCGTAACACCTTTTATCAAAGAAACAAAGATCAGCGGAATGGCTATTAATTGAAGTAATCGAATAAACAAACGCCCGAATGGCGTAATCCATTCTGAAATAAACGGACCTCCGTTAAGTTTTACACCAACAAAGCCCACTACAATACCAATTAGCATCCCTATAAAAATCTGAATATAGAGCGGCAATCCTTTCAACGACTTAAATAGTTTCATACAATCTCTTAATTACTAAACATTTCTTTATATAAACATGAATAAATCTAACATTGTTGCGTTCGTAAAACACTCATTACACTGATATAACCACAATTAGACAATTACGCATCGCATACTATTTTAAAAATTTAATTATATTTGTCGAGAGATCAACAATTACTAATTATAAAACCCATGAAGAAACATAAGTATTTTATATTGGCCTCGTCAATTTGTTGCACACTAAGTGCCACTGCACAGGTCAATCAAAACAAGCTATACCCTTTACCTCAACAAATAGAAGACAACAACCAACGTGTAGTTGCCGACAAAGCATATTACATTAAGACCGACAAAATAAAAGACGCAACTTCCAACGCCCTCCTCAATACCGTATTACCAGTTGATGCAAAAGGAAAAGGCACCCCAATCCACATCAAACAACTAGAAAACAAAAGTGGGGAGATGACACGCTCGGGTGCATATATTCTCACCATCGGAGCTAAAGATATTACCATCGAAGCAGCCGATAGCCGCGGTCTATTCTACGCTTTACAAACATTGAAGCAAGTGCAGGAAAAAGACAATCGAGGCAACATTCTTCTACCCGTTTGTTCGATAACCGACTACCCCGACGTAGCATTTCGAGGCACAGTAGAAGGTTTCTACGGAGAGCCTTGGAGTCATCAAGACCGCTTGGAGCAACTTCGCTTCTACGGAGCCTTAAAATTAAACACTTATATCTACGGGCCCAAAGATGATCCGTATCACAGTTCGCCACACTGGCGCGACGCCTACCCTGCAGATCAAGCCGCACAAATAAAAGAGCTCGCACAAGAAGCAGCTAAAAACAAAGTCGATTTCGTATGGGCAATTCACCCAGGAAAAGACATCAAATGGAACAAAAGCGACAGCATGGCTATCGTAAAGAAGTTTGACATGATGTATGATCTTGGCGTGCGTTCATTTGCCGTATTCTTTGACGATATATCGGGCGAAGGAACAAAACCTGAAAAACAAGCAGGAGTACTTAATTATATTCACAACGAGTTTATCTCGAAAAAGAAAGATGTAACTCCGCTTATCATGTGTCCTACAGAATACAATAAGAGTTGGTCAAATCCGAAGCCGGGCACTTACCTCGACATCTTGGGCGAACAGCTCGATCCGTCTATTCACATCATGTGGACAGGTAACCGCGTTGTTGATGACATCACACTTGAAGGCCTTGAGTGGGTAAACAACAGAATCAAACGTCCGGCCTATGTATGGTGGAACTTCCCGGTAAGCGATTACGTACGCGACCATTTATTGATGGGGCCATCGTACGGACTAGACACCAATGCAAAGCATGCAATGTCGGGATTTGTCTCAAACCCTATGGACAAAGCAGAAGCATCTAAAGTAGCCATCTTTGGCGCGGCAAACTATGCTTGGAATGTAGACAACTACAATCCCGATAAGTCGTGGAATGATGCTTGCGAATACATTATGCCCGAAGCAGCTGAAGCCTTTAAATGTTTCAATGCACACAATAGCGATCCCGGACACAACGGTCATAGATACCGCAGAGATGAATCGACAAAGATCAAACCCGTCGTAAATCGTTTTCTCAATAGCTACGAAAAAGGACATCTATCCGATTCGGAAGGCAAGCAAATCTATTATACTTTTGATGAGATCTCTAAAGCACCAGAAATCATCAAAACTAAAAGTACCAACAAACGTTTGCTTGAGCAGATCGATCCGTGGTTGCAACAATTTGAGTTGCTTGGTAATGCCGGAAAGAATACAATCGTATTGGCCGGAAACTGGCAAGGCCATAAACTCCCTGAGGTATGGGCCAACTTTGTTCACATCAACTCACTGCTTGCCCAAATGAACAAGCTAGATCAAACGTTGAATCAAAACCCATATCAACCGGGCGTAAAAACAGGTTCACTCGTACTTACTCCGTTTATCAACCGTGTATCGGGACGAATCGAAAAAGAGTTTATCAATACTCTCAAAGGCAATAAAGCCAACGCGATGGAAGCAGCAATCAGCTCTACTCCTTCTGTGTTTACGAATATCGGACAACTAAAACACCAGCCAACTAAACTAAGCGATGCTAAGATTGCGATTGTTCCTCTCCTTGAGGTGATCAACATTCAGCCGGAAAGCTATTTGGGTATGGCTTGGGGTGAAGATCGTATGGCCGACAAACTGACATTTAATCTACCAAACAAAGAGTTGCTTACATGGGGAGAGTTTCAAGCCTCGACCGATGGCAAAACCTGGAGTAAACTACAAACGGAAGATAAAAACGGCAAAGGCGTGATCGAAAACATTCCGACGGGAACTAAGTATCTGCGATTTACCAACACCTCGTCGACCGATCAGCAGATCTATATGCTCGACTTTACCATTGGTGTAAAGGCTGATAACAACATTGCCCCTACCTATTATTGCAACGACAACAACTTGAAAAGCTTTACGATGCTTGCACCATACAAGCCTCTTACGTTCGACAAAACCGAAACAGATGCCAAAAGCGTAGCGTTACTTGTCTCAGACAATAAAGCCGGAGCAACTGTAAAAGCTGTAATGCCCGATGGCGAAGAACGTATCATTTACGAAGGCAAAGACCAATTCATTCATCTAACCGACGCATGCCTGCAAAATGCAAAAGCTGTGAAGTTAGAAGTTACATGCTCAGAGCCAATCAAAGTACATGAGGTAATCTGGAACTAACGAACTCTCTCTATATAAATAAAGCGCGGTGCGTATCTTCTGCATGAAGAACGCACCGCGCTTTTATATTATTTGTTCTGCTTATTTCAAGTAAAACCAAAATGTGTTTACACTACTTTCGGGCACCACTATCGGGTTGCTATCTTTATCATGAACGGTATAGAAAACTTTCACGCCCATACGAGACAACGAATCTTTCTCGATCGCTTTGAACAACGGTGATATATTTACCGAACTCCAAAGATGTTCGGTCTTAATCTCGCCCGTTGAGGTATCTGTATCACCCGAGTCATCGGCTTTGGATCCGGAAGGTGTTTCGCGAGTAACCTTTACAAACAGTTTGAAAATCGTATCGGTTGCTGCCGTTTGTTTCGTTTCAAAGTAAGCAGCTGCGCTTCCCGTATCTTCTCCGCCATCGGGAGTTGGATCAGGAGTTGGCTCTTCTACTTCGTCAGGAAGCCAATACACCTCAGTCTTTATCGTTTGATCTACACGCAGGTACAAGTCTGTATTCAGAAATAGAATGCTATCTGTATTGTATTGAAGCAATACCCTTGGACCCGACTTTATAACTGTATCGCCTATTGCAGTGCCCGGATCTTCATTAAGCAAGGCACTTGAAGGCACGTCTGTCCATTTATTTACCAACACCTCTGTCTCCGACTTCTGCCCAAACACCTCTGTCAACGTTTTAAAATCTACAATACCCGTTGTCCCTACTTCAAACTGATTAAAGAAGTCCGACTTTAATATTTTATGATTGACCACATAAGCAACTTTCCCGGAGCCATCGGCCGACTCTCCTATTATTGCCGGATATTGCCAGTAAGTAGTAGAACCGTCGTCGCCGCCGTCACAACTCATTAGCAAAGCAACACCTGCAAGTAAACTAAAAAATTTCTTCATAAGCAAAGTCTTACGATAAGACAAATACATTAATTAAACATGTACACAAAAGTAGAATAATTAACCGAAAAAACATGCACCATACATGCTATAGGCATATTCAGAGATTACATTTTGATGAAAATACCAATCGATCTATTCATAATCCTTGATAAATAGTGTAAATTCACAGAACAAATCATCCATAAAAAACATTTTAGTTATACAAACACTTTAGTTATGAACAATTTCGTATTTCAAAACCCGACTAAGCTTATATTCGGAAAAGGAATGATTGCTCAATTGAGCACAGAGATTCCGACAACAAAGAAAGTACTTATTACATTTGGCGGAGGTAGTGTAAAAAAGAATGGCGTATACGAACAGGTTAAAGAAGCATTGGCTAACCATGACGTTACCGAGTTTTGGGGCATAGAACCAAATCCGGCTGTAGAAACATTGCGCGAAGCAATTGATCTTGGCAAACGACTAAAAGCAGACTTCGTTCTTGCCGTAGGTGGAGGTTCCGTAATCGACGGATCTAAACTAATTGCTGCCGGTATTGCTTACGATGGCGATGCTTGGGATCTTGTAAAAAACAATGCGCTTGCAAAACATACGGTTGATCTTGGCGCAGTACTTACATTGCCGGCTACAGGATCTGAAATGAATAGTGGTGCTGTGATTTCGAACCTTGAGAAACAAGAAAAACTTGTATTCGGTTCGCCAACAAGTTTCCCTAAATTCTCGATCCTTGATCCGCAAGTAACTTATTCACTTCCTAAGTTTCAATTAGGTTGCGGTATTGTAGATACGTTTGTACACATCATGGAGCAATACATGACATTCCCTAGCAACTCGATGGTAATGGACCGTTGGGCCGAAGGTTTGTTGCAAACACTCGTTACGCTTGCTCCTCGTATTATGGAAGATCAAACCAACTACGATGTAATGTCTAACTTTATGCTTACGGCTACCATGGCTTTGAACGGATTCATCGCAATGGGTACTCCGCAAGACTGGGCTACACACATGATTGGCCACGAGCTTACTGCATTTAAAGGAATCACTCACGCCGTATCACTTGCCATTGTATATCCTAGCATGCTACAAGTAATGATCAACGACAAGATGGATAAACTTGTACAATACGCAGAACGTGTATGGGGCATTACCGACGGTACTCCTGAGGAAAAAGCAAAAGCTGCTATCAAGAAAACTGAACAGTTCTTCCGTTCGGTAAACATCCCAACGAAACTAAGCGAAGTAGATGTTTACGAAGATACAGTGAAAGATATCGTATTCAGATTTAAAGAAAGAAATACCAAGCTTGGCGAGAAACAGAATATCGACTATACAATTATAGAACGTATTCTTCTTAAGAGCTTGTAATTAACGTCGCAAACTATAGAAAAGCATCGGACTCATACCCGATGCTTTTCTTATTTTATATCCTCGCAGTTTATACTTTATAATAACGCGTAGCTCGCCCTTTCCCTTTGCGAAGTAAAAGACCTTCTGCAATATATTGTTCGAGATCTGTGTGCAATTGATACTTAGAGCATGCCGTAAGAGATTTGTATTTTCGAGCTGAGATCGATTGATTTTCTACTAAATAACCGAGTAGTACATCCTTGCGTTCGTCAAAAGTTGTTGTTCTGGATATTAGCTTTCCCGCCTCAGCCTTAACAAACTTAAACGTTGCCAACTCTTGCTTCAACTCCTTTGCACATTTAAAACGTATTCCCTCAGCCTTTACCACAACTCCTCTCGACTTCTCATTAGTAAGTTCTGCTTCAGTGTCTAGCTTCACGGATAAGAAACCTATCTTTTCGAGGTTAACATTATATCCCATCTTCAATGAGTGACTGATAAAATGAGACAAACTAGACATAGCAGCCATTACATCGGGCTCACTCAATGTACTGCGTATCGACGCATATTCGGCCCATTCCTTTACACCCACTGTACCTCTCGCTACAACACTTGGGTATAAGAGTTCCTGCTCATCATTGGAGCCTGGTAACGATACTCGATTTACTTTATATTCTATTGACATATATATATGATATTAGATTTATGATCAACAAGTATTTTCTTTACGATAAACAAATCGTCAGGTGCCGACCTGACAATTCTGTTTTCACTAGTTTCGAATCGTCAGGTCGGCACCTGACGATTCGAAACCAATAAGAAACTTTTCTAAAGATAACATATTTACTCCATACTGTTTACATATATGTAAATGTATAAGCATTCTTACTCAAATATTTGAATAAGAATAATGCTTGACAAACTATTGTGGATAGCGGATATTCTCCACAAAAAAATCCCGAACTCAACGAGTGAGTCCGGGATTTTTCTAGTGATGTATGTCAATCAAATTAATCTTCGATAATGATACGCATACCTACGTTGTTGACACGTTGCCATGGAAGGAAGGCGCGACGTACAGCCGAAGTGGCGTCTTTCGCTCTATCAATCCATGAACCACCGCGTGCTACCACTTGGTCTACTGCTGCTCCTGCCTGATCTTTCTCTGTGTATGGATAAGGAAGGTAAGCAGAGCGTGTCCACTCGGCAAGGTTACCGTGCATGTCTACCAAACCGAATGCGTTTGCTTGATAGTTGCCTGCTTCTACAGGAAGCATGTTACCGTCGTCGATTTTATCGTTCTTCGGAATGTAGTTGTAGTATGGGAACCAAGGATTGTCTTTGCTCATTGGTTGCGGATCGATACCTGTAACAGCCATTTTCTCTAGTTGTACGTCGGCCAAGTTATCAAACTTAGCAAAATCCATTGCACGCTCACCAAACCAGAAGTCTGTATCGCTACCGGCACGACATGCCCACTCCCATTGCACCTCTGTAGGCAAGGTTACGTTAAGACCTGTTTTGTCTGAAAGTTTCTTACAGTAGTCCATTGCTTCTTGGTAGCTTACACGTACCACCGGTTGTTGCGGACGGTTGGCCGGATAACCAGGACTTGTATGATCTTTCCAGAACTGAGCGTAGATACGGCTATCGTGATCAGGCACCAATGCGTTGTATTGCTCGTTGGTAAGCTCTGTTTCGCTCATCCAGAAACCATTCTTCACTTGTGCTTTGTGAGCAGGAGCTTGATCTGCATATCCTGCATTGGAGCCCATTACAAACTTACCGGCAGGCACACGAACAAAGGCAATCTTCACACCGTCTGCTACTTCAATCTCTTTGCGAGTTTCCTTTTCGGCAGCAAGCATCTCTTTGATCTTGTCTTGCGACAATGGCCAGCCTTTTTGTTTTACCTCTTTGTATTTAGCTTGAGGAGCAGGTTCTGGTTTTACAGGTGCAGGTTTCTCTTGTTTGTCAAGATAAGCTGCATAATCGGCAATCTCTTTTCTCCAGTCTACACCTGCTTTGTTGTATTTATCTGCAAGTTCTTTACGACGGCTATATTGCTCAAAGCCATTGATTGGATTTGCATTAAACGCACTGTGATACGGAGCATTCAAGTCGATCCAAGTATAAAGGCTTGCCCATTCTTTATCGGTAAGTTTCACGTTGTGGTGACCACGATTGAGCATGCGCACAATTTCACTTGTCGATGCATGGTACTCGTATGGCGACATTACATACATATCCGCTTCAGGCCCCTGGCGATTTACATACGGATGGAATGCAAGGTAACTTTTGCCAAAGTATCTCGTACCACTCCAGTCGGTAATACCAACCGATGTAGTGTCTTTGAAGTTTGGCATCGCAGTATTAGAACCGTCGTGACAAGCAATACAAGCTCTGTCTAATATTGGTTGTACTTCTAGTGCAAATGTAAATGGTCTGATGTGTCCGTCTGCGATCTTAATCTCAGATGGTTTCTTTGTAGAAGCAATGGTGCGCTTAGGAACCGGAATTGTGTTTTGGTCTTCGTGACAACCTACACAAGATACTACCTCACCCGGCATACCGGTAAGCCAGCTACGCATCCACTGAATTGCTTGTCCGTTTTCGTCGAGCGGTTGAAGTGATACCGGAGTATTTGCCGGAATCTTAAAGATTACCGAACCGTCTTCTTCTACCGGAACAGTTCCGATAAGGCGTTTGATATCCCAACCTGCTTGAATACCTTGCATGTAGTGGTCTGACAAGGTGCGTTGGTATGCATACTCATAAGCAAATACACGCAATGCTTTCACCTCTCCGCGTGGTACTCCTCTCAAACCTTCGCCTTCGTAAATATCTTGGATAAATACAGTTGCTTCTTTACTTTCCGGTTTGATACGATCCGGAATAACGGCCGGTGTAGGGCGTTTCTTCACAGGCACGGAGTGAATGATACCTTCACCTTCCGCCTCTGCAATAAGTGTCATGTTATCATATACGTCGACCAAATATACACCCCAAAGTGAGTTTGGCGACAATTTTGCCGTAACAAGGAATGTTTCGTCGCTAAGTGGATAAGGTTTGATAAATTGTGGCCATACGCCGTTTACCAACTCATCTTTTACAACCGGAATGATCTCGCGATTTCTAAACGGTATCTCCTGTACCATTCCTTTTTCTTCTTTTCTACTCTTCGCAGGATCGAAGATGATCATTCGGCCCGAACGTACAACGCCATGGTGACCCGAGATGATACCAACAAAACGATTTGACTGCCCCGGAAGTGGTTTCATGTCAAAAATACTATTCGGAAACATTGATCCGCTACCGTATAGAGACTTTTGCTCTGTACCGTCGGGGTTCATATGCATTACGATACGCGAATAGTAGTGGGTAAGATCGGTATATTCCCAACGTGTATACATCACTTTACCGTTTGGAAGTACGATTGGATTCCAGTTTGCATCTTGGTCGAATGTAAGTCGACGCAAGTAGTTTGTCTTCGGATCGTAAATAACCATGTTACCAACTTCGTCGCCACCGTTTACACAAGGTACACCGTGATAACCAATATTGGAAACTGCAACAATACGTCCGTCCGGCAAGTAAGCCGCGTCGAAGAATTCAAGATCCGGCTCTCCTACTTGTGTAACTTGTTTTACGTTCTTGCCATCAATTCCCACCTCAAACACTTGCCACTTGCGTGTAGAATCGAGCGAAGTGAACAAAATACGCTCACCGTCCCAGTTTGGAGCAAGATCTGTCAATGCTGCACCTTCTACTTCGGGTTTGTAAAGTGTTTGTGTTTTGATGTCTCCGGATTTAAGACCTGAGATTTCAATCATCTCAGCTTTGAATCCATTTCTTGAAGCTGAGGTCTGATTACTCCAGTTGTTTGGTTGTACCCCTAAACTGCCGGCCATAATCTTATCTGCTCGGTTTCCATGATTGTAACGAACCGAAATAAATTTATCTACATCAATATCCGGATTAGCCAACAATACATCTCGATTGAGTTTCAATGCCGTTTGTGCGGATTGTATTGCAGATGGTTCGTTTTTGTAGATACCGTTAAATCCTTTCGAAATAAGAGCTTTCAGTTCTTTTAGTTTAGGATCTACGCTGTTTGCGTCGAAACCTTTTTTGCCCTTCATATCGTTTACAGCCTGAGCCAAAGCATCAGTATTAAGCCACTTTAATTGCTCTTGCAAACGTACTACTAATGAAACTTCTTTGTATAAGGATGCATAGGTATTGCTACGCTCTACATTACTACTTAATGCGTTAGCTGCATCAAGTTTAGACTGAAAATAAGCTGGATCTTTCAGTGCTTTTACCAAGGACTCAACTCCTTTTTGTTCGGCAGCAACTTGCTCTGCCGTTACTTCTACAGCAGGTTTTGTTTCTTTCTTTTGCTGAGCAGCCATAGGAATGGTGCTTAGTGCAAAGGCCGAACAAACCCCGACTAATAAAATTCTCTTTCTCATGTATATTAAATTAAGACAGTGTTTTTCTTACTGCTTGCTTAGTTAATTGTTTTTATTCTTGATCCTCTACATCTTCAACAGCGTTGGAATTATACACTTTTTTATCAAAAGCTTTCATCATGCGAGCTGTTACAACTCCGGCTGTCATCGCTCCGTTCACGTTAAGAACTGTACGTCCCATATCGATAAGCGGCTCAATGGATATAAGTAATCCTACTAGCCCCACCGGAAAGTTCATCGAAGAGAGAACGATAAGCGCTGCAAAGGTTGCTCCTCCTCCTACTCCGGCAACTCCAAACGAACTTATTGCAATAATTACGACAAGCTTTATTATAAATGCCCAAGACATGGGATCTACACCTGCTACAGGTGCGATCATCACAGCAAGCATTGCCGGATAAATTGCGGCACATCCATTTTGTCCGATCGATGCACCTAAAGAGGCTGAAATGTTAGCAATGCCTTCTTGTACTCCCAGTTTATCAGTTTGGGTTTCGATGTTTATAGGAATTGTTCCCGCACTACTTCGAGATGTAAATGCAAATGTAAGTACCGGCAAAACTTTCTTTAAATAGATCATCGGATTTAGTCGAAATCCTGAAATAATAAGAAGATGCACGACAAACATAGCGATAAGGGCAACGTACGATGCTAGTACAAAACGACCCAGGTTGAATATATCTGTTACACTACTCGAAGCTACTACTTTTGTCATTAATGCCAAGACCCCATAAGGAGTAAGTCGTAACACCAAGGTTACCAATCGCATAATAACATCATGCAGCGAATTTATTAAATTTTTAAACACTTCGAAAGAATTTGGCTTCTTTCTTGCAATTCCTAATGCAGCAACACCTAAAAATGCCGAAAATATCACGACTCCGATTGTTGAGGTATCACGGCTTCCCGTCATATCCAGAAACGGATTGGATGGTATCAGGTTGATAATGCGGGAAGCAAAAGACGAGTTATTTAGATCGGTTAGCTTGCTTTCAAGATAACCGGCTCTTGCAACTTCTCCGGCTCCCATTTGTAAGCCTTCTGCCGAGAGTCCGAATATATTTGCCGTAAAGACTCCGATGAGAGCTGCCACTACAGCGGTAGAAATAAGTACAAAGATTACCAATCCACTCATCCGTCCGAGATCTCGTCCTCCTTCTTTCAAGTTGACAATTGCAGACAAAATCGAAATCATAATCAACGGCATCACAATCATTTGCAACAAGCGTACATATCCATCACCAACAATCGAAATCCATTCAAGCGTATCGGTTGTTGCGCTAGTTGTAGCTCCATACCACCATTGCAGACAAATACCTAAAAGCGTACCCGCTCCTAATGCAATGAATACTCGTTTTGCAAACTTCACATATTTCTTTTGCAAATAGTAAAGTGCTGCAACAAGCGCTATAAATATGATTAGATTTAATACCACTGTCAACATACAACACCTATTTAAATGCGATAAACTAAAATCGAGACATAATCAACAACTTGCAATGCCGGATGCACTTCTCCCGAATGCCCTCGTCGCAGTATCGTAATCTTATACTCTGGATCTATCAGTTGTGCATAATGAAGCAAGCATAGTATGGCTCCATATCCGCAAATAGAAATATGCTTTTCTTTGATACGAGCTTCGAAACCGGTTGTATCTTTATGGAGTAGCGCTTCGAGTGCATAACTATCAAGATCGGCACCCGATTGCGGATCTGCAAAATGATTAAAATCTGAAGAAGCAATAAAGAGAGGTTTACGTTGCAAACTCTGACAAGCATCATAGATTTTCCGAGCTATCACTTTGGCATTCTCATTATTCTGAGCTCCGAAACTAATGGGTAATAGCTTTATATCATTCTCCATGAAGTACTGGATATAAGGCACAATTACTTCACCCGAATGTTCTTGTCGCTGCGATTCTGTATCAAAAGGCAGATCTGTTGCTTCACCTAAATCTTTATCAATTTCTATTCGACCTAAAGGAGTTTGCCAATATTGATGATCATCTATAGACACAGGCAATCCCATTCCGGTATGGTTTGGATTGACTAAAATAGCCGTATCAAATACTTGCTTGCTTTGCTTTACAATCTCGAAAAAATGAACCGCTTGTGGTGCGCAATAGATATGACCGGCATGTGGCACCACACCTCCGATGATTGTTACTTTACTCAAATCGGTA
>JBOFPV010000062.1:0-57472 GCA_051660585.1 Tannerellaceae bacterium
GAGTGTATACCACACAGGCTCCCAATCCATTTGTATTGAATTCTAAAGGGACCAACAACTCGTATGTTGCCACCGGAAGTCTTCTTCATCAACATCGATTTACCGACAAGAAAATACTCGAGACGACCTTATCTTTTAATCGAAATGGTGATAAAAATGAAAATGAATTGACTGAAACATATCCTGACTGGATATATGAAAACATCTACAAGTATAAGAGTAATCGCTCATCAGGAAGTCTGGATATAAACTATTCATGGAATTGGGATGTCCATAGTTTTAATGTTGGGAATAAAACAAATTATCTGAACGATCATATTGATAAGATCAGTGAAAACAACCCGGTTTTTCATCACCGAAAATGGGATGAATACCTTTATGTTGACTTTAGTAGTAAAATAAAGAATCTATTTTACATGACATCTGTTGGAGTTGAAGGTATCTGGACCAAATCGGCCGGCTTTTCCAATAGTTATGTAAAACCAAGAGTTTCAGCTAGTACTACTTATTCTTTCAATAATAACAACTCATTTAGAATCGGTTATACGCTTTCTAATCAGGCTCCATCGGAAGGTCAACTAAATCCTTATAATACTTCGGTAGACTCTTTGGTTGTCATAAAAGGAAACCCAATGTTACTTCCTTCTCAAAATCATCGGATAAACGGATCATACACATTCAATAAGTCAGGTTTTTATATCACTCCGTCAGCGTCTTATACACTCTATACGGATAAAGTAGAGCCATACGGATATACAGAAGACAATGTTTTTATAAGTACCTACAAAAACATGGGTAGATCTAAAAGACTATCTGTCGGAGGCTTTTCAAACTATCGCTTTAAAATAAATAAAGTAAATACATTAGTATATGCTAACGCGTATCACAACGTCGATTACTTTACCGGCTTTTCGGCTAAAAAGAACTTTACTTGGATGGTAGGACTTGAGCTTTCTTATAAGAAATGGGATTTTTACGGTCGAATTACGCAGTATAACAGTACGTATACCCCAATTTCGAAAACTAAACAAGTTACATTACAGACGGAATTACAAGTGCTGTATAATATAACCAACAGGTTGTATGTCTCCGTTGCGTTAATGGATGGGACAGGGAAATCAAAAGCAGAATTCTATACTTATGGAGAGAATTATAGAGAATGCCTTAAGCAAAGCAAACAATATTATCCTTGGATTCTTGTTAGATATACGCTTCGCAAAAACTTGAAGAAAAAAATCGGAATCGATAAGCTGATTAACAGCAAAGAGTCGGGGATCTCGCTATAAAGAGAGTAACCGATATAAATACAAAGTCCCGCAAACCTTTCTTTCGATCGGATTGCGGGACTTGTTTATTTGATCTGCAAATGCGCTTCTAATTAAAGAATTGCGTCGATTTTAGCAGCGATGTTTGCTTTTTGTGTAGCACCGATTTGTTTGTCTACCAATTTACCTTCTTTGAAGAAAAGGATAGCAGGAATGTTACGGATACCAAACTCAGAAACTACGTCGTCGTTTTCGTCAACGTTAAGTTTGCCGATGTTTACACGACCTTCATATTCTGTTGCCAATTCGTCGATAATTGGAGAAATCATACGACAAGGACCACACCATTCAGCCCAGAAATCAACCACTAAAGGCTTGCCAGACTCCAATAATTCTTGGAAGTTAGCATCTGTAATTTGTAATGCCATAATTCAAATAATTATAATATTGAGTTATTTAAAACGATTCCAAAAATAAGAAATCAATCGATTCCTCACAAGAACATCAGTTTATTTTAAAGTCAAGATTCTCATTCTCTCGAATATATTCGATGAGCTCTTTGCCTACTGAGATACGATTGTTTTGCGCAAAGAAGTCGAGTTTGATGTTTCGCTCACCATCTATCACTGTGAAATAGAGCAAAGTGCTTCCCGGCTTTTGCTTGATCAGTGTAGCCAGTTCGTTGATCATCGTATCATCGAGTGCATGCATCGAAACCATAATTTTTATCTTTTCGATCAACTGATCTTTTACATCGGGAAGCAGACGAATAGCTCCGATCTTGAAGTCGAGCTCGTTTTCTTTGAAACGTCGCGGCTGCACCGTTGCATTGATCAAGAGATAAAGTCCCGGTTTGCAATACTTCGCGTATTCGATGTAGTCGTTTCCAAACAAGGCAATCTCTGCACTTCCCGAATAGTCTTCGAGTTTTACAACACCGTACGGTTTACCCATCTTGGTCATCCCTTCGCGAAACGAGTCTACAATACCACCCAGCAACATCTCCTTACCGCGCAATGCATCACGATCGGCTAGTTCGATCATTTGCGTATTGCACACGTTGGTCAATACAATCTTATATTCGTCGAGCGGATGGGCACTCAAGTAGATACCAACCAACTCTTTTTCGCGGCTTAGTCGCTCCAAATCACTCCAACTCTCTGCCATCGGAACATCCGGACGGGCAATGGCTACAAAGTCATCGTCGCCAAACAGCGAGTTTGATGCCGAGTTCTTGTCGATTTGAAATTTATTACCGTATCGAACCAATACTTCGAGGAAGGTTTCACCTTTGGTGTTTTCTCCGAAAAACTGTTCGCGTTTGGCTTCGGGGAAGTTGTCGAATGCACCGGCAATTGCCAAGGCTTCGATGTTCTTCTTATTACATGCATTGAGGTTGACACGCTCTACAAAGTCGAAAAGTCCTTTGAACGGTCCGTTCTTACGACGCTCTTCGAGGATGTTTTGCACAGCTCCTTCACCTACCCCTTTGATGGCTCCAAGTCCGAAACGAATGTCTCCGGCTTTATTTACCGAGAATTTAAGTCCCGATTCATTTACATCAGGGCCCAATACCTGAATACTCATCGCCTTACACTCGTCCATAAACTTCGTGATATCGGCAATGTTGGAGATATTTCGGCTCAGTACGGCCGCCATGTATTCTGACGGATAGTTGGCTTTTAGGTAAGCTGTTTGATAAGCTACCCACGAATAACAAGTGGCGTGCGATTTATTGAACGCATAGGACGCAAACTTTTCCCAGTCGGCCCATATCTTGTTCAACGTCTTTTCATCGTGACCGTTTGCTTTGGCTCCGTCAAGGAATTTCACCTTTAGGGCGTTCATCTTATCGATCATCTTCTTACCCATCGCCTTACGAAGCTCGTCGGACTGACCACGTGTAAAGTTGGCAAGCAGACGAGACAAGAGCATCACTTGCTCCTGATACACCGTAATACCATAGGTATCTTTCAAGTAACGTTCCATAATCGGAATGTCGTACTTGATCTCTTCTTCTCCGTGCTTACGAGCAATAAACGACGGAATGTATTCCATCGGGCCCGGACGATAAAGCGCATTCATCGCAATAAGATCTTCGAAGGTAGAAGGTTGGAGTTCGCGCAGGTATTTCTGCATCCCCGCGGATTCAAACTGGAATGTTCCGGTTGTTTTTCCGTTACTATACAGTTCGTATGTTTTAGGGTCTTCGAGTGATATCGTGTTTACATCAATCGTTTCTCCCGTTGTTTGCTTTACGTTTTCTACGGCTTCCTTGATGATCGAAAGTGTTTTCAATCCCAAGAAGTCCATCTTGATCAGACCGGTTTCTTCAATAACCGAACCTTCAAATTGGGTTACCAGCAGGTCTTGATCGGTTTCTTTGTCTTTTGCCGTACTTACAGGTACAACGTTCGAGATATCTTCTTTACCGATGATTACCCCGCAGGCATGTACTCCGGTGTTACGTACATTCCCTTCGAGCATTTGTGCATACTTCAAGGTATCACGCATCACAGGATCTCTCGATTCTGCGGCTTCTTTCAGTTCGGGAACGTAGGCTATCGCATCACGCAAGGTTACTTTTTTCTTATCCGGAATCTTGTCCGGTACAAGTTTGGCCAAGCGGTTCGACTCCGAAAGCGGCAAACGTTGCACACGCGCCACATCTTTGATCGCCGACTTGGTTGCCATAGTACCGTAGGTAATGATATGGGCTACACGCTCTTTTCCATACTTTTCGGTTACCCAGCGCAATACATCTCCGCGTCCGTCATCATCGAAGTCGATATCAATATCGGGCATCGAAATACGGTCGGGGTTTAGGAAACGCTCAAATAGCAAGTCGTACTTAATAGGGTCGATATCGGTAATACCAAGGCAGAATGCTACGGCCGATCCGGCTGCGGATCCACGGCCCGGCCCTACTGCCACTCCCATTTTACGTGCGGCCGCAATAAAGTCTTGTACAATGAGGAAGTATCCGGGGAATCCCATCTTCTTTACCGTCTCCAACTCGAAGTCGATACGCTCGCGTACCTCTTCATCGAGGTTTTCGCGAAACTGCTCTACTTCTTCTTTTGTCGGATTCTCTGCCATGGTTGCGGCATCACCTCCTTCAAAGAAGGTTTCCGGCACTCGGTGTTGGTATTTCTTGATGGCTCCGCGATACGAAAGATAACGCAGGTAGTCGTCACTATCTCCAAATCCGTCGGGAATAGGAAAATCGGGCATCAGGGGTTTGCTGTCGATCGAATAAAACTCAACCTTACTGGCAATCTCCTGCGTATTCGTCATTACTTCCGGCACATCAGCAAAGAGTTGGGCAATCTCCGCACGGGTTTTCAACCACTCTTGCTTGGTATAGCGCATACGATTGGGATCATCAAAATCCGAACCGGTATTGAGACATATCAATCGGTCGTGTGCTTCCGCATCTACGTCGTTTACAAAGTGTACGTCGTTGGTTGCGATCAGCTTTATATTGTGTTTGCGTGCCAACTCAATTAATACCGCATTTACTTCTTCCTGCTTTGGATAGATCGTGCGGTCGGCATCGGGTGCCGATGTTTTGTGGCGTTGCAGTTCGAGGTAATAATCGTCGCCAAAAGTCTTTTTATACCACAGTACAACTTCTTCAGCTTGTGCGATATTGCCTTTCATAATGAGACGCGAAACCTCTCCCCCCAAGCAAGCCGAACTGATAATTAGTCCTTCCTTGTATTTCTCGAGAAGTTCTTTATCGATACGAGGACGGCCGTAGAAGCCTTCGGTCCACGAATACGATACAATTTTGATTAGGTTTTTATATCCTTGTTTGTTTTTTGCCAATACCACAAGGTGATTTCCGCTACGATGTTCGCGGCCCCCTTTATTGGTACGATGATCTGGTGCCACATAGCACTCACATCCCAAGATGGGTTTAAACAAGGCTGCTTTCGACTCTTTGATCTTAGCTTGAAGCTTGTCGAAACGTTCTTGTTCTTCGTCGGTGAGATGTTCTTTCTCTTTCAGCTCATTCAGCTCTTTTTCGCAATCGCTAATGGTAGACTGATATTTGCTGTTTTTCTTTTTTACGTAGTTGTAAAACTCTTTGATACCGAACATTGTACCATGATCGGTCAGTGCAATGGCGGTCATCCCGTCGGCTATAGCTTTATCTACAAGCCCCGAAATTGATGCCTGCCCGTCGAGCAACGAATATTGAGAGTGAACGTGTAAGTGAACAAAAGGATTCATCATGCAGTAGCAAATTGGTATTTTTCTTTACGTCTTATTCTATACAAAGATACATTTCGAAGTGGAAACTCAGTGAGAGATCGATTTTTTTTCTTTTACTTTAAACCTTCATACAAGAAAAGCATCTAACTTAAATCAATTAATCGCAAATAACTTAACTTTTAACCTACTATCCGTCTAAAAGTATATGAATAAAAAAGTAAAATGGTCGTTGTTGGGCGCAATTGGCCTATTAATTGCCGGAATGGCAATCTATCCCAAACTGAATTGGAACAACAGCGACGGGAAAAAAGTAGACAAACCCGTGGAGGCCTCACCTTCAGGAGGTAAAGCGAGTAGAGCTCTGAATGTGAATGCTGAAATACTGAAATTCAGTTCTCTGTCTGAAAACATTAAAAGTACCGGAAGTACACTTCCCGACGAGGAGGTAGACCTTACCTTTGAAACCTCGGGAAAGATTACCGATATCTTCTTTACCGAAGGCAGCTGTGTACGAAAAAACGATCTGCTTGCTAAGGTAAACGACAAACCGCTACAGGCTCAACTTCGCAAACTAGAGGCGCAATTGCCGCTCGCTAAAGAGCGCGTTTACCGTCAGAAAACACTGCTTGCCAAAGATGCCGTGAGCCAAGAAGCATACGAGCAGGTGACTACCGAACTCGAAAAACTGGAAGCGGATATAGACCTTGTAAAAGCGAACTTGGCACAAACTGAGCTACGTGCTCCTTTTGACGGAGTAATCGGACTCCGCTCGATCAGTGAAGGTGCTTATGCCTCACCCAATACCGTGATTGCAAAACTTACCCGCATTTCTCCCATGAAAATCGACTTTTCTTTTCCCGAACGCTATGCCGGAATTATCAAAAACGGAACTGACGTGACGTTTAGAATTGGCGGTATCTTGGAACCAATGACCGCAAAAGTATACGCTGTGGAATCGAAAATAGACCCAAGCACCCGTACGGTAAAAGCTCGTGCTTTGTATCCAAATAAAAACAGCGAACTGCAAGCAGGACGATATGCCGGTATCGAAATCAATATGAAGGAGATACCGAATGCACTTACCATTCCGAGCGAAGCCTTGATCCCGGAAATGGGTAAAGAGATTGTTTATCTGTACAACAATGGAAAGGCAAATCCGGTAGAAATAAAAACTGGTATTCGCACCGAATCGCGCATCCAAATTATCGACGGTTTGCTTCCGGGTGATACGTTGCTTACCAGTGGGGTAATGCAGCTACGCAAAAGCATGCCGGTTATCTTGGATCGTATTAACTAACTCGTAGCACCAGAATCGTATGAATATTTCTGAATTAAGTATTCGCCGGCCGGTATTTGCCACGGTGTTGATGCTGATCATTATGTTGTTTGGCTTTATCGGTTATACCTCGCTTGGGGTTCGTGAATATCCGAGTGTCGACAAACCGATTATCTCGGTAAATGTTTCGTATCCGGGGGCCAATGCCGATGTAATCATGAATCAGATTACCGAGCCGCTCGAACAAAATATCAACGGGATACCGGGTATTCGCTCCCTTTCGAGCGTGAGTAGCCAGGGTAGTTCCCGTATTACAGTAGAGTTTGAACTGGAGGTAGATATGGAACGTGCGGCAAATGACGTGCGCGATAAGGTATCGCGAGCTCAACGTTTCTTACCACGCGACTGCGACCCGCCTACGGTTTCGAAGGCTGATGCCGACTCCGACCCGATTATCCGTATTTCTCTTGCCAGTGAATCACGTTCGCTTCTCGAACTGACCGAGATTGCCGAACTGACTGTAAAGGAGCGTTTGCAAACGATCTCCGACGTAAGTGCTGTGGATTTATGGGGAGCAAAACGCTATTCGATGCGTTTGTGGCTCGATCCTGTGAAGATGGCGGGATACGGAGTAACTCCGCTCGACGTAAAAAATGCAGTCGATAAAGAAAACGTGGAGCTTCCGTCGGGAAGTATCGAGGGAAATACCATGGAGCTTTCGATTCGAACCTTGGGGTTGATGTCGACTCCGAAAGAGTTTAACGACCTGATCGTGAAGAAAGATAACGACAAAATTGTTCGTTTTAGCGATATTGGCCGTGCCGAACTAGCGCCTGAAGACATGCGCAGTATCTTGAAAAAGAATGGAATCCCCAATATCATGGTGGTGATTATCCCCCAGCCGGGTGCAAATCACATCGATATTGCCGACGAGGCTTATATTCGAATCGATCAACTACGCAAAGACTTACCGGAAGATGTAACCATCGAGATGGTACAAGATAATACACGCTTTATCCGTGCGTCGATTAGTGAAGTTGAAGAAACTATTTATGTGGCTTTCTTGCTTGTGGTATTTATCATCTTTGCCTTTTTGCGCGACTGGCGTGTTACGCTGGTTCCGGTGGTGGTAATTCCGGTTTCGCTGATCGGAGCCTTCTTTGTGATGTACATTGCAGGGTTCTCAATGAATGTGCTTACCATGCTTGCAATTGTATTGTCGGTAGGATTGGTAGTGGATGATGCCATCGTTGTAGCGGAGAATATTTATGTGCGCATCGAACGGGGTATGTCGCCTAAAGAAGCAGGTATCGAGGGATCTAAAGAGATCTTCTTTGCCGTAATCTCCACTACGATTACTCTTGTTGCGGTATTCCTGCCAATCGTATTCTTGGAAGGAATGACCGGAAAGCTATTCAAAGAGTTTAGTATCGTAATCGCCGGTTCGGTGATCATATCCTCTTTTGTGGCACTGACCTTTACGCCGATGTTTGCGACAAAGATCTTGAAAAAACGCGAAAAGAAAAACAAACTATACACTGTTACCGAGCCGTTTTTTGAATGGCTTACCAACGGATACACCCATACGCTTCAGTATTTTCTCAAACGTAAAATGATGGCTATTCCGGTAGTCGTGGTATTGTTGGGGCTGATCTTTTGGTTGTTCCAGCAAGTACCTTCGGAGTTGGCTCCGCTCGAAGACCGTTCGCAAGTTACCATCTCGTTGCGCGGACCCGAAGGTAGCACCTTTGAATACATCCGTGACTATTCGGATGATGTAGCCTTTGTGATTGATTCTGTTGTTCCCGAAAGGGCATCGACCGTATCGCGAGCAATGAGTGGAAGTGGTTTTGCCTTTGTGATGCTGCCCGATATCAAAGATCGCGAAAGAAGTCAGATGGATGTGGCAGATGCCATTTCGAACGAAGTACGTAAAAACTCGGTAGCTCGTGCATTTGTTCGTCAGCAGTCTACTTTTGGTGGTGGTCGTGGCGGTATGCCTGTACAATACGTTTTGCAAGCACCCAACCTTGAAAAGCTACAGGAGTTTCTTCCTCAATTTATGCAACAAGTAAATGAGAGTCCGGTATTCCAAATGGCGGATGCCAACTTGAAGTTTACCAAACCCGAAACGCGGATCGAAATCAATCGAGACAAGGCCACATTGCTTGGTGTAAGTACCCGTAACATTGCTCAAACGTTGCAATATGCACTGAGCGGACAGCGTATGGGATATTTCTATCTAAACGGAAAACAGTACCAAATCTTGGGCGAAATCAATCGCCAACAACGCAATACGCCACTTGACTTGAAGTCTATCTTCGTACGAAGCGACAATGGTGATATGGTGCAACTCGACAACTTAGTGACTTTGCAAGAAAGTGTTGCTCCGCCTCAATTGTATCGCTACAACCGCTTTGTTTCGGCAACGATTTCGACCGGTTTGGCCAAAGGTTATACCATTGGTGACGGACTCGACGAAATGGATCGCATTGCTAAAGAAACCCTTGACGGCAGTTTTCGTACGGCTCTTACCGGCGAATCGAAGGAGTTTAGAGAGAGTTCGTCGAGCTTGATGTTTGCTTTTATTTTGGCGCTGCTCTTGATTTATTTGGTATTGGCCGCACAGTTTGAAAGTTTCAAAGATCCGATGGTGATTATGGTTACCGTTCCGCTTGCAATTGCGGGTGCATTGATCTTTATGGCTTACTCGGGTACTACACTAAATATCTTTAGCCAGATCGGGATCATTATGTTGATCGGACTTGTGGCTAAAAACGGAATTTTGATTGTGGAATTTGCCAACCAACGCCAAGAAGAGGGTCTTAGTAAGGCCGAGGCTATTTTGACTGCTTCGGTACAGCGTCTTCGTCCGATCTTAATGACGAGTACTTCTACTTTGCTTGGTCTTTTGCCATTGGTTTATGCTTCGGGTGAAGGAGCAAACAGCCGTATCTCGATGGGGATTTCGGTAGTAGGTGGTATGCTTGTGTCTACTTTCTTGACACTGTACATTGTACCGGCTATCTACAGTTATATCTCGACCGATCGATTTGGTAAATCGGAGCAACAAACGTCCTAACTTTTATATGGCTATCGAATGAAAAAAATATATTTATTCCTTCTTACGTTTTGTGCCTTTGCAGGTGCTCAGGCACAAAACACGGTCTACTCGGCCAATGGTGTTTTTGCCGACTCGCTCAGCGAACTGTCTATGCAACCACTTACCTTGCAACAGTGTGTTCGCTTGGGTATGGAGAAGAACTACAATATACAGATCCAGCAAAGCAATCAACACATCCTGGATAACAATGCAACCATTGGAAATGCGGGATATTTGCCTCGTTTGGATGCATCGGGAGGATACTCGGGCTCACTAACGAATACAACAACCAAGAATGATGACGACACCAAAGAGGTAAACAAGGGGGTGAACAATACGCAGGCAAATGCGGGATTGAACATGAACTGGACTGTTTTTGATGGCTTTGCCATTCAGACAAACTATGAAAAGCTGAAGGAGCTACAAAATATGGGTGTCTTGAATACGCGCATTACCATAGAAAATGTTGTTGCAGATATCGCTGCCGAATATTTTCAACTGATCCGTCAAAAGATCCGTTTAGGAAACTTACGCTCTACGGTATCTTTATCGAAAGAACGCCTTCGTATTGCCGAAGCGCGTTATCAATTGGGAGTGGCTTCACGCTTGGATGTGCAGCAAGCACGCGTCGATTTTAATGCAGATAGTTCGCGCTTGATGACGCAGATGGAAACGGTGTATACCTCGCAAATATCCTTAAACCAACTGATGGCTTACGAACCGGTTTACGCACCCACGCGCACGGCCGATTCAACCATTGTACTAACACCCATCCCCGACCGGGATTTACTTTGGAGCAAAACGCTTTCATCCAACACGCAATTGCTTGCTGCTGAAAAGGAAGTGGGATTGTCTGAAATGGACTTGAAGATTGCGAAGTCAAGAAACTATCCGTATGTAAAGTTGAATGCAGGTTATGGGTATTCGGCCAACTGGTACGATGACAGTGCAATTAAAATACGCGAAAACATGAGTCTTAATTACGGAGCAACGGCTGGATTTACCATCTTCGACGGGTTCAATCGCAAACGTGAACAGCGCAATGCGAAAACGCAAATCAAAATTCGCGAACTGCAAAAGGGGAATCTGGAATTGGGATTGAAGGCGGATATGTCGAACCTCTGGATGGCTTATCAAAATAACCTTCAACTCCTAAAGCTTGAAAAGGAAAATGTTGTGATTGCTCGTGACAATTACGAAATTGCAATGGATCGCTACAAACTGGGCGAGATTGCCGGAATCGAACTCCGTGAAGCACAATTGAGTTTGCTCGATGCTGAAGAACGTGAGTCCTCGGCTGAGTTTGCAACTAAGATTTGTGAGATTTCATTGATGCAATTGAGCGGTGATCTGCTCAACTATATCTTTTCGGGGTCTATCTGATACGAAACAATACGATCCCAATGGGGCGGAAAGGGAGCGACTATGTGTAGTCGCTCTTTTTTTATGGGATGATCGAGTGTGATGGTGGTGGCATGCAAGAACATTTCATAGATACCCAGCTGCGTAGTGTACAGTTTGTTGTGCTTGTTGTCGCCGTGTACCCTATCGTTGATGATGTAGTGTCTCAAATGTGCGAGATGTTGACGAATCTGATGCCAACGACCTGTAAATGGCCGGCATTCAATCACCGAATACCTGCTATGTGGATATTTGCCGGCAGAAATAGGTACTTCGAGCCACTTCAACGGTTTAAAGTCGGTTTGTGCCTCATACATATTTCCATTTTCATTCTTTACCGGATGATCTAAAGAAATAGGCTCACGCATCCAACCTCTAACCAATGCCGTGTAAATCTTTTCTGCATGATGTGAAACTAATTGCTCGTTCAATGCTCTTGCCACTTCGGGTGTAAAAGCAAACAACAAGATCCCCGATGTAGGACGATCGATTCGATGTACGGGATACAAATGACAACCAATCTGGTCTCGTAAGATCTGCAACGCAAAAACGGTATCTTCTTCGGCAATACGAGTACGATGAACCAACAGTCCACACGGTTTATTAATCGCGATGAACCATTCGTCACGATATAATACTTCTAATACGATCTCCTGATTTATTATTTTCATGCAAAAAACTAAAGCTTATTGACCTACACTTTTATGAAACAAAGATACGATTATCTCTGATATGAAAGGGTGGTGTATTTCTTACAAAATAATTGCACCGCAAAAATGGGTTTATTACCTTTGGTATGCAAAAGAATTTGGCTGAATCAAAAGAAGAATTAGTTCGAAAATCGAATAGATTTAAAGCTCTAAATTTGTTTTTTCTTCGAATTAAAACTTTTTGATAAGAATGCCTGATTGCTTAACACTTCTTATAACGAAAACCCTTGACAAACTAAAAAAACACAGTATCTTTGCACTGTGGTTTTTTCATAATAGTATTAGATTTAAGGTTAACAAAGTTTGTTAAGGGAAGTCGTGAGACTTTCCTTAATTTTTTTTGTACCTACCCCATCCATCCTAAATAAAATCGTGGATAACAAACCCATTTTTAATCTGCTACCCACGACTATTAAATCAAGCAACTCTATTGTTTTGTTGTCTCCTCTATTCAAGAAAATATAGTATACTCTTTATGTGTTTTAAACTCAGCATATTTAAAATCATAAATTTATTTTGAGCAGACTCTGATCATACTCTTTTCAGTGCGTATGAACCTCCGGGTAAACATTTCACATATCCTTTCATCTCCATTTCGAAAAGTTGCGAAGAAAGCTTATAAACGGGAATACCCAATTTCAGGGCCATAATATTTAGATGTGAAGACTCGCAAAGAGATAAGAAATCTACAATAGTTTGCTCTTCGGGAGAATAGTCAAAACAGATCTCTTGCTGCTTTGATGGCATCACTTTTGTAGTAACATCCCAGCGCATCATCTCAATCAAGTCGGTATGAGAGGTAATCATGGCCGCTTTATTTTGCTGAATCAGCCGCACACATCCCGCAGAATATTGATCATATACACGTCCGGGAAAAGAGAAAACATCACGCCCATATGACGCAGCCAACTCGCCCGTAATCAAAGAACCTCCTTTGATCGACGACTCCACGACAATTGTTGCGTCGGCAATACCAGCTACAATTCGATTACGCTTCACAAAGTTTTGTCGGTCGGGATTCGTTCCACTCGGAAAATCGGTAATCAATCCGCCATTCGAGAGCATTTCGATTGCAGTTTTACGATGCACTGACGGATATATACGATCCAAACCATGCGCCAATACACCCACAGTTGGTAATCCAAGCCTTACGGCCGCACGATGCGCTACAATATCAATTCCGTAAGCCAGTCCGCTTACCACCAATAAATCGGGATAATGCTCTGCCAACCCCATCAATAACATTTCGGTAAGGTCTTTCCCATATTCGGTACAATTACGCGTACCCACAATGCTTACAATCTTGGAGGCATTGAGATTCATGTCGCCTTTGGCAAATAAGAGAATCGGTGCGTCTGCACACTCTTTCAAACGAGAGGGATAATCCGGATCGGTATAAAACAGGGGAGTGATGTGGTTCTTCAATACAAAGGTCAACTCTTTTTCTGCTTCTTCAAGTACTTGCGGATTTTTCAATTCTGAAGCAAGCCGGTCGGTAACACCAAAGACTCGTTTCAGGTTTGCTGTGCTTTCGGTAAAAATGGCTTCTTCATCGCCGACAACATCCATGAGATGTCGGGCAGTAATATCACCCACCCCGCGAACGCGGGTAAGGGCAATACGGTATAAAAGTTTGTCGTGTTTCATTTCTTAGACATTTTCTCGAGTACTTTTTCGTAATATTCTCCTCGAGTCAGTCTGCCGTTTTCAACAATCACACATTCAACCTTCGCTTTCACGGCAAGCTGCTCATCGCTTGCTCTGTAAATATCCTGATGGAACACAATCTTGGGTCCCTCTTTACCAACATTCAGACAAGAAATAAACTCATCTCCGCTCGTTAGCGAGGTTCTAAATTGCATGTCTACACGCGATACAAAAGCATCAATCCCTTGCTTGTGCATCTCGCCGAAGTTTTCACCCAGCGATTCCCAAAACTCATGGTGTGTATGCTCTAGGTAGTGCTGATAGTTGGCATTGTTTACAACCCCTTGTAAGTCGCATTCGTAGTCGCGCACCTTCATCTTCAATTGATAGGCGTACTCTTTTTTCATTGTAATTCTAATTTTAAAGGAAACAAAAACCCCATGGAAGCATGCACTTACATGGGGCACGTGCCTCGGGTTACAAATCCGTTGTCTCTATTGGATAGACGGATCGTTTGGCACCAATTTAAATATTTTATCCGAAGGACGGATCTTTTCGTTCGTTTTAATTGAGAAAAGGTCACCTTTTACAGCTTGTTGTACTGGCTTGAAGTCCACTCTCAACTCTTCTACAATTTGTGTAATCGCCCCTGTAGTAGGTCCGGTAATCAAAACCTCATCCCCTACATTCAACGTTTGTGTTTCGAGCAAGAACTCAGCAACCCCTACGTTTGCGAAATACTTCATACCCTTTCCGATGTATACTTTCTTCTTCGTAGCACCCGAACCATAGTTTGAAGTCCATTCGCCAAGACGCTGACCCAAGTAATATCCATCCCAAAAACCGCGATTGAATACCGTACTTAGACGCTCATCCCAGTTTGCGATACGCTCTTCCGAGAAAGAACCGTCGCAATAGGCCAATACTGCTTCTTTGTAGCATTCTACAACCGTACGTACATATTCCGGTCCACGAGCACGACCTTCGATTTTGAATACACGCACACCGGCATCCATCATCTTGTTCATAAAGTGGATCGTTTTCAAGTCTTTCGGAGACATGATATATTGATTGTCGATCTCAAGCTCATTGTCGCTGTCTTTCTCGCGCACTACATAACCGCGACGACAAATCTGGTTACAAGCACCACGATTGGCCGAAGAGTTTTGTTGGTGCAAGCTGATGTAACATTTGCCCGATACCGCCATACAAAGAGCTCCGTGACAGAACATCTCGATACGGATCAAGTTACCGCTAGGACCTACAATATTTTGATTGATAATCTCATCATAGATTGCTTTCACCTGGTTAAGGTTCAACTCGCGAGCTAATACCACAACGTCGGCAAACGAAGCGTAGAACTTCAATGCTTCAACGTTTGTAATATTCAACTGCGTAGAAAGGTGCACCTCTACTCCAATGGAGCGAGCATACATCATCGGTGCTACGTCGGCCGCGATAATTGCAGTTACGTCAGCCTCTTTTGCCGCATCGATGATTTGTTTCATCAAGTTGATATCTTCTCCGTAAATAATTGTATTTACAGTAAGATAGCTCTTAAGTCCTTTTTCTTTGCAGATCTCCACAATCTTATGCATGTCTTCAACGGTAAACGCATTTGCCGAACGTGCACGCATATTTAATCCTTCGATTCCGAAGTAAACAGAGTCTGCTCCTCCTTGAATAGCTGCCGCAAGTGATTCCCAAGAACCCACCGGCGCCATTATTTCATAATCTTGAATATTTCTATTTCTTTCTTCCACGTTTTCAGATAGTTTTACATGCAAAAATACTAAATAAAGACCAAATCTGGACTAAATACACTAAATTTGCAGAGAATTAAGAGGTTTTGTAATGCAAATAGGCAATATTGACTTAGGAAAATACCCCATCCTTTTAGCACCGATGGAAGATGTTACCGACATCTCTTTCCGTCTGATGTGCAAGCAGTTTGGGGCAGACATGGTATATACAGAGTTCGTTTCGAGCGATGCACTCATTCGCAGCGTAAACAAAACAGAACAGAAACTAAAGGTTAGTGATGACGAACGTCCGGTCGTAATTCAAATTTACGGGCGCGAAGTAGAGGCAATGGTTGAAGCCGCAAAGATTTGCGAACAAGCTCGTCCCGATGTCTTGGACATCAACTTTGGTTGTCCGGTAAAACGAGTTGCAGGTAAAGGTGCGGGAGCAGGCATGTTACGCAATACTCCGTTGATGACCGAAATCACTCGCGAAGTAGTAAAAGCTGTGAATATTCCCGTTACGGTAAAAACGCGCTTGGGCTGGGACAACGATTCTAAGATTATTGTAGATCTAGCCGAAGAACTACAAGATACAGGTATTGCTGCATTGGCAATACATGGTCGCACCCGTAGCCAAATGTATACCGGCGAAGCTGATTGGACTCTCATCGGAGAGGTAAAGAACAATCCGCGTATGCACATCCCGATTATTGGAAACGGAGATGTTACGACACCGGAAGGCTGTAAAGAGAAGTTTGATAAATACGGAGTAGATGCCGTAATGATTGGTCGTGGTAGCATTGGTCGCCCATGGATCTTCAGAGAAATTTCTCATTACTTGAAAACCGGTGAGCAACTTCCTGCCGAATCTTTCCAGTGGTACTTGGATGTAATTAAAAAGCAAGTGATGCAAAGTGTGGAGCGACTCGACGAGCACCGTGGTATATTGCACATCAGACGTCACTTAGCTGCAACACCTTTGTTTAAGGGGATTCCTGATTTCAAATCTACACGTATCGATATGTTGCGAGCAGGTTCTGTAGAAGAACTGTTTGCCATTCTGGATGCGATACCCGAACGATTTAATCTTCTATAAATAACTACGGGATCATTACTGAGGTAGTCTTGTTCAGTATTGATCCCGTTTTCTTTTTATCTAAAGCCAGCCGGCTTCTTTATACCATTTGATGCAAGCCCCGAGTCCGCGACGAAGCGGATACTCCGGCTCGAAGCCCAACTCCTGTCGAAGCGGTTCGATATCGCACTTCCAATTTCGTTGCTTTAATATCTTATATTTATCAAGATTCAACGTCGGTACATTTCCTGTGAGTTTACCAACTTGTTCCGAAGCAAAGCAGGCAACCTTCCCTACCCAAAGTGGCAAACGTAACTTTATTGAATGCTTCTTTCCGAGCAGTTCTTTGAGCATCGCACTGTATTCGGCATCGGTATACACATCTCCGTCTGCTACGAAATAAGCTTTATTCCGCAACGGACTTTCCAAGGCCAGAAAAGCAGCCTTCACCAAGTCGGTCACGTAGATAAACGTAATTTGTTGCGGACGAAAACCAAGCCCCACTTCAATTCCCGACTTCACAGCCTTAACATTCAAGAAGTAATCCTTCTCTCCCGGGCCGTACACTCCGGTAGGACGCAGAATCATGTATGGGAAATCGGTTAGAGACTCCAAATACTCCTCGGCTTTTAGTTTACTTTGCCCGTAAGCCGTATTCGGATTCGGTATATCGCTTCGTTGAAAAGGAGTATAATGTTCTTCATCGCCCAAGCCAAACGAACTAAGGCTACTCATCAATACAAACTTCTTTGGAATGCTTTCACTTGCACGCAATGCATCGATCAAGTTTCGGGTATACTGATAATTTACGCGATCAAAATCGGCCACATGCAACGACTTGGTTAGTCCGGCGTTATGAATCACATAATCGAACGCTCCATATTGTGCATTAAACTCCTTCAATTGATCAGTCAGTGCATTTATATCGGCATATTTCAAATCAATAAAATGAATCCTGTTATCCTGCAAGTTAGATGTATTGCTGCGAGCTCTTACTCCGGCCCACACATCATAGCCACGGTTCAAAGCTTCTTGTACCAAGAAACCTCCGATAAAACCACTAGCTCCTGTTATTAAAATTCGCATGATGCATGTTATTTTTTTGCAAATATAAGGGCATTACCTGTTCTTAAATGTTTTACAATTGAATTTATTCGTTACTTTGCAATGTATTATTAAAAATGCCTAAATGCTTTGATTGCTATGGCCAAAAAGAAAAAAGATATAAAAGCAACACGCGTCAAAAAGAAAGAATTGATCAAAATGATCATCGACTTGTTTGCAGCTTCTCCCAAAGAAATTTTGAACTACAAACAAGTAGGACGTGCAGTAGGAGCTTCTACTGATGCTTTAAAGTTACTTGTTATTGATGCACTTTATGATCTTGCCGCTGACGATTTCTTAATCGAAGTAGAGCAAGGAAAGTATAAATTAAATGGAATCGGTACTACATCGGTAGGAAAATTCGAACGCAGAAGCAATGGTAAGAACTCATTCATCCCTGAAGATGGAAGCAGCCCAATATTGGTTGTAGACCGCAATGCCGGTCATGCACTTACAGGCGACAAAGTTCGTGTACAATTACTTGCCAAACGTAAAAATAAAGAACTGGAAGCCGAAGTACTAGAAGTGTTAGAGCGTGCGGATAACCGCTTCGTCGGAACACTTGATGTAACCAAAGGCTATGCGTTTCTAATGACAGAAAGCCGCCTGCTTTCGAACGATATTTTTATCCCGAAAGATAAATTGAAAGGCGGTAAAAATGGCGAAAAAGCAGTAGTCCGTATCACATCATGGCCTGATAAGGCGAAGAATCCGATTGGTGAAGTTCTTGACGTATTGGGTAAACAAGGAGATAACAACACCGAGATGCACGCCATCTTGGCAGAGTTTGGTTTGCCTTACAAATATCCTGAAAACGTAGAGCGTACTGCCGATCAAATTCCGGATGTAATCAGCGCTGAAGAAATTGCCAAACGAGAAGACTTCCGAGGCATTACAACCTTTACCATCGACCCTAAAGATGCAAAAGACTTCGACGATGCTTTGTCGATTCGTCAGCTTCCTTCCGGTTTGTGGGAAATTGGTGTACACATTGCCGACGTAACGCATTACGTACAACCGGATGATATCATCGATCGTGAAGCCGAGTCGAGAGCAACTTCGGTTTACTTGGTAGACCGTACCATCCCGATGCTACCCGAGCGATTGAGTAACGGAATCTGTTCGCTACGACCAAATGAAGTGAAACTTTGTTTTTCTGCTATTTTCGAGATGGACGACGAAGGTGAAGTAAAAACTTCTCGCGTGGCTCGTACCGTAATCGAATCGGATCGCCGCTTTACCTACGAAGAGGCTCAGGAAATTATCGAAACCGGAGAAGGTGAATACAAAGAAGAGATCTTGAAACTAGACTCTCTTGCAAAGATATTGAGAAACAACCGCTTCAAACACGGTGCAATCAACTTTGACCGTCATGAAGTTCGTTTCGAAATCGACGAGAAAGGAAAGCCGCTAAGCGTATACTTCAAGTATTCGAAAGATGCGAACAAACTGATCGAAGAGTTTATGTTGCTTGCCAACCGTACGGTTGCCGAGATTATCGGTAGACCAACCAACAACAAAAAGCCGAAGACGTTTGTGTATCGTATCCACGACCTTCCGGATCCGGAAAAGATGGAAAACTTTGCCGCATTCATTCGTCGATTTGGTTACCGCTTGCAAACAGAAGGCAAAAAGGTAGACATCTCAAAAGGGATCAACTCCCTGCTGGATGAAGTACAAGGCAAACGTGAGGAAAACTTGATCGAAACAGTTGCGATTCGTGCAATGGCCAAAGCTGTATACTCTACCGAAAACATTGGTCACTACGGATTGGCATTCGAATACTATACGCACTTTACATCTCCTATTCGTCGTTATCCCGACATGATGGTGCACCGTTTGCTCGAGCGCTATTTGAGTGGTGGCCGTAGTGTTGCCGAGAAAAAATACGAAGATCTGTGTAAACACTGTTCTACAATGGAGCAAGTTGCCGCAAGTGCCGAAAGAGCTTCTATCAAATACAAACAAGTAGAGTTCTTGTCGGATAAGATCGGACAAATATTTGAAGGGGTTATCTCGGGTGTTACCGAATGGGGATTGTATGTCGAACTCAATGAAAACAAATGCGAGGGAATGGTTCCAATCCGTGATCTTGACGACGACTATTATGAGTTTGACGAGAAAAACTATTGTCTCATCGGGCGTAGACGCAAACGTCGCTATCGCCTAGGGGATTCTTTAACTATACGAGTTGTACAAGCAAACCTAGAACGCAAGCAACTCGATTTTGCAATTGAAGAATAACAAATTCTGAATGAGAAATAAACTAACCATTCTTATACTGATCGTTTTGGGTGTATGCATGCATACACCCAAGGCATCGGCAGAAAGTTTCGACTATCGAATGCTTAAGAGTATTAACGGAATCGATAGTCGCTTTGTGACCAATTATAGCAAAGTGTTTTCAAACTCATTTGCCTATGTGAGCTGTGGTGTTCCGGCCGGACTTATTGTATACGGACTTATTCAAGACGATAAAAAAGCATTGCAAAACGGACTTTGGATGACCGGAGCTCTTGTTGCCAACGGTGTTGTAACTTTAGGACTTAAATACAGCGTAGATCGCAAACGTCCTTTCGAAGCACATCCCGATGGAATCACGTTGCGCGGAAAACGAGAAGACTCACCCTCCTTTCCTTCCGGGCATACGTCCTTTGCCTTTACTACGGCAACTGCACTTACGTTAGCATATCCAAAATGGTATATTATTGCCCCATCCTATCTTTGGGCAGCCTCAGTAGGATTCTCCCGCATGCAACTGGGAGTACACTATCCGTCGGACGTGCTTTGCGGAGCTTTGATCGGAGCAGGTAGTGCGTGGTTGGGTTATGAAGTAAACAAATGGTGGATCAAAAAGCATGAAGCCAAAAAGAGTAAAGCTTCAAAAGATATTCTTGAAGCCTATAATTTTAGTTATTAAGGCTTTTACCTAATTGTATCAAACTGTAGTAGAAAAAAGACTCTGCTACAGTTTGATACAATTAGGTCTGTAATACGAGATGAGTATGTTCCCACAATAAGTATTATGATCGCCAATAGCTTCCGATAGAATAATATCCCTTCATATCGAGGGCTTCGACAAGTATAGAAAGAGTATCCAACAACGCATTCTGCTGAATGAATGAAACAGATAAAACTTTTCCGAATAAAACGTGTTCTAATTAGCACATTTAGTTATCAAACGTGGATATATAGTTTTTGAAATTAGGCAGTTATAAATGAATAGAAAGAAACATATATTGTGTTTATTAGGATTCCTTATTTCAAGCAAATCTTTCAATAAAAAAAAATAGGCAAAACAATGCTTTTTTTAGGTAATAAGATCTATATTTGCAGTAGATCGATAATTAACACTGAATAACAACTAAATACAGCACAATTTGAATATTTCACAACATGAAAATAATTCAAAAGCGCATATTTTAGCGAACACTTTGTCTTTATAGCAAAATCAGTAGATTTTGAGAAGTAAAATTTGTACTTACATTTGCAGTGTCGAAAGGAAAACAGATTGTATAACTCAGACAAAACAAAAAAATGAAAGAACAATTTTACAAACCAATTTATTACTGACGGTTATGGACGCGCAACAATTTCAACAAAAACTAATGGGTCTTCAAAGCAACATGATGAACTTTGCTATGATGCTTACTGCTAACAGAGAAGAAGCACAAGACCTTTTACAAGACACTACATTAAAAGCTCTTGACAATCAAGAGAAGTTTGTTGATAATGTCAACTTTAAAGGTTGGGTATTGACGATCATGCGTCATACTTTCATTAACAATTACCATAAAGTTCTGCGCACACAGACAGTAGTAGATCAGGAAATTGATCTTTACAATGTAACAGTTACAACCGATAGCGGTTTCGAATCTCCAGACGGTGCATACGCCATGAACGAGATCAACAAAGCAATCGCCGACTTGAATGACGAACTTAAAGTTCCATTTTCAATGTTCGTAACCGGTTATAAGTACAACGAAATTGCAGAAGAGCTTAATTTGCCATTGGGCACTATTAAAAGCCGCATTTTCTTTGCTCGTAAAACGTTACAATTGAAGCTTAAGGATTTTAGATAAAACATAAAATATGGATTAGCGCATGCTTGTCTTCGTGAGAAAATAAGCATGCTTTTTTTTTGCCCGTAACGAAGACTAACCTCACTCCTTACCAACATTAAACTTAGACACGATCGTGTACACAACTTAGACTGGTATATGACAAGAATGCGTCACGTACCTGTACACATCTTAGACACGTACCTGTCTAAGCTTAACCCTCACAACCAGTCACCTTAATATTGCTCATAATTCGACTTATAGCACACGATAACACATCCTATAACTCGCATGGATGCGATGATATAAAAACGCCCCGCACTATTTGCTTTGAAGGCAAACGGTGCGGGGCGTGCTTGTATAGTCGAATGTGGGTTACTTCGTTTTCTTGCCGTTTAGGATGGCGTTGTATTCTTTGTCATCCTTGATCAGTTGCAATGCTTTGAGGTAAGCGTCGTTTACTTCATTGATGATTTCGTAGTAGGCGCCCATGTCGTACAAGTCGCGTGCGATCAAAGCTTTGATCTGTAGTTTGATCAATGGCAAAGCCTTGTCGTACTGTTCTTGATTGAACTCTATCTTTTCGGCTGCTGCCAGTGCTAGCAAGTCGTCGAGCATTGCTTGGTTTACGTCAAAGTCTTTGGCAAATGCTTCGCTTGTTTTGTAAGCGGCTTTGAGTTCGTTTCGGCTGCGATCCATTACGTTCATCGCTTCGCGGTTGATCAAGCCTTGTGCCAACAAGTTGCGATGGTAGTTGGTGAACAAGGTGGTATCGAGCGGAATAAATACGTCGGGCATAATGCCTCCGCCGCCGTAAACAATACGTTTGTTTTTAAGCGTTTCGTAGCGCAACGAATCGGCAAACTTGATACTGTCTTGATTCATCATTTCACCATGTTTGAAGCGTTCGTTGAAGTCCATCATATAGTCTTCACTGTCGCCTTTTACATACGGCTTTTGAATAGAACGACCGGTTGGCGTGTAATAACGGGCTACGGTAAGGCGAATCAAAGAACCGTCGGGCAGAGGAAGTGGTTTTTGCACCAAGCCTTTACCAAAGGTACGACGTCCTACAATAACACCGCGATCCCAATCTTGAATGGCTCCACTCAGGATTTCACTGGCAGAGGCCGAACCTTCATCGACCAATACAATGAGTTTGCCTTGCTCGAATTGTCCCTTGCTCGAAGCATTGGCATCTTCGCGTGGTTGCTCGCGTCCTTCGGTATACACGATCAGTTCGTTGTTGCCCAAGAACTCGTCGGCTAGTTCAATGGCTGCATTTAAATATCCGCCGCCGTTGCCTTGCAAATCGAGAATCAAGTTTTTCATTCCTTGCTTCTTCAAGGTAGCCAAAGCGTCTTTGATTTCGTCGCCGGTAGTAGCAGCAAAGCGATTTAGCTTGAGATAACCGGTCTCTTTATCTACCATAAAGGCAGCGTCGAGACTGTGAATAGGTATCTTATCACGTATGATTTTGAATTCGATGAGCTCGGGTTTGTTATTACGCATTACTTTGACTGAAACCTGTGATCCCTTAGGACCTTTCAATCTACTCATAATGTCGCTTGTTTTCATATCCACACCCGAGATCACGGTATCGTTTACCATGATAATGCGGTCGCCTGCCATAAGACCAACTTTCTCCGATGGTCCGCCGGGAATTACCTGAATCACGTAAAGCGTATCGGTAAGCATGTTGAACTGAATGCCGATGCCGTCGAAATTACCTTGCAACGGCGCGGTCAGTTCTTTTGTTTCTTCCACATCAGTGTATGTTGAGTGCGGATCGAGCTTATCAAGCATTCCGCGTATCGCGTCTTCAACGATTTTTGTGTTGTTTACAGAGTCTACATACAAACTAGAGATTGCATATAGTGCCATGGATAGTTTTCGTCCGTCTTGATTGCTTGGTTGTGCAAATGCCGATAGCGACACAACGGAAAGAAGTAAAAAGATTAACTTGTGCTTCATAACTTAATTTACTGATTTTTCTTCGGAAGAAACTCCGAAACATCCTTACCAAATCGATACAATTCTCTCACTACAGAGGAGCTGATGTGCGCATATTCTACATCGGTAAATAAGATCATTGTATCAACGTCGGATATTTTTCGATTGATATCGGCAATGTTCTTTTCGTATTCAAAGTCAAACACTGATCTTACTCCGCGAATGATGAAAGCTGCGTCTTGCTCTTTGGCAAAATCGACCGTCAGGTTATCGTATGCCGCCACCTTTACGCGTGGATCGTCGGCATAGAGATCTCTGATCGTCTGCAATCGCTCTTCTAGTGTAAACAGAGTGCGCTTCATATCGTTTATACCGATTGCGATTATTAACTCATCTACCAGATTGAGCGAACGCTTCACGATGGAGTCGTGCCCTTTGGTAAAGGGATCAAACGTTCCGGGAAATAGTGCACGTTTCATGCGTTATATTTTTCGTCGTTGTGTTATTGCTTATGCGAGGTCTTCTTCTACCACGAGGTTGTCGATGATAAACGTTTGTCGTTCCATCGTGTTTTTGCCCATATAGAACTCCAACATCTCCTTTACCGAGTCTTCTTTTTTCATGCGCACCGGGTCGAGACGAATGTCTTCGTTGATAAAGTTGCGAAACTCATCGGGCGAGATCTCTCCAAGTCCTTTAAATCGGGTAATCTCGGGCTTTGGTCCCAACTTTTCAATGGCAGCCACACGCTCTTCGTCGCTGTAGCAATAAATCGTTTCCTTTTTATTACGCACACGAAACAGCGGTGTTTGAAGGATATAAACATGGTTCTTCTTGATCAAATCGGGGAAGAACTGCAAGAAGAAGGTGATCAACAAAAGGCGAATATGCATACCGTCGACATCGGCATCGGTTGCGATGATTACCTTGTTGTAACGTAAGCCTTCGAGTCCGTCTTCGATATTCAATGCAGCTTGCAACAAGTTGAACTCTTCGTTTTCGTATACAATCTTTTTGGTAAGGCCAAACGAGTTGAGCGGCTTACCGCGAAGTGAGAATACGGCTTGATAATTGGGATTACGGCTTTTGGTGATGGAACCACTGGCCGAGTCTCCCTCGGTAATAAAGATACACGTCTCGTCGAGCTTCTCTCCTTTGTTGTCGTTGAAGTGCAAACGGCAGTCGCGCAACTTCTTGTTATGCAAGTTTGCTTTCTTGGCGCGCTCACGGGCCAACTTGGTTACGCCGGCAATGGCTTTGCGTTCTTTCTCCGACTCAAGGATCTTTTTGTAAAGAATCTCTGAGGTTTCGCCGTGCTTGTGCAGGTAGTTGTCGAGTTCTTTCTTGAGAAAATCGCCGACAAACTTGGCAATCGACATTCCATCGGGTGCAATGTCTTTGGATCCGAGCTTTGTTTTGGTTTGCGATTCGAATACCGGCTCTTCTACTTTTACGCTGATGGCCGCGACGATTCCGTTACGAATGTCTGAATATTCGAAGTTCTTATTGTAATACTCTTTGATCACGCGTGAGGTTGCTTCACGAAACGCGGTAAGGTGTGTACCTCCGTGCGTGGTGTGCTGACCGTTTACAAACGAGTAATACTCTTCGCCGTATTGATTACTGTGGGTGATTACAATCTCGATGTCTTCGCCCGACAGGTGTATGATCGGATAAAGCGGATCGGAGGTCATGTTTTCGTTCAACAAGTCGACCAGTCCGTTGCGCGAATAAAACTTCTTGCCGTTGAAAAGGATCGTAAGCCCTGAGTTCAGGAATACATAGTTCTTCAACAACGACTCGATGTATTCGTCTTTGTATTTGTAGTCTTTGAAGATAGAGGCATCGGGACGAAACTGTACCATGGTTCCGTTCATCTCTTCGCTTTTTTCAATTCCCGATTCGCTGGTGATGTGAGCACAGCAAAACTCTACACGCTTGGTTTCTCCCTCGCGAAAACTCTGGATGCAGAAGTAAGTAGACAGCGCATTTACGGCTTTGATACCTACCCCGTTGAGACCTACCGACTTTTTGAAAGCCTTTGAGTCGTACTTTGCTCCCGTATTCATCTTGGAGGATACATCAATAACTTTCCCAAGCGGCACCCCACGACCAAAGTCACGTACTGTTACTTCGCCCTCTTCGAGTCGCACTTCGATGGTTTTTCCATAACCCATCATGTATTCGTCGATCGAGTTGTCGAGAACTTCTTTTAGCAATACGTAAATACCATCGTCGGAGTAAGTACCGTCTCCGAGCTTACCGATATACATACCCGGACGCCTGCGGATGTGCTCCATCCAATCAAGCGTCTTGATATCGTCTTCAGAATATGCTACTTGTTTGTTATTTTCAGAATTGATTTCTTGCATGTGAGTCTCTTCTCCTTTATTTTAGATTCTTAATGAATGCACGTCTGGCTTTGTGTTGCTCTTTTCTGAAATAATCCCATTGTGCTTGTACTTTGTCGTTCGACTCTAGTTCGGGATTACTCTCTGCATATTCGTAACCGTTCTTTCTGAATGCAGGGATCAGATCATAAAACAACAGTGCGTTTACCCCTTTGTTTTGATATTCGGGATGTACACCTATCAATAACAAATCTACAACTTTATTTTTACCGTAAAGTGCTTTTAATAAATGGATAAATCCGAATGGGAATAATTTCCCTTTTGCTTTTTGCAAAGCTTTGGACAAATTCGGGATGGTTACTCCTACGCCGATTACTTCGTCGTCTTCTTCACGTACAATCAATGTTACGATGTCGTAGCGAAGCATCGGGATATACATCTTGATGTAGTACTCGATTTGCTTTTGCGAAAGTGGTGAATAACCGTATAGCTGGCTATAGGCTGTGTTGAGCAAATCGAAGATCTTTTGTGCATACGGCCACACATCTTTTGTCTTCTTAAACTTCTTGATTGTAAGTCCGTATTTCTTCATCACAATCTCGGAGATGCGTTTATGCTTGTCCGGAATTGCTTCTGGTATGTATATTTTAAATTCGTGCCAGTCTTGGTCTTTGATGTATCCATGCTTCTCGAGATGCTGTGGATAGTAGGGATGATTGTAGATGGTTGCCATGGTACCTAGTTGATCAAAGCCTTCGATCAACATCCCTTCGTGGTCTAGATCGGTGAATCCCATCGGTCCGTGGATAGCATCCAAACCTTTTGATCTCACCCATTCTTCTGCAGCTTTGAGCAATGCACCCGAAACTTCAAGATCGTCGATAAAATCGATAAAACCGAATCGACCGTGCGACTGTTTCCAGATTTCGTTTGTTTTATGGTTGATAATAGCGGCGATACGGCCTACTATCTTTCCGTCTTTATACGCAAGGAAGTATGCTGATTCACAAAAGTCAAATGCCGGATTTTTATCCTTACTCAGTGTCGTTATTTCTTCTTCTATAATACCCGGCACATGATAGGGATGGTTTTTATAGAGTTCTATATTGAACTTTACAAATTGCTTAAGTTCTTTGGGAGTAGTGACTTCCTTTATTATAATAGACATTGTTCTTATCTGTTTTCTTGTTTATACTCACAAAGATATATTTTATTTTCGAGTTGTAAAAAGTGTACAACTTTCAATCAGAGTGTTGGTTAAGTCGAAGCAAAAAAAACTCCCTCAAGGAATAATCCGAGAGGGAGTTTCTATATGATCAAAATCTATTAAGATCAGTCTTTCAATTTAGCACACAAGAACTCACGGTTCAAACGAGCGATGTTAGAGATTGAAACGTTTTTAGGACATTCCAATTCACAAGCTTGTGTGTTAGTACAGTTACCGAAACCTAGTTCGTCCATTTTAGCAACCATCGATTTAGCACGTTGTGCTCTTTCGATCTTACCTTGTGGAAGAAGTGCAAGTTGGCTTACTTTTGCTGAAACAAACAACATAGCAGAACCATTCTTACATGCAGCAACACAAGCACCACAACCGATACAAGAAGCTGAGTCCATTGCTTCGTCTGCGTCAATCTTAGAGATTGGAATTGCGTTTGCATCAGGAATACCACCAGTGTTTACAGAAACGTAACCACCTGCTTGCATAATTTTCTCAAATGCGTTACGGTCTACCATCAAGTCACGGATCACAGGGAAACCTGCCGAACGCCATGGCTCGATTGTGATTGTTTCGCCATCTTTGAATTTACGCATGTGCAACTGACAAGTTGTGATATCTTCGTCTGGCCCGTGTGGGTGACCGTTGATATATAGTGAACACATACCGCAGATACCTTCGCGACAGTCGTGGTCGAATACGATAGGCTCTTTGCCTTGTCCTACCAACTGCTCGTTAAGGATATCCATCATTTCAAGGAATGAGCTGTCTGTAGAGATATTCTTCAGATCAAATGTTTCGAAAGTACCTTTTTCTTTAGGGCCTCTCTGACGCCATACCTTTAGCGTAATATTAATAGTCTTTTCCATTTTAAGATCTTCTTTTGAAATTAAGCTTTGTAGTTACGTTGTTGACGAACGATGAATTCATAGTCAAGAGTTTCTTTCAACATTTCAGGCTCTTGGTTATCGCCTGCATATTTCCAGCAAGTTACATAAGAGAACTTGTCATCTTGACGAAGTGCTTCACCTTCTGGTGTTTGATATTCTTCACGGAAGTGACCACCACATGACTCTTCACGATCCAAAGCGTCTAGTGCCATCAACTCACCGATTTCGATGAAGTCTGCTACACGAAGTGCTTTTTCAAGCTCAGTGTTCAAGTCGTTGCCAGAACCTGGGATGAATACGTTTGTCCAGAATTCTTTCTTAATTTCTTTAATCTTAGCGATAGCTGTTTCCAAGCCTGCTTTGTTACGTCCCATACCTACGAAGTCCCACATTACAAGACCAAGCTCTTTGTGGATCGAGTCTACCGAACGCTTACCTTTGATGTTCATCAATTTCGCAATACGATCGTTGATTTCCTTCTCTGCCTGAACGAACTCAGGAAGATCTGTACTGAAACGAGGTACACGAATTTGATCTGCAAGGTAGTTTTGAATTGTATATGGAAGTACGAAGTAACCGTCTGCAAGACCTTGCATCAACGCTGATGCACCTAAGCGGTTTGCACCGTGGTCTGAGAAGTTTGCTTCACCGATACAGAACAAACCTGGGATTGATGTTTGTAATTCGTAATCTACCCAGATACCACCCATTGTGTAGTGAATAGCAGGATAAATCATCATCGGAGTATCGTATGGATTGTCATCAACAATCTTTTCGTACATCTGGAACAAGTTACCGTAACGAGCTGCTACTACATCACGACCTAGACGGTTGATTGCGTCTGAGAAGTCAAGATATACAGCAAGACCTGTTGCACCAACACCGAAACCTGCGTCACAACGTTCTTTAGCTGCACGAGATGCAACGTCACGTGGTACAAGGTTACCGAATGCAGGGTAACGTCTTTCCAAATAGTAGTCTCTGTCTTCTTCTTTGATTTGCGTTGGTTTCAACGTTCCTTTACGGATCGCTTCAGCATCTTCTTTCTTTTTAGGAACCCAGATACGACCATCGTTACGAAGAGACTCTGACATCAATGTAAGTTTCGATTGGAACTCACCGTGTACAGGAATACAAGTAGGGTGAATTTGCGCCATACATGGGTTAGCGAAATAAGCACCTTTCTTGTAACATTGCCATGCTGCAGAACCGTTAGATCCCATTGCATTTGTTGACAAGAAGAATGTGTTACCGTAACCACCAGTACCGATTACTACTGCGTGTGCAGAGAATCTTTCCAATTTACCTGTTACCAAGTTACGAGCGATGATACCGCGAGCACGACCTTCAACGATTACAAGGTCAACCATTTCGTAACGAGTGAAAAGCTTAACTTTTCCTTTTTCTACCTGACGGCTTAATGCTGAGTATGCACCCAACAACAACTGTTGACCAGTTTGACCTTTTGCGTAGAATGTACGTGATACCTGAGCACCACCGAATGAACGGTTGTCTAGCAAACCGCCGTATTCGCGTGCGAAAGGAACACCTTGAGCAACACATTGGTCGATGATGCTATTTGATACTTCAGCCAAACGGTAAACGTTTGCCTCACGAGCACGGTAGTCACCACCTTTGATAGTATCGTAGAATAGACGGTATACTGAGTCACCGTCGTTTTGATAGTTTTTAGCAGCATTGATACCACCTTGTGCAGCGATAGAGTGCGCACGACGTGGTGAATCTTGAATACAGAAGTTCAATACGTTGAAGCCCATTTCACCAAGTGAAGCTGCAGCCGAAGCACCAGCCAAACCAGTACCAACAACGATTACATCCAAACGACGTTTGTTTGCTGGGTTCACCAACTTCTGATGAGCCTTATAATTACTCCACTTTTCAGCCAAAGGGCCTTGAGGGATTTTTGATTCTATCTTAGTCATATCTTTTGAAATTTCAATTTGTGAAATAATAATCGGATCTTATCTACTTGATTATGCAGCTAAGCCTAACAAGAAATAAACAGGAATGCTGATGAAGCCAAGGCAAACAACTGTAGCGAAGATGTTACCCAAAGTTCTCCAACGAGAAATCCAGATGCTGTTGTTCAAACCTACAGTTTGGAATGCACTCCAAAAACCGTGAGTAAGGTGGAACCACAATGCAGCGATACCGATGATATAGATAATGCTGTAAATAGGATTAGAAAAAGTTTCTACAGCAAGCACCCATGGATTAGCTCCTTCTTCGCCCAAGAAAAATGGCAACTGCATTTTTGCCCAGAATTGAGCAAGGTGAAGTACAAGGAAACACAAAAGGAAGATACCTAGAACCAACATGTTCTTTGAAGCCCATGAAATTGGAGTTTTGTTTCCACTCGCATAACGCTCAGAACCTCTGGCTTTCATGTTTTGCATAGAAAGCATGAATGCGTACACAATGTGGATGATGAAACCGGCTGCAAGTACAGGAACCATTGCTATAATTACAGGATTTTCCATGAAGTGACACGCTGCTACATAAGCCTCTTCACCTCCGAAGATGAAAAGATTCGCGCTCAGGTGCACGATCAGGAAAGTAATCAGAAAAAGCCCAGATAAACTCATAATAAGCTTTCTCCCGATAGAAGAATTAAGTAACCACATAAGACAATAAATTTAAGTTATTTATATGTTTCAAAAAAATTTACTACCTATAGCCATAAAAGCGCTGCAAATGTAGAGCAATTACCCTTATTAAGCAAACGATTACAGAATTTATTCACTAATGTAAACTGCTAACTTTTTCGTTTCTTTGTGAAGAAATAAATATAAATGAAAGCACCATATCTAAAATGAGAACAGTAGAAATTACCGAACTAAAAGATATTGAAAGTATTATAAAGCGCTGCAAAGTATGCTACGTTGGTCTGGCAGATACGGACGGAACACCCTATGTATTGCCGATGAACTTCGGTTATCGCGACAAAACGGTCTATTTGCATTCGGCTCAAACCGGTCGTGCGATTGATATAATACAAAGAAATCCTAAAGTATGTATCACCTTTAGTATTGATCATGCTCTAGTATTTCAACATCCGGAAGTGGCATGTAGTTATCGAATGAAATCAAAAAGTGTTATTTCTTGGGGTAAAGTAGAGTTTATTGAAGATTTTGAAGCAAAAATTGAAATCCTTAACATCCTGATGGGGCAATATTCTGATAAAGAGTTTGTGTACTCAGATCCGGCCATTCGAAACGTAAAGATTTGGAAAGTTAATTTAGATCAAATAACCTGTAAAGTATTTGGAGCGCCGCATAAAGGCAATCCTATTTAATAGATTATCAACTATATCTCAATCTTTATTACTACCTTTGCAAACGAAATAATGACACAAAAGGCATGACATCAACGGAACAAAAAGAGTTGATCAAGCATACAATAGAAGAACTTTCAGACCCTTCTTCCTATAAATCACTGTTTCACCAGCTTAATGACGACGATTCGTTGCCGTCTATCGAAGCTTTGAAACATTTAGTAGATTTATGTAGGGCTGTTTTGTTTCCGGGTTATTTTAGTAACTCCAGGATTAGTATGCAAACGATTCAGAATCATATCGGAGTAAATACGGAGAAGCTATTTGCTATACTGAAACAAGAAGTACATGCCGGTCTTTGTTTCGCCGATAAAAGAAAATCTGATTGTGCATGCTCCTCGTTGCATGATGAAGCAGCTTTGATTGCTGCTAAGTTTATCTCCATGCTTCCGGGAATCCGTAAAACACTTGCTACCGATATCGATGCAACCTATCAAAACGACCCGGCAGCACAAAACCTCGGAGAAGTAATCTTCTGCTATCCGGGTATACGGGCGATTGTAAACTATCGCATAGCCCACGCGCTCTATACATTGAGCGTTCCTTACATTCCGCGCATTATTTCGGAGATGGCGCATTCCGAAACCGGAATAGACATTCATCCGGCCGCCCAAATTGGTTCGTATTTCTCAATCGACCACGGCACGGGTATTGTAATAGGTCAAACCAGTATCATTGGAAATCACGTTAGACTTTATCAGGGAGTAAGTTTGGCCGGACAGCCTGACTCTGCTATTATAAACCGACATTCCGACCAGCGACGACATCCGTTGCTCGAGGATTATGTAACGGTCTACTCAAATGCATCGCTTCTTGGTAATATTACAATAGGCAAAGGTGCTATTATATATGGTAACGTATGGGTGAGCGAAGATGTAGCTCCCGCCTCCGAAATAAAACAAAACGTAAAAACGATATAACAAAAAATATGAACAGTAATAATTTTGAAATGGTCGCTAAGACCTTGTATGGCTTGGAAGACGTATTGGCCGTAGAACTACAGAATCTTGGCGCCGAAAACATCGAAATTGGTCGTAGAATGGTAGCATTCCATGGCGATAAAGAATTGATGTATAAAGCAAACTTCCATTGTCGCACCGCTTTGCGTATTCTTAAACCAATCCACACTTTCAAAGCAAAAGATGCGGACGAGGTTTATGAGAATGTAAAGAAAATAGAATGGTCTAATTACCTTGACGACAATTCTACTTTTGCTATCGATGAAGTTATCAACTCAGATGATTTCAATCACTCTAAGTTTGTTGCATACCGCACTAAAGACGCTGTTGTTGACTATTTCAAAGAAAAAACAGGAAAAAGACCTTCTGTTCGCATCAACAATCCTGATCTTATTATTAATATACATATCTCACACAACGACTGTACCATCTCAATTGACAGTTCGGGTGAGTCGCTTCACAAAAGAGGTTACCGCGTAGATCAAAACGAAGCTCCATTGAACGAAGTTTTAGCTGCAGGTATGATCCTTAAAACAGGCTGGAAAGGCGAATCAAACTTCGTAGACCCGATGTGTGGATCAGGTACTCTTCTTATCGAAGCTGCGATGATCGCATTAAACATTCCTCCGGGTGTGCACCGCAAGGAATTCGCATTCGAGCGTTGGAAAGACTTTGATTCCGAAATGTTTGACGCAATCTTCAACGACGACAGTCAAGAAAAAGAGTTCGACTTCAGAATCTACGGTTCGGATATCTCTCCAAGAGCCATCGAGATTTCAGAAAACAATATCAAAAGCGCAGGCTTAGGCAAATGTATCAACCTACAATGCAAGCCGTTGCAACAATACCAACAAGCTCCGGGCAACGGTCCTGGTATCTTGATTACAAACCCACCTTACGGTGAACGTATTACGTCGAAAGACTTACTTGGTTTGTACGAAATGATTGGCGAACGCCTAAAACACGTCTTTGTTGGATACCAAGCTTGGATCTTGAGTTATAAAGATGAGTGTTTCGATCAAATCGGTCTTCGTCCGTCTCAACGCATCAAATTGATCAACGGTTCACTAGAATGTGAGTTTCGTAAATACGAGATCTTCGACGGTAAAAAGAAAGAATACAAACAACGCTTGAGCGAAGAGGGTGTAGAAACTACTTCAACCGAAGAAGAAGAAAAGCCAACTTTCAAAAGACGCGAAGCTAACAGACCAACTTTTGACAGAAAGTCGGGAAGTCGCGAAAGAAAATCATTCGGTGAAGGTCGTGATGGTGAAAGACGCGAAAGAAGACCTTTCGGGGAGAAACGTGAAGGCGGTTTCGGCGAAAGAAAATCATTCGGCGAAGGTCGTGACGGCGAAAGACGCGAAAGAAGACCTTTCGGGGAGAAACGTGAAGGCGGTTTCCGTGAAAGAAAATCATTCGGTGAAGGTCGTGACGGTGAAAGACGCGAAAGAAGACCTTTCGGGGAGAAACGCGAAGGCGGTTTCCGTGAAAGAAAATCATTCGGTGAAGGTCGCGACGGCGAAAGAAAGCCATTTGGCGAGAAGAAAGAATTTGAAGGACGTGAAAGACGCGACTTCAGAAAAGAAGAAAAGCCAAAAGGAACTTTCTCAGCTCACCAACGTGACGGCAAAGTATTACGTGAAAGATTTAAAATCAAAAAAGAAGGCGAATCACAAGACTAAAAACAAATGAGATTTAAAAGATCACTTTTATTTTTTGTCGCTATTCTGTCCTTTAGTATTTTAGATAACGTGAAAGCACAGAACAAAGCGCTAACCCTGGAGGACCTTACTCCGGGTGGCAAAACATATTCTAAGTTCGTACCAGCCACGAAGCAACAGCTTCAGTGGTTGGGCGATCAATATGTTTATGCCCTATCCAATGAATTCAAAATCGGTAATCCCGAGAATACAAAAGAAAACACACTGCTCACCCTTGAGCAAATCAACAATTCCCTCCAAAAAGCCGCACTTCCGGCACTCAAGTCACTACCATCCGTTTCTGTTATAAACAACGACACCCCTTTATTAGTCTTCAATGCCAACGGCAACCGTGTGGTATTGAATCCGTTTACAGCAGAAATCGTTTCCGTAGTAAAGACTGAGAAGAATTGGGCCAATCAAGACTATTCCGCGGCAGGAAACAAACTGGCATACACCATCGACAACAACTTATTTATCGTTGATGCAAATGGTTCATCCGTACAAGTAACGGACGAAAAAGATCCGGCCGTAGTATGTGGGCAATCAGTACACCGCAGTGAGTTTGGCATCCACAAAGGAACATTCTGGTCGCCATCGGGCAAAAAGCTTGCCTTCTATCGCATGGACGAAAGCATGGTAACCGAATATCCGCTTGTCGACGTAGATGCTCGCGTGGCAAAAACAAACGACATCCGCTACCCAATGGCTGGGATGAAAAGTCACCACGTTACGGTAGGAATTTACGATACTGAAAGCGGTAAAACTACCTTCCTTCAAACAGGAAAGCCGGCCGACCGTTATTTCACCAACCTTGCTTGGAGTCAGAACGAAGAAGCTATTTATGTAGCTGAGATCAACAGAGAGCAAAATCATTTCGATCTCAACCGTTACCAAGTAAGCAACGGCGCAAAAGAAGCAACACTCTTTAGCGAATCGGATTCGAAGTACGTAGAACCGCAAACTCCAGCATTGTTCTTACCCAACGATGCTTCTAAGTTTATCTGGCAAAGTCAGAAAGACGGATACAACCACCTTTACCTGTACAATACAGACGGTAAAGAGTTGAAACAACTCACCAAAGGAGCATGGATTGTAACCGACGTTTTGGGCTTCGATCCGAGCGGCAACAACCTGTTCTACATGGCTACGACCCGCAGTCCGCTCGACCGCGACCTATTCAAATTAAACTTGAAAAGTGGGAAAACAGAGCAGCTGACACAAGAAGCAGGTATGCACAACATCGCATTGTCGGCAAATCGTAAATACTTTATCGACAATTATACCTCGCAACACAATCCTCGCACCATCAACATCTCTTCAACCGGCAAAAAGAAGTCGCAAACCCTTCTTCAGGCAGAGAATCCATACAAAGGATATGCATTTCCGGAGATTGAAGTAGGCACAATAAAAGCAGCCGACGGTGTCACCGATTTATATTACAGATTGGTAAAACCCGTTGATCTCGATTCTACTCAAAAACATCCGGCTGTCGTTTATGTATACGGCGGACCGCATGCTCAGCTTATCAACAACTCGTGGATGGCGGCAACACGCGGATGGGATATTTACATGGCATCGAGAGGATACGTCGTGTTTACGGTAGACAGTCGCGGATCGGCCAATCGCGGTCGTGACTTCGAAAACGTAATTCACCGTAATCTAGGCGTAAACGAAATGGCCGATCAGGTAAAAGGTGTTGAATTCCTTACGTCACTTCCTTATGTAGATGCCGACAAAGTAGGCGTACACGGATGGAGTTACGGCGGATTTATGACAACAAATCTCATGCTTACATACCCCGAACTATTTAAAGTAGGTGCAGCCGGCGGACCGGTTATCGACTGGAAATACTACGAAGTTATGTATGGCGAACGCTATATGGATACTCCGAAGGAGAATCCCGAAGGGTACAAGAACTCTAATCTTCTCAACAAAGCCGGCAATCTCAAAGGACATCTCCTGATGATTCACGGCGACATCGATCCCGTTGTAGTGTGGCAACACAGTCTTGCTTTTATGAAAGCATGCGTAAAAGCCCGCACTTATCCCGATTACTTTGTATATCCGGGACACGAGCACAACGTGATCGGCAAAGACAGAGTACATCTGCACGAGAAGATTACCCGCTATTTTGATGATTATCTCAAGAAGTAATAACTAAATAACAAGACAAAACATCCATGAAGATTTTATTACTAGGTTCGGGAGGTCGCGAACACGCTCTAGCTTGGAAGATTAAACAAAGTCCTAAAGTTGAAAAACTTTTCATTGCTCCGGGCAATGCCGGAACCGGACTTGTTGGCGAGAACGTTGCAATTGCAGCAACCGACTTTCCTGCTATTAAAGAATTTGTGCTTAACAATCAAGTGGATATGGTCGTAGTCGGACCTGAAGATCCGTTGGTTAAAGGCGTATATGACTATTTCAAAAACGATAGTCAACTAGCTTCTGTGCCTGTAATCGGACCTTCAAAAGAAGGTGCACAGCTAGAAGGCAGCAAGGATTTTGCAAAAGCATTTATGATGCGTCACAACATCCCTACCGCTCAATATAAGAGTATCAGTGCCGACAATCTTGAAGAAGGTTTTGCTTTTCTTGAGTCACTACAAGCACCATACGTATTGAAAGCCGATGGTCTTGCAGCAGGAAAAGGTGTATTGATTATCTCAGACCTTGACGAAGCAAAAAGCGAACTAAAAGGAATGATCGAAGGTATGTTTGGCGATGCCAGCAAAACCGTTGTGATCGAAGAGTTTCTTTCAGGTATCGAATGCTCGGTATTTGTAATGTCGGACGGTAACTCGTATAAAATCTTACCGGAAGCAAAAGATTACAAACGTATTGGCGAAGGAGACACAGGTCTTAATACCGGTGGTATGGGTGCCGTTTCTCCGGTTCCGTTTGCAAACGAAGAATTCATGAAGAAAGTAGAAGACCGCGTAATCATCCCTACAGTAGAAGGTTTGAAAAGCGAAGGTATCGAATACAAAGGCTTCATCTTCATCGGACTTATCAAAGTAAACAACGAGCCATTGGTGATCGAATACAACTGTCGTATGGGTGACCCGGAAACAGAAGCAGTTATGCTACGTATTCAATCAGACTTCGTTGAATTGCTTGAAGGCGTTGCTGAAGGCAACCTTGAAACACGCGAATTGGTAAAAGACCCAAGAGCAGCTGTTACAGTTATGCTTGTATCGGGCGGATACCCTGGCGATTATGAAAAAGGAAAAGTAATCAGCGGACTAGACAAAGTAGAAAACAGCATTGTATTCCACGCGGGTACAAAAGAAACAGCTGAAGGCATTGTAACCAATGGCGGACGTGTTATCGCTGTAAGCTCATACGGAAAAGATAAAGACGAAGCATTGGCACAATCATTTGCAAATGCGAAAGTTATTAACTTTGACGGAAAATACTTCCGCTCAGATATCGGTTTCGATCTTTAATGAGATACGATTACAGAAATACAAATAAAACGGTGAGTTCCTATTTAGGAACCATCGTTTTTTCCATTTTACTGGCCTTCGTATGTTGGTCGGCTACATTCCTATTCGACACATTCGACTATCAACAAGCGTTGACAAACAACTCGGTTTGGAATCTCTTTATTTCCAAACTCAGCAATATCGAAGCCTACATCATGGGCTTTGCCATCATGGGATGCAGTGCTTTTCTTTTGCAACGAACCAATTACATGATGAACATCATTCGTGTAAAAACAGCAATGCCCCTACTTTTCTTTGTTCTCTTCTTCTGTTCTGCCCCGCGTTTCATACCGCTTACCTCGGCAACCCCGGCACTGCTGTTGCTGGTATTGGCTATCTATTTTCTTTTCAAGTCGTATCATTACGAGCGCTCGCAAGGATATATATTCAATGCCTTCTTCATGATCGGTTTATCGAGTTTGCTATGGACGCAGATTATCTGGATTATTCCGGTATTTTGGTTGGGAATGTATAAGTTTAGAATACTTAATCCGCGCAACGTCGGTGCCTGCCTCATTGGCCTCTTCATGGTTTACTGGTTTGCCTTTGCATGGTCGTTTTACAAGCATACCCCCGAAGAACTGATCAACAACTTCAAACTCGTGTATGCATTGAACCCGATACGCATCAACGCAACAAACTGGCCTGTATTAATACAGCCGGCTCTACTCGTGATATTGTATTTAATCTCATTATTTCACATGATTACCAATCAACATTCCGAAAACATCCGTAGCAGAGATTATCTATCATTTCTCAGTTGGCTCACCTTTGCAATGCTTATTTTGGGCTGCCTATTCAACTTCGATCAAGGACAATTCATACAACTTTCCATTGTTCCTTGCTCCGTATTAGTAGGACACTTTTTTGCCTTAAATAGCAGTCGCGGCGCAAGCCTTTTGTTTTCGCTGATTGTTACTTCATATATACTAACATACGCATATCAATTATGGATTTTCTAATCGAATGGGGATATATAGGCGTTTTCATCGCCGCTTTTCTGGCCGGAACAGTAGTTCCGTTTAGTTCGGAAGTTGTGCTCACGGGCGTACTTCTTCTTGGTGCAGGCTATTGGCCTTGTATTATAGCCGCAACGCTAGGTAATACACTCGGAGGAATGACCTGCTACTATATGGGACGCATGGGAAAGAAAGAGTGGATTGTCAAATACCTCAAACTCGATTTGGCCAAGCTTGATAAAGTAGAAGCCTATGTGAGTAAAAAAGGAGCATGGATGGCATTCTTTGTATTCCTTCCCGGTATTGGAGACTTCATTGCTGTAGCACTCGGCTTTCTTCGCGCCAATCAGGTAGTTGTAGGTCTTTGCCTACTCACCGGAAAGTTTGTCCGTTATTGGATCTGGATGGAGATGGTATTCAAAGTACAAGACATGTTATAATTCGATATGCTTTACCGAAGGCGGATTTCGATAACCTATTTAAGATAGAAACAAGAAGAGGATATGACCATTGTGGCATATCCTCTTCTTGTTTTATTTATTTTGTTGCGCGAAGCATTTCGCGTTTTCCCGGAGGGCCGGGCAAGCGTTCGGTCGTAAAGCCAACAGCCTGCATGGTACGCCTTACCACTCCTTTAGCACAATACGTAGTCAGAATGCCACCCTTGTTGGTACGATCATAGATGCGTTGAAATAATTCTTCGCTCCACATCTCAGCTTGTTTGTCGGGAGCAAATGCGTCGAAATAGATCAAGTCAAGGCCGTCTTCAAACTCCATGGTGTTGATATCACCTTCGAGCTTCAAGATGGTAAAGTAGTCGGTAATCGCAACCGGCTTGTTCCATTCGCAGGCATGCATACTACGAAACAAAGCCTTCTCTTCGTCAGAATATTCGGCGGTAAAGTTCAGAGCCGCGACAATATCGTCACCGAGCGGATACAATTCGGTCGTAATAAAACGGACACGCACGCCCCTTCTTTTCGCTTCGAGCAACGTCAAAAACGCATTAAGTCCCGTACCGAAACCCACTTCCAAGATGTGAATTTCTTCTTTCTGCACTTGGTCAAGACCTGCTTGTATAAAGACGTGATTCGATTCCTGCACCGCACCGTTTACCGAGTGGTAATGCTCGTCCATCGATTCTATATAAAGTGTATGCGAACCATCTGCCGTCACCATCAGTTTAGGCGCACGATCCACACTTTCAAACTGTTCCATCTTTCATTTTCTTTTTAGATCAATCAAAGATACAAGCTTTGTAAAAATTAAAAAAGTACAGACATATAAGTTAACTTACAAATCAATTTTAGATATTTGTTGTTTCTTTTATAAACAGTATAAACTTAAGAAAAACAGAACCATCCATGCGCAACACATTCAGACTCTCACTTTTCTTTCTTTTGATAACGATAAGCAGCCTGAGTGCTCAAAACAACTACGCAATAAAAGGGATCGTAAAAGATAAACTCAACAACCAACCGCTGGCTTATGTGAATGTCTCGATTTGGAACACTCCCGGCAAAGGAGCAACCACCAACGACAACGGAGAGTTTGTCATTGAAGACGTAAAGCCGGGAACCTATCGCATCGGTGCCACCTATATCGGATACAAGAACTTTATTAGTCCCGACTATCAAGTAGGAAGTAAAGATGTGTATGTAACCATCGAGATGGAGGAAACCACACAAGCCTTGCAAGAGGTAGAGGTTACGGCATCACCATTCAGACGCGTTGCCGAGTCGCCGCTCGGACTCAACGTAATCGGGTTCAAGGACATTGAGAAAAGCGCCGGAGCCAACCGCGACATCTCGAAAGTAATACAATCCTTTCCCGGCGTAGCATCATCGGCAGAGTTTAGAAACGACCTCATTGTGCGCGGTGGTGGCCCATCGGAAAACAGTTTTTACCTCGACGGCGTCGAGATTCCCAATATCAATCACTTCTCTACCCAAGGAGCTTCGGGCGGACCGGTAGGTATCATCAACCCCGACTTCATACGCGAAGTAAACTTTTACTCGGCAGCCTTTCCGGCATCACGTGGCGATGCACTCAGCGCCGTGCTTGATTTCAAACTGAAAGACGGAAGCAAAGAACGCACCAACTTCAGAGGCGTAGTAGGAGCATCGGAAGTAGGAGTCTCGATAGACGGTCCTATCGGAAGCAAAACCACCTATCAGGTATCGGCACGACAATCCTACCTGCAAATGCTTTTCAATCTATTGGGTCTGCCTTTCCTTCCTAAGTTTACCGACGCACAGTTTAAGGTAAAACATCAATTCAACAGCAAGAACGAAATTACCTTCATCGGCTTGGGAGCGATAGATGATATGAAACTCAACACCGATCTAAAAGATCCCGACGACGACGATCTTTACATCCTCAGTTACCTACCGGTAGTAAAGCAAAAAACGTACACCCTCGGCGCGGTATACAAACATTTCACATCGCGCTCGCAACATACATTGGTAGTAAGTCAAAACTATTTGAACAACAAGAACATCAAATACATCAACAATCAAGACAACAACCCCGACTCGTTGCGTCAACACTATACATCAGACGAGATCGAAACCCGCTTTCGTTCCGAGAATACATTTCGCCTACCCTTCGTTGACCTGTCGGCAGGGGGCGGAGTCAACTACGCCAAGTATAAAAACCATACCAAGCAACGCATGTTTGCCCAAAACGAACCGTCGTTCTTGATCTACGATACCAATCTCAACATGTGGCAATGGTACCTATATGCTTCGGCCGTATACAAGAGTTACGACGAACGATTCACCGCATCGGCCTCTTTCCGCATGGATGCAAACGACTACTCTTCGAAAATGAACAACCTCTTCAAGCAGTTTTCGCCACGCGCATCGTTAAGTTACGCCCTTACCCCTACGGTAAATATCAACGCCGCGGCAGGTCGTTACTTCGAACGCCCATCGTACGTAACCCTGGGCTATAAAGACAACGACGGCAACTACGTAAACAAGTCAAACGGAATTACGTACATCTCATCCAATCAATACTCGTTGGGAACAGAATTCGTGCCCAATGCCAACTTCAAATTCGGACTCGAAGGATTTTACAAGCAATATGGCGACTACCCGTTTTCGTTGGTCGACTCCATTCCTCTCGCTTCAAAAGGGGCAGATTATGGAGTAGTAGGCGATGAGTCGGTCGTTTCTACCGGAGTAGGCCGAGCTTACGGCTTGGAGTTCTTGGCTCGTTGTTACAACTTCCGAGGGCTTACTTTCCTCTCATCATTTACTTTGGTAAGAAGCGAATTTAAAGACAACCGCGAAGGACGCAACGATTACATCCCTACCGCATGGGACAATCGATTCATCCTTTCGCTTACCGGAACCTATGCCCTACCTAAACATTGGGATATCGGTGCTAAGTTCAGAGCTTTGGGCGGTATGCCTTACACCCCTTACGACCTCGAAAAGTCGAGTTTGGTCGATGCATGGAACGCAAAAGGTCGCCCTTATCTCGACTACAACAAGTTTAATTCGGAGCGATTGGGCACCTACACGCAGCTCGATATCCGTGTAGACAAAACGTTTTACATGAAGAACTGGATGTTTGGTCTATACCTTGATATTCAGAATGTATTGGGAACGAAATACAAGGAACAGGAAACGTATATTTCGACCGGAAAGATCCTGAATCCGACGGCACCGCAAGACGAGCAACGCTACGAACTGAAACGCATCAACCGATCATCGGGCACCGTTTTACCTACTATTGGGGTTACGGTAGAGTTTTAATAATACAACTTTGTAGTTATATTTGTAGAAAGAGAAACCATCTCTTTGTTACACAGAAGACAATAAACGAAAAACCTATGAACAGATTATTCACAGCTATATCATTATTTACCATATTCATGCTTGCGGCATGCTCACAACCGAAAGACGGTAAACCGGTTGTAACCGTAACCATCGAGCCGCAGCGTTACTTTGCAGAAGCAATTGCGGGCGACAACTTTAAGATCAACTGCATGGTTCCGGCAGGATCCAATCCTGAGAGTTACGATCCTACCACACAGCAAATGGTAGATTTGGGCAAGAGCGAAGCCTACTTTAAGATCGGTCACATCGGATTCGAACAAGCATGGATGCAAAACATCATCGATAACAACAAGCAACTGAAGGTATACGACAACTCCGACAACTTTCCGCTTATCGAGGGGGTAGAGCATACCCACGAAGACGGAACAACTTGCTCGGCTTCGCACGGCAACGACCATGCGGGAGTAGATCCGCATACGTGGAGCTCGATACAGGGAGCCCGTATTATCTCGGCCAATATGTTGAAAGCTTTTGAAGAGTTAGACCCGGCAAACGCGTCTGTTTATCAGGCAAACTACAACAAACTTGTGGCTACGATCGATTCTACGGCTTCGGTAGTAGATCGCCTGATGCAGCATCCTTCTTCACAAACCTTCATCATCTACCATCCGGCACTTACCTATTTTGCTCGCGATTACGGGCTTACACAGCTTTGTATCGAAATAAACGGCAAAGAGCCTTCTCCTGCACAAATCAAGAAACTCATTGAAGGTGCACGCGAAAGCGGTGCGAAGGTGGTCTTCATTCAACAAGAATTTGACAAGAAGAACGCGGAAGTAATTTCGAAAGAAACCGAATGCAATCTGGTACAAATCAATCCGCTTGCCTACGATTGGAACGGTGAAATGATCAACATTGCCAAAGCACTTTCGAATGAACAATAAACTTATACAAATAGATCACGTTTCGGCCGGATACGATAAGCGCTTGGTGCTGAAAGACATTGTGCTTTCGGTCGAAGAGAACGACTTCTTGGGCATTATCGGTCCCAATGGTGGCGGTAAAACAACACTGCTGAAAGTGATACTCGGACTCCTCAAGCCCACGTCGGGATCGGTGCGTTTTTTCGAAAACAACCTTCCCGTGCCGCATCTCAACATCGGCTATCTGCCGCAATTAAACAAAATAGACCGCCGCTTCCCCATCAGTGTGCGCGAAGTGGTGGCATCGGGGCTTATCGATCACAAGCCTTTGTTCCGCTCGTTTACGGCAGGGCAGAAACAACAAATCGAACATGTATTGGGACAAATGGAGATAGCCGAACTGGCTGATCGTCCCATTGCACAACTGTCGGGCGGACAACTGCAACGTGTTTTGCTAGGCAGGGCAATCGTGTCGCACCCTAAACTTTTGATCCTCGACGAGCCCAACTCGTACGTTGACAAACGCTTCGAATCTAAATTCTACCACCTGCTGGAAGAGATCAACCAAGAAGCAGCCATCGTTCTTGTTTCACACGACATCGGCACCGTGTTGTCACTTGTAAAAAACATAGCCTGTGTAAACGAAACCCTGCATTACCACCCGGGAAGAGAAGTAAGCGGCGAGTGGCTCGAAGAAACCTTTGGCTGTCCGTTCGAACTAGTAGGGCATGGATCCCTACCGCACCGCGTGCTCAAAACACACCAGCACGACTAATACCTCATTCAATACCATGAACACACTGTTAATGATTTCACTACCCGAGATCGGATTTATCGTCGCAATCGTCTCCATCTACCTCGGCGTCACCGCCGTGTTGCAGAATCCGTTCCTCCCTGTCGTAAAGAAAATCCTCTGGATTGTCCTCATCCTCCTTACCAACTGGATCGGACTTCTGGTCTATTACTTCACCTTCTATATGAAGAAAAGCAATTAGAATAGTAGTAAAATTATTATTAAATGTAGAGATGCTTACAACTTGTAATTATAAAAGAACTAATAAGCATTCCAATTTTGGGCAGCAAAAATCCTCATCCCATTACCAGGATTATACCATGGATATATTTGTTGATATTCTTTCTCAACATCATAAAAATCACCATCAAGTGCATGAACTTTTTTTAAATATAAAAGTCCAATTACTGCTGAACGAGACATTCCTTGATTGCAATGTACAAGAACTTTCTTTTGCTGAATATTCTGTGATATTGCTTTTATTGCTTCGTCAATGATAAACTTAGGAATATACTCAGAACTTGGAGCATCAATAAGATTTAATATAAGCTGATCATCCCTATAAGCAATAAGATATTCAGGATGATCCTTTGGTGCAGCTTTGGATGTGTATCCCAAAGCATTTCGATGATATGGTTCTTTACAAGCATGTATTACAAACCATCCATCTTGGTGCCTAACAATATTCTCATAATCTTCTTGATTACCAATATATAAATTATCATGTATTTCTTTCATGGCAAATATATTTTTCGTTATTTCTTCAGCTTGACTTCTACTAAAGTTTCCTTAACCTCTTTAACTAAATCGACCAAATCTTTTGACTTAAAAGAGAATAAGCCAACTCCTTCACTCGATATTCTAGGTTTAGCATATAATCTTTCGACTGTATTAATAAGTAAAGCTCTTTTATGTTCATCTTGCTCTCCTTCTAATTGATCCAGATATGCGGTTAATGTTACTGCAATAGCTTCTCTAAACGCATACTCTTCTAGTAAATTTCTCTCCTTTTGATATTGAGCAAGTGCAAACCAAAATAATGCAACCATTGGTGATGTTTTTGCAACATTGATAATCATATTTACAATATCGTTAATTGTTGTTGTTTGCAAATACGTGAAAACAATAAAAATCCAAGTTCCCATTAAAACGCCACAAACTATACTCCCAATTCCCCACCATTTAACGGAGCTTTTAATCTCGGATTTCCTTGAATTAAAACTATGACTTAGAGTTCCATCTGCAATATAGCCCATCATTAATTTAACTTTATCTTTCTCTCCTTCTACATACTTATAGTCTTTTGTGATATTAGTTAATTTAGTTATAGCATCATCCGTTATTCTGGTCAATTCTGACTTCGAGTCACTTTGCTGTTTTGTTATAGCTTCCTCAGTCTCTATAATAGCCTTTTGTTTATTCTCAATTTCCTTAAATTCATTTGCACACTTATTTTCAAGCTCTTTAATGCTAGCATTATATCCTATTGCTTCATTGAGAGTATTCACAATTTTAGAAAGATAATCTTGTGATAAGGTTAAATTACTAGTAATATCTTCAAATTGAGCACTTTTTTCATCAGTTAAAGAAGTCAATGATACTTTTAAAGTATCAACTTCTTCTTGTAAAACATTTATATTATCTCGTTGATTTTCTGCATCTTGTAATATAAGTTTAGTTCGTAATTTAAGCTCATTTAGACTTTGTTCTCTTACCTCTATATCAACTATGGGTAAACTTTCCCAGAATCCATTCGCTATTTGATAATATATAAGAGCCTTCAAATAAGAAATAGCTTGATCATATTGCTTATTATTTATGCATGAAACTAGGCTTGAACAATAAGAGTGTAAATCACAAGCCCCGAAGTCATTTTGAAAATTCTGAGACGCAGGAAGCATTTGCCATATTAATGGTAAATTTATACGTTTTTCTAATTGCACAAACATTCTGATTGTCAGAGAATAAAACTCTGAAAGAGTATAGTCTCCAATAGAAGTTTCTTCTGCTTTTGATTCTTTGCCAAATTGTTGAACAAATAATTCTGGGATGTTGATTCCTTTAAAAGAGTCAATTACATTTATTACATTCTGCTTCTGATTTGCATTCATATTGTATGATAGTAGTATTTAAATAATGTTTCATATTGATTCAAATTCAAAGCCTTCACATTGGTCCACTGACTTCGATATTTATCTTCTCTTTCAACTTATTGATCATTTCATAAGGTTGTATTTTTTATCATTTAGATTCTAATGTACTTAACAAAGTTAGCAACTCCAGACTATAAATGCTTAAAACAATAACGCTAGCTATCAATTATATTTCGTTCTATGCTAACTCAAATAATTTTAAATTGAAGTTGGTTATAACTATGACCAAATATATAAAAGTATTTTCAATCTTTATTTAGAAAACACGTTTAAATCAATTGCTCCATATTTACAATAAGCCTGATTTTCATAAATATAGCTATTGGTTTTTGCGAGGTTGATTTGTGGTTTTTAGGGCTGTTTTTTGTGCTAGATTGAAAGAATATGTCGATTTTTCACCGTCAGAAAATGGAGTTTTCGAGCCGGACTTATGACGTTTCAATGTTTGTAAAATGGCTTTGATCGGGCAAAAAGGTGCAAATCCTTCAAAATCCATGCTTTCTTTGGCCCAAAACCTTACTTTGTTCTTGAAAAAACCCTGTTTGGTTCTTCCAAAAAGGTCATTTACTTCTTTCAAAAAGCTTTTTAGGTTTTCGTGGAGACCTTTTTGAGTATTCGCGGTAACTGTTTTCACTCACCACGAAGACTTTCGGCATTCTTCACGAAGACTTTTTACACTCACCGCAGTAACTGAAAACAATCTTCATTGAAAACGTTTTACGTCTTCATGCAGAAAATACGCCGTTGTTTCGACGACACTACAACGACTGTCCCATCACACACCTACCTACATCTAGAAATCACTGAGCGGCAGTTGAGCCGTTACATTTTGTTCTTCCCTCTGTCTTATCCTCGTCTTTTTGAAACCTCTCAAAAACTCCTTCGGTAAGGAATTTCGAAACCCGTAATACAATCAAGCCATTTCGACTACAAAACGTTAGCTAAATTCATGTCAACAATTTATCCCAACCAGATAAAAACAAGTCTATTTTCGGGGTGTTCGCATACTTCTCACGCGAAATCTAAATGTTTGCACTTCCATCATAGAAATACAATAAGCTGAACGCTACAAGGATAGTTTGCAAAATAAAAGCAGCGTAATAGCAGTGATCTTAAACCAAAAACGGTCGCCCTGTGATGGAGCGACCGTTTGTATATGAGGGTAGTTGCGTTTATTTTGCAGCTTCGGGTAGCATGATCAAATCAATCTGGTTGTTTTGATCGATCAACTTCTTGGCTAGTTGTTTTACCTTTTCCGGTGTCATTGCGTTAAGCAATGCGTCGTATTGGGTATAGCTGTCGAAGTCTAGGTTGTATTTAGAGCTCAATACGCCCATCCAGAAACCGTTCTCTTGCAAGTTTTCTTTACGCTTTTTGAGCATAAACTCTTTTACTTTGTTGAAGTCTTCGGCACGTGGGCCGGCTACGGTCATGTTCTTAATCTCTCTCTTCACGATCTCGTTTAGTTGAGCGTATTTCTCTGGATCGGTATCAAAATAGATTTGAACAATAGTTTGGTTCATTGGGTAGCGAGAGATGCCTGCCGAACAGCTTACGCCATAGGTACCACCTTGCTCTTCACGTACTTTCTCGGTAAACAGGATATCAAGAATCTGATCAAAGAAACTCAATGTCATGGTGTTTTCAAGTGTGTATGGTATCGAGCCCGAATAGAAGTCGAGTACGGTAGCTTTCGGTGTTTGCATCGCACGGTTGAATACATTCTTGATCTCGCCTTTACTTGCCTTCACAGCCGCGGCTTGTGTTGGTTTAAGCGGTGCTTTTGCCGCAGGAAGCGACGCAATGTACTGCTCAACCAATGGTTTCAAAGTGGCCGGATCGATGTTACCCACAAAGATAAAGTTGTAATCTTTTACCGAAGCAAAGAGTTCTTTATACATGTCCATAATGCGCGCATAGTTGATCTTCGAAAGATCCTCTAACGTAAAGCGTGTTTTCCAAGGATTGTTGTTGAACACTACTTTGTTGATAGAATCTACCATAGCTACCATCGGATTCATTTGTGCATTGAGCAATTGCGCTTTCATGCGTTCCATGTATGAATCGAATGCTTCTTGGTCCATGCGAGGTTGGGTAAACGTCATGTAAACCAATTGCATCATGGTTTCAAGGTCTTTCGGATTAGTTGAAGCGCTTACGCCTTGAGCCTCTGATCCTGCAAACGGAGTAACAGAAAGAAGTTTGCCGGCAAGCATTTTAGTCAATTCAACCTGGCTGAACTTACCTAGTCCGCCAAGCGAAACAACCTCTTTAAGAACCTTTGTATTGATAATATCCGACGCAGGGAAGATGGATACGCCACCTTTGCCTTGCGCGCTCATTGAGATTTCATCTTTCTTGAAATCGGTAGTCTTGATGATTACCTTCGCACCGTTAGAAAGCGTCCAGATCGTAGCATCCAATGCTGCGTCTTTCGATTCGCTTACTACTTTTCCGGCTTTCGGAAGTTCGCTCATAAAAGGCTCATTCGATACGGTATCTACATACGGCTCGATGGTTGCTTGAGCTGCTTTGTTGAATACGGCAAGAAGATCGGCTTTGGTAGGAAGTGTTACACCTTCTTTTTCAGGAGCTGTAAGCGAGATTACAATGTTCTTGTCAGTAATGATTTGCTTCAAGAATTCGTTTACCTGCTCTACCGTAATGTTTGGCGCGATTTGATTGATCAACGTATATTCGGTTTCGATGCCCGGAATATAACCGCCACTGGTAAAGTGTGTCACGTATTCTTGCGCGTAACGGTTATTCTTTTGTTTTTCGCGTTCGTTGTACTGAGTTTCGTACATCTTCAATACGTTGATGCGTGCACGATCATACTCGGACGGAGTGAAACCGTAACGCTTCATACGTTCTGTTTCTTCCGTGATGGCAGTAAGAGCCTGGTCGATTCCGGTTTCTTTGCATGCTGTAAATACCGACCATGCATCTTTTGTTTTAGATACGACGTATTCGCCGTCGCTCGCTCCTGCATACAAGAACGGTGCATTAGCCTTTTGACGCATCTCGTTGAAGCGTTCGTTCATCATCGTTGCAGCAACCGACTTGATGTAATCGGCAACCAGTCCTGCAACAGTAGTCTTCATTGCATCCGGCATCGGATTGTGCTTGAAAAACAGATTGATCGATGTAGAAGTAGCTTCTTTATCTTTAGAAATCGCCACAATCGGTTCGTCGTTGTCAGGAACCGGGAAGTAGACGCGTTCTTTTTCGCTGGTGCGTTTAGGAATATCGGCAAACATCTTTTTGATATCTGCTTCTACTTTGTCAACGTTTACGTCTCCAACCACAACGATTGCTTGTTGATCGGGACGATACCATGTATTGTAGTAATCGCGAATTTCTTGTGGTTTGAAGTTGTTGATAACGTCGATGCTACCGATAGGAAGGCGGTTGGCATATTTACTGCCCGGATAAATCTGTGGAAACATTTGCTCCCAGATACGCATCTGAGCATTGCCGCGCGTACGCCATTCTTCGCGGATTACGCCACGCTCTTTATCTATTTCTTTTTGGTCGAGTGTAATGAATCCCGACCAGTCGTGCAATACAAGCAAACAGGAGTCGATGATCGAATTACGCGTAGTAGGCACATTGAGTACCATGTATACCGTTTCGTCGAATCCGGTGTATGCGTTTAGGTTTTCGCCAAACTTAACTCCAATCGATTCGAGGTAATTCATCATTGTTTTGTCGGGGAAGTTGGTAGTTCCATTAAAAGCCATGTGCTCTAGGAAGTGAGCAAGTCCGGCTTGTGAATCTTCTTCGAGGATAGATCCTACCTTTTGTGCGATGTAGAAGTCGGCACGGTCTTTTGGCAACTCATTATGTCTGATGTAATAAGTAAGGCCATTGTCTAGAACGCCATATCTGACTTTTGGGTCGATTGGCAACGGTTGGGGCTGTTGCTGCTGGGCAAACATACCGAAGCTAACGCATAGAAGCAGCGTAAGCATGAATTTCTGTCTTAGACTCATAAACGGTTTATTAATATTTAAAACTATGATCCTTTACAAGGAAACAAAGATATATTAAAATAAAGAACTTAAATAATATTAATCATCACTGATTTTTGAAGAAATAGCCTTTATGCTCGCAATATAAGAATATTATAATATGGAAATAATAATTCATTATTAAATCTGGTTTTTATCTTTGTGTCTTGTAATTGAAAATCAGGGAGCGAAACGTTCCAAGGCATTGCGTATTAATTTTCAATCTAAATATGGGAAAATATAAGTTAATCAACAATCTACTGGGTTGGCTGGTATTTGCTGTTGCTTCTACCGTTTATCTATTGACGATGGAGCCAACCGCCAGTTTCTGGGATTGTGGAGAGTTTATCTCCTCGGCTTACAAGCTTGAAGTAGGACACCCACCGGGCGCTCCGTTTTTTATGCTAACTGCAAACCTATTTACTCAGTTTGCTTCGGATCCGTCTAAAGTTGCAGTCATGGTGAATGCGATGTCGGCAATCTTCAGCGGTCTTACTATTTTGTTTTTATTCTGGACCATCACGCACCTTGCTCGCAAAGTGATGACAACCGACGGCGAAGCCATTGGTACTTCGAAACTGATCGGTATCATGGGCAGCGGTCTGGTAGGTTCATTGGTTTACACCTTCTCCGATACGTTTTGGTTTTCGGCCGTAGAGGGTGAAGTGTATGCGTACTCTTCGCTTTTTACCGCAGTGGTCTTTTGGCTGATCCTAAAATGGGAAGATGCTGCCGATAACGCAAACTCGGACAAATGGATTATCTTGATTGCTTACCTAATGGGGCTTTCGATCGGTGTCCACTTGCTCAACTTGCTGTGTATCCCGGCTATGGTGCTGGTTTACTACTACAAAAAGTATCCGAACCCAACCTTGAAAGGTACAATTATCTCGCTGGTAGTTTCTTTTGCCATTGTGGGTATTATGATGTACGGCGTGGTACAAGGGCTAGTTGAAGTATGCGGATGGGTAGAACTATTTGCAGTGAATGTGCTTGGATTGCCTTATAATTCGGGTGTGTTTATTCACTTGTTCTTGCTTGCCGGTGTATTGATCTGGGGTATTTATGAAACGATGCGCAAAGAGGTTCATCCGGTGCGTATGCGTATTTCATTTATTCTTTCGGTGATCTTGCTGGGTATTCCGTTTATCGGAAGCGGTTATGTGCTTGGTCTTATCATTATTGCCGCACTTACGGCGTTTATGTTCTACTACAAAAAACTGAACGTACACGCACTAAATACAATCTTGATTTCGTTGATGGTAATCGTTGTGGGTTATTCATCGTATGCTACGATTATGATTCGTGCTGCCGCGGATACGCCGATGAACCAAAATGATCCGGCCGATATCTTTACGCTTCGCACATATCTTGCACGTGAGCAATATGGTAAAACTCCTTTGATTTACGGTCAGACTTTTGTTTCGGACGTAGAACGTGAAGGCAGAGATTGCTCTCCTGTAATGTCTGAAGAGGCTCCGGTATGGAAGCGCGTAATCAAGAAAGATGCCAACGAAAAAGATAAATATTTCGTAGTGCGTTACGACAAGGATTATAAGTATATCGACGCGTTGAATATGCTTTTCCCTCGTATGTACAGCTCTATTCCTAACCACATTTCGGCGTATAAGGAGTGGAGTGATTTCAAAGGAACTCCGGTTACGTTTACTCAGTGTGGAGAAACAAAGACGGTGATGAAGCCTACCTTTGCGGAGAATCTTCGTTACTTCTTCTCGTACCAAGTAAACTTTATGTACTGGAGATACTTTATGTGGAACTTCTCGGGTCGCCAAAACGATATTCAAGGATACGGTAGCGTTGCCAACGGTAACTGGATTACAGGTATCAAGTTTATCGATTCGATGTTGGTGGGTCCGCAAGATAATCTTCCGGATTTTATTGCAGACAATAAGGGACACAATGTGTACTATATGTTGCCATTGTTGCTTGGTTTGATCGGTTTGCTGTTTCAAGTTTACTACAACCAAAAGGGTGTACAAACGTTCTGGATTACTTTTTTCTTGTTCTTCATGACCGGTTTGGCTATTGTGCTTTACCTAAATCAAACGCCTTATCAGCCACGCGAACGTGACTATGCGTATGCGGGTTCGTTCTATGCGTTCTGTATCTGGATTGGTTTTGGTGTGGTGGCTATCGCGAAAGGACTTGAAAAGTATGCGAAGCTTTCGGGTACGGTTTCGGCTGCTGTTTCGTCGATCGTTTGTTTGTTTGTTCCGTTCCAAATGGCCGGACAAAACTGGGACGACCACGACAGATCGGATCGTTACATTGCTCGCGATATGGGATTCAACTACCTTACTTCGTGCGATGAGAATGCAATCATCTTCACCAACGGTGACAACGATACGTTCCCATTGTGGTATGCACAGGAGGTAGAGGGTTACAGAACCGACGTTCGTGTATGCAATACGAGCTACTTACAGACCGATTGGTACATCAAACAGATGCAAAAGCAGGCTTACAATTCGGCTCCGCTTCCAATCAGCATGTCATATGACAAGTATGTGGAAGGTACAAGGGATTTCTCGTACGTGGTAAACCTTGTAGACAAACCGCTTGAATTGAAAGATGCATTGGCATTTGTATTGTCTGACGATGATAGAACGAAAAAGATTCCGGGTACGTCGCAACGTCTCGACTTTATCCCTACCGACAATCTGGTTTATCCGGTGGATAAAGCGGCTGCTTTGAAGAATGGTGTGGTTACTGTGGCCGACTCTGCTTCTATTTTGGATACAATGAGCATCAGCCTTGCAGGACAAAACGTAATCGGAAAGCAAATGCTTACGATCTATGATATGCTTCAAAACAACAATTGGGAACGTCCGATGTATTATGCAATTTCGGTTGCAAGAGATCAATACGCCGGTTTGTCTGACTACTTCCAAAAGGAGGGGCTTACCTATCGCATTGTTCCGATGAATACTGCAAATGGCGACCATGCGTTGAATACGGATAAGATGTACGACAACCTGATGAATAAGTTCGTTTGGGGTGGCGTGGATAATCCGAAGGTATACTTGGATGAAAATAGCTTACGTATGTGCCAATCGATGCGTACATTGTTTGCTGAGCTGACTGGTCAATTGATCGAAGAAGGTAAAAACGAACAGGCTCTAAAAGCGCTAGACTATTGCGTGAAAGTGCTTCCGTTCGAAAACGTTCCGCTCGAATACAATGCGATTCCGTTAGCGATCAACTACTTTAAACTTGGTGAAAATGCCAAAGCTGAAGAGATCTTGAAAAGAATAGGTGACTCGAGAAGTAAGAATCTAAACTGGTTCTTCCGCTTGAAAACTAATCAGTTTATTTCGGCATACCAAGACGTACAACAAGACTTATTCATGCTACAGGAGGTAATCCGTACATCCCAAGAATATAACTCAAAGCTTGGTGAGGAATATATAGAAGACTTTAGCAATTACCGTATGGCTTTGCAGTCTTTGACTAAATAAGATTTTATGTTTATTGAACAACCCCCGCTTTTATACAGAGTGCTGTTCCCGGGGGCAATCTGGAGAATCCCGTCGTCGAAGAAGTGTGTTTACCTCACCTTCGACGATGGTCCGATTCCCGAGATTACACCATGGGTACTGGATGAATTGGATCGCCTGGATGTAAAGGCGACTTTCTTTTGTGTTGGAGATAATGTGAGGAAATACCCTGATGTTTATAATATGGTACTTGAGAGAGGCCACGATGTAGGAAATCATACCTTCAACCACATTCAAGGTCTGCGCTATTGGACCAAAAATTATATGAAGAATATTCGCAAAGCGGCAGAATTGATCAAAAGTAAACTCTACCGTCCTCCGCACGGACACATGCGAATATTTCAAACCCTACTTCTTCGAAGAAGCTATAAGATTATCATGTGGGACGTTGTAACCCGTGATTACAGCCCTTTACTTACACCTGAAGAGGTATTCGAAGTTGTTAAGAAATATACCCGTAACGGGTCTATCATTGTTTTTCATGATTCGCTTAAAGCGGAAAAGAATATGAAATATGCGATGCCTAAGGCTGTGGAATGGCTAAAGGCAGAAGGATATGAATTTAAATTACTCCCAAAAGAATGGATAAAATAGAAGCAACAAAGCTGATTCGAGATAAGGCCTTTTCTTTGGGCTTCTCGGCTTGTGGCTTTGCTCCTTCTGAGTCTGTTGACCCTGCTTTCCGTAACAAATATGCAGAATGGCTTCGTTGCGGGAAGCAGGCCTCAATGGCTTATCTTGATAATCATTTCGAAAAAAGAATGGATCCGCGCTTGCTCGTGGAGGGTTCTAAATCGATTATTGTAGTAGCTCTCAACTACTACCCCTCAATACTGCAAAATCCCGACGCTCCGCAAGTGTCTTATTATGCTTACGGAGAAGACTACCATACTATCGTTAAAGACAAACTCGCTCAACTCTTTCAATATATTCATACTGAAATAGCACCCATAGAAGGAAGGATGTTTACCGACTCGGCGCCCGTATGGGAACGTTATTGGGCTTGGAAGGCCGGACTGGGCTGGATAGGCAAGAGTATGCAATTGATTATTCCCAATGCCGGAACGTATTTCTTTCTCGGCGAATTGATCATCGACTTGGAACTAGACTATGCTACTCCGCAGGAATCGCGCTGTGGTTCGTGCACGCGTTGTATCGATAACTGCCCTACTAAGGCTTTGATCGATGGGGTTGAACTGGATGCCAACCGTTGTTTGTCGTATTTGACTATTGAAAATCGGGGGGCAATTCCTGATGAGTTTGAACTGGCTTTGGGGAATCGTGTATATGGCTGCGATACGTGCCAACTGGTGTGCCCGTGGAATAAGTTTGCCAAACCAAATGAAACGCCTGAATTTAAACCGAAGCAGGAGCTTTTAAGTTGGACAAAGGAGTTTGTACAATCGATGTCGCGTGAAGAGTTCAACCGGATTTTTAAGGGTTCGGCCGTAAAAAGAGCTAAATTTGAAGGATGGCAACGTAATGCCGCTTTGCTATCGAAAGACTAAGACTGTAATTAATTATTTAAATACCATGAATAGATTATTTAGACTTGTATTGTTGCTTGCCTTGGCAAGTGTGTATCCGTCGGTATATGCATCGACGCAACTAACAGCTTCTGTGCAAGTAGCACAGAGTGACCTTGTATCAAAGCTTGAAAAGGAAAATCGTTTCTCCGATATAAAGAAGCTCGAAAGTGATCATTATGCCGAAAAGTATGTGTGCTTTATCGATCAACCGCTCGATCATGCCAACCCGAATTCGGATCGTTTCAAACAACGTTTTGTGGTAATGCATGTGGGGTTTGATAAGCCGACTGTATTGGTTACCGAAGGGTATGGTGGTGCTTATGCCATGAATCCGCGCTACCGTGAGGAGCTTTCAAGGCTCTTTGATGCGAATGTAGTATTTGTTGAGCATCGCTACTTCTTGGAGTCTACTCCGCAACCTCTCGACTGGTCATATCTTACTGCCGAAAATTCTGCGTATGATTTGCATAATGTGACTACGGCTATGAAGAAGATTTATCCGGGCAAGTGGATGAGTACGGGGATCAGCAAAGGTGGACAAACGACAATTATTTATCGTACTTTCTTCCCGGAAGATGTGGATATCTCTGTTCCGTATGTGGCTCCGGTGTGTCGCGATGTAGAGGATGGACGCCACGAACCGTTCCTTCGTAAAGTGGGAACGAAGAAAGATCGTCAGATTATTGAGGATTATCAGTTGGAGGTATTGAAGCGTCGCAAAGAGATTCAACCGATGTTTGATGCTTACTGCAAAGAGAAAGGGCTTCAATTTAACCTTGGCCAGGAAGAGGTTTTAGATTATACAGTACTAGAGTATTCTTTCTCGATCTGGCAATGGGGCACTCCTACATCAACCATCCCGACAAAAGATGCATCTACTAAAGAGATTTACGACCATTTGATGAAGATCTGTGCTCCGGATTATTTCGCAAAGGGTCAATCGACCGAATCGTTCTTTGTGCAAGCTTCGAAGGAATTGGGTTATTATGGATACGATATCAAACCGTTTAAAAAGTATTTGAAGGTAAAGGATACGAAGGGTTATTTGAATACAATTATGCTTCCTGACGGCCTTACAACAGCGTTTGATCATACGTTGCACAATAAGATCAATTCGTTTCTAAAGGCAAACGATCCGAAAATGATTTTCGTTTATGGACAAAATGACCCTTGGACGGCTGCGGGTATTACTTCTCTGAAAAATAAAGAGAATGTGTTTATTGCAGTCGAACCGAATGGAAGCCATTTAGCGCGTATTGGTACGCTTCCGGAAGAGATTAAGCAGGAAGTGATGCAACGTATCACAAAATGGCTAAATGAATAGCTTATTAATCGAATAGATACGATAACGGCTCATTGAAGTTAGTCTTCAATGAGCCGTTGTTATTTTAATTGGAGTGAAATGTCATTACTAATTCCTCGAGTCCTGTTGTTTCATCAACTTGAGACTTGCTAATCTTAAATCCTTGCTGTTTGTAAAAGGAAATGGAGCGGTTGTTATCTTTAAATACGGATAACGAAAGTCGCGGATAGAGTGACTTTGCATGATTCATCAATGACTTACCAATGCCAATGCCTTGCTTACTCGGAATCACAAATATTGCTGCAATGTGATCATCGACCAAAGAAATAAAACCGAGTACATCTTCTGTTATATCATCTACATATACAAAGGTTATACTTGATGGTAAATATAAATTGCGCATATCCTCCATTTTAGATTCCCAGAAGCAGCTTTCAATAAAATTATGCGCAATAATAGATGCTTCTAACCAAATTGCTAGAATTTTCTCTATATCATCTTTTCTGTATTCACGTATCATATCAGTCAATTGATTAGAATAGCTCGTATTTATAGAAGCAATAAACCGTAAAAAGGTTGCTGAATATAATAGAAAGGTTATCTAAATAATCTCTATCGACTTTCATCGAAGGGAAGTATAGATAATTGAAATGAATTTATAATTGAGGAGCTTAAGACGTATAGACGCTACTCTCCTAACGGAAATGATGCATTTATCCAACGTTTGAGACAAAGCCTAAACTTATCAATCTCATATTAAACAGAGATAGGTCTAGTTTATCAGGTGACCCCATTATTACTTAAAAGATCTTTCAAACGAAGTGAAGGGATACAAAAAAAGCGAGTCAATCTTTCGACTGACTCGCTTTACTATTTGCTCTCTGCGAGCTAAAACGGCGGCTATCTACTCTCCCACTATACGCAGTACCATCGACGCTATTGGGCTTAACTTCTCTGTTCGAAATGG
>JBOFPV010000063.1:0-15256 GCA_051660585.1 Tannerellaceae bacterium
ACACCACTGGCAACCTTTTCGCCAAACATTGCAAACCCCACCAACTGATCGGGAGTATAAGGATTTCCCAGCAAATAGTTTGCACCTACTACAGCTCCGGCGGCACTCGCGGCACTGGAACCAATACCACTACCGGGCATGATATTTTTCTTAATCTCTACTTCGAACCCTACGGGCTGAGGATAGTCTTCCATCAAAGCAAGAAGTGCAGCCCCTGCTACATTGTCGGGCGGATTGGTAGGGAGATTGTAATGGTCTTTATTAATAATCCGCACTACAGGTTCGTCGATAAGCCGCATTACCATCTCATCATTCGGATTGTCAAGTGCAAATCCGAGTATATCGAATCCGCACACTACGTTGGCTACTGTAGCCGGAGCTAATATTTTGATTTGTTTTTTCATAAGAAGAAGCATTTGTGTAAATTATGAATGTGCAATGCGTGCTGCACGTATAATATCAGAAAACAATCCGGAAGCAGTAACTTCGGCCCCTGCCCCAGCCCCCTTTATTACCAGCGGTTGCTCGGGGTAACGGTTGGTATAAAAAAGAACGGCATTGTCTTTTCCATCCAGATTGAAGAAGTCGCTCTCTGAAGATACCGCTTCCAAGCCCACCTGAATGGTATCACCATCTATCGAAGCCAGATACTTGAGGCGTTTTCCTGCCGCGCTTGCATCGAAATAAATCTTCTGGAAGTGTGCTTCATGTTTCGCTAATTCATGGTAAAACTGTGTCACATCTCCATCAAAACACGACTGGGGAAGAAAACCATCGTTCCGAATCTCACTCATCTCTACACTGCGGCCGGCCTCTCGTGCCAAAATAACGATCTTGCGCATTACGTCGAGTCCGCTCAGGTCGAGTCGCGGATCGGGTTCTGTATATCCTTCGTCTTGGGCCTGCTTCACAACTTCGGCAAATGTGCGGGTTCCGTCATATTCATTAAAGACAAAATTCATTGTTCCCGAAAGTACGGCATGAATGCGATTAACCTTGTCACCACTGCGCAGCAGGTCATTTAATGTATTGATAACGGGGAGCCCTGCTCCTACATTGGTTTCGAAAAGAAACTGCGCATTGTATTTTTGAGCCAAACTTTTGAGATGCTTGTAGGAGGTATAATCGGACGAACAAGCGATCTTATTGCAGGTAACAACCGATATACTTTTTCGAAGCAATGTTGAATATACATTAGCCACTTCATCACAGGCAGTATTATCAACAAATATCGAGTTACGCTTATTCAACTCAATTACATGCTCAACGAATTGATCCAACTGCATGGCGCGTCCATTACTGAGGGCGTTTCGCCAGTTGTCCCATGCAATACCATCTTCTTCAAATACCATTGTTGTGCTATTAGATACACCAATCAGTCGCACTTGTAACCGAAGGTGCTCTTGCAGATAGGCAGCCTGCTTGCGTAGTTGCTCCATCAAGCGACTTCCTACATTACCTACTCCTACTACAAATAGATTGATCTGTTTGTATACCGACTCAAAAAATTGCTCATGCAGAGCATTCAATGCTTTCTTTAAATCGGAGCGAGCAATCACGGCTGAGATGTTACGTTCTGACGACCCTTGAGCAATTGCACGAATGTTTACACCATTGCGACCGAGCACGCTAAACATCCGGCCACTGATTCCCGGCAGATTCACCATACTATCACCTACCAAAGCAATCATTGCCAAAGATGTTTCTACCTTGATCGGAGCAAGTGTACCATTTGCAAATTCGGTAGCAAAAGCCGCATGCACCGCCTCAACAGCTTTTTCTTTGTCCTCTTCTTTGATGGCTACACACATGGAATACTCTGAAGAACTCTGTGTGATGAGTGCGACATTGATATTCTGTGTGGCCAACGCTGTAAATAATCGCCGTGAGAATCCGGGAATTCCTACAATGATTGTACCTTCAAGATTGAGTAGTACAATATGAGCATTATTGGATATCCCACAAATGTTGTCATTCGGACTTGCGGCTAATGATTGATCACAAATAAGGGTGCCTTCTTCGGTGGGTGCAAATGTATTTTTAATTCGCAGTGGTATTTTCTTTAGCATCACCGGTTGCACGGCCGGAGGGTATAATACTTTTGCACCGAAATGAGACAGCTCCATTGCTTCATGGTATGAAAGTGTATGAATGGTTTTCACATTTTTCACGATACGCGGATCGGCAGTCATCATACCATTTACATCAGTCCAGATCTCCATTTCGGAAGCATTCAGTGCAGCCGCAAACAGTGCAGCCGTATAGTCTGATCCTCCACGCCCCAGTGTTGTGGTATTTCCATTGCTATCTGAAGCAACAAACCCCGGAACTATCACAACCGACTCTGTAATCTCTCCTATTCGCTCCCTGATTGCACGGTTTGTATTTGCAAACTGCACGGCTGCTCTTCCATAATTTGAGTCTGTCTCGATCACGTCCCGGGCATCAAACCAAACATGTTTGATACCCACTGCTCGCATATGCTCAGAGATGACTTTCGAGGTTATCAACTCACCATAGGCCAGTAACATATCAGAAGTACGAGCCGACATCTCTTTGAGTGTACAAATCCCATCACAAATATCTTCAATCTGATTGATGTATTGTTTGACCATGCTTAATGTAGCACTTTGAGTGGTAACCGGCAATAAGGAGCGCGTATAGTTGAGCATCCGATTTTCGATCACGGAAAGAATGGTGTGATAGCCTTGATTCTGTATAGCTGCCAGTTGCCCGGCTTCAAGCAATAAATCGGTGATTCCTTCAAGGGCTGAAACAACAAGAACAACTTTATGGTCGTTTGTTTCTTTTTCTACAATCGCCACGATTGTATCTACGCAGTGAGATGAAGCCAATGAGCTTCCTCCAAATTTTAGAATTTTCATATAAATAAAATATTGATAAAAGGATAGTTCAATTTCACCCGCTCTTGTGAGAGGTGTACCTACATGTGAAATAGGTCTGAGGATAATATAGAAATAAACAACCCCTTACAGGGTTGACGATGAAGTCGAGGATGTAGATGTAGGGCATTGCCCATAGCCAGCAGACTGCACCATAGAACATGGTGTAGCGAAGATCGAAGAAATATGTTCAAAATAACATTTCATTTGCCTGCTTGCTTATATTTCGAAAGCAATATTACAATAAAAATTACAAAACCACATAATGATCCATGTGTTTATATTTTATTAACGCATATAATATACATCAACAAACAAATGAAATAGGGAAAAGAAGCACAAATCTTTGGATTCGTTCATTTTTTATTATTTTTGCAGATGAATTGCAATTTTAAATACCATTCTTCAAAAAACAGTGTTAGAAAGATCTTGCAATTATTGATTACGTTTTTGACGTTTTAGTTTTAACCAAACCTTATCACCAATGAGAATTTTAACCTTCGCATTGGTCATTGTGATGCTGTGCTCGTGCTCAGCTAAGAAAATTACGTACTTTAAAGACATTGACACAATGCACCAATCGGCCTCCAACTCTGCAAATGAGTATGAGGCGGTCATCAAAAAAGATGACTTACTTGCTATTGTTGTAAGCTGTAGCGATCCTACGGCTGCACTTCCTTTTAATCTGCCCACCGTGGCCTATCAGTCGAGTAGCGGACAATTATCGTCGGCACAGTCACTGCAAGGTTATCTTGTCAATTCAACGGGCAATATCGACTTTCCGGTTATAGGCACCATGCATGTAGCGGGCAAAACAAGGCAACAACTTGTAGATCAGCTCAAGAAAGAACTTACAACCTACATGCACGACCCTATTGTTTCGGTCAAATACCTCAACTACAAAATCACCGTATTGGGAGAAGTTGCCAAACCCGGTTCCTTTACCATTCCGAATGAACGTATTACACTACTCGAAGCCCTTGGACTTGCCGGTGATATGACTGTATACGGTAAACGCAACAACGTGCTTGTGATTCGGGAGATAGACAACAAGCAACTGCATCATCGGGTAAATATGAATAGTAATGATTTATTCTCCTCGCCGGTTTATTACCTACAGCAAAACGATGTAGTATATGTAGAACCCAACAAAGCCAAAGCTACCGGTGGTGATTACAGCAGTTTTATGCCTCTTTTTGTTTCTCTCGGCTCTCTCTTTACCACTATTGCCGCACTGCTTATCCGCTAATTGTAAGCATGCTATTTTAACCTCAATAACCAAAACTTTAATTACATGACAGATTATCAAAATAAACCGCAAGAGGAAGAACTATACTTTCACGACCTGATCGATGCCTTACTGATACGATGGCATTGGTTTGTTGTCGCACTTATCGTTTTCCCTGCTTTGGCCTTGGGCTGGCTCTGGATGTCGGTTCCCGTATATAAGATGCAGGCATCGGTGCTCCTTAGCGACGACAAGCGAGGTGGAAACGCAAACGAACTGGCAGCTTTTCAAGATCTGGCTATGCTGGGAACATTGCCAAATAACATCGAAAACGAAATCCTTGTTTTTAAGTCAAACACACTAGCCTTTCGAGTAATAGAAGATTTGCAACTTGATGTCTCAATCTTTTCCGAGTCTCGATTCAAGTCCAAACTCTTATATACCGATGCACCGATAACACTCAAATACATTACACGCGACTCAATTCCGACACATAGCCATAAATACAAAGTAAAAGTGCTGTCGGCATCACACTTTAGTATCGCACCCATTGACGAAGAGAAAAATCCGGAAGCAGAAACCGTTCACGAGTTTGGCAAACCTGTTGCAGTTCCGTTTGGCACCGCCGTTGTTACACATAACCCCCGATCAGAGTATACCTCAGCCCTACTCGAGCTGGGTAATCCGGATGACATCGCTCTTTGGTTAAGTAACAGCATCGATGTTTCGCTGGCCAACAAGAACGCATCTGTGCTCAACATATCAATGCAGGGCACATCACGTCAACGTTCGGCCGATATCATCAACAGCTACATCCGACTCTACAACGAAGATGCCATCAATGATAAAAATCGTGTAGCCCATAATACGGCCGAATTTATTGATGAACGACTAATTATTATCCGCAACGAACTAGGCGGAGCCGAAAAAGACATCGAAACGTATAAGAAAGACAACAAGTTGTCTGATGTAGAAGAAGAAGCACGACTTACACTTCAAAAGTTCAACACCTACGAAACACGAGTACTCGATGCCGAAACACAAATGCGACTAATCGAGTTTGTGTCTGCGTTTCTGAATAGTTCTACGCCGGGCGCACTAATCCCTGCCAATCTGGGAATTTCCGACGATGCCCTCAATCGGGAGATTGCACGATACAACGATCTGTCACTCGAATATGAAAAGATGCAACGTACGGTAAAAGCCCAAAACCCCGTTATGCTCAACAAACGTAATGAGCTCGAGGCGCATCATGCATCCATTGTGCAATCTGTCGGAAATCTAAAAAATACACTAGGCATTACTCTTTCGAATCTCAAGAAAAAAGAAAACCTAATCTCGGGGCGTGTCAAGGAAACTCCTAAACAAGAACGAGAATTGCGCAGTGTAATTCGCGACAAAGAGATCAAAGAACAACTATACATTTACCTGCTCGAAAAGCGGGAAGAGACACAATTATCGATGAGTATCACAGCTCCTTCGGCCAAAATTATCGATGCGGCATGGGGAACAAATACGCCGGTATCTCCACGTAAAATGCTAACATTATTGTTTGCAGTCGTAGCGGCATTCGTTGTTCCGTCAGGTGCCATCTTCGTAATCAACATGTTCAATACGAAAATCAGAGACATTCGTGATGTTGAGAAAAACGTTACTGCTCCAATCATAGGAGAGATTCCGTCAAAGCCTAAGAGTTCAGCAGAAATCGTCATGACAGAGGGCAATCGCGAAGGAGCGGCAGAGGCATTCAGAATGCTTCGAACTAACCTTGATTTTATGACACTCAACGATGCCCAACGTAACACGATCCTTATCACCAGTACAACTCCGGGAGAAGGAAAAACCTATGTTTCATGCAATTTGGCCCTAGCCTTAGCTCAATCGGGAAAGCGTGTTGTTTTGCTCGGACTCGACATTCGCAAGCCCGCTTTGCACCGTTGCTTTGCAATCGATAATAACGTCGGGGTTACCACCTTCCTTTCGGGTAAAGAAAATTCAATCAACACATTGATCAAGCATGAAGTATTAAATCAAAACTTAGATGTAATACCGGCCGGTCCCGTCCCTCCCAATCCTTCTGAGTTATTATTATCCCATAGAACTGAAGAACTTATCAATTATTGCCGCACACATTATGATTATGTTGTGATTGACTCTGCTCCTGCCAAACTGGTATCAGATACACACATCATAGCCAAGTATGCCGACGTTACGTTATATGTAATGCGTGCCGGACATCTCGATAAGAGAATTCTTCCGGTTATCAACGATATGTATTGCAATAAGAAGCTCAATAACATGGGACTTGTGGTTACGGATATTCAACTCAAACGTGGTAATTATGGTTACGGATATGGCTATTAGAAAACGAATCGCTCTGCTGTCTAGCCTGTGCATATTTAGCACAACTACGCTGCATGCACAACTACCGGCCTCCCTCGAAAACGTATCAATTGTACAAAACGACACAGCTTGCTTTGTGCGATATACGAACAATGCATGGCGCAATGAAGCACGAGCACTCTTAAACGTATTAGACAGCATGCTTCATATAGCTCCGCAAAAAGCGTGGTATATCAATGTGTGCCGTAACGATATCCCCGCCTTACTTGTAGCGGCACCGGCATGTGACAGCAGACCAACACAAATTACCGGGCAGTTTGTCGAGGCACTAACCTTTTCGTTCGAAGCTCTCCCCGAGAAGATATTCAACCAAAGCAAAACTCAAAACCGCAGTGCGGGTAAAGTCGCACTTGTATTCTACCCGCTCTTTTCGGTGCAAAACGTTACGTACGACCAAGTGTGGCAGTCACGTCTCGACATCGCCCCTACTCTAGAGATTAATCTCTGGCGGGGAGCCCGATTTACAGGCCAGGTACTACTACCCGTCTACAACGACATGTATTCTTCGGAAGGAAACTACGTACGTCCGGGTATCATTAGCATTGTGCAAGACTACAAACTACCTCGTCAATTCTTCGGACACGTAGCCGTAGGTAACTTTACCGGAAATCGCATCGGGGTAGAACTCGGCAACTATTGGCAGCAAAAGAAAGGAGAATTTACATTAGGCTACAAAGCATCCTTCACTACCGGGTCGTATTTCGACTATGGCAGTTGGTGGATCAATAATGCATTAAAAGTTTCGGCACATGCCATCGCAACATGGACGCCTCAACGGTACAACATGGAGTTGCAACTTATGGCCGGCAGATACGTTTATGGCGACTATGGCGTAGAAGCTGCCTTCACCCGTCGCTTTAGTAATGTCTCCTTTACTCTTTATGGCAGATACAGCGGCAACACCGCCGATGCCGGTTTTAGTTTTAGCGTACCCATGTGGCTTCGCAAGCAAAAAAGAGAAAAAAGGTTCTTGGTCTCCGCACCCGTATGGTATCAATGGCGCTACATGCAACGCCTCAGCACAACATCGGGCAAAAGCAATGGTGACGGATTTAGCACCGATGCCGCCACAACACCGATGTCACATTATCTGAACCCATATTACATTAAAAACGAATTGCAACTTCTTCTCAATCCTTGAGAAAAAAAGCTGCAATCACTCCTATTATGATCATCCGCGGCGAATGCGTATCTTCATCGAATTCGCCAGCGGTTTGTCTACTACAAAAATAAGATAGCCTCCACCACCGGCACCGCTGATCTTATATCCTTTCACCTGCGATTTGTATTCATCCAGATGGCGCATTATTTCAGCATCAACCATATTGGGAAACATCGCAATCTGCGCCTCAAAACTTGCAGTTACAGCATCACCAAAAGCATCAAGATCCTTAACTTTCAAAGCCTGCCAGCATGCATCCGCTGCAATCGAAAGCGCTTTCGCACCTATCTCGTCAATTCGAGTATCTGCCAATACATCATAATCGGAATGTCGCGGATAAAGCGGAACCATACACACATGCGCCTCAATCCAATCCAAGATATCGTTATCCAGAACACTCTCGATCTCACAAGGCCAATATTCACCTGTGTATAGATATTTGTTCAGTCCGGGCATCACCACACCCAGCGCATCTTGCGAGCCGCTGATGTATTTGCTCCCGGGAGGATTCTCAAAGCAAAAAAGCGTTTGAGCAAGCTTTACGCGATCACCTTCGGGAATATCCGTCTGCCAAAGCTCCACGGCCTTTTTGCGCGACGATGTGCTCATGCCACTTCTGTCGTTAAACTCATAGTCAGGTTCAATGTTGATTGTAAGCACAGATCCGGCATGGTATTTACTCACATACGGCTGATCGAGCCATCCGCCCGCAAGGTCGATACGATACGGTATCCTGCATTCACTGCGCAAAGCCGTAGTACTGCGTACCGGCAATCCCGGATGCGGGATACGCTCTGCAATAATATAATCGATACCAAGCTCTTTGCAAAAAGCCTCCTTCATCGGGCTATGACCATCCGAATTCACAAAAAAGACATCAGGCATTAATTCGCGCACATCATCTTCAAAGTCCATAATACCCGAACCGCTATTTATCCAAGCTTTGTGCACCGCCTTGAGCGCATTTACCATGTAGAGACGTTCCTGATCACAGTTTACCGTCTTACGATTCTTAAGTTGCTGTATCGTTTTGTCCGAACCAATACCCACGTACAAATCGCCCAGTTTGGCCGCTTCGGTAAAAAAAGCAACATGTCCGCTGTGCAGCATATCGTAACATCCCGACACAAACACCTTTTTTCTCTCACTCTCCATCAAAAAGACAATCTTAATTCAACCCTAAAGGTAAAACTAAAATCAGAACAAAGTTAGCAACTCTACTGATTACTTTCTATTTGTTACTAACCTCTTCTATTCTCTTAATTACTTTGGCAGGAACACCTGCTACAATTGTGTTAGCTGGTACATCTTTTGTTACGACAGAACCAGCTCCCACAATGGCATTATCGCCAATCGTAACTCCGGGAAGTACCGTCACCGAAGCTCCAATCCATACATTGGTCCCGATAATGATAGGTGCCGGATAAAGCGAACCCCTATCTTCGGGAGCAAATCCGTGATTCAATGTTGCCAAAACCGCTTTGTGCCCGATTAATGTATGATCGCCGATCACAATTCCCCCTTGATCTTGAAAATTGCAACATGCATTGATAAATACATGTTTGCCCACTCGGATGTTCTTTCCACAATCGGTATAAAAAGGAGGAAAAAGCATAAACGATTCGTCCACCTCTTTACCGATTAGTTCGGTAAAAAGACTTCGCACTTCTTGGGGTGTATGGTACACGTTGTTTAACTGAGTCGTAATCTGCATAGCCTCATTGCTCAGCTCCGTCATGAATTGAAGCATGTCGGAGTTTGCTTTCACCGGTTTTCCGGCATTCAAATGTTCGAGATAATCCTTGAGTTCCATATATATAATACCGATTAATCATTCCAACAATAAAAATCAATTATTGAAGATAGGTAAGAAAGAATTGTTCCATCTTATCGTATGGTATCACATTGGCCTTGTTGTCATACAAATCAACATGACTTGCTCCGGGTATAATTAGCAACATTTTATTCTCACCCTTCAATCGTTTAAACGCATCCTCGCTAAAGTAGCGCGAATGAGCCTTTTCTCCATGAATCATCAATACGGCACTGCGTATCTCGTCGCTATAGGTAAGCAGTGGCATATTCATAAACGAAAGAGCCGACGTTACGTTCCATCCATCGTTAGAGTTTAGGGAACGTTCATGATATCCGCGCGCAGTTTTATAGTAATCATAATAGTCTTTGACAAACTGAGGCGCATCTGCCGGAAGCGGATCTATTACACCTCCTGCACGGGCATACGAACCGTTCTTCGCATCGATCGTACGTTGGGCATTTAGCTTTTGACGAAGTGCAAATCGGGCATCCGCATCCATCGAATCAAAATATCCTTGCGCATTCACTCTACTCATATCATACATGGTAGAAGTGACTGTTGCTTTTATGCGCGTATCCATTGCCGCAGCATTGAGCGCCATTCCACCCCAACCACAAATACCGATGATACCGATTCGGTTCGGATCTACATCTTCCCGAGTAGATAAATAATCCACAGCTGCCGAGAAGTCTTCCGTATTGATATCGGGCGAAGCTACATAACGAGGTTCTCCCCCACTCTCTCCCGTATACGAAGGATCAAAAGCAATGGTTAGAAACCCTCTTTCGGCCATTGTTTGCGCATATAATCCTGAGGTTTGCTCCTTTACTGCTCCGAAAGGACCACTTACCGCAATGGCTGCAAACTTATTGTCTCCTTGCTTGACCGGCAGATATAAATCGGCGACTAATGTGATGCCATAACGATTCTTGAACGTTATCTTTTCATGCTTAACCTTATTGCTCGACGCAAACGTATAATGATCTTTCGTTTCCATATCTTCATTTGTTTTTAAGTTGAATCCACTACTTGCAAAAGTTGATAAAATCAATGATAATGAGATTAGTTTGTGTTTCATGTCTCTTTGCTTTTTCATTTTTAGCAAAGGTAGCGGCAAACAAAGATGCTCCTTGGACACAAATTACAGAGATGATAACCCGAATTACGGATTATGTATATTAGTAAGAACAAGAAAGAACGAAAGATTGTATCTTTGATGTATGGAAAAGTTTTACAAACTAAACTCAGTACACTCGTACAACACGCTTTACGGATTGGAGACACTACACCCGCTAGTTACCGTTGTAGACCTAACCAAAGCAACAAAGAGCGTAAACCATATCACTATGGATTACGAACTCTATGCATTGTACCTTAAGGAAGGTAAAAGCTGCGATATAAAATACGGCAGACGTACCTACGACTATCAGGAAGGTACGATTGTTTGTTTTGCACCCGGACAAGTTGTGGAGGTGAGTATGCCTGAAGACGAGTTTCAGCCAAAGGTATATGGGTTGCTTTTTCATCCCGACTTGATACGTGGCACTTCGCTCGGAAAGGCGATCGACAACTACAACTTCTTCTCCTACTCGTCGTTCGAAGCATTGCATCTTTCTGAACGAGAACGCAGAATGGTGCTTGATAGTCTCGAAAAAATACAACAAGAGCTTGAGCATGCGATCGACAAGCATAGCAAACAACTCATCGCTATGCACATCGAATTACTTCTCAACTATTGCTTGCGTTTCTACGAACGACAGTTTATCACGCGAGAGAAAGAAAACATCGACATCTTGCAAAAGTTCGAAAAACTGATCGCTTCGTATTGGAATCAGAATTTGCAGCAAGAGCATGGCCTACCCTCTGTCAAATACTTTGCAGACAAAGTCTGTTTGTCGTCAAATTACTTTGGAGATCTCATCAAGAAAGAAACCGGAAAGTCGCCGCAAGAATACATTCACTTCAAACTAATTGAGCGAGCAAAGAATCGCATTTTGCATAGCGATCTTTCGATGAGTGAGATTGCATACGAATTAGGCTTTCGCTATCCGCAGCACTTTGGTCGTTTATTTAAGAAAAGCACCGGACTGACGCCAAACGAATACAGAGTCGCAAACGAAACAACATCCTAATTTCTTATTGTATTTTGTTTCAACATTAACCAATCTGGGTGGTTTCATACAAATCGGTTCTATTTCCTTCAAAAAGGCTTTTATTTTTCCGGATGATGCAAATTTCTGACAAAAAGAATTCTAATATTTTGTCACCTAAAATAAAGCTCTGAACAACCGACCGGGTAATTGTTTATCGACAACGGCTCTACTGAGTGTACAGTTGATTTCTCAAGTCGCTCACATTTGTTTCTACCCCCTAACACCTGAGGGTTCTTACACACAGCTTTTTCTAACGGCGTTAATCCCCATTAGCTATCGTAACAAGTAAAAACGTTTTCAATGAAAACAGTTTTGCGTTTTCGTGACTTTAGCATTTCGTTATAGTGAAAACGTAAAATAGTTTTCGTGGACTTTCTAAAAAGTCTTCGTGGAGATTCTGAAAACTTTCCACGAAGAGTCAAAAAAGTATTCACGAATACACAAAACACTCTCCGCAGTAACGTGAAATGGGCTTCGAGGATACCGAAAAAGGCATTCCCGACCACTATTTAAGGCTCTAAAAAAAAGCAAACTACCTTTTTCTAAAAAGCAAACTACCTTTTTCTAAAAAGCATGCAAGCTTTTTCCAAGAAGTAAGCAGCCTTTTTGGAAGAACCCAATAAGCTTTTTTCCTAAACCATTCATGGTTTTTGCCGATACTCCGCCTCAACACAACCATACACCCCATGCAGCACGCATACAGCTTATTGTATTTTTTTCGCAAACAGGATCAGTTTTTTGGCAAACAGGATCAGTTCACCCTGCTACATTACTGGGATTCTTTGCGTTGCTTCTTGAGGCTTACCGAAAAGGAAAGTCCGGCCGTGACGCTGTTGAAATGATAGGTTGCCGCCATAAGGGTGACATGCTTCCAAAGCATCAGGCGGGCACCGGCATTGGCCCCTTTTCCGTCATACTCGGCCATCAACATCAGCTGTTTGGCACATGACGGAACGTACGAAACGCCTGCCTGCGGAACAAAGCGGTTGCCACGCGCATACGCCAACGTTACATAGCCGCCCCACATTCCTGCTCCGGTTTGCACGTGTTTCGACACGGCAACATACGCCCGGGTAAAGAAGTCGTTTTTGGGTTCTAGCTTTGCCACCACCACATCTTCCATACCCACGGCCACCGATGGTCGCCACCCTTCGCGTTCGGTCACGAGCTTAAACTTCGCAGACAAAGCACGGTCTTGGTTCCATTTGTCGTTGTCCATCTTCATCAACGTAAAGCGATACTGAATCTCCAGAAACGGCAACGCCGAAAGGTTGAGGAAGTAATTGCCCGAATTGATCCGTCTGAACCAGTTGGGACTCTCCTTGAAAAAGCCCGCAGGCAAGTAAGTACCTCCCAGCGTAAACGTTGCGTCGTTTCGTATTTCGGGCGTGACCAGTGAAACAAGTCCGGTTGTACCCCACATGGAAGCACCGGGTATTAAATACGCAGCTTCTTGAGCAGATGCCACGTTTGCGTTAAACAGCAAAGCCGCCGCGCCGAACAACAGTCCGGCACGACGACAAGTCAATAAACACGTATAATATCTTTTATTTCTGTACATGAAGATGATAGCAAGATCGAATAAATACTATGTAAGCAAGCGTAAGCACAAGCAACACCACCGCGCAAAACAAATACGTAAAGTGCCCCAATGAAAGCAATCCCGTATTGATAACCATTTGCAGCGACATATACAAGGCCGAAACACTTACGTGAGGGAAGCCTATTTCGTTGGCCAGCAACTGGTAGGCATGTTTGCGGTGAGGTTCGGTCAGTTTCTCTCCCAGCTTGATGCGGTGAACAATCGTAAGCACCGAGTCGGCACCGTATACCGCAAGCAAAAGGATGTAACTAAAGTCTGACGTAAGCAAGATCAACTTGCCCAGCGCAAAGAGAATCACGAAAGCAATTCCTACAGAGCCCACATCGCCGGCAAAGCAGCGCGCCTTCTTGCGGAAGTTGAAAAAGCAAAACACCATCGCCGCGGCAATCGTTACATAAAGCAACTGCGGATCTACAAACGGCGTTACAGCATAGTTGATATACGCCAGCGTAGTGAGCGTAACCAAGCTATATCCGCCCGTGATCCCATTAATCCCGTCCATAAAATTGTAGGCATTGATGATGCCCGTGCAAAAGATGAATGCCGGAATTACGTACCATATCGGGAACGTTCCGAAAAGGCCCCATTCGTAAAACATCAGCAACATGGCGGTGAATTGCACCAGCAAGCGCAGGTTTGACGACAGAGGGCGGATATCGTCAACAAAACTAATGCCGCTGATCAGCACCAATCCGCCGGTAAAAAGCAAATATTGCGGTCCGTAAAAACATTGAAACAACAACACGCCAATCAGGAAGATAATGCCACCGCCACGCAAGGTTACACGGGTGTGCGAACTACGGTTGTTAGGTTTGTCAATAATGTTGAACCGGTTAGCAATGCCAAAATAGGCCAACTCCGCCACAAGCAGTAGCAGAAAAATAAGAATAAGTTTCATAGTAAATAAGGTAGTTTTGGTTTGGTATATAAAGGGAAATACTCCCTGTCTTTGGTTCTGTTATCGAAACGATTGCAATGTAACGAGCAATCCGTCTGTGGCCGAAACCGGCAATTGTTGAATGCCTATCGCCTCTTTGATCTTACGATTGCTCACGACATAGTTTTCGGTCAGTTTCTGCAAACGCTCGCTGTTGAGCGGAAGTTTTACCACATCGCCCACACCGGCCATAAGGCAGACAAAGCGTTTGTTCCACTTCCAGATGCGAGCAGGCTTTTGTACCGACTGCGCGATCAGGGCAATCAGGTCGTTTGTCGACAAGGCATCGTCATCGGCAAGGTGGTAAATCCCCCCTTTGATCTCTCTCTTGATCAATGCTTCCAATATGTAGCACAGGTTTCCGATGCTCAAGAACGAACGCTTGTTATCAAAGGCTCCGAGCGGATACGGCACCCCTTTGCCCGCCACGTTGTAGAGCAAATTGAGGTTGCCTTTATTGCCCGGGCCGTGAATCATGCAAGGGCGCAAGATAAAGACCTCTTTGCCTTGCAGCTGTGGCGTTTGGCTCGCAACCACTTTATTGATGTACGATTCTGCCAGGATCTTCGACTCGCCGTAAGGACCTTTCGGTGCGGGGATGATATCCTCGGTGAGGTATTCGCCCTCTACCTTGTCGGCGGCGGCCTTTACCGAACTAAAGAAAATAAACTTGCGGGCTTTCGAAGCCAGAAACAAGTCGAAGATGGTTTTGGTAAGCCCGGTATTGATTTCGAAGTAGGCTGCGGCGGCCGACTGATTCTTGGTGTCGTGTGCCTTTCCTGCCAAGTGAATAACCGTGTCGATGTCGTCCCAGTTGATCGCCTCCAGGTTATTCCACGAATAGCAAACTTCGTACGAAGGGTGTTCGGGGTCTGCTACAATATCGAGCGAAGCAAGGGCCATCCCTGCTTGCTGCTTCAAGTATGCCGAAAGGTTTTGTCCTACAAAACCATACGCTCCGGTGATTAGTATCTTTTTCATGCGATGGATTTATCTGTTTACGGGGTTAATATTTACGACAGGCACGTTGTTCCAATCGATCTTTTGCGCT
>JBOFPV010000064.1:0-16832 GCA_051660585.1 Tannerellaceae bacterium
GAAGGGGTTTTTTAGTTTATTTTCTTATTTTCGTGTAATATATGCATATAGTTAAAGTTTAATCGGGTTCTTTCTTTAGATTTATGCATTAAGGAAAACACAAAAGAATCCTAACTTGAACAACCATGAAACGTTTTTCCCTTTTACTAATGCTGACGGCATGTAGCTTGTCGGCTGCTGCCCAGTCGGCCGATCCTGCCATTTATACGCTTAAAAACACGCCGAATCTGGATGGTGAATTAATCCATTACTATCAGTTGCAGTCTAAAGATGCTAACCAAGCCTCACGTTTGGAACGAGACAGCCGTGCTTTACTGGAAAAGAAGGGATTGCATGTGCGTTTGGCTCAAGGAGACACGCTTCCAGACTTCGTAATCGATGTAGATCAGTTGAAAAAACCATCGGCCAAGCAAATTGCCAAAATATTAGAAAAGGAGTTCTACTCGGGATCGAGACCAGAAGTGAGTGTTGCTTTTGAGATGAATGTAGATGGCTATCCCGAATTTCGTATTCCGAGCGTAGTTGCAACCGGCAATGGTGGTGTGATTGCTATCATCGAAGCCCGACAACACCATGCTGCCGATCAGGCCGAGAACGATATATTGGTGCGAGTAAGTAAAGATAATGGTGCTACTTGGGGAGATATCATCGTGATCGACAGTCAGGGCGAAGCCAGTTTGAACAATCCGTGTGCGGTGTATGTACCGAATACTGGTGAAACCTTACTGATGTATCAAAGTTTTCCACCCAAAACAACCGAAGGCTCGGTAGATGCCGGATTTGAAGGAAACAGAGTTGTAAAAACGTTTATTGCCAAAAGCAGCGACGGAGGATCTACATGGAGCAAACCCGAAGACATTACGAAGCAAGTGAAGCACAAAGAAACACTTTCGTATTGTAGTGGTCCGGGTGTTGGCGTAGTAGACGGTAACGGTCGTATTGTAATGCCTTTCAATGCCAATGGAGCTAGTGCGTGGTACAACTATCTGGTGGTTTCGGACGACAACGGAAAGACTTGGAAATTGACAGATGGCCGTTCCGATTATGGCACGAATGAAAGTCAAGTAGCATGGATTGAAAACGACCGATACCTGGTAAACGCCCGCTCGCATCGTTTTATGGGAGACACATCACGAGTTGCCCCTAAAGGATGGAGTCCGTGGAGCTTTGCTCGCGTAACACGCAACCGTGCCAACATGACGGTAGATCTACCCTATGAGTCTAATAAGGCTCAATGGCACAAAACACAGGTAATGGAAAATCAACCAGACCCTACCTGCCAAGGCTCAATCTTGAAACTACACAACACCAAAGGCAAACCGCTCTTACTGAGCAATCCGGCCAATCAATTGACTTTGCCAAGCGAGAAGCGTGGCGGTTTCCATGCTACTCCTCCCATGCGTATGAATGGAACGGTTAAGGTGAGTTATGACAACGGCTCTACTTGGACACACCAAAAACGTATCTATGGTAATCCGTTTACGGAATATCAATATTCTGTACTGACTGATCTTGGTAATGGAATGGTAGGAGTTATTTTCGAAGCCAATGGCATTATCAAGTTTGCCCGATTTAGTTTAGACTGGCTTGAATCGAAATAATAGCCGTATTTTCAGGAACGATAAAAAGACGATAAAAGCGGGAATCTCATCCAGAATAAAACAATGTGCGACTTTGGTGGTTTTATTGATAAAATAAATCAACAATGAAAAAAGTTCTAGCTTCTTTATGCATATTAGGTACGGGGTTTCTGATAGGATGCTCTACACCTATGCTTGTAAATAGTCATGTGTATCAGAATCAAAATCTATCTGTGATACAAACGTATCGTATTGTGAAACCTTCGGAAGGTGCTTTGCCTGCTCCGATGACACAAACCGAGTATGACTATATCGCTAGTGCCATACGCACGCAAATGAGTGAACGTGGATATACCGAGTCGGATACATCGAGTTATATGATCAACTTCGGATTAACGAGTAAAGTAAAGGCATCTAACTATTTTGTTCCGGGCGAACAACCGCTTGCTGCTTACTTGGGTAGTTACATTTATCCACGCAACAACTACTGGCCATATTATTATCAAAATGGCAATACGGTAACAGAGGTGTATCGCGAAGGTGTTTTGATCATGGATATCGTTGATGCAGCAAATAAGAATATTCTGTATACTGCTTCTGTTGAAGGAGTAATGGATACGAACAACAATCAGTTTAACAGTGCTTCTACCGTTGACAAAGCTGTTGCGAAATTATTTGCAAACTTCCCGGCTAAAGTAAACTAATCGCATATAATCAGAGAACATTCCTATAAAATAACAAGGCCGTGATCTTCACCATACGAGTGATTGATCACGGCCTTGTTTATATTTCAATGTCATCAATCTTCTACAAATTTCTGTCTGGCTGCTTTGAGTCCGAAGTAAAACAGCAAGACGATACAAAAGCAAATAAAGTAAAAGGAGCTTTCCCATGATGCATCCCAGTCGTGTAACTTTCCAAAAATAGACGGACCTATAGCGGCAATAAAATAACCGATAGACTGTGCCATTCCGGATACGCGTATTGCGGCAAAGCTTGATTTCGTCTTTAATGAAAAGAATAATATGGATAGACTGAATGATAATCCGTTGGAAATACCTAGCAAAATAGCTGCCACATATACGTACTCTGTCTTTAGCCAAGCAAACATTAAAATACTAATAAACATGAGTATTGAAATAAATGGTATTAACAATCGCTGGTCTTTCATTCTATGTGCTATAATCGGGCCTACGAAGGTGATTGGTAGCATCGATATCTGAATTACAAATAGAACCCATCCCGTTTGATCGGCAGAGATTCCATAGTCTACAAATACGGAAGGCAACCATGTAATTAAACTATAAAAAACCAATGACTGAATTCCCATAAAAATACTGATTGCCCAAGCTTGACTGGATTTGAATAACGTTATGTCTCGTTTTGATACGATTACAATATCGTCTTCTACTTTTTTCACCCTCCTCTTTTCGATGTATTGTTCGATTGCTAAAACAACTAATGCCAGCAACGCTATCGCAACCCAGATGCCTAAAGATCCTTGCCATCCGTATCCGGTCCAACTGCCAATACTTACACTACATCCGGAAGCCAATGCTGCTGTTAGATTCATAGCGATCGCAAAAACTCCTGTCATAAGTCCAATTTGCTTTGGAAACTTATTTTTGATATAACCGGGAATTACAACATTCCCAATACAAATACCTAAGCCGATAAAGATAGACCCGATAAACAAAGGTGAGGTTGATCCGGAAACACGCATAAGTAAACCGATACCAAGAATTAGCATTGCGTAAAATAAAAATTTGGGAATGCTGATCTGATGAGAAAAACGACTTACAATCACCGAACAACAAGCAAACATAACCAATGGGATGGATGTTAACATACTTCCTTGAAAATTATCTAGCTGTAATGACTCGATGATCTGATTTAATACCGGACCAACTGAGGTGATTGGTGCCCTAAGATTGCAAGAGACCAGCACAACGACCAACAAATTGATTGCTAATGCCAGTGTAGGGAGTTTCTTCTTCATATTCTGTGTAATTGCTTATTAATTTTTGTTCAATGCAAAAATAGCCTAGTTGTTTTATTTACATTTGCCATAATCTTAATATAAAACGACATGAATAGCTACGAACATTCAGACTATGTAGCGAGTATCACCAAACCCTATCTTGTTTGGTTTGAAGACGATTGGGTACATGATGACGTGTTACACATGCATCACAAGGGACAATTAATTTATGTAGAGAGTGGTTTTCAGTATTTAACCGTCAATGATAGAATATATCTTCTTCCCCAGAATCATGCAGCCTGGATTCCACCCAATGCCATACATAAAACCAATTCGCATTCTGAGAAAATAAAGTTGATGATCCTATTTTTCGAGATCAACACGGATAATCCGTTTTATCAGCAGGTGAGTATTTTTTCTGTTCCTCCGGTCATGAAAGAGATGATTAAGTATGCCGAAAAGTGGTCTAAACATGAATATGAAGACGACAGTGAAACTATATTCTTGCATGCTCTTTTTCATGAGTTACCTCAATTTGCTAAACATTCGTTGCAGTTGCACATAAATCTACCGAATGATCCGCGCCTACAAGAAGCGATAGATTATCTTCACGAGCACTATATGGAAGATGTAAGGATGGAAGATTTAAGTGACATGATTAGTTTATCGCTCCGATCTTTGGAGCGTATCTTTAAAAAGAAAACAGGCTTCACACTCAATAAATACCATCAATTGCTGCGCATAATAAAAAGCCTTGAACTACTTAGTTTGAAGGAAATGACAATATCGGAAATTGCTTATGAGGTGGGATATAAAAGTTTGCAAGCTTACACAAATAGTTTTTATTCTGTCATGAGATATAGACCAAGTGATTTTCACAATCGAAACCTATCGGGGCTATATTAAAAAATTTAGGCTCACATGCATTCTTTGATGTGAGCCTAAAAATTAGATCGTTTATGAGAATTGTAACACGCTATTTAGAATGTTACATAGTTTAGGTCTTTGTCTACCAAGTAGCCATCGATTGGTTTGAGGTCGAACTTCACGTTGCGACGTGCTTTCAACTTCAACACAAACAAGTCTGCTGTTCCTTCCAATGCTTCTTTCTTACCTACGTTTACAAAGGTTGGATACAACGCTTTGGTTCCGTTGGTGTGTAAGCGGTCGTTGGTTAGATTTTCCATTGCCTTGATTCCGATTGGCTCTACCGTTACAAACTCGTAATCTTGCGGATTGTATGGCAAAGCAAAGCTCAATGCATTAACCGACTGTAGGTCTGCTCCTTTTACAAGGATCTCAACTACGTCTCCGGCATTGTATGCTTTCTTTGGTGTAGAGATTTGCAATGTTCCTGCTACTTTACCTATCGAATCTTTGGCTGCTCCGCCGTCGCAACGAGTTGCAACTACCGAGATGTCGTATGCATCGATCAGGTCGTTTTTATTAAAGTCGCCATTGCTAATATATCCTTCAAAGTCAGCATCACCACGACGAAGACCTGTATAGTTCATGTATGAGGTAAGGTCGTTGCGGTTGATCAAACGGTCGTTGTTGATATCGCCCGGAATATAGCTTTCTGTACCCGGAACTTTGAATACATACATTTCGCGGCCAGACCCGTAATCTCCTACAGCCTCAGTTACATTCAGCTTGATGTAACGTACGGTAGGATTGCCTTTGAACGTAAATACTTTCTCTTCCGTATCTGCAGCCCAGTCGAATGCGCCTGCATCGGTCCAGTTTTCACGGTCCATACTGTAAGATACCGTTCCTTTTTTCAAGATACCGTTGCCACGTTCACCTCTTGGCAAGTAGTGGAACTTATCGAGTTGATTGATGGTATTCAAGTCTACAATCATTTCGAACGGAACAGCTTTGGTACTCCATTTGGTATGCCATGTATTGCTTTCGTCGAAGTCGAATAGTTTGTTTACCCCCTGACCACCTTGATTTGCTGCTGATGTTTGAGCAGTAATGCCTTTAATCGCAAACTCAAGTGGATTCGATTTCGTAGTCGCATTGAAGGTAGTCCAGTCTGACACGCCATCTTTGTTTACGGCACGTACTTTAAATGTGTACGGTGTTTCAGCCTGAAGATCTTCGATCAACAGCTCTGTTTCTTTGATGGTAGAATAAAGCATGTTGTTGAATTCGATCTCGTAATAATCGGCATTATCCACTTTAGCCCAAGTTGGCTTCATGGTGTATGCTTCAGTATTTTCTTCGGTAACGACAGCTTGTTGAGGAGCTGAAAGTGCACCGGTTTTTACGCGATGTGTATCGGCAGGAGCAAACTCAAAGCCTTCTACCGTAACTACGGTTGGAGCGGCAGTAATATCAGCAGCAGCCAATTTCACCATCACTTGCGGATTCTTCTTGATCTCCACGCTGGCAAATTCGCTTCCCGCAGTGGCAAACTTATTCAGGTTTGGCGACGGATTGTAGAAGTATACGTTGGTGCCTTTGTTGAAAGCATCCTCGGTGGTAACTTCCGTAAGCTTCATCGTTTGCTTGCCCACTTTAGCCGTTACCTTTTTCGGTTTGCGCGTTGTATTGATTCTAAACTCGGTTGCTTTGTTTTTCTCGAAGCCGTCGAACGAACCTTTGGCCGGATGTACCGTGATTACCGCATTGTTCTTTTTGTCTACGTTACTTTCAATCAATGTAACGGCCGATTTACCTTGACGGTATTGCTCGGTAAGTCCGTCATCATCATACTCCAAGAACGAACTTGATCCGAAAGGATAGATTTCGTAGATACGCAATCCTTTGTTGATCTCGGCTACATTGTTGTTTGGATTGACCATAGGGATGATTGCACCGTTCTTTACAAATACCGGCAGTTTCCAGATTGGTGCATCGAAGTTATTAATGATACGGTTGCCTTCGTATAGGTCGCCGTTGAAGTAATCGATCCAAGTGCCTTCGGGCAAGTAGATGGTATTACGGATGTCGTTTCCTTTTTCATCGGCACGTGTAGGCTGATAGATCGGAGCTACCAAGAACGACGGGCCGTATAGGAATTGATATTGTGTTGATTTACCGTAGGTATAATCGTTTGGATATTCGAGGAACATGGCACGAATCATTGGCAATCCGTCTACCGACTCTTCCGCAATGCTGTATGCATAAGGCATCAGCTCCGATTTGAGTTTGAGGTAGTGACGATTGATCGATGTAGCCGGTTCGCCCAATGCATGCGGATACTTTTCGTTCGATCCCCAACCGTCCATATTCAGTTCCATCGGTGTCCAGGTTTTCCATTGGAAGTCGCGGATGTTTACAACCGGATTCTTTCCGCCAAAGATACCATCCATATCGGAAGTGATATTAGGCTGACCCGAGAGTCCCGATCCGATGTAGGTAGGAATGTGGAAACGGATGTATTCCCATACACCGCCCGACTGGTCGCCACTCCATACTCCGGCATAGCGTTGCGTTCCTGCCCATCCGTCGAGTGAGATGATAAACGGACGTGCATCGTTACCGTAGTAAGTCATAATTTGGGCTACATCGGTGATCCCGTTGAGTCCAAAAGAGTACCCAGCTCCTACCCATGCCACGTCTGTTTTCAATACGCGCACTCCGGCATCTTTTACTTCTTTCACGATGTCGCGTTGAAGCAACGCACTGATTTCCGGTTTCGGATGCAGGTCTGATTGTGTCCAAAGTCCAATCTCTACCCCTTTGCTATGCGCATAGTCTGCCAAACTCTTTAAATTGGCAATGTTTCCGTCTACTGTTTCCGTTTGTCCGTAACCGGCACCGTATCCGTCATTTGGCAACAACCATCCAATCGGCATATCGTGATTGAGGTAACGATCTATTACGGCACGTGCCGAGAACTGGTAGTTTCCTTTTTCGCCATTCAGCGATTCTTTTACGCCACCGTTGTCTTTTTGTGCTTCTTTGTATCGTTTGCCATCTTCAAAAAGGATTCCTTTTTCGTCTTCTACCCAGTAGTCGCGGTTGTAAGCATTGAGGTGTCCTTGATAGAAACCAAACTTCGGAAGCAGTACAGGATTACCCGTTAGTTGATAGAAATCGTTTAACAATGGAACAGCTCCATCGTTGATCATATAGAATACATCAAGGTAGTCTGTTTCGTGGAATAGTTTTACTTGATCGGCCACCTCAGCTCCAAAATCGTATTTTCCTTTCTTGAAGGTATGCCACATCACCCCGTAGCCATCGGTAGACCAATAATACGGTGTTGGTGAAGCTACTCCGCCATCGGTCCAACTGTTTTGATTTTCGATTGAGATTACTTTGCCTTTGTGCGAGAAGCGTCCGTTTTGAACCCCGCCACCGTAGAAGTATTCTTTCGGATTGCCTTTGAGTGTAAGGGTTACTTTTTTCTCCTCAAATTGAGCAGGAGCTACTTCCTCGAATGCAACTTCGTTGGTTTCGAGATTGGTTGCTTTGAGCAAAGATGTTTTCTTATCAAACTCAAGCTTAGCTTTGCCGGTAGTTACAACATACGCATTGCCATTGTCTGAGAGATCAAGCTTGGTGATGGCTCTTCTCGGATTGTTTACAAGGATAATAGCTTCGGGTTTTGCTTCAGGATTGCGGATAATGCCTCCGTTGTTATCTTGAAAAACTCTGAAAATGTTATCGCCATAAAAATCTACCATCATTTTGCGGTTGTTGGAGAACACCAACTCTACAGTGGTAGGATTCACGATCTTGGCGCTTACAATCGATTGCGCAGTTTGCTCTGTCTGTGTGGTCGATATTGCCGCTGCACTAAGAGAGTGCACCGCAACACCAGGAGCAACAAGAGACAAACCTACAGCAAACAAAACAGATTTTCCCGAGTTGGGAACTCGTGTTTGTTTCTTCATGGTATCTATTTTAGTAAATTGTTAAAAGCATTTTTCAATGTCGCTATGAAACAAACGGGTTGTCTATTTCATATATAAAAGAATTGACGTGCGAATATAAATATTTGTCGGATACGATTGTGCTATAATACAAAATAATTTAATAATATCTTTTATAAATAAGTTCTTTGCAACCCTTGGGTTCAAGAAATAGATAGACACCAAAAAGTATTCGAGGAGATGGTGAAAAGTTTTCATGAAGACTTTTGCAGATATTCGTGAAGATTATCGAAAAAGTTAGTGAAAACTTTTTATATTGTTCGTGAAGACTTTTTTGAGCTTAGGTTTGTACGGCTGACAGACATTTGATAATTGGTCAGCATAACACCGCCTACCTCTACCTCTTGTTGTTGATCAACCACAAAACCTCGATGTAAAAAGAAGGGACAAGCCGTAATACTAACATCCGAAGTCAACCGCTGTATTTGACATTCTTGTGCATATTGAAATACGACCTCCATCAATGCCGACGCTACACCTCTGCCCTGACAGTCAGCATCCACAAACAATGAATGAATGTATCCCGATGGAGAAACTGATGCAAACCCCACAATTCTCCCTTTTATTATTGCAACCCAAAAAACAAGATCACTTTGCCAAAGTTCACTCCAGCGGGCATCATCGGCCTTTTCAACCCAAGCATTCAATTGCCGCTCGTCGTAGTCTTTTGAGCAACCATACAGTACAGCACTCCGAAACACGGTCTTTATTTGAGGTAAGTCAGCATCAACAGCTTTTCTTATTTCCATATTATTTTTCATCTGACAATCACGATTTAAAAGACAAATGTAAAAAGAATGACCGATCTACTAACGAAATTAGCAAACCGGTCATTGATTTGAGTTTAATACCTAATTATAACTCTGGAATTGTTTGAAAAGTATATGTTGATTGTATCTTATCGTTATTTTTCAAAACAAGCTCAAAAGAGTATTCTGTGCTTGGTTTCAATATTTTGGAAGTCTTGAAGTTTGCAATAGTACGCTGATAAGGATCGAGCGCATCCACATCCGCCTCAGCAAATAAATACTTCTTCCCGTTTTCCACGAGGTAAAGCTCCATTACTGATTTTGTCACAGGCTTTAAACCGAAGTTCTCGATTTCGACATCTCCAGTTGTACCATTAGCTTGCAAAGTAAAGCGAGGCATGCGTGCTGATACGATCGTCGGTGTATAATCAACATAAGGCAGACGGGTAAATCCGAACACCATCGCTCCTTTTTTCGTTTTACCGATCAGTTTAGGAGCAAACTCCTCACTTGTTATACCATTACCGTCTGCAAAAAAGGTCACGATAAGATCGTCTCCATCATTTTGCACCGCTTTCACTTTAGCTCCACGCCCAAAATTAACTTCTTTGGAGGCACCGAAGCGTAGCGACTTTATATCTAAATCTTTTTGTGGATTGAATGTTGGCTCAGCTTGAATACGAAGACGAATTGTTTCTGTCTCTCCTGTAATAGGAGCAGCATCAAGCATGGTTATTAATAATCCCGGATTTAGAGGCAAACAGATATTTTTAGAACTGTGATTATCGTTTGGCAAATCTTCGTGCTTCAAGGTATCAATCACAGCAAAGTTAGCCTGAACTGCTCTGCCGTGTTCATCTTGAAATATTTTGATTCGTTCATATTTGAACCAGTCTTCTTTCTGTCCGTTTTTATGGAATGCAATACCCGGTTGGTAAGCTTCTCCCGGATCTGTCACCCAATTAACTCCATCTTTGGAACGCAAATAAAAAGCAATACGGCCCAACCAATCGTTTACGATTAAGTGATATTGTATGCTATCTCTCCAAATGACCGGATCTTCAAACTCTCCTTCTACCGGAGGATACACACGTTTGTCGGTAATTTGCATATAAGGAGAAAGTCCTGTTTTGCTGACCCAAATACCTCCACCACGACAAACCATTAGTTTAGATCCATCCTCTCGCGCTGCAAAAGATAGATTCGTGAGTCCTTCGATAATGCGACGGTCTCTTCGATCGAAATCAAACTTACGTCGCTCCCACGGACCATTCATGGTATTTGCCAGGTAATATCCATCAATTACATACACAACATAGCGCCCGTCGTGGAGACGAAAGGCTTCGGGGTTGTGTCCTTTCCCAATCGTATCAACAATTGCATAGGGCCCATTCAATTGATCCGATACTGTATGATACACGATTGATTGAGGCCAAAACATGTGTCCTTTGGGTGAGTTTTCGGGCCATCCGCATACAAAAAGATGGTACTTTCCATCCTCGCCTTTCAGTATATTTCCACCCCAATAGGAACGCTCGCTATCTTCAATTCCATTATTAGAATAGCGAGGCACAACACATTTGGCTCCCCACACATCACTTGTCGATTCACCTTGGGGCATAGCCACAAAGCGGTCCATAAAACGGGCTCCCGGCACTAATTGTTCCCACTCTTTAGGTCTTTCACGTTCTTGCACTTGCGCCGTTGCCAAGCAAGCACTCGACAGCAATACAACATTTAAAATCAGCTTTTTATACATCACAGTATCAATTATTCTTTTCACCTTTACTTATCAAAATTTACTTGATATACATACTCCGGCTTTACTCGCACTGCATTCACAACCGGTTGATCACACCCTTCGAGTGATACATTTTTCTCGAAATAAATATTGTTATCTTCCGGACGTAATCCATCGATTCTAATTGTAAGGGGATTGGTTGCGAGTTGATCTTGCAAACGGGAAACGCTCAAGATCCAATCTTGTCCATCAAAGTACTGATCATTTACAAATTGAGATCCGATATAAGCATTCGCCACATTTCCTTTGTAAGAAATATATGTACGGCACTCTCCGCGAGAAGGTAAATCGGTTGGCAGTTTGACTTCATAAATAGATAGGTACTCTTCCGGTGCATATGCCGTTGGCTTGCTTTTCCCGCTAACAACAACTACCGGGTCTTTTGAATCTCCGCTCTTCCATACATTATTTGTATCCCATACCCATCGGGTACCATTGTTCAACAATACTTCAACTTCTGCAATTACCCCTTTTTGCGGATCTGAAAGATTGAAATCTATGGTATTTTTCCCATTGACAAAAGCGCTTTTATCGTCGCTATACAGATATAAACCCAGATCTTTCAGTGCAATATTTTTCCCATTAATAGCACATGTAACAGCAGATTCTGATTTGCATCGTACATACATACGCTCGACATCAGACAAAGATGTTCCATCAAAAGTACACTTCACAACTTTGCCTTCTTTTGGCGCAATGTACATAGCTTTTGCCATTGGTGTAAGTTGTGTAAACGTTGATACTGATTGAATCGGACTATCGGTAAATGATTGATTAACGAACTTACCATCTTGATAAACCAGTACCTGCTGTTCAGGAGTTTCACCGGTTATGGTGACATTTCCATTATCAAAAAGAAGACTTGACTGCGTTATCCCTACAAAATCTTTACCTGCAATATTGCCTTTCCAGATATAATCAGACTCTTGTTCGGTGAGTACCACAAACTTTACCTTGCGGCCGTTTTCAAGTTCAACGGAAACATTACAATCGGCTCCCGGTGCTAATTGAGATACAAAATAGTCCTCTTTTCGTTTCGATACGTGTGCATTGCTGCCGCTTACAGCAGTAATACCTTTGCTATTGATCTTTAACTCTCCGGCCACCCCTTTATTTTCAAAAAAGAAATAGGTTTCATTTTGTCCGTCAATGTGCTTGCAAATCGGTTGTACAGTTGCGTAGTCTAACGTAACACCTCCCATGCTCTGATTGATAGGCCAGATAAAGTATGTTCCATTTGCCACTGTCATTTTTTCTTGTGGTAATTTAATGCGGTTATTGTTTAAACGCACATCAAAGCGTACCCCTTTGTAATCTTTACGATCATGCTTGTATAAATAGTTGGAACAGAACAAAAAGCCCGAATTACCATCGCTTCTTACAGCCCATTGTAGATTATCTCTATTTTTATTCGATTGAGGTAAATATGCTACTGACGGAGCTAATTTATCACCAAAGTCATTCATAAAATAATTGAACTTCTTCGTTTCTTTCATGACTGTACCCAATGTACCAAACTCTCTCACAGGTGCTTGATAGTCATATCCAATACGAGGGCCGGAAGATTGCATCGTACGTTTCAGTCCAACAGGATTTGAACCTCCTACATACATATAATATCCCATCATATTTACACCACAACCTAAACGAAGCAAGATATTCTCTCCTGCCATTTCCTCCGGTACTACTGCTCTTCGGTTATAAAAAGAGGTAGTACCAACACCTATTTCACATGTAAAATAAGGCGATTCATTATTTTCTCCACTTAAGGATTCGACCTCTCCATCAACTTTTATAATATCGGTACCAATATTATCAGAAATTCGATTGTAGGTAAAATACTCAAAATTTGAAGTAGGCAGCTCCTCTTTTCCATTAGCAGTCCAAGGGGTTTCGATGTAGTAGCCGGCATATGGCACAATCTCTCCTTTTGGATATTCACTATCCATCCAATGGGTCATCGTATAAAGTGGCACGTCAAACCCTTCTTCTACAGCTATGCGCTTCAGCTCCATCAAATGCGAAATCACCATACCTTTGGCTACATATTCATTTTCTAGCTGCAAAGCCATAATGGGTCCACCATCCTTATAGAGCAGACCTTCTATTTGGTTATATACACTTTTATACCAATTTCGCACATATGCAAGATAAAGCGGATCGTTGGAACGAACCTTTAAATCAGAACGAGAGCCAAGCCACTCCGGCAAAGCACCACGATACACTTCGGCATTGCAATAAGGGCCGAAGCGAAGATGCACATCCAGTCCTACTTCATCGCAAAGTTCGACAAACTTGCGTAGGTTCATATTGCCTGTCCAGTTTTGACGACCTTCAAACTCCTCATGCATAATCCAAAGAACATAGGTGGAAACAATATTTACTCCTGATGCTTTCATCTTCAACAATGCATCTTTCCAATAGCGGTGATCATGACGGCTAAAATGGAATTCGCCCATTACCGGAACAACGGGTTTTCCATCTTTTGCCATATATAGGTTGTTTACTAAAACAGATTGATCTGCATTTCCGGGAGTACCCATTTGAAGGTATTTTAATTCGGGGGTCTTTTTATCACTAAGATCTATGGATTGTGCTGCTGCTCCAAGATGGAGTGATGCCATAGTCAGAAGAAAATAATATTTCATGGGTTGGTTCGTTAAAATGAGAGCGCCATTCAGCGCTCCCGGTTAATGCCTTTATCAAAAATAAGATTTACATTGAAATAAAAAACAAAGCTGTACTCAACGGCTTTCCAGTCTTATTTTATTTGAGTCGGGATCGTAAACAACGTATTGTTGTTTGCCAGCAGCTGTACGTACCAGTGGTTCAGTAACAACGTATCCACCTTTTTTTAGTTCGGTAATCAACGTATTGAGTTGCTCTTCGCAGTCTAGCGTAAAGGAAAGGTGACAAAGTCCTAATGTTTCGCCCTCGATACGACGGTGAATATCTTTTCGATAAATCAGTTCCAATGAAGCACCATTACCAAAACGAATGGTATAATATTCGCGCAGTGTTGCCGGATCTTCTTGTTTTTCGGAAGATTTACCTGCAAAGTAATCTACGTAAAAAGACTTTAATCTTTCGAGATTGTTGGTACGTATACCGATATGATTTATATTCATGGTTTGAGTGTTTTAATGTTTCTGGTAAAAGATATGTTGTGTTTTCGGATGTAAAGAAAAAAACTAAATCGGTGTAAACAAAAAAAGAACGCCTAAAAAAGACGTTCTTTTACACGAATAATCAAAATGATCACGGAAATATCCGTTTGCATATTCTATAATACGTTTGCACGCTTACTTTTCTTTGTGAATGGTATAGATGATTTTACCGTCGCCATTGATCATAAATAGATCAACCGTATTATCATTCATCGATACCAACGAATAACCTGCATCGCTACTACAAAACTGTGTTCCTTCGGTCTCTTTCACTTTACGTGCTAATGAACCCGAAGAGTTTACCACATAATCTACATTGCTATCGGGCATACGAATGTGCTGGAAATTGTGGATGTGTCCACACAAGTACATATCTACACCGTTTTTGTCGAGGATAGGTTGAAGACGTTCTTGCAAATCGGTACGTTCCGATTTACTTTTCTTCGTTTCTGCATATACAGGATGGTGTCCTAGTACGATCTTCCATTTGGCATCACTGTTTTTCAACGTAGAGTCGATCCAGGTCAATTGCTTATTCATATCTTGCTTTACGGCATCTGGATACTCTTCGCTGCTTTTTCTGTATTTATCAATCAGCGGAGCCGTATCAATAAAGACAAGCAAAGCTTTCTCATTTTTTCCGGCATCTACTACTTTCGAATAATAGCGATCTTCCATGTTCCAACGGCGACTCACATTGGTGTAGTCGATTACCGCTTGCGTATTGCCACGGTATTCGTGATTTCCACATACGGCAAACCAGTCGATCATCAATTCAGGATGAGCATAGATCTGCTCATAGTTGGTCATCCACAGCGGATCGTCTACACTCGACACTCCTAAAAAGTGATGCGTATCACCAACCGCGGCAACAAATTCCACATCTACTTCGGCAGCCATTTCGCCCATTAGCTCAGCAATAGGCTTTTGCAGGTAATAACCGTTGCGACCCAAGTCGTTTGCTACATAAAAATTAAAAGCATCTTCAGAAACAGCCGGTTTGTCAAACGTTACCGTTTGCGTTGCAGCTTGATTTTGCGTAGCAGAAGTTTCACGCCCTTGCACCGGGGTACATGACGTACCCGCAAGTGTAAGGATTGCAAAAAGGATAAGACTTTTGTAAAAGTTAGATTTCATAGTGTTTTACTCATTATTTAGTTCCCAATGCTCCGAAATAATTAGCAGGAGCAGGAGACATATATACATTGTTTTTCACAACACCCTCAAGACCTTTTAGTGTAAGACCACTTTTCGCGAAATGAGGCTCGAAGTTGGTTGTAGCACCTTTCAAAGCAGGAGATGAAGCTTGTAAGTGAAAATCCCAGCTGTTGTTGTACGCCGCAGGAACATCCCCTTCGTTCGAAGACACATTAATATTCACGTTTGATTGTTGAGTAAACGCAACAAACATCGGATTCTTATCTCCGGCAGTCGCACTCATTACATCGTTAGCACCGTTAAGAATACCATCTTTAGCATTGGCTTGCATTTGAGCAACACCTGCATCGGTAGACGCGAAATAATAGTTTGGCGTGATTACCGACGCTTCATCGCGAGGCTCTTCCGTACTTTCTTTCATTCCCCAACGGCAATCGTACATCAAGTTGTTGTATAGTTCTGTAAGGATATTTTTCTCTAACCAGATACTACCACCTTTTACTTTAGGACGTCTCCATCCGGTATTCAACATCGTGTTGTTGTAGATAATCAAATGAGATTGCAAATTAACGAATCCTCCATTCGACAATTTAAGACCGTTGGTATTTGCATCATAGATAATATTTCCGGCTATATCTGCCAAACAATCCGATTTGTAGTTGATCGCCTCTCCGCCATCAAATCCACATGCGATAAATAAGCTATTCTCTACAATTGATTTACCACCGGTAATATAGATATGGTCTTCTGCATTGTTTCTGAACTCTGAGTTGCGGATGATAAACGTTCCGTCAGGGTTGCAAAAATGGAAAGCAGGAACACCCTCACCCGTTTCCGTTTTGAAAAGCTTATGCTGAAATGACAATGAGTTTTCGGTCGTTTGCGCACCGCCAAACTCAACCACCGTATTTTCAAGCAATACCTCTTTTGAGTCGAAGCCACAAATGATACCACCCCAGTTGCGCGAGAAGCGATCTTGTTTTGAAGACTCTTCAACCGTAAACACTACCGGCTTATCGGCAGTACCCATACTATAGAGGTTACCCAATACAACGATCTCCGGTTTTACTTCACTGTTTGATGCGATAATCGTAGCACCTTCTTCGATATAAAGCGATTGATCTTGTTTTACCAAAAAGTGATCTTTCAAGATTACAGTGGTATCTTTTGTCCACACGATAGAACCGGCCGGATATACAGACTCAACCTCATCTCCCGGTTTGTCCGGATCTACTACAGGATCCATGATATCTACATCGTTACTACATGCTGTAGCCGCGGCCAAAAGGCTCATAAGAAAAAAACTTTTTGTTTTCATTTTATTATAAATAAGTTGATTACACAATTAATATTTGAAGGATAGAATAAATTGGTTAGAAACGATATCGAGCACCAAGCAACATACTCATTCCATGAAAGTCTTCACGAATCAGCGTTTTGCCACTATTGATATCTTGCTTGTCGAAGTCGGCATTGTATGCATTCACCGTCTTGATGTATCTTCTTA
>JBOFPV010000065.1:0-2230 GCA_051660585.1 Tannerellaceae bacterium
AAGGTATTGTAATGGAGATCTGCTGATTCTCGATTACAATAAATCCTATATCTTCTATTGGAACCTGACGGGTTTCGCTGCCCGTCAGGTTTATGATCAGTTGTTGATTTCGCATCGATAACCGACATGGATTTTCAAAAAATAATGATCGTTTAAGCATATAGAAAGATATTTATTCAATCTTTTCAATGCCTCCCAGAATATTAAATTTAAAATCAATACCCTCCACTAATGCATTGAATTGATTGTGGTTTAACTTACGATATGGTTTATAATCTTCACCCACATAAAATTCACCATCTTGAGGCTGTTTAAGCTCAGTTATGGCTCTTGCATCAATAGCATGTTTTAACACTACAGTTGCATACCGATTAAACCCACCACCTTTTCGTTTTATATTTTGCTGAGAAAGACCTGTTACAGTATAGTAACGCTCTTGCAACTCATTTGGTTTACAATCATATAACTCTTCCGGGGTTTCATCCCAAAGCAACACCTTACTACCGGCTACCAGTTCTTGCTTTAATGCAAAGTGTACAGGCACATTGTAATCAGTTTTAAGCTGTTTAATTATATCTGTCTGAAATAACCCTCGTAATTGAATCGAGTTATAATTACTCAACAATGCAAATCCTCGTTTCGGTTTCTTTTTAGAATCATCGTCTGTGAAGTCTTCAAAGATATACATCTTGTGATTTGAATCATTTGTAACATATACAAACTGCTTATCTTCAGACGCAGACAAGTCTCGATGTTTTTTGAGTTTTACAGGATTCGTGATCGGAGTTTTACAGCGAACTTTCACAATTGGAATCTGCTTTTCTTCATTCATCCAGACTGTTTCCTTCAAAACTTTCGCCCCTTTCTCATCAACAGCTGCTTGTACTTTTTTTCGTACAACCGGATCGATAATATTCTTAATATCTGCTTCTTTTAAATCACTTAAGAAACGACGTTTTACAAAGACTTTGTTGCCTTCTTGCATTACCGCCCCATAGAAGCTTTCTTGATGCAAAGCACCTCTTGCAGAATGCCCTTGGTTTATTTTAGCATCGCCCTCTTGATTGCGAAGGATTGCTCCTCTTTTTCGCAATTTCTTCTTCGTTGTTTTCAGTAAGTTGTCACGATTTACGTGATCTACAAGGATATCTTCTTGCGATGTTTTAATATCTTCAACAAAGGTATTCCACGGTTTTCGGAATGACTTGCGAACGCCGTGTTCTCGCTCTTTGTCTAGATAGTATTGTTGCAGCAGATCTGAGATATTGCGTGGCACACTTGCCAACACTATAGCATCAACTGCATGGTGAAGATGGGTTTCTCTTGATTTTACTTCAAACTCATCTTGTATGCCCCAAAGTTTGCGTAAGTCGGCCGTAGCTGAACCTTTTAACACATCGACTCTCTTAAACAATGATTTTAAATAAAAGAGCGTATAACGAGTAATGCTTCCGGTATCGACCAACTGACTATTTTTGAATCCGTCTTTGACTTCTTTGATGACAAAAGTATTGTATTTTCTTGTCCAATAATCTAGATCCATTTTCAGCAAATGACGGGCTACAATAGCATTGTCTTTCGCCTCTTTTGTGGTTGCACCTTTTACTCTGTAATCTGCTTTCTTAATATTCTTTTTTATTGCATCAATTTGATCGTTCCAATGAGATACTCGAATCAATATTGCATCATGACTGGCTAGCTGCGAAGGAAGTCTATTATTCTTGGTTTCTCTATTAAATTTATTTTCACAAATAGTCTTATTTACTCTCGAATTATCAAACGACACACTTTGTGGTATGGTATGTTCAATATCATATTTAGGGTCTGCCCCTACAAAGTCACAAATACAGATTGTATCCCCGGTATAAAGACATTGCTTATTTTGTTCTAACCAAAGTTCATACTTTAAGATATCTTCATCATTAGGCTCGTAAGTCTTACCTTGTGCCTTGAATAAGTCAATAATCTCTTTCTTATAGGACTCTCTTTTCTTTTGTCGACCGTCTTGATACAATTTTATGGCGCGCCGTTTATTGGCATCGTTTAGTTCGCGAGCCATTTCGACACGAATCGGTGTAAGCTCTGTGATTATATGCTGTGCCAATAGTTCATTGATTAACTTACGTAACTGAAACATGGCACGCATTACTACCGGATTCTTTACCGATGAAATACGAGGTGAGCCTAATTGATAAATACCGTCTTCATTTTTACGTGCAGGTGCAAATGG
>JBOFPV010000066.1:0-15288 GCA_051660585.1 Tannerellaceae bacterium
AAGTAATGTGTTTGTACATAGATCCAGTTATTAAGGAAGGCTTAACAACTTATCTGATTTTTGAAAAGTATATAAGCCCCTGCACAGTTTTGTCGTTGTGCAGGGCTTTTTTCTTGAAATTATTCAAAGACTTGATTAAATATTACGAGTCTATTTATTCTAACTTCAATACAGAAATAACCTATGAGGGAGTTACCGTTATTGCTAAAATACAGCCTCAATATCAGCAAACAATTGAAAAAAGGACTGCCCGGATCAAGAGGCTACAATACTTTCAACTTAAAGAATATGCGCACCTTTTAATTCGCCAATCGTAATTGGCGAATTACAGATAGCTAATGCGATTGGCTTTCCTATTGAAGATTTCTTTCAGGTACCATTTACAAATCACATTAGAATTGCAAAGAAAGTAAAAATACCTGAAGAACGATATTACTACATACATCGGTGTGTCCAAGAACTCCTTTCTGTAGAAACATTGATACGAACAATTAAGCAAGATGCTTTTCACCATCAATAAATTTAAACCATCGTATCTGGAACAGCTTACTACATATTTACGCATACTTGATGAAAAAGTACGTAAAGCTCACGAAAATCCAACCATAGGCATCGTCCTTTGTAAAAGTGCCAATAAAGAGTTTGTAGAGTATGTTATTCAAGACTACGACAACCCCATGGGAGTAGCCACTACTACCAGTGGTGAAATGCCGGAAAAGCTGCGTAAAACACTACCAGACGTAGAGGAGTTAAGAAAATTATTGGCTAATAATGAAATGAATGAAGAAGAGGCAGATAAATCATGAAGCTAAAATCTAAGATACAACAATATCAAACCGATACCGTAGAGAATACGCTGCGGTTTTTTATGGTCAGCCCAATAAAGGGTTGTCCGAATATGTGCTAGATAAGATTGCTGCCGCCCGACGCTTTGTTAGACGGCAGATCATATATAAAGAATGGATCATCGTGTCTCGTAGACATGAGAATGAGCTTGTTATTCTTTTCATCTACTGTAAAATACCCCCATTGATCTAGTTTGTATTTTGCGATGGGGTTGCCATTCCAATCAAACTGCTCAATGAAAATATAATTTAAATCGAATGGTCAACTACGATCAGTTATAGCTAACAACACGAGTCAACATCTTTAAGGGTTGTGATTTCAAACAGTCAACCAAAATCAGGCAAATACACAGTGTGTACAGCTGAGCCTTGCTTCATAGTGATTTTAGATCTGGGGGAATCTTTCTGTTATATACAATCGAATATCATATAAAAAAAAGGGCATTTCTTTTACATGAAGTCTTCTTGATACAAAAAAGATCAATAACTGAATATATACTCTTTTTCTATTTCTCATTAGAATCAAATGGAAATATCTGAGCTACATTATACAGATAACTAAACAATTCCTTATTGATAAAAAATACTCTTTCCTTATTCGAACTTTATCCAAAAGGTCTTTCTCGACTAATTGATCGAGATATTTCGTCGCAGTAGGTCTTGATACTTGAAGATGTTCTACTAAAAAATCGATCTTTGTATAGGGATGTTTGAAGAGATTATTAATTAGATCCTGGGAATATATTTTCGGCAAATCCGTCCGGATCTTATTCTTACATTCCATCATCAACTTTTTGATACCTCTCACCATCGCAGAGTTCTGCAAAGAGGTCTCATTCGGAATAGTCTCTGCCACTCCATTCAATTCAGCTAAAGCACGATGCGCTAAGACTGCGTGCACTCTTTCGATCAAATGTATATCGTGCGCAAATGTAACCAGAATATTGGTTGAATAATCCCCTCTCACAGTAGTTTTATTCTGTCGTTATAAATTAAAGTAATATATTTGTGATTGTATTATTTTTAATATTGTAAAGTACGCTATGAAGAACAGTGGTTTTAGGTTTGGGAAGGCTCTCGCTTTCCTTTGTATTTCTATTTCTCCTTTTGCAAATGCTCAACAAAAACAGATGGATCCGCCTTTGATGGGTTGGAGCTCTTGGAATACGTATCGTATAAATATTGATGAGTCGCTGATAAAAAAGCAGACGGATGCGATGGTGAACCAAGGACTGAAGGATGCGGGGTATTTGTTTATCAATGTAGACGATGGGTTCTTTGGTCATCGCGATGAGGAGGGTAACTTGCAAACACACCCACAACGTTTTCCGAATGGCATGAAGGTGATTGCCGATTATATTCATTCCAAGGGCTTGAAGGCGGGTATCTATTCGGATGCGGGTAGCAATACGTGTGGTTCGCTGTGGGATAATGATCCGAATGGTAAGGCTGTGGGATTGTACGGACACGAGCGTCGCGATGCCGATCTTTTTTTCAACCAATGGGGTTATGATTTTATCAAGATAGATTATTGTGGTGCGGGGCAACAGCTCGACCTGGACGAACAAAAACGATATACGGAGATTGTGGAGGCGATTCGTGAAACTGCAAACCGCCCTGTTTCGATCAATATTTGCCGATGGGCTTATCCGGGCACTTGGGTGAAGGATTTGTCTCGCTCATGGCGTATCAGTCCGGATATCAGTGCCAACTGGGGTTCGGTAAAGTTTATCATCGGAAAGAATCTATACCTTTCGGCTTTTGCGGGCGATGGGCATTACAACGATATGGATATGCTTGAGATTGGTCGTGGTCTTTCGCAAAACGAGGAAGAGGTGCACTTCGGTATGTGGTGTATCATGAGTTCGCCGTTGCTGATTGGTTGCGATCTTACTACCATTCCGGAGGCTTCGCTTGCTTTGTTGAAGAATCCGGAGTTGATTGCTCTGAATCAAGATCCGCTCGGACTTCAGGCTCATGTAGTACAGCATGAGGGCAATGGCTATGTATTGGTGAAGGACATAGAGAAGAAGCGTGGCTTGAAGCGTGCTGTGGCTTTCTATAATCCTTCGGATAGTGCTTGTACGATTACGATTCCGCTTTCGGCGCTCGAACTGGGTGGCAAAACAAAGGTGCGTGATTTGGTAAAGCGTGTGAATGAGCCTTCGGTTTCGAACGAGCTTACTTATACCATTCCGGCTAGAAGTGTGAAGATGGTGAGCCTTGAAGGTAAAACGCGTCTTGAGCCTACTCGCTATGAGGCTGAAACGGCTTTTCTTCCGCAATACAATGACTTGGGCAAACGCGCGCGCGGAATCGACTTCAAACAGGTGAAGGAGGCTTCGGGCAAAATGCTTGTTGCCAACATTGGCGGTGAGGCCGAGAATACGATCGACTGGAATGAGGTGTATAGCCAAAAGGGTGGTAAGTATACAATCAAGATTGCGTGCATGATTACGACGGGTGAGCGTAGTTTGACGGATCATAAGTTGCAATTGACAGTAAATGGTGTGAGCCAATTTGTTCCGCTAAACACAGAGGTTGTAAACAAACTGCAAACGGTAGAGGCTGTGATCGACCTAAAACCGGGCTATAATACCATCCAAATGGGTAGTCCGTACACGTGGGCTCCCAACATCGACTGCTTTGAGTTGGTGAAGTTGTAAAAATCCAAGACGAATTTGTCTTATCTGCATATATTGAGATAAGGAGTTGTATTAAAAAGCTCCTTATCTTAATTATTATTACATGTTTTTATATATTTGCTTTAAAGGATATCAATAACCGATAAAGCTAATATACCATGTATAAATATATAAACCTGGCGACTTACAAATTTAATGTCGTGAATACCTCTACGAATGAGGTTGATAACGATGACTGTGATTGCTTGACTGTGACCGATGGAAAAAATGAATATCCGGTAAAACGTTTTTCTTTTCAGGAAAACGAACCAATGCCGGAGTTTGTGTTCTGCAAGGTTATATTCAAAGAAGATGGTTCTATTTCTCTTTTCCAAAATCCTGTCTACTACATTCGCCAAAAATATAGAATCGACCAAATGTATCCTTTTGAGGTAATCGATGTTTTCATAAAAGGTTCGAAATCGTATTATGTATTACTGGATGCTTACCAGATTAAACACCGCCTCTTTTTTTATAATACCATACAACAGCATAAGATAGGTGATCGAATCCAATGTGTTGTGAAACGCCTGACGGATCTTAACGGACACTTGCTATTGCACTCTGAGCTGTATTACAATTTGTCGATACAAAGTGGAGCAAATCGTATCACACTAGATGTAGTGGGGTTAGAAACGGATACTGATGATCATCCGGTATTTCGCTTGAGTTCTGAATTGTGTTCTGACACGTTTACTGTGCCGGCTTTTGATTTTCAATTGTTTCAACCTATTCCTTTAAAGATTTCTTGCGAAATAAAATCGGTAGATGGTGCTACTCCTACTCTTTTACAATGTCGCCGTGATGTGCTTCATGCGTATTATTCAGTGAATGAATCGTACAAGTTTATTGTGGATTCGATCACTCAGGTGGGTAAGTCTACTATGTATATCCTGTCGGATGAACTAGGACTGAAGCATCGATTGATTGATAAGATGAAAAAACTCTCTTTTCTTTGCAACGAAGAGGTGGTCATGGTAGTTCGAGATTTTTCGGCTCACGAGGGAAACTTGATTTTGTCTCGATATGCCTACAATGAGGATAATCATATTTTTATATCGGCAGAGTATTTATTTGTTTCACTAGGTATAGGGCATTTGCACGATGCTTGCTTTAAGAAATTAAGACTACCAGACGAGGAGACAAAGTGCCTTCTGCTACAAAAAACGTTTTTAGCGCACGAGAATCAAAACAACAATTGGATTACAATTTATCTGTCGTTTATCAGTATGGCTTCTATCGAGCTAATACGACTTCCAGAACTACTTACGGTGAGTATTACGATAAATGAGTGGATCTTATCTTCGGGATTCTTAGATTCGCTGCCTCGATTTAAACGTGAAGATACTGCAAATAAAACCCAAAAAGAGATCTACATCATCAAAGCCAAACAGAAAGCACTTCAACTTATTAGCGATAAAGAGGCTGTAGGTTTTGTGCGCTTGCTAATCGATAAAATCCAGGAGGATTATTGGCTCAATTCGAAAGAAACTTACCTCGAAATTCTGAAGTTTATTTTTATCGTGGATGAAAATTTTATCTTTAAATATGCTTCTGAGACAACGCATTTGCTGAGCTTGCTCATCGAAATGTATATTCTGGATGAAAAGGAGATTGCTTCGCTCGCTTCTATTGTGGGATTTCAAATGAAAAAACGCAAAACACTGGTAGAAAATTTACTAATAACAAGAAATGATGCCTCTATTACGACAAATGAGATTGCTGAGCTGGCACAAGTCATGGCTGCATTTATTTTGATGAAGAAATCGAATAATAGAGATTTAGTCATGCTCTACAACTTGGCTCCCCTTTGTCGTTTTTTGGCCATTGTAACGGGGGATAATAGCTTGCTAACGCTTGGTATTAAAGCTTTAACTCGCAAAAAATTGATGTGCATGGATCTTTTTGACTGGACAGATATCTATACGGCCAACTTTGATAAAATGGCGCGCAATATCGACAGTGCTCTCTCTAAAACGAGTACGAATAAATGCTTCCTTTTTCGCAAAAACAGGTTTTCTGATTCGATCGAGATATGTGCGGATCGAATATACTACTGCTCTAAATCTATCAATGCATTAGATGATAAAGATTACAATTCGCATGTGCAGATTGAATTGTTTCAACAGCATATAAAAGTTGCAGACAACAATACAATCCTTCCTTTTGGTCCCATTCCTTTTAAAAGTCAGCTCGCTTTCTGGAATAAATTATTTTTTTCGAATGGTGCCGACATTCAAAATAGAAATGTGGTGAAAGTGACCTTCAAAAATGTACACTTCTCTAAAAAAGATGTCGCGTTTTTTATTATTCGTGAAGGTGAATACCGTGGATTGCCCGGGGTTATGTCGGCTAGTCAGTTGCTTTTTAAGTCTGAGTTTGGTGATACATTCGCGCCTGGTGACGAAATTTATGCTACGATATATGGTGTGGATTCTGTAAATGGTCACATACAGTTGTCGCTTACAAATTTCCAATTGGCTTTGCGACTTACTCTCGAGAACACTTACACTACAAAAGCTGTATTTAATATGCTTTCGAACAAAAACATGCTTTGGGTTACACAAGAGGGCTTGCAATGTTCGATGACGTATAACAAGAAAGATGGAATCCCTTTCTTTCTAGGCCAAACCTATGATGTCAAGGTGATTAATACACACAAAAACACCCAACTCCCTTCAATTGAGGTTTTAGGGGTTTCGGATACAAAACTTGATATAGATCATATCTTTAAAGAGTTTGCTCAAAACTATATTTCAATCAAACCAAGTTATAATTTAAAATCACATGAGCAAGAATATGTACGGAGTAAATTTGTTGTTAAGGAACTTATTTACCTGATCGACTATAGGTTGCGAACCGAAAAATCTTTGATCGCAAAAATGAATTACCTTCAGCTCTCAAAGTTGTTTGCTCATTTAATATCTGATCGCCTACAATGTGTGTATGCTGCAAAATTGAAGTTCCTCATTTTTGTACATGATCTTGCTTTTGGCAATGGAAGTGCCGTGTATAATACACTCGATAATACGTTAGTTATTTTTCCGGATCTAAAAATTTTGCAATCGTACAAGGATGTAATTGATTGCTTGGGTAAGGTGAGATATAATGTAAAATTGATCAAAATATCGACAAACAAGCAAGATACGACACTTGCATCACTTGCCGAATTGGTGCTGATATACAACACGCTTGATGATAAGGTAAACTTGAATATGCATCAGCAGTCTATCAAAGAACAAATAGTAAATCTGATTGTCGCATCCATGTAGTTTCTTTACTTAACAAATGTATTCCAACTGCTACATGGGCAAATGGAGAAGGTTTATAGGGTTATAAAATAAAGTAGTCTCGCAAACGTGTGTTTACGAGACTACGATTATATTAAAAAGTATTCTTCTTATTTAGCAGGAGCTTTTTCTTCTGGAATAAGTACGGCATCAATCACGTGTATTACTCCATTAGTTGCTTCTATATCTTTTATTATTACTTTTGCGTTATTTACAAACACAGATCCATCTTTAATACTGATTGTAATGGTTTCACCAAATAATGTAGCAACTGTTCCGTCTTCGAGTTGACTACTGAGTACTTTTGAGCCTAAAACGTGGTATAATAAGATGTTCTTTAGTTCTCCTTCCGGATCTTTGAGTAATTGTTCTATAGTTCCTTCAGGTAAAAGAGCAAAAGCTGCATCAGTTGGCGCAAACAATGTAAGCGAAGCTTCCGGATCTGATAGCACAGTGTTTAGTTTTGCGGCTATCAAGGCTGCTTCTAGTGTTTTGTGTACGCTAGATCCTTCTACGATTTGCATCATTGTCTTATTGAACGGCTTTACAGGTGGTATCAACACTGTATCAATAATATATACTATACCATTGCTTGCCCAAACGGGTGCTATTGATAATGCTATACCATTTACATAAATCGTACTGCCACTTGTTGTAATGCTGAGTTCGTCGCCATTGAGTGCTGTTAATGTCATCCCATTTGTTAGTTTTTCGGGACGATAGATGCCATTAACTGCATGAAACATTAAAATGTTTTTTAATGCTCCATCCGGATCTGCCAATAATGACTCCAAAGTTCCTTCGGGAAGTTTTGCAAATGCATCATTGGTCGGAGCAAAAACAGTATAAGATGCAGTTGTAGAGCTCAATGCTGACTCTAGATCTGCTGCATCTATCGCAGCATTCAACGTTGACAATGCCGGAGTACTTTGCACCAGTTGCAATATATTTGCTGTTGGCACATCATGTTTGTCATCATCATCACATCCTACCCAAGCTAAGCTAAATAGGACGAATAGAATTGAAAAAATCCCAATCTTTTTCATAGTTGTAGCATAAATAAATCATTTAAATAAAACAGCTATACTGCATTTTGGTTTTCACAAATACGATATAAAATACACACTTATAGGTATTTAACAACCGCAAGTAGAATTCATCTTAAATTTAACGCAAAAGCCGAATCTTTCTTATTTATTACTGCATTCGCTGCCTATAAATAAAATAGAATACAATCCACAATATCCCCAGAAACTGGTTACAAACAATGGTATGGAGATGATCAGAAGCACATAGACCCATGTACCGGTTACGATACCCATAAATATCAAGAACCAACAAAGAAGTCCCAATAAGAGTCGGGCCATTCTTTCAAATGGTTTTATATTGATACACGCTTTGCCGGTAATGTTGTGCTTGCGTGTGAAGAATACCCAGTCGAGGGAATAACGTCCTGCTCCCAATACGGTTATGGCTACATAAATGGCTAGATATATAGCGGGCAACTCGTGCGAAGAGAAACCTTTGTCGCCCGATACCAACATGGATGCAACAGTCATATTAATGATCAACGTTAGCCCGGCAAAGCGGGTGAATAGTCCGATGATTAAAAGGATGGAACATCCTACCTCGGCAAAGGTTGCCAATGCCAGCGATGCTTCGGAACCTATCCCTAACGGGTCGGGAAATACGGTAGATAAATGTGCAAAGTTTTCGACCTTCATCAGGCCATGTGTAAGCATCGCAATACTAATAAATAGACGTAAAAATAAGCTTACCAAGGATTGCTGATTTTCTTTAGCAGGTGCTCCCCAAAACCAAAAGTCTTTCATAATCAAATATTTTTAAGTTTTATAGTTCACAGGAATGAATCATTTATCTGAATTGAATTGTGTATAAAAACATCTATATATGAATGATCTACAGCAAAATAACGATCGCCTGGAATCACCCTTTCTTTGATTGCAAAACCGTTCATTTATATAACATGCTTGTTTGTATAAATGGATTAAACCTGATCGAATATTTATGAAACGTTCGCTTTATTTGTTGTTTGGCTACTTTGCTGTGTCAGGTGTATACGCGCTAATTACCGGAACTTCTTTTTCGAGTGGTTCTCAATGTGCTTTGGCTTGCACAGGGATTTCTCTTCTTACAACCAACAAGGATCTTATTCAGGCTCGTACCATCGAATGGGCCGAATCGAGTTTGAATAGCAAATTGATGGTTTCTCCTGCCGGTTATAACTACACCACTACGATGCCCGACGGTACGAAAGGGTTTTCTTGGAAAGCAAAGTATGGCTTTGTGGGAATCTCTGTTACAGTTGATCAATTTATTGGTGAAGGGGTGAATGAGAAGGGTCTGAATGCGGGTATCTTTTACTTCAAAGGCTTTGGTTCGTTGGCGAAATATGATCCGAATCGTAAAAACGCGCCCCTCTCGGACATGGATTTTGTACGCTGGATGCTGACGAATTTTGCAACGGTAGATGAAATGTTGGCTCAACTGCCTTCCATTACGTTGGCTCCGGTATTTATTGACTCGGAGGGAATCCCTGCTCCTACGGGTCATTGGCGTGTGGGCGATAAAACAGGACGTAATATCGTAATTGAAATTATCAATAATGGCGAAGTCAAGGTATTTGATAATATTGGTGTGCTGACCAACTCTCCGGGGTATGATTGGCAACTGACCAACTTAAGTAATTATATGAATGTGCAGCCCGGTACTATTGTAACCAAAGAGTATGGTGGTTATACTGCCAAATCGTTGGGTGCGGGTACTGCGGCATTGGGTTTGCCAGGGGATATTACTCCTCCTTCTCGTTTTGTAAGAGCTGCTTTCTATCTTTTTAGTGCTCCGGAATACAATAATACCATGGGGTGCGTACAAGAGGCTTTTCATATTCTGAATAATTTTGATATTCCTATTGGTTGCGAGTTTGCACGTGAGCATCGGGAATATATCCCGAATATGCCTAGCGCAACACAATGGACTTCGGTAGCCGACTTATCGAATCTGAACTTCTACTTTAGAATGATGTATGATCCGGCTGTACAATGCATGCATGTTCCGACCATCGTACGTGAAGTAAAAACAGAAACATACTTTCCTTTGGATAATGGTAAGTTTGAGGCTAAACCATACGTGATCCCGAAAATATAATTATCTCAAATAAAATAGCAAACCCCAATCTTCTATACGAATTAGAGATTGGGGTTTGTTTTATAGCAAGGGGTTGTTTTAATATGGTGATCAATATTCGATAACCTTATCTACCTTGAGGGTGCGACAGGCTTCGCCGTCTACTAGTTTGTATTGTACTTGGCGTGTACCTCCTGTTGGTTTTGCATTGGTATCGCCTTCTTTATAGATTGGGAAGCGTTGGCAGAAGGTTGACTCTACAATTGCCATCTCGTCGTGCCCCATATAGCCTTGACTTATTTCTTTGTTTTCAGAAATATCGGGCATACATACTTGACTCATTGATTTGCCATTGTTGACCGAATAACCGATCAATTTACCATAACTTCCACTTCCGTCTGAAGTAAGGTATACAAATACTTCTGGATATCCGTCTATATTCAAATCGCCGACTTCGGCATTCACAACGGTATATCCGGCAATGTCTTGCTTTTGTGGTTCGTTAGATATTTCGAGTCCGTAAGGAGTGACTGTAAGGGTATCTCCTACCACTTCTACATCAAACGAATAGTTGTTATAATTTAGGACCTGCGCATAGCTTCGTTGGTCAAGAAGTGACTCATCGAGCGGTGCTGTTAGTTTGATATAATCTTGATCTAAACTTGCACCTCCTGAACAATAGTAATAAAGTCCGTTAGGATTTGGGGAGGATATATTGAGGGTGTCGCTATGAACTGTAAAGTAAATTGACTCACCGTCTTTTTGCACCAATACGGTATCTTTCCCTTGCATCGTTCCAATGGCATCAAAACGACAAGTTGGCTTTTTGATGTCTGCACGTGAACGTACGGCTACTTTTGCTGTACTATCTGTGAGCTGCGATATCGTTACTGCAACAAAATCGTATCCTTCGCTACGCTGATTGTAGTCTGATGTTGCATAGCTTCCGATAATACTGGTTGGCGACTCTGATTTCGTTTTGTTTTCTGAATTTGATTGCTTACACGAGGTAAATGGTAATGCTATTGATAATGCAATACTTAGTGATAATGTCTTTTTCATAACTCTTTTTTGTTTTTGGCTTTTCTTTTTGGCTTTTAATTCGTTATATATAACAATCTTACGAGTTCAATTGAATCTAAAATGGCTTATTTTTTTTAAGATCGCGCGAATGTAGCTAGATTTTTATTTGAATTATCAATTCCTATTCTTTTCTCTTAAAACAAGTCCCAAAAACTATGAATTAACAAGAAGGGTATTGTTTAATTTATTTTTTTACAACAAATTTGCAAATGTTATGCATATAAATGAAAATATACTACTCGGTTTATTAAAGAAGGGAGATGACAAAGCTTATAAATTTCTCTTTGATCATCACTATGCAGTTTTGTGTAAATTCGCTAATGAACTTATTCAAGACCCCTTTATAGCTGAAACAATTGTTGGAGACTTGATTTTCCACCTTTGGGAAATACGAGAGAAGATTGAAATCACAACTTCCTTAAGAACCTACTTAATGCGTGCCACACGAAACAGATGCTACAATTATCTTGCTCAAAAAAACGTTCAACATGAAACATCTCTATCTCAATTAGACATAAGATTTTTAGATAACTACACAGACTCTAAAGAACACCCTCTTGGCATGCTACTAGAAAAAGAGCTTGAAAATGAAATTATATGCTCTGTAAATCGATTAAATCCGGAATGTAAACGTGTTTTCATGGAAAGTAGATTTGAAAACAAAAAGAATGAGGAAATCGCATCCGAACTTGGCATCTCTATCAACACAGTCAAATACCACATAAAGAATGCTTTAGCATCCATCAGGCAGGATTTAGAGAAGTATATTACGGCATTAATATTTCTTTATACTAACTTTTTCTAAAAAAAACATCAATATCCACTACCCTCTCTTTCGTCTTATTCTGTCTTAATTATAAACAGCATTGAAATATGAAGCATAAAGAACAATTAAAAGATACTGAAAATGACGTTTGGTTTTCATCATTGGTTGCAAATGACAAATACATTTACAATTCAGATAAAGCCTACGAGCGTTTTTGTAAAAGAAAACAATCGACTTCAGGCTTTCATTTTTCAGAGAATAAACTTTTAGTACGTTTTGCTGCTGTTGTTCTTTTAATGTTGACCGCATCGCTTTCTTTTTGGATTGGAGAAAAACAGTCGACAGTAATGTATTCGGATATAATTATAGAATCTCCTATGGGATCTAAAACCAAATTATTTTTACCAGATGGTTCTTTGGTATGGCTGAATGCGGGATCTAAGATTACATATTCTCAAGGCTTCGGTATTGAAAATCGTTCTATTTCACTTATCGGGGAAGCTTTTTTTGATGTTAGAAAGAATAAGGATCTGCCATTTAAAGTAAACACCAAAGAACTGAATATATCAGTGTTAGGAACAAAGTTTAATTTCAAAAACTACGAGTCGGACAACGAAGTTTCTGTTAATCTGATAGAAGGTAAAGTTGAGCTGCAAAATTGCATAAAAGAAACTGATAATCAATACCTAGATCCTACTGAGATGATGGTCTTAAATAAACAAAATGGAGATATGGTCATCTCAAAAATGGAAACCATGCAGTCGCAAGATTGGATTAACGACAGACTTTATTTTGATGAGATGCGCTTAGTGGATATTACTAAAACACTAGAGCGCAGCTATAATATCAAAGTTATTTTTAACAACCCAGAAAGTAAAGAGATTAAGTTTCATGCCATGTTTAATAAACGCGAACAATCAATCTCTGACGTTTTTGATATTCTAAAGAAAACAGGGAAGTTCGAATATAAACTCAATGGAGATACCATTACAATCATAGATAATATAATAAAATAGAATCACATACGATAGTCTTTCTTGATTTTTGAATAAAATAAGCGCCCGGGAACTTTTATTTTATCCGAAAACAAGCATCATTATAATACCTGAAAACATTCGTCTAATTAATAACGAACAAATATTTATGAAAAATACAAAGAAGGCCATTTACATGGCCATGCCTTTGCTTTGCCTTAATCTGACAACATTCGCAATGGATATCACTCTAAAAAATAGAGATATAACCGTAAAAAAGGCAATGGAGATATTAAAACAAGAGAGCGGTTACTCTTTTGTCTTCTCCACGATGGATGTTGATGTAAATAAAAAAATATCTGTATGGGCAGAAAACAAAAATATAGAAGATGTAGTTGGACTGATTCTTAGCGGTCAAAACCTCACCTACGAATTGGATGGAAAGAATATTATTCTAAAGAAAGCAACTAAAAAAAGCAACAATCCGATATCTGCTATAGCAGAAAAGAAAATAACAGGAGTCGTATTAGACGAAAATAATGAACCTGTCATCGGAGCAAATATCGTTGTCAAAGGTGATAATACGAATGGAACCATTACAGACATTGATGGTAAATTTGCGTTGACTGTTCCTACAAATGCAACTCTGCAAATCAGCTATATCGGCTATAAAACCCAAACACTACCGATAAATCAAAATAACAACTACACTATAAAACTAGCTTCTATATCAGAACAACTAGAAGAAGTTGTCGTTGTAGGCTATGGTACACAAAAAAAAGTAAATCTTACTGGTGCTGTAGAAACTGTTTCATCCGACGCCATAGAAAATAGACCGATAAAAAGTGTGACCGACGCATTACAAGGAGCTGCTGTTGGTGTTACAGTCTCTTCCGATGCAGGAAGACCTGGGACTTTTTCGAAAATAAAAATTAGAGGTGAAGCATCTCTTAATTCAGATGGAGTTTTGGTCCTTATAGATGGAATGCCAGGTAATATGAATAGCGTAAATCCGCAAGATATTGAAAATATTTCAATTCTAAAAGATGCCGCATCTGCAGCTATTTATGGATCAAGAGCAGCTGAAGGTGTAATTCTAATCACAACGAAACAAGGAACTGCATCTAAAACCGAAATAAGTTATTCAGGGAACTTCTCTTTCAATAAACCTACACGAATGCCAGAAAGCACTACTGCATTGGAGCATGCTCGATTATCGAATATTGCTTTTACAAATGCTGGTTCATCCCCAATGTTTACTGAAGAAGCCATCAATGCAATAAAAGATCCGTCAATTATTTCAATTGCAAATGGAAATGACTGGATTTATACAGCAGATATAGATTGGATTGATTTAATGATGGATCATAGCTTTCAACAAAACCATAATTTAACTGTATCGCGTTCCCAAGAAAATCTTAAATACTTATTCTCGGCAGGTTGGCTTGATCAAAATGGATTATTCGCAGAATATGGACCGGATAATTTTGATAGATATAATCTTCGATCAAATGTCAACTTTGATATGATAAAAAACAAGTTGAACTTTGACTCACGTATCGTATTTACCCGTACAGACAATCGCTATCATCCCACTTTTGGTGGATGGTCAATCCCTTATATGGTTTTTGTTCAGGCAGGACCAAACATGCCTATATATGATTCTAACGGAAACTATGCCCGATATAGGATGCAAGGTAATCCAATTCAAGCAATGCGTGAAGGTGGAGAAGGAAAACAACAGGCAAATACGATTGAAGGAATCTTTACGCTAGCTTATAACCCAATAAAGGATCTAACACTGAAAGCTGTAGGCGGAACTCGCTTTATCAGTAACAATCAAAAAGAATGGCGACGAGCATATGGAAAATATGGTCCTTCAGGATTAATTTCGATGGGAGCAGGACAAAGTGGACCAAATAATATTAATCAAACAAACAGTAATACTCGTTATTTTACAGGTCAACTTCTAGCTGAATACAAAAAAAATATTGGACAACATGATATTAGTGTTTTAGGAGGATGGTCTGCAGAATCTCAATTTTACGAAATGCTCAATGCATATCGAATGAATATTATCGGGAATGAACTACCTGCCATCGATTTAGGATCAACTACAGGTTGGTCAAATGATGCAGACGAAACACACTGGTCTTTACTTTCAGGATTTATGAGACTTAATTATGCATATGCTTCTAAATATCTATTTGAAGCAAACTTTCGTGCTGATGGCTCTTCTCGATTCTCTAAACAAAACAAATGGGGATTCTTTCCTTCTTTTTCTTTAGGATGGCGTATCACAGAAGAAGATTTTATGAAAGAACAAGATATCTTCTCAAATATCAAAGTTCGAGCATCATGGGGACAATTAGGTAATCAAAATGGACTTGGATTATATGATCATATTCCTCAATATCAAATTGGTGGTTATTACCCATTCAAAAATGAATTAGCACAATGGGCAATAATAAATAAACTCCCATCTGCTACTCGTACATG
>JBOFPV010000067.1:0-8822 GCA_051660585.1 Tannerellaceae bacterium
AGTGGCAAAAGAGCAAATAGACGTAATACTGTAAACAGGCTTAAAAGCGACAAAACTAAATCCATCAAAACAGATAAATCAGCAGTCGAAAAAAATATATCTCAATCATACAATGACTTACCATCATTGTATGAGCACACAAAAAAGGCTGTTTTTATGATTTATACAACCAACGAAACAAAAACGTTTCAAGGTTCCGGTTTTTTTGTTTCAAAAGCAGGTATTGGAATTAGTAATTATCACGTTTTCGAATCTACAGCAATTGGACAAGAACTCATCAAAACGAGTGATGGTAAAATCTATAAAATTGAAAATGTACTGGAGAAGAGTAAAGAACATGATTATATCATATTTAAAATCGAAAACAGTAACAACGTAGATTTTCTTTCGATCACAAAAACACCTTCAAAAGTAGGATCCGATGTTTTTGCGGTTGGAAACCCAAGAGGACTTGAGCACACTTTATCCAAAGGTATTATATCAAGCTATCGAATGGATAATTCGCTTATACAAACTACAGCTGAAATTACACATGGTAGCAGCGGCGGTCCTCTTTTGAATATGCAAGGAGAAGTTATTGGTATTACAACCTCTGGTGTAGGTGAAGCTAATTTAAACTTCGCTGTAAATATCTTACAATTGAAATTAAATCGGTTTATATAACAATCAAATGAAGAAAAATAATTTTTTTTGGGTCAGCTATGCCGATCTTATGACTAGCCTTTTCTTTATTGTTCTTTTATTATTTGGATTGTCATGGGCATTATACAAGGAAAATGATCCTACTGATCTGAAAAACGAAATAGCAAAACTAAAAAAGACGAATCAGAATCTGAGTGACTCTTTAGGGGTTGTGGCTGTACAAGCAGGAGAAGCTAAAAAAATTGCAGAGATAAAAACAGCAATAAATAGTCTACCTTCAGCATATTTTAAATTTGATGAAGAGTATCAAAGACATCAGCTAAATAGGAAAATATCATTTGAGACAGGTAGTTCTGTTATAGACTCTACACAATATGATTATTTGAAAAGTGTAGGAAATGAATTGGTATCATTGATCAACAAACTAAAAAAAGATCAGGACAAGAACATTCGCTACCTTGTAATTATTGAAGGGATGGCTTCTAAAGACTCCTATTCTAGGAATTATGAACTAAGCTATGAAAGAGCTCTTTCATTGTATCGTTTATGGGAACAAGAAGGTATCGAATTTGATAAGAATCGATGTGAAGTTCAAATAGCAGGAAGTGGGATTGGGGGAATAGGACGCTCAATGATAAATGCAGAGAATCAGCGCTTCCTAATTCAAATCATTCCTAAGATTGGACAAATATCTGATCACTAATAACAATCGTCAGCCTCGTCCCATAAAGGGAGTGGGCTGACGATCTTATAGTGTTTATTTTACTTGCTCGGCAAGAAAGCTGCACCACTTGTCCATGCCGGCACCGCTTTCGGCAGATACTTCAAAGATTTGCAAGTGATGATTTACTTTGAGAATATTGGCCTTCAAGATTTCGATATTCGTCTTTAAGTAAGGCGCAAGGTCTATTTTGTTGATCACGCAAATGTCTGCTTTGTAAAACATTTGCGGATACTTCAACGGTTTGTCGTCGCCTTCGGTCGTACTTACAACGACAACTTTATACTTTTCGCCCAAATCAAACATAGCAGGACAAACGAGATTACCTACGTTTTCGATAAACAACAAGGACTTGTCTGCCGGCTTCAGTTCTTTTACTGCATTGTTTACCATTTCGGCCTCAAGGTGACAACCTGTTCCGGTATTGATCTGGATGGCTTTTGCTCCCGCAGCTTTGATACGATCGGCATCGTTGGTGGTTTGCTGGTCGCCTTCCACTACGCAGATCGAAAGCTTGTCTTTCAGCATCGACACGGTCTTTTCCAACAACGTTGTTTTGCCCGATCCCGGCGAACTCATCATATTGAATGCACAAATCTCTTTTGCTTCAAAATATCCCCTATTGCGCTCTGCAATCAGATTATTCTTCGAAAGCAACTCGATCTCTACAGCAATACGTTCTTGCTCTGCATCGTGATGATGGTGGTGATGCTCATGGTCGTGAGCATGATCGTGATGGTGATGTTCGTGATCATGATCGTGGTCATGATGATGATGTTTTGAATGGTCGCTACAACCGCATGTTCCGCACATAGTTTTTACTTTTAAGAATGTTATTTGTCTTTATCTATTACCAATGATTTTATTCGCAACTCTTCGCCTTTGAGTAGTCGCGTATTGCTCGACTCGCATGTAGGACAGTCGGCAAAAAGAGAATCGGGCCTAAATGTTACACCACAATCTGTGCACTCCATTTCGGCTTCGATTATATTAGATACGATTTTTGTATTAGCTAATCCCTGTCCCGTAAGGACTGCGTTGAGTGAGAAGTTGAAACACTCAAAGTCGAGCCCGCAAAACTCCCCGAGTTCCAATTCAATCTCTGTGATCGCTCCGGCTCCTCGTTTCTTGGCCTCTTGTTTTGCTATATCAACAAGACTCATCGCGATGGATAGTTCGTGCATAAGTTCTAAATTTAGTGATGGTAGATTGATGCAACGATTGCCGCCTGACCTACCGATATAGCTCCGTCGTTGCAAGGATATTGCTCAGGAAAATACGAAAGAATCTGAGCGTTGTCATATTTGTTAACCAATAATTCGAGAAGAAGTTTATTCTGAAAACAACCTCCCGACAAAACAACCTTTTGCAGCTGTTCTTTCTCAAGTTGGAAACAAGTGAGTTGAAAAAGCATTTCGGCCAATGTATTGTGAAACTTCATTGCTATTACAGACCGACTTACCCCATCTTCGATATCAGCAAGAACTCCCTGTAATAACAAAGTAGCATCTAATGGATGCTCTGCATCGATTTCATATAAATCCTGTACCGATGGGTCGGCAATATGTTCCAACTTGATTGCCGCCTCAGCCTGAAAAGTATTGGTATCGCACAGAGAAATAAGCGACGACACTGCATCAAACAAACGTCCTGCTCCCGACGATCGGGGGGAATTGATACGCTGATCCATCATCTTTCGAAGCATCTCGATACGCTTTTCACCTATTCGCTTTACAAACGCATCGGGTAGTTTGGCTTGCGGCAACAGTTCGTGCACATACGCAACAGCCATACGCCATGGTTCGTGCGAAGCAATGTCTCCACCCGGAAGTGAGATCGGAGTAAAATGTGCCAAGCGTGTAAATTTGCTGTAATCGCAACGCAATATTTCCCCTCCCCAACTTGTATCGTCGGTACCGTATCCTACGCCATCAAGGATAATTGCCAACACTTCTTCGTCGAGCTTGTGTTCGAGCATACATGCTGCCGCATGGGCATGATGGTGTTGTACGTGTATAAGAGGCAAGTCCTTTTCAAGTGCATACTCCAATGCAAACTTAGACGATAAATACTCGGGGTGCATGTCGCATGCCAATACACGCGGTGTAATGTGAAAGAGTTCGGTAAATCGAGTCAGCGACTCTTGATAAAACGCAAACGTATCCCAGTTTTTGAGATCGCCGATATGCTGACTTATGATCAACTGATTAGCTTTGCCCACCGCGAAGGTATTGCAGAGTTCCGCTCCAAAGGCTACGATACCATCCATGCTTTTGGGTGTAAATAGCGGTTCGGGAACGTATCCTCTCGACCTACGATGCACAACCGGCTTTCGTGCCGTAAATGCAACTACCGAATCATCTACTCTGTTTTGAATATCCCGATTATGGTGAATGAATAAGGAAACATGCGCGCCCAACTGCTCTTCTGCCGTTTGTGGTGCGATATAGATGGGTTCGGAGTGGCAATTGCCGCTGGTCATTACCAAGACTTCGGTATTTAGTTGATCGAACCAATGATAATGAATCGGTTGAGAAGGCAACATACATCCCAACGTTGCCAAACCGTCATTGACACCTTCAGCTAATGCTCTTTTCTGCTTCAGCAATACGATAGGACGACGCCATGAAGACAACAACGCTTCCTCCTCTTTATATATATAGGTATATGTTTTTGCCACAGCTAATGAAGAAAACAGTACTGCAAAAGGTTTACTGTCGCGTTGCTTCAAAGCGCGTAGTTTGGCCACGGCTTTAGGATTGGTTGCATCGCAAACCAAATGGTAACCTCCCACTCCACGCACGGCAACAAGATTTCCGGTATTTACTTCGGTCGAAAAACGATCTAGTATTTCCTGATATGAAAAATCACCGGGAGTATGTATATAATATACGGGGCCGCAGGAATTGCATGCCGTAGGTTGTGCATGAAAGCGACGATCAGATACGTGGTGATATTCGTGACTGCAACGCCTGCACATGGCAAACGATTGCATGGTTGTGTTTGCCCGATCGTAAGGCAATGCTTTTACGATCGAAAAACGAGGCCCGCAGTGCGTACAGTTTACGAAAGGATAACCTACTCTGTGCTGCTGACTTCGAATATCGGTCATGCAATCTTCGCACACTGCTATATCAGGGGATACTTGGGTTACCTGCGAGGTATCGTCGATGCTATGTATGATTTCAAATGAGTCATAGCGAATCGGGGGCTCGGGTCTGTGCACATTTATTTTATAGATAAAAGCAACCTCCGGCTTTTCTGTATTAAGACGCTCTACAAAAGACTCGAGCTCATGAGATGAAGCATTCAAATCTACGTAAACGCCATCGGTTCTATTCGACACGTTTCCGCAAAGATGCATCTCCGTTGCCAGTTTATACACAAAAGGTCGAAAGCCGACACCTTGTACAAGTCCCTCTATATGTAGCGTATAATGTAATTTATCCATTTGGTTAGAAAGGTTGAGTTGAATTGACAAAACACTTTTGCTCTCCGATTGTTTACTTAATATTCACACTGTTGCTGTATATCTTCTATAATATTACACAACAATGACTACGTAGATAACCAAAAATAAAGATTATGTGTTTAGCTATACCCGGAAAAGTTGTTTCATTGGATGTGTCAAATCCTGACTTTACAATGGCTTCCGTCGACTTTGGCGGAGTAAAAAAGAATATCTGTGTGCAATGGATTGAGGTAGAAGAAGGCGACTATATCCTAGCTCATGCAGGTGTGGCTATATGCAAAGTAGATACCGAAGAGGCGTTGATTACCATACAAACCTTTGCCGACATTGCGGATGCTCTCGAGGCAGAACAAGCTACTCTTTCCAATGAAATACGTTGACGAATACCGAGATAAAAAGCATTTTGATGCTTTACTGGAAGCCATTCATAAGAAGACAACTCGTTCGTGGCGCCTTATGGAAATATGCGGAGGACAAACTCATTCGATTGTAAAGTATCAGCTCGATAAAGTATTGCCTCAGTCGATCGAACTGATTCACGGTCCCGGTTGTCCGGTTTGCGTTACACCAATCGAAACGATTGATACAGCAATCGCATTGGCCGCAAACCCGAATGTTATAATCGCTTCATTTGGTGATATGATGCGCGTACCGGGTACAACCGACGATCTATTGGCTGCTAAAGCGAAGTTTGGCAACGTAAAAATGCTTTACTCTCCGCTCGATGCCCTTATGCTTGCTGAGCAAAATCCGGACAAAGAGGTTATTTTCTTTGCTATCGGCTTTGAAACAACCGCTCCGATTCATGCAATGACCGTAGAAGCTGCTAAAGCGAAAGGTCTCAGAAACTTCTCCATCCTTTCATCTCTATTTCGGGTACCTCCGGCTATTGAAACCATCTTTTCCGATGAGCATTGTCAACTAGACGGATTACTTGCGGCCGGACATGTATGCTCCATTGTGGGGACCGACGAATATCAACAACTCTCGCAAAAATATAACATCCCCATTAGTATCACGGGGTTTGAACCGGTAGATCTATTATTTGGAATCTTGAAATGTATCGAATTGCTTGAAGAGGGCAATGCTTGTGTTACCAATGCATACGCACGAGCTGTGCTTCCCCAAGGCAATGTGAAAGCTCAAGAATTGTTACGTAAAACAATGGAGTATTGCGATCAGTCTTGGCGGGGCATCGGCACCATTCCGATGAGTGGAATGCAGCTCAACGATGACTACTCTTCATGGGATACACGAAAGAAGTTTGGCATTTCATCGGAGACTCCGTATCTGAATGATGCATGCATGGCCGGGAAGATTATGCAAGGATTGATCAAACCGGTACAATGCCCGCTTTTCGGCACGAAGTGTACGCCTGAACACCCCATTGGTGCTTCAATGGTTTCGGGCGAAGGTGCTTGTGCTGCCTATTACAGGTACGGATATAAACAATTTGAGTAATTTATAGTTTTAATTAGTAGATAATTACAAAAAACAACCATGGCGGTTTTGAATACATCTTGCGCTTGCGCAAAGAACGACTATGAACAAGTATTGCTTGCTCATGGCGGTGGTGGTAAACTTACACAACAGCTTATCAGTAAAGTCTTTTTCCCTGCTTTCTCCAATGAGTTATTAGCTCAAGAACACGATGGAGCTATCTTTAATATTAACAATGCCAAGCTTGCTTGCTCGACAGATTCATTTGTTGTCGATCCTATTTTCTTTGCGGGGGGCGACATTGGTGATCTTGCCATTAATGGAACTGTAAACGATATCGCTTGCTGCGGTGCTAAACCATTATATCTTACGGCAGGTTTTATCATTGAAGAAGGTTTCCCAATCGAAGATCTAAAGCGGATTTGTACTTCGATGCAGAAAGCTGCGTTAAAGGCCAATGTTAAGATTGTTACGGGCGATACAAAGGTAGTTGAGAAAGGTAAATGTGATAAAATATTTATCAACACCAGTGGTATTGGTGTCATTCAAAATGATATAAATATTCATCCGCTATTTGCAAGACCGGGCGACGTGATTATTTGCAACGGATATATTGCCGAACATGGCGTAGCAATCATGGCAGCAAGAGAAGGACTAGACTTTGACTGTCCGGTTAAAAGTGACACGGCTTCTCTCAATCACATGATTGAGGACCTTCTGCATGAAGGTTGCGATATACATGTGCTGCGTGATCCTACTCGCGGAGGATTATCTTCAACACTCAATGAAATAGCTAAAACGGCACACATCGAGATCGAACTCGACGAGAGTTCTTTACCAATAAGTGAACCGGTAAAAGGCATCTGTGAAATACTTGGCCTCGATCCGCTTTACATTGCGAATGAAGGAAAAGTTCTGATCATTGCTCCGCAAAAGGAGGCTGATCGGATATTGCAGATCATGCATCGCCATCCGGAAGGTAAAGAGGCTGTCGTAATCGGAAATGTGACATCCGACCAACGAGCAATTGTGAAACTAAAAAACACATTGGGAGGAACACGTATTGTTGATATGCTAAGCGGCGAACAGCTTCCTCGTATATGCTAAACAAGGAAAATAGGTAGAAACCACAAATAATATGACATATGAAGAAAGATAGGCCTACTGTTTATGAAGATGCTATTTCCCGTGGAATTACGAGAAGGCAGTTTCTTACATTCTGCACCACAATGGCAGCCTACCTTGGGTTGGAACACAGTGCTGTAGGGCAGGTTGTAAAGGCTCTTGAAACAAAACCAAAAGTTCCCGTTTTATGGTTCAACTTTCAAGAGTGTACTTGTTGTACCGAATCGTTTATCCGGTCTTCGCATCCTACAATGGTAGATATCTTGTTTGATAAGATATCGCTCGACTACAACGAAACCTTGATGGCGGCTGCCGGTGTACAAGCAGAGGAAGCTTTGCAAAATGCGATGAAAGAGTACAAAGGAGAATACATTATGGCTATTGAAGGATCTATCCCAATGGGAAATCCGGGGTATTGCTGTATTGGAGGAAAGAGTGCCATCGACATATTGAAAGATAGTGCGAAGAATGCCAAAGCTGTAATCTGTTGGGGTAACTGTGCTTTCCACGGTTGCGTACAAAGCGCGAAGCCAAATCCGACAGGTGCTACTGCTATTCAGGAAATCATCACTAACAAACCATTGGTTAATGTTCCGGGATGCCCTCCAATTCCGGCAGTAATGGCCGGTGTGATCGTATACATGCTTACGTTTGGAACCATACCGGAACTAGATGGCATGAAGCGACCGCTTACCTTCTATTCTCGCAGGGTACACGATACGTGTTATCGCCGTGCAAACTACGATGCCGGCTTATTTGTACAATCATTTGATGACGAAAATGCCAAGAAAGGATATTGCTTGTATAAAATGGGATGTAAAGGTCCTAATACATATAACTCGTGTGGTGTGATTAAATGGAACGATGGCGTTAGTTATCCAATCCAATCAGGGCACCCTTGTATTGGTTGTGCCGAACCGGGATTCTTTGACTTCGGTCCGCTTTACTCTCATTTACCAAAGGTTGGCGGTTTTGGGATTGAAGCAAATGCCGATCAAATCGGAGCTGTTGTTGGAGCCGGCACATTAGCCGGAATCTTGGTTCATGCCGTACGTACCAATATCCGCAAACATAAACTGATACAGGACGGAGAGATTCCACCGGATAAAGACGAAGTTACAACCGAACAAGAATCTTCTCAAAACAAAGAATAAATCAAGCAATAAAAGAAACGATATATGGCAGAAAGAGTAGTAATTGACCCCATTACCCGTATTGAGGGTCACCTCCGCATAGAAGCTGACATAGAAAATGGGATGGTTACGGATGCTTACAGCTCCGGCACAGCTGTACGTGGAATAGAACTTATCGTTAAAGATAGAGATCCGAGAGATGTCTGGGCCTTTGTAGGACGCGTATGTGGTGTATGTACGTCGGTACACTCACTTTGCTCGGTAAGAGCGATGGAGGATGCTTTTAAAA
>JBOFPV010000068.1:0-2164 GCA_051660585.1 Tannerellaceae bacterium
GAAATCCTAAGAAGCAGATAGCAAATGCAACAAAGAAGAGTACAACAGATAGAAAAAGTCTACGGCTAAAAGAGAAAAAGTTACTTGGGAATTCAAGGCTCATTGGGGACATCATTATCGTATTTATTCGCATTCAAAACAGTATCCGTAGCCCAATCGAGTCACAATACATTTACCATAATCACCTATTTTCTTACGTAGGCGGGTAATATTTACGTCGATGGTTCTGTCAAGTACATATACCTCTTCTTGCCAAACCTTCGCTAGAATATCTTCACGAGAAAATACGCGTCCAATATTTTGAAGTAGCAATAACAAAATTTCGAACTCTTTCTTAGTCAGAGCTATTTCGTTTTGGTCAATGCTTACCTTCTTTTTAGTAATGTCAATGACTAGGTTTTTGTATTGAATTTGTTCCTTTACCGGTTTCTCTTGTTTGTCGCCTAGTCTGCGCAATACTGCTTTTACACGCACCAATACCTCACGTAGTGAAAATGGTTTCGATATATAGTCGTCCGCTCCTAAGTTAAATCCTGTAACAGTGTCATTCTCTGTATCTTTAGCTGTAATAAAGATGATTGGAATATTGGCCGTTTGTTTGTTCTTTTTAAGCATATTAGCCATTTTGAATCCTGAGATTTCTCCCATCATCACATCCAACAGTAATAGGTGGTATTTGCTTAAATCCATTCGTAAAGCCTCTTCTGCCGAATTTGCCGTATCTACAAAGTAGCCTTCATTCTCTAAGTTAAACTTTAGAATCTCGCAGAGATCCTCTTCGTCATCAACAACTAAAATGTGGTAATCATTCATATTCTTACTTTTTTATGTACAAAGCTATTTTATTTATTTCGTATTACAAAGATGGTGCTTCCTTATTTCTATGCAATGAAATAAATATTACAAAAATGTTACAAATAACATAATTCCCTCATTCCAACCTTACAGCAAAGCTCTTTTGTTACAAATCTATTGCACCACGATGCCTTGTGTTACCGAGTTGGTTTGGTAAACTCACCGGCCGTCGATATACTTAATTCGTGGCGAATCTCCTTTGCACTCTTTTTATGGCCTAGTAAGAACATTAGTTTTGTTATGGTAGCCTCTAGTGTAGAGTCATATCCACTTATAACCCCTGCATCACTCAAGTGCAAGCCAGTTTCATAGCGCGACATCTCTACCGTACCCGTAGCACACTGCGAGGTATTTACAATAATAATTCCTTTCTTAGTAGCCTCTTTCATGATTTTAAAGAACCACGGTTTTTGGGGAGCATTTCCCGAACCATAAGCTCTGAGTACAACGGCTCTAAGATCGGGTGTTTCAAAAACACTTCGAATCATATTCTCCTGAATACCGGGGAATAGTGTAAGTACAATCACATTGGTATCGTATAGGTAGTGCGGAGTCAGTTTGCGCGTAGGGTCTGGTTTAAGAATACGATCGTACTCATATTTTAGGTGAATACCAGCTGTAGCAAGCGGAGGGTAGTTGTTCGATTGAAATGCATTAAAGTTTTCTGCATTTATCTTTGTCGTACGATTGCCTCTAAGTAGGTGATTCTCGAAAAATACACAAACCTCGGGTACTATAGGCGTACCATCAGGGTGCTTTGCTGCTGCTATCTCGATAGAGGTTATGAGGTTCTCTTTTCCATCGGTTCGTAACTTCCCAATAGGAAGTTGGCTTCCGGTAAGAATAACAGGCTTATTCAGATTCTCTAGCATAAAGCTGAGTGCCGATGCAGTATACGCCATGGTATCAGTACCGTGAAGAATAACAAAACCGTCAAAATAGTTGTAGTTATAGGTGATAATTTTTACCAACTTGGCCCATAAAGAGGGCTCCATATCCGACGAATCAATAGGAGGTGTAAATTGGTAAGCTGAAATGCGGTAGTTAAATCGTTTTAGTTCTGGTACGTTCTGTTTTATCTCGTCAAAATTAAAAGCTTCGAGGGCACCGGTTTCAGGATTTTCCATCATTCCGATTGTACCCCCCGTGTAGATTAATAAAACAGAAGGAAAGTTACTTTGTATCATGCTTCGGCTTAATTATAGTTTTTGCAAAAGTACGTTTTTTTTGTAATTAAATCCGAGTAATTATCATATTTCTATTAAATAGTCTGTTTCTGATTGTAGCGACCTGTTTTTATTAATCATTA
>JBOFPV010000069.1:0-18504 GCA_051660585.1 Tannerellaceae bacterium
CCTTGCAACCGGGAACAGAGTTGCCTATCCACCGCCATTTGCATCCCGAAAAGAAAGAAACTTTTATCATCATGCAAGGAGCCATGAATGTGGTTATCTACAACGATGATAAAACAGTGAAGCAACGCGTAGAGCTGTCTCATCGATCAGGAAATCTGATTGCAGAGATTGAGCCCAATGATTGGCATACCCTTGAGATCCTTGAACCCGATACTGTGTTTATCGAGGTAAAGAAAGGTCCGTATATGCCTTATTCTTTGATTGATACACTCTAAAATGCTATGAAGACAATTTATTATGTTTGTTATTTCGATGCAGCATTGCATCCTTCAGAGCAAAGATTCACTGGGGTTTCGAATGTTGTTAAATCAAAATATACTATTTCAAAGTTACAGAGTTTAGGATATAATGTATGTGTAGTATCCTTGTCTCATACTGCTAATGGGTTTAAGTATTCTTCATCTCACTTTGATGTATTAGACAAAAACCTGGCTATCAAGCAATTCGCAAGTTTTGGATTTAACTCGTTTCTGCTTAGGAAAAGTAATCTTTTATTTATTCTTCTTCAAGCCTTTTTTTATTTACTCTTCAATGTGTCAACAAAAGACAATGTATTATTATATCATAGTTTAGTTTCTGGTATTCCATTATTTTGTAGTAAGCTATTTAAGAAGTTTAGCGTTATATTAGAGTTCACAGAAGTCTATGGTTCCTTTATATCGTTGTCCTCACTTGGACGTAAATGGGAGCAATATATAATTGCGAATTCAGATAAGTTTATTTTATCTATTGATAGTTTAGCTTCATTTGTGGATAAAAGACCTTTCGCCATAAACTATGGAGATTACAATATAACTAAACAGATAGCAGATAAATATAATGATGGTCGAATTCATATTGTTTATGCTGGTATTTTAACGCAATCAAAGGGTGTTGTTAATTTTATAAAATCAGCGAAGTTTTTAGATGAAAATTTTGTGCTACATATTATTGGTTATGGTAATAAATCTGATATTAGCGTTATTCGAGATCTAATTTCTGAATATTCAACTAAATCAAAAGCAAGTATTTCATATGACGGTTTACTTAAAGGAACTGAATTTTTAGAGTACATACAGAAATGTCATTATGGAATATGTCCACAAGATATAAGTGCCTCATATAATAACTTTTCTTTTCCGTCTAAAATAATAACATATTTGGCAAATGGGTTAAATGTAATTTCTAGTCCAATAGAGTCTATTCTAAATTCAGAAGTAGGTGCATATTTATTTTATTTAAAGGGTGATACACCTGAATTTATTGCAGAAGTTTTAAAATCTCTAGATGATAAACAAATGTTTAACACTAGAGAGTTGTTATCTAATTTAGATCGCGATTTTATTATTAATTTACGACAAATTCTAGAATAAAATGAGTTTATTATTTTTTGCATCAGATTTTGAGAAGGGGCTTACTCCGTATTTAGTCAATCAAGCTATCGCTTTAAGCAATGCTATACCACATGTTTATGTAGTTTCAGGAGAGAATTCTGTAGAGGAAAATCTTGACAAAAAACTCAAAAAAGCCAATATTCCTCTTTATAGATTTGATGGATTAGATATACATAGTAATGCACTTTCTTTATCGAGAGAGTTAGGTCGTCTAATAAAAATTAATGAGATAAAATCTGTTCATGCCCAAACAAATTGGCAATTGTTTCTTGTCGTTTTAGCTCAATTGCTGTTGCTCAGAAAAATACAAGTGATTTATACCATTCATTCATATAGACATAATTCAAGATTTAAATCAATATTCATGCGTGTTTTTATGCAGATATATTTGTTTTTATTTGTTGATAAAGTTGTATGTCCTTCAACTTTTTTAGCTGATAAGTTTAAACTCATTAGAAGTAAGATAAATATCATACCACTAGGTGTTGACGATGAGTTTTTTTCTTGTAATTCCAAAAATACGAGTTCCTTGCAAATAATATTTCCGGCGCAATTTAGAAAAGGAAAATATCACAAAGAATTAGTTCAAGCTTTTATAGAATATTTAAACACTACAAATGATAAAGAATCTAAATTGTATTTACCTGGTACAGGTGAACTATTTAATTCTATTGAAGATTTTGTACGTCAATCTGGTTATTCTGATCAAATTATATTACCAGGCTTTTTAACGAAAACTGAACTTCATGAATATTTTAGAAGAACGAATATAGGAATTATACCTACAAATGTTGAAACTTTTGGTTTTTGTATAGTTGAGCCATATGTTTCTGGTAAATTCGTGATCTCAAGGAATACGGGAATTGCATCTGATATAATTATTCATGGCAAGAATGGATATTTATTCGATAACATAAGAGAGTTGCCGAATTTGTTAAAAGCGATTAGTGAGGATAAGACTCTCATCAACAATGCGTCTTTCCTAAATAGAACTGATGCACAGAGATTTCGTTGGAAAAATATAGGAAAGTTGTATTTTGAAAAAATAATATAATGAATGAGCGATATTTTGACAAACTACCACTTTATCTAATTTTCCCTTTTTCTTTAATTGTAGACATTTTAAATGGTGTGTTGCAGCAAGTTTTTGGTGTTGAAACAATATTGCCATCTGTGTTTAAGATATTTATAATAGTATACTTGTCTAGATATATGTATAAAATAAATTCATATTTAATTTATATACCGGTTATTGTTATTATTTATTTTATTTGCTCATATTTATATTGGTCTGCATCTGATATGGGTGTTAATCTTGTTTACTCAATATCTTTTTTTGTTCGTCTTATTTACTGGTATTTTATTTTAATATATTTGTGGTATTATCGCGACCAATTAAACATCCTAGTTTTAGGTGATTATGTGTTTTATTATTGTTATTTTGCTGCAATTTCAATTATAATATCTTGGATAACGGGATTGGGAATTGGTACATATGGTGATAATAAATTGGGAACAAAAGGTTATTTTGTTGCTGGTAATGATATTGCACTATGTTTATTAATGAGTTTGTGTTTAGCTTTTGCATTATATCAGCATACTAAATCAAATAAATATATCTTTTTTGCACTTGTCATTGCAATGTCAAGTGTTTTAATATCTTCTTTTACAGGAATAGCAGGTGCTTTTTTACTTGTATCTTTTTTTATACTTTCTTTATTTGTTAAATTTACTGATTATCATGCTAATTATAATATTAAAATATCCGTTGTCATTATTATGCTCATTATCTTATTTCCAATAATACAGTTTGTGACTTCTATGGTTACATCAAACGAGTATATGTTGTATAAATTCTCATCTTTAGCTAGTCTGTTATTCGAGAATCAGGCCCGTAAGTCTTTAACTGATGCAGCCGAAGTAGTATTGAATAACTACTCTTTTTTTGATTATTTTTTTGGGCAAGGTGATTATTTTTTTAGGCAGATATCTTTATATGCTAATACTAATAACTTATTTAGAGTTGTTGAGCAAGATCACTATGATATAATAGGTTTTTTCGGATTTATATCTGGTGTCGTCATTATAATATTTCCACTATATATAACATGGAAGGCATTTTACAATTTAATTAAGAATAGAACTATTCTTAATTATTGGATGTGTATTGCTTCTATTATTTTTGTAGCTCATGCTTTTTATGCAGGTCATGCATTTACAAGTGTACAATCATCGACTATTTTTGCACCAATTGCTTTTTATGTCTTGAATTATAAACTAACAGAATTGAATAATGAAAACAGTTAATATTTGGGGAATTAAATTTTCATTATTAACAAAAAATGAAATAGTTAAAACTATTATAGATAGGGTTAGAAGTGGTGAGCGAGGATTACATATAACGGGGGTTAATCCTGAACAGGTTGCAAAAGCACAGGATGATAAACTTTTAAAGGAAGCTATAAATACTTCTGATATAGTAAATGTAGATGGTTTTTTAGTTTATCTTTCATTAAAATTCTATGGATACCCAGTCTTTGAACGTGTTGCTTCTCCCGATGTGTTTTTAGAATTATTAAATCAAGCACAGGATCATGGATTAACCGTCTATTTCTTGGGTGCTGAACCGTCTGTAATTGAGAACATGCATCGTAAAGTGATTTTAGATTTCCCGCAATTAAAAATTGTAGGGTTACATCATGGATTTTATGACAGCGAAGTCGAAGTGTTGATTGTTGAAGAAATTGCCAATCTATCACCTGATTTTCTATTTATAGCTCTACCTACACCTTTGAAGGAAAAGTTCATATTAAAATATAAGAAACGAATCAATGTTGGTTGCTTTTATGGTGTTGGAGGTGCTTTTGATGTGTTAGGAGGAAAAGTAAAGAGGGCTCCTATTTATTTTCGAGCTTACGGTTTAGAAGGTTTTATTCGTATTATTCAAAACCCATCTAATTATGGATTACGAGTTTATAGATATTACACTAAGTTTATAAAACTAGTGTTCGCAGAATTTCGAAATAATAAAATTAAATGAAAACACTTGCATATTTTATTTATTGGCTATTTCTTGCATTCAGAGGATGTAGTAATAGGTGCTTGAAGTATTGGTTTAAACACCTATTTATATCGATAGGTCGTGATGTGCATTTTTCTCCCTTATCCTCTTTTTTTTCTTATTCCAATATTTCTGTTGGTTCAAATGTTTATATTGGTCCAAAAGCCAACTTCATGGCTGTTGAAAGTGTAATTTATATAGGTAATAATATTCTTTTTGGACCAAATGTAACAATAATAGGTGGTGATCATAAGTATGATACTATTGGTAAATGCATAATAAACGAACATACGCGCGATAAATCATCAAGTGGGGACGTAGTTATTGAAGATGATGTTTGGATTGGAGCAAATGTTTTAATATTAAAAGGAGTTACAATTGCAAGAGGCTCTATTGTCGCAGCAGGTTCAGTAGTTTCAAAAGATGTACAGCCTTATTCTATATATGCAGGAGTACCTGCAAAATTAATTCGACGTCGCTTTACGATCAATCAAATTATTCAACATGAGTCTGCATTGTATTCTGATTCTAAAAGGCTCTCAGAATCAGAATTGGCTAGTATTGATGATTTGCCGTAAAGATTCGGAAACACGCGTTAAGGAATTAATAGAAGATGTAGTCTCAAAAAATAAACATCTAAGCTAATTTATTGTATCTTTGCAGACCAATGTGATTATACTTTAGTAAATAATGAAATTGACTAATCCTCATTTACAAATGAATTGGACGGAAATAAAGAGATTTAGCTATGTTTCATTTGCGTTGTTGACGCTTTCGATCTTGCCTATGCAGGCTCAGATGAACAACAGCCAACTGAAACAAGCGGCTCAGGGACTTAGCCCTCAACAACTAAATCAGATCAAGAATGATCCGCGTGCACGTCAACAAGCTATCCAGCAGGCTAAAGCAGCCGGTGCTACGGATGAGCAAATTGCCGAAGGTCTTGACAAATTAAATGGTCAAGGGTCTAACGGATCAAGAAATCAAAACCAACGCGGAAGTGCGCAGCAAGGAACGCGCAATACTACAGGCGACTTTATGTTGCAACAAGACTCATTGTATGCAGACTCTCTAGCACTTGCTACAAAACAGGCACAGCCGGTTTGGGATAAAAATACCGTGTTTGGTCGCGAGATCTTCTCCAACAAGAACCTAACTTTTGCTCCAAACCTCAACATTGCTACTCCAAAAGGATACCGCATTGCGGCAGGAGATGAGTTGATCGTGAATATCTGGGGTGCGTCTCAAAACTACGATTCCTATACCGTAACACCTGAGGGAGCTATCTTGATTCAAGATCTTGGTCCGGTGTATGTAGCGGGAATGAGTGTGGAGCAAGCTCAAGAGCACGTGAAGCAAGAACTGGGTCGTATGTATCAGGATCTTACATCAGACGCGCCTTCTACTTATATGTCGCTTACATTAGGCGGTATTCGCAGCATCAAGGTAAACATTGCCGGAGAGGTTGCTACACCGGGTACATATACATTGCCGTCTTTGGCTACTTTATTCAATGCCTTGTACATGGCAGGAGGGGTGAGCGATATCGGTTCGCTTCGTGAGATCAAGGTGTATCGCAACAGCAAACTGATCGGTAAACTCGATGTGTATGACTACTTGCTGAATGGTAAATACGATACCAACATTCGCCTCGAAGATAACGATATGATTGTGGTGGAGCCTTACAAACGATTGGTTTCTACAGAAGGAAAACTGAAGCGTGAACGTATCTACGAAATGACAGACGGCGAAACCTTAGCCGATTTGGTTCGTTTCGCGGGAGATTTCAAAGGTGATGCTTATACCAACAACATCACCGTAAAACGTAAAAATGGTCGCATGCACTCGATTTACAATGTAGATCGTGCCGACTTCGCCAATTTTCCGATGCAAGATGGGGATGCCGTAAAGGTAGACTCTGTGCTGAATCGTTTTTCAAATCGTATCACGATAGAAGGTGCGGTATACCGTCCGGGCGAATATGCATTGGGTGGGAATGTAAACACTGTAAAGGAATTGGTAGAAAAAGCAGAAGGATTGATGCCCGATGCATTTAAAAACCGTGCCATTCTTACACGACTCAATCCGGATGATACCGAAGAGGTTGTGACGATTGACTTGGGCGCTTTGATGCAAGGCAAAGTAAAAGATATCCCACTAAATCGTGAAGACATCTTGACGATCTCTTCTATTTACGATACCCGCGAGTTGTACAATGTGATTGTGCAAGGAGCCGTAAACAAGCCTGATACATTGCCGTATCGAGACAATCTCACTATCGAAGATGTAATCTTGCAAACAGGCGGACTCAAAGAAGCTGCTTCACTCGTGAAAGTAGAGGTTTCGCGTCGTATCAAAGACCCGAAAGCGATGTCTGAGTCGAGCCGCATTGCCGAAACGTTCAATCTGGATATCACCGAAGGACTTCAGGTGCGCGGCAATGAAAACTTTACGTTGCAACCTTTCGATGTGGTAAACATCCGTTTCTCTCCGGCTTATCAAGATCAACAATCGGTTACGGTAGATGGAGAAGTGCTGTTTAAAGGGCAATATGTGATGAGCAAAAAGAACGAGCGCTTGAGTGACTTGATTGCCAAAGCGGGCGGACTTACACGCGATGCATACGTCAAGGGAGCTAGTCTGAAGCGTAAGATGAGCGATGCCGAGAAAGCACGTGTAGAAACACTGCTGCGCATCAGTCAGAATTCGATGAGCAAGAAAGACTCCATCAGTGTAGAAAGCTTAAGCCTCGACAACTACATGGTGGGTATCGATTTGGTTTCAGCCATGAAGAAACCGGGGGGTGAAGCCGATATTACATTGCGAGAAGGCGATATCCTTACCATTCCGCAATATCAGGGAACTGTAAAGGTAAGTGGTGCCGTAGTCTACCCGAATACGGTTGCGTATAAAAAAGGAATGGATGTAGGTGATTATCTGGATCAGGCCGGTGGCTACAACGATATGTCGCGCAAACGTCCTATCGTGATCTATGCGAATGGTACGGTGGGTACCACGAAAAAGAAACTCTTCTGGAAGTTTTATCCAAAGGTAGAACCGGGAGCAGAGATTTTGATTCCTGCTAAGAGTGCCGATAATAAAGGCATTGGCTTAACAGAGATTATGAGTGTTGCTAGTTCTACGACATCGTTGGCAGCAATGGTAACATCGATTATCAACAATATGAAATAATAGAGCAATTTACTCTAAACAAGAAAACGCCCGGGAGCAATGAAGCTTTCGGGCGTTTTTTTATATTATTGCTCGTGGTTGGTTTGTAAGTTGAATTTCACGTCAGACTTTAGTGACAAGCTATTGATGCGTTCTATTTGCCTGTTTAGAAAATAGTCGGCATACAGACTATAGTCTTGTGTTTCGTAAAAATGGATGAGACCTTTGCGATAGTTTAGAAGATCTTCATCTTGGGCCGAATAAACGGGGATAATGTCATGATTCATTAAAACGATACTTTCCAATAAACGAGATGTGCGTTTGTTGCCATCGATAAATGGCTGCAACCTTGCGATATTGCAATGTAAGTATACTGCTCGTTCCATTGGATTGGTGTACTGATGTTGACCGGAAACAACATCTTCGAAAGTGGCCTTAATTTCTTCCGGCTCTTTAGGAGGGGTATAAGTTGTACCCGTAATGCCTACCGCTTTACTTCTCAATACTCCTTTATCTACTGTTTGCACCAATTCGTCTGCCAGCATAGAGTGAATGGTGAGTACGGTACGTTGGTCAATATCGATGGCTCCGTTTTTTAGAATTTGCTCAAGAACTGTCACAAAACCGTTGTATAAGTTTTTAAGCATCTTGGCATCTTCATAGCGTTTTGGTGATGTAATATCATCTTTTAGCAATGCTTCAGTTTCCACATACGTATAGGTATTCCCTTCAATCTTTCCCGAATAGTAACACCATACTACAGCTAGATTCTTCAGTTCGGCAGAAGTTAATCCCGATAGCTTTGCGTATTGGTTGTTTAAAATAAAAGCAGCCTTTCGCAATTGTATGTCGTTGAAGATTGGCTTTGTTTCCATATTCTGTTTTTGTGACAAAGTTAGTTTATTTATCGCTTTTTGCGATGTGTAGTTTCGAATTTAAATGATAGAAGAGTGTAGAAATTGTAGAAATAATGGATTATCACTAAATGATTGAAGAAATGGCAGCGAAACAAAATCAATATCATCCGGAAATTGTATTTCATCCTGGTGAAACCTTATCAGAGATGCTTGATGAATGGGGCCTAAAGAGTTTTCGATACGAACAAATAAGCCCGAGAAAACAATCATTGCAATACTAAAAGGAGATAGCTCAATTACACCCGAAATGGCTGTCGTTTTTGAGCACGTGTTGAAAGTGCCCGCTCATCTTTGGCTTAGTTTGCAAAGTGCTTACAATGAGTATGTAGCGAGAGTTGAAAATTTGAGTTCTGTAGAAAAAGCGATTGAGTGGACAAAACTATTTCCTGTTAAAGATATGGTTCGATTGGGATGGTTGAAACGAACAAGTACTTGGTTTGATAAAACGTCGGAATTATTTTCATTTTTTGGAGTTTCGAATCCTACAGCATGGCAAGATTATTATTGTAATCAGAAATTAAAGGTGGCTTTCCGAATTTCATTATATCATACACAACAGCCTTATGCTATTTCTGCGTGGTTGCGACATGGTGAGATTTGTGCAAAGCGAATATCGGCAAATATTTACTCAGAACCTCAATTACGAGCTTTACTTCCCAAGATAAAGGATCTCATTATTAATCATAATTCGGATCTTTTCTCTAACCTTCAAGACTTATGCTTGTCGGTTGGAGTAAAGCTAATATATACTCCATGTTTACCTAAAGCTCCAATATCCGGGTCTACACGTTGGCTTGGTAATAATCCGGTAATTCAATTATCGGGGAGGTATAAGCGTAATGATATTTTTTGGTTTACTTTTTTTCATGAGATTGGACATATTCTTTTGCACGGAAAGAAAGAAATATTTCTAGAAGGAAGTGATCATTTGGATGATACAGAGGAAGCAGGGGCGATAGAGGAAATAAAGAAAAAAGAAATAGAGGCTGATGAGTTTGCCGTTAAACATACATTTTCTCACGAGGATTTGAAATGTTTTATTGATAACTATACAATCACAGAAGAGAGTATTGTGTCTTTTGCTAAAAAAATACATACTCATCCTGCCCTTATCATAGGCAGGCTTCAGCATGAAAAGAAGATAAAGCATAATATAGGAGTTCGCTTTTTAGAACAAGTTGAGTTTGGCGATTCTCGTCTTGTATAAAATATATGGTCTAATAATATTACAAAAAACGCCCGAGAGCAATGAAGCTTTCGGGCGTTTCTTGTAGTATAGAGGTTGTATCTACTTGTACATTTCTTGGTAGTACTTCTCGTATTCTCCGCTGGTGATGTTGTCTACCCAAGCTTCGTTGTCGAGGTACCAGCGAATGGTTTTCTCGATACCTTCTTCAAACTGAAGCGAAGGTTCCCATCCCAGTTCGTCTTTTAGTTTAGTTGAATCGATCGCATAGCGAAGGTCGTGTCCCGCACGGTCGGTTACGTAGGTGATCAGCTTTTCAGAACTACCTTCAGCACGGCCCAACAGGCGATCGGCTGTTTTTATCATTACCTTGATCAGGTCGATGTTGCGCCACTCGTTGAACCCGCCAATGTTGTAGGTATCACCATTTTTGCCTTGGTGATAGATTACGTCGATAGCGCGTGCATGATCTACCACATACAACCAGTCGCGCACGTTTTCGCCTTTACCATATACAGGTAGCGGCTTGTTGTGGCGGATGTTGTTCAAGAACAACGGTATCAACTTCTCAGGAAACTGATACGGACCGTAGTTGTTCGAGCAATTCGAGATCACCGTAGGCATGCCATACGTATCGTGAAAAGCACGCACAAAGTGATCGCTCGACGCTTTGGATGCCGAATAAGGAGAGTGCGGATCGTATTTCGTAGTTTCAACAAAGAAGCCACCGTTGTCTAACGAACCATACACTTCGTCGGTAGAGATATGGTAAAACAGTTTGTCGGTAAAGTCGCTATCCCAAGCAAGTTTGGCCGCTTGAAGCAGGCTCAAAGTCCCCATCACGTTGGTTTGTGCAAATGAGAACGGATCTTTGATGGAGCGGTCTACATGGCTTTCGGCAGCCAGGTGAATTACCCCTGTAATTTGATGTTTCGCAAAAAGCTCCTTCATCGCCTCAAAATCGCAGATATCCCCCTTTACAAACGTATAGTTGGGTTTGTCCTCGATATCTTTCAGATTCTCAAGATTACCCGCATACGTCAATTTGTCGAGGTTGATGATATGGTAGTCCGGATATTTGTTGACAAATAAGCGAACCACGTGCGAACCAATAAAGCCGGCTCCTCCGGTGATCAATATATGTTTCATGCAACTATTTTAATGTCTGATATTTTTAGTATAATTCGTCTGTATCGTTAAATGTCCAAGCATCTTGCAGCAACGGACTTACCTTATCCTTATCTGATAAAAGAATTTCTGCCCGATTGATTTGCCAGTCGATGCCGATAGCCGGATCGTCCCAGCGAACAGACCCTTCGCTTTGTGGGGCATAGTAATTGTCGCATTTATACTGAAACGTAGCCGTTTCGCTTAATACGACAAAGCCATGAGCAAATCCACGAGGAATAAAAGCCTGGCGTTTGTTTTCGGCACTCAAAAGCATGGCTGCATATTTGCCAAAAGTAGGAGAGCCTTTGCGGATATCTACAGCCACATCAAGCACCTCACCATCAACCACACGTACCAGTTTCGATTGGCAATGGGGCGGTTTCTGGAAATGCAAACCTCTCAATACCCCTTTGGTCGATTTGGATTCGTTGTCTTGCACAAACGTGGTGCGACACACTTTCTCTTCAAACTCCTTTTGGGAAAACGACTCGAAGAAGTACCCTCTGTTGTCGCCAAACACACGAGGCTCGAGGATGACAACACCTTCAAGTTCTGTTTTTATAATATTCATACGATGTTTATTTAAAAATAGTTCCGGTTTTAGTAATGGTGAATGCGGCACCAAACTGGTTGCCAATCCAGGTACCATGGTCGAGACCGAGGCGGCAACCGGCACTCCAGCCTGCAAATTGCTCAGGGCTGTATTGCACAGCTACCATTCCCGAAAATCCATAATCACGCTTTGCGAAAGGATGTAAATGAGTTCCATAACCTTTTATATGACTCAATTTGAGAATATAGCTAAGTTCGGGAAGGATAAAACCCTCGGCTCCAAGGTTGAAAGCTTTAACCCGATTATTGTTGAAAAACAAGGACTGATCCTCATTGTAGATGGGCGACTGAATAAACGGATTACCAAGCGTTTGTCCAAAATAAGTAAGCCCCGTGCGGTATTCATAATTATTATAGTAGTTGTCGTTGCCACCACCACGAGCCGGACGGTCGTATTCGATAAAGTGCAACGGGCCGCTCTGATCGCGTGAGTTGAAATACTCAAACACGACAGCACGCAGCCAAGGCAGATTCTTTGGTTTCACTTCGATACCAAACAAACCATCTTTCCAGTTGGCCAGCTCCATACCCGACTTATCTTCGAAATAGTGCTGCACATACCCTTCGATGTTCATCAAGCGGTGCTCGTACCCCAGTTTGAGTTGGTACTTGCCGTAATGGTTGCCCAGTACGTTGATTTGGTCCGAACTCGTAGCATCGGCGCCACCCTCTTTTCCCATAAAGATGCGGAGGAAGTCTTTGAACGACGACGGCTGTTTGCCCAGTGCCGGATTGGTAGAAGTTCCACCCCATTGCGCACCGTGAAAAAGGCCAATCTCAGCCCAAAACGGCTTGTCGCCCTGCGTATCTTTGATGCGTAACGTACCCGATTTGGTATGCCACAACACATCGTTTGTATAGGTTTGTCCCGTTCCGGCCGTAAAATCCTTCAAGTACGCCTTATCCATCGATTTCCCTACCGTCATAAAACCCTTGATCGACAGCCAACCTTTGGTAAAGGGGATGGTCACGTATTCATCCAGCTCGAGGCGGATACCCGGAATAGGGCGCGCGTTTGTGCTTTCGCAGATATCGCCCGAACTCAGGTTATTATTCAAGAACGAGCTTGGCTGCTCTTTGCTGCCCACGGTAAGCAACCCCTTTTTCCAGCCAATTTGAGCATAGAGTTGTTGCGTATATACATTCTTGTAGCGCGGATACACGGCAAGCAAGTCGGCACCCGCACCCCAACGGAAATCACCGCCGCGACCAAAGGTGCCATTATAGAATCCGGCTGCACGGAAATATGTATTTCCACTCTCTACCGGCACCACGCCATATTGATTGGCCGACAGCCAAAAGGGAGTAGTGCCACTCGTAGAAAAGCCACCATAGGCCTGTGTTGCGTAATGAAGTCCGACACTGTCAGTAATAAACGGATTGGTCTCAAGAGGATTACTAGTCTCTGCCGAGGCTGCGAAGCATTCGGTCGAAGCTGTGAAGCTCAACAAACTCACACCGGCCAGCGTCATGATTGCATTTCGAATCATATTAATTTGCTTTGTTTTTTCTTTTATGGTGTAAAGATAGTTAGAAAATTATACTATCTTGCAAGGGAACGTTAAAATGAAGGCTGTATGATCCAAGAAACACTGCTGCACACGCTGCTACTCTCTCCAATCAACATGACACTACCCATCGAGAATCCGGTGGTTAAATTTTTGATCATCCTTTGCATCATCCTTCTTGCCCCCATGATACTCAACAAGCTGCGTATTCCGCACATTCTCGGACTCATCATAGCCGGAGCCATCGTAGGTCCCAACGGATTCAACCTCATACTGCGCGATAGCAGCATCATCCTCTCGGGTACAGCCGGACTCCTTTACATCATGTTTCTGGCCGGACTAGAGATCGACCTCACCGAATTCAAGAAAAACTCCCATCGCAGCGCCCTCTTTGGTCTCTATACCTTCTGTATACCCATGACACTGGGCATTCTGCTCGGCTATTATATCCTCGGCTTCAGCATACTTACATCCATATTGCTGGCCAGTATGTTTGCCTCGCACACCCTCATAGCCTATCCCATAGTGAACAAACTGGGAGTGGGGCGCAACCGAGCCGTAACCGTAACCATCGGAGGCACCATGATTACCGATACGCTGGCCCTGCTCGTGCTCGCTGTAATCGTAGGGATGACACAAGGCAATGTCGACGGCGCATTCTGGTTCCGACTCACCGGCAGCATTCTACTCTTCGGATGCATCGTCCTCTTTGGATTCCCCGTTATTGCCCGCATCTTCTTCAAGCACTATTCCGACAACGTATCCCAATACATCTTCGTCCTGGCCATGGTATTCTTAGGAGCCGTCTTGGCCGAAGCAGCCGGAATCGAAGCCATCATCGGAGCCTTCCTCTCCGGTTTGGCCCTCAATCGCCTCATCCCACACTCATCACCGCTCATGAACCGGGTAGAATTTATCGGAAACGCCATCTTTATACCCTTCTTTCTGATAGGAGTAGGGATGCTCATCGACTACCGCGTATTCTTTGCCGGATGGAACACCATACTCGTAGCCCTCTCTATGACCATAGTAGCCACGCTGGCCAAATACCTTGCCGCCTGGGCAGCCTCGCGCACCTTCAAATATACCAAAGACGAGCTGCTCGTCATGTTCGGACTCAGCAACGCCCAGGCAGCCGCCACCCTTGCCGCCGTAATGGTAGGCTACAACGTGATCTTAGGACATACGCCCGAGGGAGAGCCCATCCGTCTGCTCAACGACAGTGTACTCAACGGAACCATTGTGATGATTTTCATCACCTGCACCATCGCCACCCTTTGCGCGCAAAAAGGAGCACACGCCCTCTCCATGCATGAGGCCGAAGCCTCCGAAGGCGACGAAGCCTCCGTAGTAGCCGCTGCCTACAACAGCATTATGATCTCCGTGCACAACCCCAAGCATGTAGACGAACTCATCAACCTGGCCGGAGCCATGCGTCCCAAGCGAGCAGTAGGGCAAATGGTAGCCGTAAACGTGATCGACAATCGCGGCAACGACGAAGTGCAACAAAAACGCTCCAAGCGCATGCTCGATCGAGCCGTGCAAGCAGCCAGTGCGGCCGATATGGTACTCAACACCTGCCTGCGTTACGACGTCAACTTCATCAACGGCATCGTAGGAGCCATGCGCGAATACCGCACCACCGACCTCATACTCGGAGTCGACAAAAACCTTTACCTCTCCAAATCCACACTCGGCAACGTGCTCAAAGGCGTGATCAACGAAAGCATCGGCAACGTGTATATCTACCGGGCCGAGCAACCATTGGCCACCATCAAGCGCTTCATCGTCATCGTACCCCCCGAAGCCGAAAAAGAAAACGGCTTTCCCTTCTGGGTCAACCGTCTGTGGAATATGGCACGCTCTACCGGGTCACAACTAGCCGTCTACGGAAGCGAAGCCACATTAAACATCCTCGTTGGCGTAAACGAAAACAACCCTGTCGATCTCACCACCCACACCCTGGCCGCCTACGACGACATGCTCATCGTAGCCAAAGAAATGCAAAGCAACGATGCCCTTGTCTTTGTGATGAGTCGCCGTCACAATCCATCCTACAATGCAGCCATGGAGAAGATACCGGCCTACATCGACACCTATTTTTCGGGTAGTAATTTCATATTATTATATCCGATGCAAGAGCGCAATATGCTCTATCTGTAAAGTTTGACCCAGGCAGGAAGCATACGTCGTAATCGTTCCTTTTGTTGAAATTATAAAACCATGTAAAAAAACTTGTAAATTCGGGATTTATGAGTACTTTTGCGGCTGCATGCACAAAATAGGTTTTTATATATATTTGTAATGTAAAATTCAGATTGTGCTAACCCAATAATAAAAACATGCAAAATAGGGGGTAATTACTGTTACTCACGGAAGCTTTGCTGTGCCCCATTGTAAGAAATATTAAAGTGTAAATCATTTGTAATGAGACTTGTCGCTTCCCTTATGCGCAGAATTTCGCGCAGCGGATACACCCCGCGATGGTGTATATTTATGCTCGATCTTAGCATCATCAGTGCTATCTACTTATCTACCGGATACATCCAAACCCTTTTTACATCCCTAGAGGCAATGCGACTGCACTCGCTGCAATCCTTTTTGCTCTACATCAGCGTATTCACCGTAGCGCAACTTCTGTTTCGCACCTATTCGGGCATCATACGTTATACCGGAGTAGAAGACGCCCTTCGCCTCACCTGGATGATCTCCTCATCTACCACCATGCTATTGCTACTCAATTTTATAGCATACGGTATGTTTGGCTTTGTATTCTATCACCCCATATTCATCATACTAGAGTCGTTCATCATCTTCGCGATGCTGTTCCTCTTGCGCTTGGCCGTTAAGATCACCTATCTGCGCTATATACGTAAGAACAACAAACACCGCAAAAAAGTTTTGATCTTAGGCGCAGAAACCAACTCACTCATGTTGGCCACCGCCCTGCGCAACGAGATGGAAGGCAAGTACGAACCCGTAGCCCTGATCGATCTGCACAAGCAAATCGTAGGCAAAAGCCTCTCCGGACTACCCATCGAAGCATGGAGCGAAAACATCGCGGCACTCTTTGCCAAATACCATGCACACACCCTTGTGGTACCCGTAAGCCTCAAGCCCCGGCTCAAAGAACTGGCCGGCATCCTGCTCAATCTCGATATACAGATCCTCACCGTATCACAATTCGAAAAATACACGGGCAAGGCCACTCGCAGCCCCTCTGCCCATATCCAATCCATACAAATCGAAGACCTCCTGGGGCGCGAACCCATCTCGACAGACTCAGCCATTTTGCGACACAAACTCCAAGGCACCGTAGTGCTGGTAACCGGAGCAGCCGGAAGCATCGGCAGCGAGATCGCCCGTCAGGTAGCCTCCTTCACACCGGCCACCCTGCTATTGCTCGACCAGGCCGAAAGCCCCCTCTACGAGATACACCTCGAAATCAGCAAGCGATACCCCAATCTGCAAGTAGAAGCCCTTATTGGCGATATCACCAATCGCAAATACATGCAACTCTACTTCGAGCAGTATCGCCCACAATACGTCTATCATGCCGCGGCCTATAAGCACGTACCCATGATGGAACGCTATCCCAGCGAAGCCATCCGCGTCAACGTAGGCGGTACACGCAACATCGCCGACCTCTCGGTGCGCTACGGCGTAAAGAAATTCGTGATGGTCTCTACAGACAAAGCCGTAAACCCCACCAACGTGATGGGCACCAGCAAGCGCATGGCAGAGATCTACGTACAAAGCCTGTTTCACAAGTTGCACGCGGCAGGAGGGAAGCACACCCGCTTCGTCACCACCCGCTTTGGCAACGTATTGGGCAGCAACGGCTCCGTAGTACCCCTCTTTAAGCGACAAATCGCCGAGGGCGGACCCGTTACACTCACCCATCGCGACATCACCCGCTACTTCATGACCATCCCCGAAGCCTGCAACCTCGTGCTCGAAGCCGGCTGCATGGGCAAGGGAGGCGAAATCTACATCTTCGATATGGGGCAGCCCATCAAGATCTACGACCTCGCCGCGCGCATGATCACCCTGAGCGGACTACGCCCGGGGCACGACATCGAAATACGCGAAACAGGGCTCCGTCCCGGTGAGAAACTCTACGAAGAGCTGCTCAACGACTCCGAGACCACCCTGCCTACGCACCATCCCAAGATCAAGGTAGCACAAGTACGTCACTACGACTACGACGAAGTACTACCCCGCTTCGACAGCGTGATCCGTCTGGGCCGCACCCTTGTGGCAGACAACCCCATGGTACTCGACTGCACCCTTAGCATCGGCACCAATGACGATAGCGACACCTTCGCGCACAACATGCACGTAGTCTCGCAAATGAAAGCGATGGTACCCGAATTCAAATCCAAAAACTCCGTTTACGAGTGCTTGGATTGATTGAACTCAAGAAGATAAACTAACCTGATAAACTTTTAAATGTCAAACGATATATCGCAGAACAATAAAAGAATTGCAAAAAATACACTTGTGCTTTATTTTCGTACATTCATCACAATGATAGTAGGATTATATACTGGTCGAGTAATGTTACAAGCACTTGGAATTGAAGGTTACGGAATCAATTCCGTAATAGGTGGTATTGTAGCTATGAGTTCACTTATAACTAGTACCATGTCACAATCAATTAGTCGTTATATTACATTTGAGTTAGGAGGAGGAAGTAAAGACCGACTGCGGACATTGTTCTCTACAGCGATTAATGTTCAAATAGTGTTGGCTATTCTTGTCGCTATTGTTTTAGAGATAGCTGGCGTATGGTTTCTAAACAGTGAGGCTAATATACCGGAAGGTCGTATGTATGCCGCTAATTGGGTGCTGCAATGCTCAATTATGACCTTAATCATCTCGCTTGTAAGTTCTCCTTTCAATGCATTAATAATAGCTCACGAACGTATGTCTGTATATGCTTATATGAGTATTGTTGATGTTGCATTAAAGCTCATAATTTGCTTTGCGCTTTTGTCTTATCAAGGTGATCGTCTTATTTTACTTGCTGTATTGCAGATATTTGTAGCTTTAGTTATGCAGATTCTTTATGGGGTATATTGTAATAAAAAGTTTGAAGAAGCTCATTATAATCCATTTACACTTGATAGCGGATTAATGAAAGAACTAGCAGTCTTTAGTGGTTGGAATATGTTTGGAAACGCTGCTTGGGTGTTTAATACACAAGGGGTTAGTATGCTTGTTAATGTTTATTTTGGCGTTGTTTTTAATGCGGCCAGAGGTTTAGCTGCTACTGTAAATGGAGCTGTGCAAGGGTTTGTTGGGAATTTTACGACTGCTTTTTCCCCACAAATCACAAAAAGTTATGCGGCCGATAATAAGGAATATGCTATTTATCTTGTCAATAGAGGAACGAAGTTTACATGGTTAATGATGTATGTATTTATAGTTCCAGTTTGTATGG
>JBOFPV010000070.1:0-110919 GCA_051660585.1 Tannerellaceae bacterium
CTTCAGGGCACAAGCTATAGAATGGAAAATAGAAAGAAAATTTTTACTGAGTAATTAATCCGGTAGTCTTGTTTATATCGGCTATAAAGTGCAGAAACAACTTTTCCGAAAAACGACGAACTGAAATTTGCTTATTACATTATTATCAAAGTTGAAACAAATAACAATGAGATTCGTATATATTTAGACGAGATTGCTGATAAAGAATTCGTAGAAAATACTCATATCGAATCAAAAGGCTTTACCGACCTCTGGTTGCAGTCCGAGATTTTCCAATAAGAGATAAGGGAGTCGATTTGATCGTTCAACGTAGACGTTGGTATGACAATCTAACTAAGAAACCCTTTTCGGTTCCATTTGATAGACTTAAAGCTGACGGGACTCGCTAATCAAAAGAGTTTACGGCTTTTTCTTAAGAAGTGCATGAAGACTAAGCCTACAACTACCCGTTCGTTTGAGAATTATTATCACATCAACAGAGATACCTTTGAGAAGCAATACGAACTATTGATTTATTTCATATATAGAAACTTGTTTGGGATGCATTTGCAGAAGCATTTAATGCTAAAATTAAAGCTTCCAGAGCAAGCTTAAGAGGCGTTATTGATGTAAAGTTTTTTCTGTTTAGATTAAGCAAACTATATGCAAAATCCCCATGGTTTATCAGATGAGCCAAGAAAGCCAACCTTAAAGTAAAAGCACAAAAAAAAGGTAACCGAATAATCGATTACCTTTTTTGTTGTCTCACGAGGATTCGAACCCTGACTAACAGAACCAAAAACTGCTGTGCTACCATTACACCATGAGACAATCCTAAAACAATTAAGCTCGCTTTATTTATTCAGCAACTTTGTTTCTCAATTGCGATGCAAAGATAGGTCATGTTTTTTAAACATCCAAATCTTTGCATCACTTTTTTTATTTTGCAATCAACAAGAAATAGTTTTTTTTGCCTTTTTGAGCCAACAAATATTTGCCGTTCAATAATTTAGAATCATCAATAATTTCGTCAAAAACTTGAAGTTTTTCTTTGTTTAATGATACTCCTCCACTCTGAACAAGCTTCCTCATCTCTCCTTTTGATGGAAATACAGCTGCTGCTTCTGTAAATAGATCTACAGCTTTTACTCCTTCTTTCAAAGCATCTTTAGAAATTTCAAATTGAGGGACACCTTCAAATACAGAAAGCAAAGTGTCTTCATCCAATTTTTTCAAAGCTTCTGCCGTTGAGTTACCAAAAAGAATGGATGAAGCTTCCACTGCTGCTTCATAATCCTCTACAGAGTGAACCATAACAGTGATTTCTTGTGCCAATCTCTTTTGCATTGGACGTAGATGTGGAGCTTCTGCTTGCTCTTTTGCTAATGCTTCAATCTCTTCTTTTGATAGAGATGTAAAGATCTTCATATATTTCTCAGCATCACCATCACTTACATTCAACCAGAATTGATAGAATTTATAAGGAGATGTATAGCGACGATCAAGCCAAACGTTTCCTGATTCAGTTTTACCAAACTTACCGCCATCTGCTTTTGTAATCAACGGACAAGTAAGAGCAAAAGCTTCACCTCCAGTTTTACGGCGAATCAATTCAGTTCCTGTTGTAATGTTACCCCATTGGTCTGAACCACCCATCTGCAAGCGACAGCCTTCGTTTTGATATAAGTACAAGTAATCGTATCCTTGAAGCAATTGGTAAGAAAATTCTGTAAAAGACAAACCAACGTTAGACTCAGAGCTCAAACGTTTCTTTACAGAATCCTTAGCCATCATATAATTAACAGTAAGATGCTTACCAATATCACGAATGAAGTTTAGAAACGAGTAGTTTTTCATCCAATCGTAATTATTTACCAACTTAGCAGCATTAGGCGCGTCTGAATGGAAATCCAAAAATTTCTCTAGCTGTTTTCTAATACCTTCTTGGTTGCGATGTAGCGTTTCTTCATCAAGAAGATTACGCTCTTGTGATTTCATCGAAGGGTCTCCGATCATACCTGTTGCACCACCAATCAGCGCTATCGGTCTATGACCAGCACGTTGAAGATGTTTCAACATCATTACGCCTACAAGGTGACCAATATGTAAAGAGTCTGCTGTAGGGTCAATACCTACATAAGCAGACGTTAATTCTTTCTGCAATTGTTCTTCGGTACCGGGCATCATGTCGTGAATCATGCCCCTCCATCTTAATTCTTCTACAAAGTTCATGACTTATAAAATTTATATAATAACAAAGGTAAGACTTTATTCTTGATATCAAAATGCAAACAGCTTGTCTGCATTGACTTTCACAGCATTAGCTACTTGATCTAGATTAAGACCAAGAGAAGAAGCTATGCGCTCATATACATTAGAAATTGAAATAGATCTATCATCAGTTTCAAGGAAAAGTGAATCTGGAAAAGCTACTTTCACAGCCTCTTCATTAAACCAATATCCAAATGAAAGAAAAAATCCATGAAAAATCAGTTGTGTCGCTTGTTGGGGCTTACCTCTGAATCCATGGACTATCCAATTAGATGTATCATTTAGATGCTTTTTTAGAGAAAGCAATTCATCAAAAGCTTTAACGCAGTGAATAATTATAGGCTTATTATAAGCTCTATTAATTTCCCACTGATCAATAAATACCTTTCGCTGTACATCAATTGAAACATGGCTATTCTTATCTAAACCTATTTCTCCTAATGCAACAACTTCAGACATTGCCAAGGTTTTACTTACCAATGCAAGCTCGTGTTGAATATGACTTGTATGTATATAGTTTGGGTGTATTCCTACAGAACAGTAAGAATGAGCAGGTATTGTTTCGCCCGGAAATAAATTTACAATCGAGCGTACATTTAGTGTTTTTACGTTTTGATGTGTATGTATATCGTAATACGTCATTTCAGTTTAGGGAACAGGATCATACCCGCTACCTCCCCATGGATTACATCGCAATATACGTTTAATAGCTAATACTCCTCCTTTGAAAGGTCCATATTTTTTTATGGCCTGTATTGTATATTCAGAACATGTGGGTGTATACCTACATGCTGGCGGCAATAATGGTGAAATACTATATTTATAGAAATAAACAGGAGCAAGCAAAAGCCAACTCAAAGCTTTTTTCATAATTCTGCTTCTAGCAATTTTTTTAATGCTCGATTAACGCCTTTTTCAACTTCCTTAAAACTCCTAACTTCCTTATCAACATAGATAAATGCAAGAAGAAGTGTTTTATCAGCAGGCATCATCTTTTCCAATAAAGCATGCTTATTTACTCGGTATGCTTCCCTAACAAGACGCTTTAAAAGATTTCGCTTTACGGCTCGTTTGAATTTCTTCTTTGAAACACTCACCATTATAGAAACCGGAGCTTCTCTTTTGGGTACTGTTTTATAAACGATACGTAAAGGAAAGGCCACAAACGATGCAGCTGTATTGTCAAATAATAGATCAATATCAATCTTACTGCAAAGTCGTTCTTCTTTCGAAAGCGTATTTTTATTTTCGTTCATTGATAGTTTGTAAAAAATGAAACCGCAAGGCTATCTGCGCAAAGGTAAAACTTTCGCATCAAATAGCATTGCGGTAAATAAAATATAAACTGATTTATATTTTTACTTTTTCTTCGCTTGTTCTTTTAGATACAACTCAAGAGCTGCAGTCATAGATGGTGCTGCTGCTGTTGGAGCTTCAATATCTAATCTTAAACCTGCATCTTTTACAGCTTTTGCTGTTGTTGGACCAAAACATCCGATCTTAACATCCGATTGCTCAAAATTTGGGAAGTTCTTCACCAATGAAGCAATACCCGAAGGACTAAAGAAAAGCAACATATCATAGTCGAACTTTTCTTCCGGTGTAAAATCGTTACTTACAGTTCTATACATTACCGCTTTGGAGTAATTGATCTTTTTCGCGTCTAGAAGTGAAAACAAATCTTCCTTGTGTACATCCGATACAGGCACAAGATACTTCTCTTTGTTGTGTTTAGCAATTACGCTTACAAGATCTTCGATTTTGCCTGTTTGTCCAAAGAAAATTTTTCTTTTTCTATAAACAATGTATTTTTGTAAGTATACAGCTACTGCCTCTGTCATACAGAAATATTTCATTGTTTCAGGTATGGTGATACGAAGTTCTTCACACAAGTGGAAGAAGTGATCTATTGCGGTACGGGCAGTAAAGATAACAGCTGTATGGTCAAGTATAGAAATCTTTTGTTGTCTAAATTCTTTCGAACTTAATGGTTCAACCTTTATAAAAGGTCGAAAATCGATATGCAATCCATATTTTTCAGCAATATCGAAATAAGGTGATTTCTCCGATGTAGGTCTCGGTTGTGACACCAATACCTTTTTGATTTTCAAAGCCATAGCCAATCTCTCTGGATAAAGTTATACAAATAATCTAACCCCTCATACAGATAAATCAGAGGTAAAATTTCTTGGGCGCAAAGGTACAAAATCAAATAAAACAATTTATCTCTTTTACTATAAAATATACGGATAGACTTATTAATTATCACTAATCGAGAGAAAATTAGTATAATTAAAAGCAATATGTTTACATATCGTGAGTAGTTTGGACTAAAATACAAGCACAAAACAGGAATATATAATAAAATGCCAATCGAACCTATTACAGCTTGATAGTTTGTATTCCAAAGTTTGAGATAACTCTTATCATAGAAGATATAACAATAAAGCATATACAATAATTGCTTCATTCCGAAATACAACAATAAAGCTAAAAAGATAAGCGGCAAGAAGATCAATGGCTTCAAATAATAAAAATCAGGAATGTCAAAAATAGTCCCTGAAACTTTATAGATGGCAAGAGTACAAAGGATTAATGTCTGCGTGATAATGAAACCACGAAAGAAAGATTCATTCCCGGCAGTAACCAAAAACAAACTTTGACGCTTCTTTATCTGAAAAAAATCTTGCAACATCTTATAAAACAACTTCACGCTGTTTCGATATACAATGGAAAAAACAACAAACAGAAGTATCAGTATGGTTAATACGATATCTTCTGTCTGCTGCTCTGCCACCAAATAAGTAGACGACTCCGTATACGGAGACGTTAGTATATTCAATATAGAGGTTAAGATCATAAATTTACCTTTGCTTCATTCAGAAAAACAAAGGTAAGAAAACAGACTCTCTCTGAAAATATTAATACAAAGATTCACGAATAATTTCAGACACAGTAGGATGAGGGAAAACCATCTCACGCAAATCACCCATCTTCATATTCTTTTCAATAGCCATTCCTGCAATCACAATCAACTCCGATGCAGGATTGCCCAAAATATGAAAACCTAATATTTCTTGCTCTTTATTATAAAGGATCTTGCAAACCCCATTGACCATTTCATTTTCTGCAACAAAGCGTCCCGAGAAAGACATGGAAATGTTTTTCGCTTCATAGGCAACACCTTCCGTCTTTAATTGCTCTTCAGTTTTTCCTACCCCTGCAAACTCCGGATTCGTGTACACAATACCAGGAATTGCCTTATAACTAATCACTGTGTCGTATCCAAGAATCGTATTGATCGCAACTTCGGCTTCACGCACAGCCGTATGTGCCAACATAGAAAACCCTGTAACATCACCACACGCATAGATATTCGGAATAGAAGTCTGCATGTGTTCATTTACCAACAAACCATTTCGAAAGCGAGCTAAATTAAGATTCTCAAGGCCACAACCGCTAAGAGTAGGACGACGCCCCACGCTCATCAGAATCTTTGACGCAAGTAATTCTGATTTTTCGCCGTTTTCATGTTCAAGAAACAACTTATCATCTTGGATTTCCATTACTTTAGTTGATAGATGAAACTTGATTCCTCGCTTTGTAAAATCAGCGCGTAATAGCTCCGATAAAGCATGATCCATATTACCAAGTATCTCAGGAGCCATCTCGATTACCGTAACATCCACGTCAAGACTATTAAAGAGCGAGGCAAACTCCATACCAATTACTCCGCCACCCACAATGGCAATGCTTTCGGGAAGTTCTTTAGTCGCTAAAGCCTCTCGGTGAGTCCACACATCAGCATTATCAATACCGGGAATAGGAGGTATGATCGTTTCAGAACCGGTACACAATAAAACATTTTTAGCTACATAACAAATGTCATTGCACGTAAGTAAAACCTGCGTACTGCCAACCTCAATCCCTGTAATTTCAACATTTCCTTTTACAACCTCTGCTTGGTGATTCGTTAGTTTTGCCCTAATTCCTGCCACAAGTTTCTTTATTGTTTTATTCTTTCGGGCATGTATCTTTCCATAATCAAACGATACATCATTTGCATAGACTCCATATTTAGAGGCTCCTTTTGCCTGATCATATATTTTTGCCGAATAAAGCATTGTCTTGGTTGGTATACAACCTTCGTTCAAACAAACCCCACCTAAATCGGCTTTCTCAAATAGGATTGTTTTTAAACCCTCGGCAGCAGCACGCTCTGCTGCTGTATATCCTGCCGGACCACCGCCAATAATGGCTACATCATACAAGTTTTCCATATCTTCATAGTATTATAGTATATAAGGATTTATTTTGCGGTTATCTCATCTTCACTTCAATATTGGGATTGATCCGTAAAATAAACTTTAGAAATAAGTCTTTATTTTCGGGTGAGATAGCATATACTTTCTCTCCGGTATGTATATAGATTTTGTCGCTCGAAAGCGCATAAAGCCATTGCTTCTTGCCTTTTACGTCTATCGACGTTATTGAACTGATCGGAATAGATGCCTCTTTAAATTTCGAGCACTTCAGGACTAAATCATTTGAAGTCGTAATCGTATACGTTGTATTCTGCAATACGTTGGTAAAAAGCAATACCAGAGCGATCGACAAAAGAATAGGCACAATAAGTCCACTCCACATAAAATAGACGCAAAGAGCTGCCGAACACAAAATAATAACGTGAAACCAAAGATCTACTTTCGACCGAAATATTTTATCCATTTTTTCTTTCTACTTTTTGCGAAAGATAATAAAAATAAGAGTTCTTCTCACATACTTTTTCGCTTTTCATGATGAAGGCTAAAATGCCTCATCGCATCCGTTAAGCTTAGACAGGTACGTGTCTAAGATGTGTACACGGTCGTGACGCATTCTTGTCATATACCTGTCTAAGTTGTATACACGGCCGTGTCTAAGCTTAACTCTCACGACAAATCGACATAATCATAACATATAGTAAGTTTATTAATTGTTTTGTTTATATTACAAAGTAACCGACAAGATGCAATAGATTCAAAAACTTATTCTATAACTTTGCCGCAACATTTACATCTTCACCATGGTACATAAATATGATTTTTTGGTAATTGGCTCGGGCATTGCCGGTATGAGCTTTGCCTTGAAAGTAGCCCACAAAGGTAAAGTAGCCATTATTTGTAAAACAGCTCTTGAAGATGCTAATACATTTTATGCACAGGGAGGAATAGCCTCTGTTACTAACCCGATCGATGATTTTGAAAAACATATCCAAGACACACTGATTGCCGGCGACGGACATTGTGACCGCGATGTGGTAGAAAAGGTAGTAAAAGAAGCACCCTTACAGATCAATGAATTAGTGAATTGGGGCGTAGATTTTGACAAAGACGACAAAGGAAATTTCGACCTGCATAGAGAGGGCGGACACTCTGAGTTTCGCATTCTTCACCATAAAGACTCTACGGGTGCAGAAATACAAGAAAGTTTGATCACACGTATAAAGTCACATCCCAATATCGATGTGTACGATCATCACTTCGCCATAGAGATCTTGACTCAACACCACTTGGGCGAAAAAATATCTCGCCATCGTCGCGATACCGAATGCTATGGTGCGTATATTTTTGACCACCGCACACGCAATATTGATACGTTTCTTTCCAAAGTAACGCTTATGGCAACCGGAGGAATTGGAAGTATCTATCAAACAACAACCAACCCTCTGATTGCAACCGGCGACGGTATCGCAATGGTTTATAGAGCCAAAGGAGAGGTGAAAGACATGGAGTTTGTTCAGTTTCATCCTACCGCATTATTCCACAGCGAAGAGCGACCTTCATTTCTCATTACCGAAGCCATGCGCGGATATGGCGGTGTACTTCGTACGATCGACGGACAAGAATTCATGCACAAGTACGATAGTAGAGGATCGCTTGCTCCGCGTGATATCGTAGCTAGGTCTATTGATACGGAAATGAAGACCAGAGGTGACGAATATGTTTATCTTGACGTTACACATAAAGATGCCGAAACTACAAAAAAACATTTTCCAAACATCTATCAAAAGTGTTTGAGTCTCGGTATTGATATCACCAAAGAATACATTCCGGTTGCACCGGCTGCTCACTATTTATGCGGAGGTATTGCCGTAGATCTTAACAGTGAATCATCCATCAAGCGCTTATACGCAGTTGGAGAATGTGCCTGCACAGGACTGCACGGAGCCAACCGTTTGGCATCAAACTCATTGATTGAGGCAGTTGTGTTTGCTGATGCCGCTTCCAAACATGCTTTATATAACATGGAAGACTATACTTATAATACGGCCATTCCTTCTTGGAACGACGAGGGGACTTCACTCACCGAAGAGTTGATCCTTATCACGCAAAGTGCAAAAGAAGTAGGTATGATTATGTCGAGCTACGTAGGTATTGTAAGAAGCAACCTTCGCCTCAAACGAGCAATGGATAGATTAGAAATCTTATATCGTGAAACGGAAAATCTATTTACGCGCTCTGTAGTTTCGAAAGAAATTTGCGAATTGCGCAATATTATTAATGTCGCATATTTAGTTATTAAACATGCCACGCAGCGCAAAGAGAGCAGGGGATTACATTATACGGTAGACTATCCACAAAAGAATGAAATAAAGGAAGTGCGCTTTACTACAAAGAGAGCATATCTTAGAGAAGTAGAAGAATGATTCACCTCTTAATTCAATAAAAACAACGCTGAACTATAAATCTTACGATTCGTATTCAGCGTTGTTTGTTTATAAAAAAACCGGGACGTCACAGTATGATTCCCGGCTCTAAACTTAACTTCGTATTATACATCAATAGTTATGTTTCATAGGTTCGAAGTAGCCTTGTGGGTGAAGACATGCAGGACATGCTCCCGGAGCTTTCTTTCCTTTGTGCACATATCCGCACTCACGACATTGCCATTCGATTTCCTCGTCTCTTTCAAAGAAGTTCTTATCTTTCAAATGTGAAAGAAGTTCTTTATATCTTGTTTCATGTTCTACTTCAACTTTTGCTATGTTTCTAAAACAAGCTGCCACAGCTTTGAAACCTTCAGCTTCTGCTACATCTGCAAACGTTGGATATAAGATAGACCATTCTTCATTTTCTCCGGCAATTGCTTCCTCTAGATTCAATTCGGTAATACTAATGATACCTGCTGGATATGATGCAGTAATTTCTACCATACCGCCTTCTAGGAAGCTAAAGAAACGTTTTGCATGTTCTTTTTCTTGATTTGCAGTTTCTTCAAAAACACCTGCAATTTGCTCCAATCCTTCTTTGCGAGCTACCGATGCAAAATACGTATAACGATTACGTGCTTGTGATTCTCCGGCAAATGCCTTTAATAGGTTTTGTTCTGTTTGTGTTCCTTTAATACTCTTTTCCATAATATGATTGATTTATAAGTAAGATCAAATTCGCTTGCTATGCTATTTATAATCTTTATAAATAACAGATCTTAAGAAAGTATTGTTTGTTTGAGGAGCCTATTTTATAAGTTCAAATGGCTTGGTTTAACAGTTTAAATTAAAACACGGTGTGAATTTTAATACTTTACCTCTGTATTATTAATACCTTTGCACCCTCGTTAAAAAAAAAGGAAATTAAATGTACAGAAAGTTAGCTTTTCGACCGGTCATTTTCGACACGTTGAAGAATTACTCAAAAGAGAAGTTTATTTCCGACCTCGTGGCCGGTATAAATGTCGGCATCGTTGCCTTACCATTATCAATAGCCTTTGGTACCGCATCAGGTGTTAGTCCAGAAAAAGGTATAATCACTGCAATCGTAGCCGGGTTTATAGGCTCTATGCTCGGTGGATGTTCCATTCAGATCACAGGACCTACAGGTGCTTTAATCGTTACCGTTTTCGGTATTATTGCGCAATTCGGGATGGAAGGATTGGCCATTGCAACTTTCATGGGTGGGATCATGCTCATCTTGATGGGATTGTTGCGCATGGGAACCGTGATTAAGTTTATTCCATATCCGATCGTAGTGGGTTTTACAAGTGGTATTGCCCTTAGTATTTTTACTTCGCAAGTGAAAGACTTTCTCGGACTTACGCTAGATGAGAATCCGGTAGACTTTGTTTCAAAGTGGATTGCTATATTCCGAAATATAGAAACGATTAATCCGGCACCGCTAATCGTTTCCATTATTACAATTTTATTTATTAAGCTTTCGCCAAAGGTATCGAAGAAAATACCGGGTGCATTGATTGCTATTATTGCAATGAGTGCGGTAGTTTTTGCGCTACGTGAGTATGTCGGATTTACAGGTATTGAAACCATTGGCGATAGATTCGTTATCGATACATCGATTCCTGCGCCACACATGCTTACTCTCAATATGGAAACAATCAATCAACTGTTTCCTACAGCTTTCACCATTGCAATATTAGGAGCTATCGTATCGTTGCTTTCTGCAACTGTTGCCGATGGAATGATCGGACAGAAACATGATGCAAACACCGAGCTAGTAGCACAAGGTGTGGCCAACTTGTTTACTCCACTTTTTGGCGGTATTCCTGCAACCGGAGCCGTAGCACGTACCATTACCAATATAAACAACGGAGGTCGCACACCTATTGCAGGTATGATTCATGCGGTAGTATTGTTGGTGATACTTGTTGTGCTTGGTTCACTTACAAAGTACATTCCAATGGCTTGTCTTGCCGGTATCTTGGTGGTTGTATCTTATAATATGAGTGAATGGCGCACGTTCCGTTCTTTGATGAAAAACCCAAAATCGGAAGCTGCAGTATTAATTACTACGTTTATTCTTACAGTTGTATTCAGCCTTACCATCGCAATCGAGGTTGGATTACTATTAGCAATGGTATTATTTTTGCGTCGTGTAGCCGAGACAACAAAGATATCTGTATTTACAGACCAACTATCCTTGTCTGACGAGAGCGAATTGTATGGCGATAACGATACCTTATCTCTTCCAGCGGGAGTAGAAGTTTATGAAATCGAAGGCCCATTCTTCTTTGGCGTTGCTTCTAAGTTTGACGAATATACAAAGGCGGTAGGCGATAAACCTAAAATACGCATCATTCGAATGCGAAGAGTACCTTTTATCGACTCTACGGGTGTTCGTAATTTAGAGTTGTTTGTTCGTTTGTCGAAAGAAGAAAAGATAGATATTATTCTTTCCGGTGTTAATCCGAAAGTGCGCGATGTTTTGATCCGTTCGGGCTTTGCCGCAAAACTAGGAGAGGAAAACATTTGTGATAATATCACGTTCGCAATCGAGCGTTCGCGCGAAATGTTGAAAACAAAACATTGATCGTATTATTCTCTATATAGTTTATCCTCCTGTCTGATTTCATACATACATGAATTAAGACAGGAGGATTTTTATTAATAGGATACCGAAACTTCAAATCCGGCTTCTTTTACTTTTTCGGCAATACTGTCTAATACTTCTTTCGATGCCTTTTGTAATTCTTTGATTGGTGTTTCCCTATCGATCGTATATATCATTACCGATTGCGGTGTGATCTCTTTAAGCGCACTCAACCAAAGCTCTACTTCTTTTGCAGATGTATTGTCTACCGATACACCATTGCAAGTTCCTTTCAGAAACATGGTTTGAATAATTAATTTACCATCGAAACGTTTCAACAATGGTATCAACTTTTCTACACTAAATGAAGGAGAGTTGGGTGCATTGATCAAACGCATTTTATCGTCGAGCATCGAGTCGAGCTTGAGAATGTTGTTATCAACTTTCTTCAATGCCTCTACCACGCTGTCACGATCTATTCGAGTGGCATTGGAAAGTACCGATATTTTTGCATTTGGAAAATATGCATTGCGCAGCTGAATCGTATCGTCTATGATTCCGGCAAACTCAGGATGAACCGTTGGTTCACCGTTTCCGGCAAACGTTATCACATCGGGGGTTATCTTTTCTTCTGTAAGTTGTTCGAGTTTGGCCTTGAGTGCATCATAAACTTGTTGTCGGGTAGGGAGCTTACCTTGTGCTCTTCGCTCTTCGTTTAGTCCGCATTCGCAATAAATGCAATTGAATGAACAAACTTTTCCATTCGTTAATAACAAATTTACGCCAAGAGATACGCCCAAGCGTCTGCTTATGATAGGTCCGAATACAATTTGATCGAATAAAATAGTACTCATTATTTCTGTCTTTAAGTTTATAGATCAAATGTAATAACACTTTGTGAAACCCTATTTCCTAAATGATGATTAATAATTAGGGCTCTTTAAAATTTTAACGACACTATAGCTCCGATATCGGTTTTGTTATTTCCTTCTATTTCTTCCAGTGCGCTTCCTATTTTCGTGCGATCGTTGTAATGTGTTGATGACACCTTTATCGATGATGAAAAGTATTGGTTCATTTTCACTCCGAGATTCAAACTCCACCGAAAACCTTCACCATACATCGTTGTCATTCCATAGGTATAGGGTAATGCTTTCTCATAGCTCGACAAACGGGCATCGTATGATTTCGTGTTGAAGTAAATCAAGTATCCATCTATTCGAAGTTTGTTTTGCAAGATTCCGATACCGGCATTCTGACTGACAGCCCATCCTTTGTTGTTCGAGAAATCTTTTGATTGGGCAACAACCATCTCTGCTGTTGTTCTGAACCACCTGTTGTTTTTATTTCCGTATACTCCTTGCAATCTGAATTTGTCTCGAGCCAAGGGTAAAATCAATAAATCGTCACTCTCGAGACTTCTTATATTTTGCTCCCTCGTTTTGCGTACATACCGAAACGAGATGGTTTCATTTGTCATTGTAGAATAAGAGGCCAACATCATCCACTCCTTTCCAAGGGAAGAGGTATACACACCGTACTTCATTTCGGGAGAATAAAACAGATCAATATACCCGCTTAGTTTGAGTCCGCGAAAAGGGTATAAACTAATGCCGGTATACAAGCCTTGTTCGTTAGACACCGTATTGTTAACAACATAACTACCCGGTGTAAAAGCATAGTAATTCCTTGCATAATTACGATACAAAAGTTGTATTTCAACATTGTAAACAGGCTTTATGAACACCCCGTTAATAGTAGCAAGTCCGTTTTTTGTTAATAAGGAAGTTTCTCCAAACAATGTATATGTTCGTTGTTTAAAGCGATAGTTAACAGCCACATTACAAAGATTATTTCCCCGTGGTTTATAAACATTATAAGGTTTATCATCCCAAATCAAATTACTCTTTCCGAAGTTATTTAAAGCAGCAGTTAACCCGATATCAACATGCTTATAAACAAACTGAGTATTCACGCCAAACAGTTGATGAGTTATTACTCTTTTCTTATTTTTCTCACGCACAATGTTGTGAATTCCGTCTTTCTTAAACGACTTAATTCCCAAGCTATCCACAATTCCGTCGAGTTTCTTTTGGGAATAGAATAGCGAAACATCAAAACTTCCCAAGCGTAAAGTTGTGGCTACTCCGCGGTAAAATCCAGACTCGGTAGCAGAGAAATGTTTTCGTATTCCTTTCGAAAGTCGTTCTTGCGAGGTAGTCATCACGGTTTTGGAAGGAGAGTAGCTGTTGCCAAATACCAACCCCTGTCCGAATGCCAGTTTATAATCGCCTACCACAATACTTTTAATGCATTTGAGGTCTTTTACCATGGCATGAAATGAATAGAAGTCGTATCCTTTGTAATGCATGTTCCAAAAAGGCTCGCCTTGATCTTTTTCGGCCACGAATCCAACCGACCACTTGTCACCTGAGGTCACAGAGTAGCGAAGCGAGTGCGAAAAGGGTTCTCCAAGGTATTGTCGGTTCGGATACTTTTCAAGAATGGTGTCTGCAATCATCTTATAACCTTTCTTGGTTTGCAGTGTTTGGCCATACGAACCGATCAACTGATGCTTTATTTTTCGTTTAGACCGGGTAGCTTCACTTTTATCCGCTAATTGAGACTGTTTTTCGAAAGAAAGAAACATCGAAAGCAATTGAGCTTTTTCGATCGAAAGTCCATTGATAAACTTCAGTTCGTAAGGAGTAATGAGTGGCTTATTTTTATCTCGAAATACGAGAAAAGAATCCACTTCTGCTTCGGTAAACAATACCAATGATAACAGTTGCTCCTTGTTGACAACATCTGGTTGAAAGGGGTTAATAAGATAGTAACTGAGCATTTCATACCACTCTTCACTATCAGTCATTAAATCACTATCAACAACATATCGATCAAACCAACCAGTATCATAAGAGTCTGATTGATAAATTTGTGCTTGTATTGAAAAAGACATTATCAACATTAGTTGAAAAGTTAGTATTAACCGCATGTTAACAAAGTGTATTTTAAAACAGATAACTCAAAGAAACGCCCGAACTTATTCCCAATTGTTGATGATAAAGTGCTAAGACATCTAGATTGATTTTACGAAAAGAATATCCCATACCAAAAGAGGGTTGAAGTGGTTTTGTACAGAACCCGACTCGCAAATCAAGCGTTGAAACGGGGGTATATTCGAGACCTGCTCTGAATGAAACCCCTTCATTTTCGAGATAAGCAACTTCAGAAGTCACCAAGCTCGTATTCGAAATGGCATAATACCCTCCGGCTCTTATACAATAACCAAAGAATGGTAAACTGCCATCACTGTATTCCTGTAGTGTAAACGACGGTGCATCTTGAACCGAACATCCGAGCATTAATTTCTCATTAAATTCATACGTAAGCCCAATGTCTAAAGAGAGTCGGGAAGGTCTTTCATCCACTGCAATGATAGTTGCCATCCGGTAGTTAACACCAATACCTAATGAAAGGGATTTTGTCAATAACCTGTTCACTCCAATGTTTATATTCGTTTCCCGAAACTGATCGAATCCGGTAGTGCTTACTGACAATAAAGCATTTAGTACTTTATTAGGTACAAATACGTCTCCCGAAAGTGTTGATAACTCTTTCATAGAAAATCTGTTGAAATAGTTAATTTGTACAAGTCCGTCATCTAGAAAAGAGGAAAAGGAAGGATTAGAACGAACAGATAAAACCGAACCTATTCCGCCTAAAGAAAGAGATCTGATTTCTTCGCTGCGCAAATGATCCGAAGCATTTAAACTTAAAGAAGAAATAAACAATAATAGAAGACATGACATGCAATATGCCTTTGTTGTGGAAGTCATTGATGTAGGTATTTCTAATGGTTAACAATTGAATCAAATATAGATCATATTTATCTATTCACGTAATTATTAAAACTTTAAATGACAAGAAATAATAATATCCGAATTATCATAAATAAAATAAGGAGGAAATGATATACATTTGCGGCGTATGAAAAAAAGACATCTATATATATTACTACTGTTTATTAACATCGCGACCTTTAGTTCTTGGGCTCAAAATAAAAGGGTAATTGTTTTACCTGAGGGAATTCAGCTCGGACAGGTTGTGAATGGAGATACTATACCTATTGTGTATCTGAAAGATGTAATTGTATATCCGGAATATAAATTCAAAAATAAAAAAGAAGAACAGTACTACTGGAAACTCGTGCGTGATGTAAAGAAAACGTTGCCTCTCGCAAAGATTGTACATGCAACCTTATTAGAGACATACGAATACTTGGAAACACTTCCCAACGATAAAGCAAAGGAAGAACATTTGAAGCGCATGGAAAAGGAGTTGTTTGAAGAATATAAACCGACTCTTAAGAAACTGACTTTATCACAAGGAAAACTTCTTATCAAACTGATAGACAGAGAGTGTAACCAGTCTTCTTTCAATCTTGTGAAAGCATTCTTAGGTTCCTTTAGAGCCGGATTCTGGAACTTATTTGCAGGCATGTTCGGTGCCAGTCTTAAATCAGACTATGATCCGAAAGGTAAAGACGCGATGACCGAACGTGTTGCCATATTGGTAGAGAGAGGACTTATTTAGTCAGTAATTTGAAACAATCCCACATTACGATACCAGCCGTAACCGAAACGTTAAGTGAATGTTTTGTTCCGTATTGTGGGATCTCTATGCAATGATCACAACTATCAATTACCGATTGTTGTACCCCTTTTACTTCATTTCCCATTACAATAGCCACCTTCTCGCCAGCCTTAAAAGTAAGCTCATCCAGCATAATACTATGCTCTACTTGCTCTACCGCATATACCGTGTATCCATTATCCTTCAAAGATTTAACAGCCTCATGTGTATCTTCAAAATAACGCCAGGTTACCGTATCTTCTGCGCCTAAAGCCGTTTTATGGATTTCAGGATTAGGAGGAGTCGCAGTAATCCCACATAAATAAATAGCTTCAGCTTTAAATGCATCAGCAGTTCTGAATACAGATCCTACATTGTTAAGACTTCGAATGTGATCAAGTACAACAACCAAAGGAATCTTATCCGTTTCTTTGAATTCTTCTACACTCAATCGATTCAGTTCTGTTATCTTTAATTTTCTCATATTCATCTATTATTTATAGCTGTACAAAAGTACATAGAAGTTTAACAACACCTGTTCAAAAGGTGTGCATTTCTGGCGGAAAGAAAATAATAAATAAGACTTGACAATCCCGAATACTTATACATACAACCCCCTTAAAGCGATCTCCAAATTATTTAGCAAAAAAGTAATCACTCATTTTGAAGTACTTTTTAAACGGAATCAACACATCTCGGTACAAGAAAGTTTTTAACTTTGCTACGTTTCAACAATTATCATAACCTGTGAATAACACTACTAACTCCTTATTTATACAGGAGTTACGTTTGTTGAAATGTATACCGTAACCTAGAAAGGAATAATGATAAGTTAAATAGCAAGAAAAGCCAAACATTTGTATCAACCTTTTCCACAGTATATTATTATCATTATTTCTTTTTAAAAAGTATTCTATATAATATTATATATAATCGATGTTGATGAAAACTGAAAAGGGCTACAATGATACGCCGATTGCCGAAGGCACTAACCTTATCGAAGAGATTAAGAAACTGAAAAAAGAAAAGAACGCCTTAATACTTGCTCACTACTATCAAAATGGAGACGTGCAAGATATAGCAGACTTTGTAGGTGACAGCTTAGCCTTAGCTCAATGGGCTTCTAAAACCGACGCTGACGTTATCGTAATGTGTGGCGTACACTTCATGGGCGAGACAGCCAAAATCCTTTGTCCGAATAAACAAGTTTTGGTTCCGGACTTGAATGCAGGATGTTCTTTGGCCGATAGTTGCCCTTCAGAGGCATTTGAAGCGTTTGTAAAGCAACATCCCGATCACACTGTGATTTCGTACGTAAATACGTCTGCGGCCGTTAAAGCGCATACAGATGTGGTTGTCACTTCAACCAATGCAAAGCAAATTGTGGGTAGTTTTCCGAAAGAAGAGAAGATCATCTTCGGTCCCGACCGCAATTTAGGAAATTACATTAACAGCGTTACAGGCCGTCAAATGCTTTTATGGGATGGTGCATGTCATGTGCATGAACAATTCTCCTTAGAGAAGATCCTAGCGCTTAAAAACAGCTATCCTGAAGCTCTAATCCTAGCACATCCTGAATGCAAAAGTGTAATTTTGAATATTGCAGACCATATTGGATCTACCGCAGCACTGCTTAATTATGCAACAAAGTCGGGCAGCAAACAGTTCATTGTAGCTACAGAATCGGGCATTATTCACGAAATGCGCAAACAGAATCCTGAAAAGGAATTCATTCCGGCGCCGCCCAACGATAGTACTTGCGCTTGCAACGAATGTAGCTTTATGCGTTTGAATACGATGGAGAAGTTGTACAATGCACTTAAATTTGGCAGTCCCGAAGTAAATGTGGATGCAGCAATTCAGGAAAAAGCATTGAAACCTATTGAGAAGATGCTTGAAATCTCTGCAAACTTAGGTCTATAGTATTTCATTGCAAAACAAGTAATTACAACCTTTATAAACAACATATCCCGTTATTAAAACGAAGTTATCAACAGGTATTTGTTGAGCCTCGTTTCAATAACGGGATATTTATTTTGTAGAAACAGTGCGTTTGTTTAGAAGTCTTGCGAAGCTAAGAAGTCGGCAAGTTGAGCGGTTGCTCTTGCTCTGTGACTTATTTTATTCTTTACATCCGCTCCTAGTTGAGCAAAAGATTCACAATAACCTTCCGGCACAAAGATCGGATCATAACCAAATCCTTCCGCACCTTTCTTCTCGGTTGCAATGGAACCATTCACGATTCCGTCGAAGAGATACTCTTTTCCGTCTAGAATCAGTGCGATCACAGTGCGGAAACGTGCCTTTCTATTCGCTTTATCTTTTAGTTCTTCGAGCGCTTTGTTCATGTTGTCTTCCGAGCTTCTTGCCGGACCCGCATAACGGGCCGAATAAACTCCAGGCGCGTTGTTCAACGCTTCTATTTCAAGGCCTGTATCATCGGCAAAGCAATCGTAACCGAATTTTTCTTTTACAAAACGTGCCTTTTGCAAAGCATTCCCCTCTAGCGTATCTGCTGTTTCGGGTATATCGTCGAAGCAGTTGATTTCTGCCAAACTCACAATCTCAAATCGATCGCCAAGTATGGCGCTAATTTCGTCAAGCTTGTGTTTATTGTTCGTTGCAAAAACAATTCTTTTCATCCTTATTTTAGTTATTAACGAAGTTATTAAATTGTTGATAAAGGTTGTAATTGATTAGGCCTTAATGGGTTCAAAACCTTCTCCATATACACCCATTACGCTAGCTTGCGTAATAAATGCTCTTTCATCAACGCTCTTTACGAGGCGGAATATCGAACGTGACTCTGTTTTCTTAGCTACAACAACAATCACTTTTACTTCATTTTTAGAGTACCATCCGGTACCATCTAAAACTGTACAACCTCGATCAAGATCTTTGATTATTGCATCAGCTATTTTTTCATATTCCTTTGAGAAGATAAAATATTGGTAGGATTGTCTGCTTCCATTTAATACCATATCGATTACAAGCGACATGATCACCATAATAACTAAAGCATACACAATCTTTTCAATACTGTGAAAAATAAAATAAGAGGAGCTGATAATAATTAAGTCGCAAAGCAGCATGATACGACCTATCGAGATGTGTCGGTATTTATTTACAATAGCCGCAATGATATCTGTTCCACCGGTACTTCCATTACCTAAGAAAGCTAGACCTAAACCACCACCAATCATAAATGCTCCAATTACAATAGATAGTAATGGGTCATTGGGTAGTAGCGGTTCTGTGATTAGATTTTGAAAGAAACGAAGAAGAAAGGTTAGGATACCAACTCCAAATATAGTTTTCACTAAGAAGCGAAAACCTAAAATTTTAAAGCCTGCAGCAAGTAGGATAGCATTGAGTACAAAATAGGAAAGGTAAACAGGAATACCTGTACTATAAAAGATTAGCGAGCTAACGCCTGTAAGTCCTCCCGGTACAATACCATTGGAAAGAATAAATGCATTGAAACCAAAGGCGTATAATATTAAGCCGAGCAAGATCACTGCATAGTCTTGTACGGCATAACAAATCTTGGTAAAAGATTTCTTCATTGATATAATCAATATATATAGATTCTACTCTTGTAAAAATATCAAAAGCAATGGAGAACGAGAAAGAACTCCCCGGTACAATTACTGAGGAGTTCTTCTATTTTTCTTCTTATTAAAGAACGATATTCACGATCTTTTTAGGAACCACGATAATCTTCTTCGGTGTTTTACCTTCCATCCATTTTTGAGTTTGCTCGTGTGCAAGGGCAATACGCTCAACTTCATCTTTAGGAGTTTCGGCAGGAAGTTCGATATTAAAACGTACTTTACCGTTGAAAGAAATCGGATAATTTACACTATCCTCTACAAGATATGACTCGTTGCAAACAGGCCATTGTGCATTCACCACACTACCTTCGTTACCCAAATCGTGCCACAACTCTTCGCTGATGTGCGGAGCAAACGGAGCCATCAAAATAACGAATTGTTCAAGAATTGCCTTCTTGTTACACTTCAATGATGTAAGTTCGTTTGCACAGATCATAAATGCACTTACCGAAGTATTGAAAGAGAAGTTTTCGATATCGAAAGTAATCTTCTTAATCAATTTGTGAAGTGATTTTAGTTCATCCTTTGTAGGTTCGTCGTTTGTAACAACCATTGCATCGCCGTTAGCGTAGAACAAGTTCCAGAACTTACGCAAGAATCTGTGTACACCGTCGATACCGTTTGTATCCCAAGGTTTAGATTGCTCAAGAGGGCCAAGGAACATTTCGTAAAGACGAAGAGTATCAGCACCGTACTTCTCAACAATATCATCCGGGTTTACAACGTTAAACATCGATTTCGACATCTTTTCAACAGCCCATCCACATACATATTTACCATCTTCAAGAATGAATTCAGCGGTTTTGTATTCAGGATTCCAGTTCTTGAACGCTTCCGTATCCAACACGTCATTGCTCACAATGTTTACATCTACGTGGATAGGAGTAGTGTCGTACTGGTCTTTCAAGTTTAGAGATACAAACGTGTTGGTATCCTTAATACGATAAACAAAGTTAGATCTACCTTGAATCATACCTTGATTGATCAACTTCTTGAAAGGTTCGTCCTCACAAATTACGCCAAGGTCAAACAAGAATTTGTTCCAGAAGCGGCTATAGATAAGGTGACCGGTAGCATGTTCGGTACCACCGATATATAAGTCAACATTTCTCCAGTATTCGTTCGCTTGTTTGCTTACAAGTGCATCCTCGTTTGTAGGATCCATATAACGCAAGTAATAAGCAGAAGAACCCGCAAAACCAGGCATTGTACAAAGTTCCAATGGGAAACCTTCATCATTTACCCAGTTAATGGCGCGACCTAGTGGTGGTTCGCCCGATTCTGTTGGTAAGAACTTATCAATACTTGGCAATTGAAGCGGTAGCTTCGACTCATCAAGCATGTAAGGCATACCCTCTTTGTAATATACAGGGAATGGTTCACCCCAGTAACGCTGACGGCTAAAGATCGCATCACGTAAACGGAAGTTTACTTTTACACGACCGATACCCGAAGCAGCGATGTATTCTTTTGTTTTGGCAATCGCCTCTTTCACGTCAAGGCCATTCAAGTCTAGTGTTGCAGAAGCCGAATTAACCATAGTACCTTCTTTCGAATCGATTGATTCTTCCCAAGTTGCAGTATCTGTAGCTTCACAACCGGCAGGAATTACTACCTGGCGGATAGGAAGATCAAACTTACGAGCAAAAGCGAAGTCACGGCTATCGTGTGCAGGAACGGCCATGATTGCACCGGTACCGTAACCAGCCAATACATAGTCACTGATCCAAACCGGAATAGACTCGCCCGTTAGAGGGTTGATTGCGTAAGAACCCGAGAAGACACCCGATACGGCTTTCTCTGTCATACGTTCGCGCTCTGTCTTATGTTTAGTTGCTTGGATATACTCCTCTACGGCAGCTTTTTGTTCAGCAGTAGTTAATTGAGCTACAAGTTCGCTTTCCGGAGCAAGTACCATAAAGGTTACACCAAATACAGTATCCGCACGTGTTGTAAAGATGGTAAATTCAACATCCGAATCTTTTACTTTGAAAAGCATTTCGGCACCTTCCGAACGACCAATCCAGTTTTTTTGAGTCTCCTTCAACGAGTCTGTCCAGTCGATCGTTTCCATACCGTCTAGCAAACGTTGTGAATAAGCAGAAACACGCAAACACCATTGGCGCATTACTTTTTGCTCAACCGGATAACCACCGCGTACTGATAAGCCCTCGCTAACTTCGTCGTTGGCAAGAACCGTACCCAATTTAGGACACCAGTTTACCATCGTATCTCCAAGGTATGCGATGCGATAGTTCAACAACGTTTGTTGTTGTTCCTTTTCCGACATTGCTTTCCATTCATTTGCTGTGAATGAAAGCTCTTCAGAACAAGCCGCAGTAACACCTTCTGTTCCGTTTTTCTCAAAAGCAGCTACTAGTTCGGTAATTGGTTTTGCTTTTTGAGCAGCCGTGTCGAAGTAGCTATTAAACATCTTAATGAAAGCCCACTGTGTCCATTTGTAATAATTTGGCTCACATGTGCGCACTTCTCTATCCCAGTCGTAACAGAAACCAATCTTGTCAAGCTGCTCTCTGTAACGTTCAATATTCTTTTTGGTTGTAATTTCAGGGTGTTGACCTGTTTGAATTGCATATTGTTCGGCCGGCAAACCGTATGCATCGTAGCCCATTGGGTGCAATACGTTAAAACCTTGCAGTCTTTTATATCTTGAGTAAATATCAGAAGCGATATAACCCAGTGGGTGACCTACGTGAAGTCCTGCACCTGAAGGATAAGGGAACATATCCAATACATAAAACTTCGGTTTACTTGCATCGTCTTGCACTTTGTAGACTTTGTTGGCGTTCCAGTATTCGCGCCACTTGCCTTCGATTTCCCTGAAATTATATTCCATGATTTTCTATATATGATTTATTTCAAATTATCTGAATCTATACTGCAAAAGTAAGAAAAAAACAGATTTAAATAGAAAAGTAAACTCCTTGTTATCGATTAGTTAATATGGTGCGAAATAAAGCCGTATCTTTGCAGACTTATTCTTCAATTTGGCTTAAATAAACAGAAATACAATTTATGAGTAACACGTTTCAAAGTTATCTGCCCTTTTACAAGCGAAATCTAAAAATAGCGGTTCCGATTATGTTGTCACAATTGGGACAAGGAGTTGTAGTTTTGTTCGACAACATCATGGTAGGTCAGCTCGGTACAAACGAATTGGCCGCTGTATCTTTTGCTAATTCTATTGTTGTGTTAGCACTGGTTTTTATTACAGGAGTTTCCTTCGGAGCAACACCACTAATCGGCCAGTCGTATGCGATGAAGCAATTTCGTAAGGTTGGTGAGTTCTTACAAAATTCAACATTATTCATAACGATTCTAGGACTTGCATTGGTTGCACTATTCCTCGTTTTGACCTGCTTCATGGATCGAATGGGACAAACCCCCGAGGTGAGTTCTTTGGCATTAGACTACACACGTATTGTGATCTTATCCCTTATTCCTTTTTTATTCTTTTGCATCTTAAAGCAATTTATGGAAGGAGTAGGAAACACACGTATAGCGATGAATATTACAATCATCGCCAATGTTATTAACATCGTATTCAACTATCTGTTGATTTACGGAAAGTTTGGTTTTCCTTTTATGGGAGTAGCCGGAGCAGGTGTCGCAACCTTGATTTCCCGCATTCTCATGCCTATCTTATTCATGATGGCTATTTGGCGCAACACACACTTCAAGCGTTACTTCTATTTTTTTAGTATGAAAAGATTCAATAAGCAAAGTGTATCTGAACTTGTGCGCATAGGCTTTCCTATCGGCGGACAAATGTTGATCGAAGTTTCGGCCTTTGCCTTCTCGTCTATTATGATGGGATGGATGGGAGCGGTTGCTTTGGCGTCGCATCAGATTGCCCTCAATATATCTCACCTTACCTTTATGGCAGTAGTCGGTATTGCTTCGGCAACTACGATTCGCGTAAGCCATCAATTGGGCGAGCGTAATCCGATCGGACTGCGCAAGGCAGGTATTGCATCCTTACATCTCGGGTTGCTGACCAACTTCATCACCGCCGTTGTGCTTATTCTTTGTCGTAAATACATCGCGATGGCCTTTTCTGAAGATCCACAAGTTATTGAGCTGGCAAGTATGCTTATTATCCTAGCCGGAATATTCCAGTTTTCAGATGGATTGCAAGTTGTTTCATTGGGAGCATTGCGCGGTTTGCACGATGTAAAAAAACCAATGTATTACGCTTTTATCTCCTATTTGGTGATCAATCTTCCTGTGGGATACCTGTTGGCCTTTAAATTAGGCTTCGGGCCAGCCGGCATTTGGTGCGGATTTATATTCGGTTTGAGTGTCGCGGCAGTTTTATATCTACGCCGATTCAATCACTTCTCAAACCGGTTGATACAAAACGGAGTCAAATAAGAAGTATAACATACTCATTTATAAAGCCAAAATAAATTCATGAAAGTATTGCATGTTTTTATTTTGGCTTTATATTTGCAATCGAGTCTATGATAGTCTCGTATCTCTAAAACCATGAAATAGAACCAATAAACACATGAAAAGACTAATTGTATTCATATTCCTGCTTATTTCGTTATCAATGGGCACGTCTTTCGGACAAGACAAACGATTTGGATTAGACGTAGAAGTAGGTTATTCGGAAGCGTTATCTTCTACTTATGACTCGTACGAAGTCTTTGTATCGCCCGGTATTCATTTTGGCGAAAAGTTTTTCGGAGGTATTGGTTTGGGATACAAACGAATGAAACCGAGACATGAAGTCTCACTCTCCGGTATTTATTTACCTGCAGGCGATTTAGATAATACGCCTTTCTTTATTCACGCTAAAGTTTCTCCGTATAGTTTTGGTAAATTCAATACATTCGTTTCCTTAAAAGCAGGTTACGGATATATCTCCAATGCCTATACATCATGGGGTTTAGGTAATTACGATGATGGTTATGGAGGCGAATCTAACGAGAATCGGGATAAGTACGAAAAGAAGTTTAACGGCGGTTTATTCCTATCACCTGCAATTGGAGTATCCTATTCGTTCGGTCGCTTCAGCACCTTTTCATTATCTATAGCTTATGATTTACAAAACTATATGATAAAATGGACGCATGTAAATAACAATATCATCACACATTCAGATAAACAAAATGAATCCAACTCGGCGGTTGCTTTACGGTTAGGCTGGGGATTCTAATACACACTATTTAAATCTTTCTATTTATGAAAAAACTATTATTCTCTCTCTGTTTCGTAAGTCTGATTGCAGGCTCTATGGTTTCGTGTTCCGAATCTACCGGCAAATCAACAAGTGCTAACGAGGTGTCCAATCTTGATCCTAAGTTTAACGGAGTTTGGCAACTGTGTCGTGTTAATGGGATAAATACAGCAGATGTCCAAGCCTTTATATACGCACCATGTCTAAAGATGTACAATACAGACGCTGGTACTTTTGAAAACATCCGCTTCTTCCCAAACGGGCAATTAGCAAGAATTACATCCGGAGGAAAAGTATCTGATGTAAAGACGAATACTTATGTTGAAAACATATCAAAATCGGTTTATTCTGACGTTATAGTTGGAACCGGAATTACGATTACCTATGAGTTCGTCGATGATAATACGCTGAAATTAAAATTCTCATTGGCTAATACTACAAAGGTAAACGAAGAAATTTGGAGGCGCATACAATAATATTATTCTGTATTTATAATTGATTTCATAAACCGAATAAACCACAAATTATTATGAACAAACCAGTTATTTTTATCTTTATGCTAATGATGTTAATCAATAGCTCAATAGTTAGAAGCGAGAACAAAGTAGAAAAAAAACCGACAGCGAAAGAAACAAAAATAAAAGGAAAGCTGGAAGGTATTTGGCAGAAGTGTGAAATAGAAAGTAAAGGTGAGGATGGGAGTTATAAAGTCTATGGACAACCATTTTTCAAAGTGTATAAGCCAAAAGAAAAGCGTTTTGAGAATATTCGTGTCAACTTACCTAGCAAATTATTTGATGTTTCTATTGCGGGAAAGACAAAGAAGAAGTCTGATACACAGTATTTGGAAATAATTACATATTCTGTTTTTAATGATATTCCGGTAAATGCAGAAATCTTAATCACGTATAAGTTTGTATCCGAAAATGTGATAACAACTTTCTTCAATCGACCTAGTGATATGAAGATGATACAAGAGATTTGGATGCGTGTTGACGACAACTACAAACCAATACAAGATATCATTCATTTATAAACCAATCTAGGTAGTTATGCACATATTAACGATAAAAAGAGGCTCTCTTGTTTGGCTTATCATTTCGCTTTGCTTTTTCAATTTGTCTTTAGTGCATGCAAAGAAGAAGTTGAGTGATAAAGACAAACAAAAGATAGAAGAGAAGTTTAACGGAATATGGCAGATGGGATACTTTACAGGTGTTGATAAGTATGGTGAAGCTGTTTATAAAATGTTACCCTTCTGGAAGATATTTGACAAGGAGAATCAAACCTTCGAAAACTGGCGACTAGATAAGAATACCAATAAATTGGTATTAAACATGGGCGGGAAATTTGAAATTACATCGAAGAAAGAATACTACGAAATAATTGATAAATCGGCTTTTCCCGATTTCAAACAAGGAGACGACGTACCTTTGATGTATAAGTTTGAAAATCATAAAGTACTGATCACCTCTTTTTTTCTGGGCAACCGTAAGAAATTAATTAACGAGAAATGGATACGTGTAAAGAAGATTGAGTTTTAAGTACTTGTTTATAACTAAAACGAAAATAGAAAGCTCAGATCTATAAAAACGAAAACGGGGCAGTATCGTTACGATGCTGTCCCGTTTTTGTTTAATTTCCCCGGCCGCGATAGAGCTCGCTTTTGATGGGATAACTTTGTAAAATCAGTTCGAACGTAAATAAAACTACCGAGATATTAAACGCTGTCATCATGTTGGCTTCACCTGTGTATAACTCGTAAGCAACCAGGCTAATCAGATAAAACTTAAACAAGACGCGATTGGCCGCTGACACCTTCTTTAGCCAGTTGTCTTTTTGCACATCTACCAGATGAATGTCGTAACCTTCCCACCACAGTGCGTTGAGAATGTTGGCAGTAGCTTTGCTGTCGGGCGGAAGCATAAACATTGTTTCCTTTAGCTTTTCATCTTGTTTGTAGGTAATAAACATTCGGTCGAAAGTATCTACCCGGATGGATACGATATCTTTCTTCATGATGTTCCATGTTTGTTCTACGCGCACAACAAACTTAAACAGATAATACAGCAAGGCAGCCAGTGCAACGAGGCTCAGTGTCGAAGTGAGCGGATCTTCAATAGCAAAAAAGATAGCGAACGAGACAAATAAAATTGGGATCGAGGAGCTAACCAAGGCAATCTCACGGATGGCTTTTCTTCGTTCTATAGACTTCGCTTCTTCTTTTAATCTGCTAAAATCGGAGTGTTTGGTGATAAAAATAGAGTCACTTAGCAGATGAATGAATTGTTTCTTTCCTTTGTACGTTGCATTCATATCTCGTGGCTTTAAAATAATTGTTTCCCAATGTATTGAATTATTGATAAAAAACATCAAACCTGCCTGCAATTTTTTTGTTCACTGCATAATAAGCTATACTTTTATCTCTGAAATGTAAACGAAAATACACAAGCAAGGTGGCTAAACAAGTTGTTGAAACGCCTCTGATGAGGCAATACTTTGAAATAAAATCGAAACACCCCGACGCGATTCTGCTGTTTAGGGTGGGCGACTTTTACGAAACATTTTCGGATGATGCGGTTGCCGCTGCCGAGATATTGGGAATTACACTAACCAAACGTGCCAATGGCGCGGCCCAATATGTAGAGCTAGCCGGTTTTCCTCACCATGCTTTGGATACCTACCTTCCAAAGTTGGTACGAGCAGGCAAGCGTGTAGCGATTTGCGACCAACTCGAAGATCCGAAGCAAACCAAGAAACTTGTAAAACGAGGCATTACGGAATTAGTAACGCCCGGCGTTTCGATCAACGACAATGTACTCAATCACAAAGAAAACAACTTCCTTGCGGCCGTACATTTCAAAAAGGATACCAACGGTATCTCATTTCTCGATATCTCTACGGGCGAGTTTCTTACAGCCGAAGGGACCATCGACTATATCGACAAACTTCTCAACAACTTCTCTCCGAAGGAAGTACTAATCGAAAGAAACAACCGCAAGCAATTTGAAGAATGTTTCGGTTCGCGCTATTTTACCTTCGAGCTCGACGACTGGATCTTTACCACCGAAGCGGCAAACGATCGTTTGTTGAAGCATTTTGAGACCAAAAACCTCAAAGGATTCGGAGTACAACACCTCAAGAACGGCGTGATCGCGTCGGGTGCAATCTTGCACTACATGGACGCGACTCAACATAATCAACTCTCACACATCACGTGCTTGTCGCGTATCGAAGAAGACCGCTACGTGAGGCTCGATAAGTTTACCGTGCGCAGTCTCGAAGTCATCTCCACGATGAACGAAGGCGGTACGTCGCTACTCAACATACTCGACCGTACCGTGTCGCCGATGGGTTCCCGATTGATGCGTCGTTGGTTGGTATTTCCATTGAAAGATGTGAATCCGATTCGCGAACGTCAGGCTGTGGTAGAACACTTCTTCCGCAAACCGGAATTAAAGCGCGTACTCGACGAACAGCTTTCGCTGATTGGCGACCTGGAGCGTATCATTTCCAAAGTAGCCGTAGGACGTGTTTCGCCGCGCGAAGTAGTGCAATTGAAGGTTGCGTTGAACGCGATAGAACCGGTACGTCACTTATGTATCGAGTCGGACCAACCGGCCTTGCAACGTATTGGAGAACAGCTCAATCCTTGCTTGTTGATCCGCGAACGCATCGAGCGTGAGGTAAACAACGATCCGCCTACATTGATTAATCGTGGGGGTGTAATCCGCGCGGGCGTAAACGAACAACTCGACAAGTTGCGTGAAATTGCCTATTCGGGCAAAGACTACTTGTTGCAATTGCAGCAACGCGAGTCGGAAAAAACAGGAATCCCAAGCTTGAAGATTGCCTTCAACAACGTGTTTGGTTACTACATCGAAGTGCGCAACACGCACAAAGACAAAGTGCCGGCCGAGTGGATCAGAAAGCAAACCTTGGTGAATGCCGAGCGCTACATTACACAAGAACTAAAAGAATACGAAGAGCAAATCTTGGGAGCAGAAGAGAAAATTCTTTCGCTCGAAACATCGATTTTCAACGAACTTGTCATGGGATTGATGGATTACATCGCATCGATTCAGACCAATGCTTCCTTGATTGCTCAGCTCGACTGCTTGCTTTCATTCGCAAAGATCGCAGCCGAAAACAAATACATCTGCCCGGTTGTAGACGATAGCGACGCGCTCGATATCAAAGAAGGCCGTCATCCGGTGATTGAAAAGCAATTGCCTGTAGGCGAACCTTACATCACGAACGACGTATATCTCGACAACGAATCGCAGCAAATCATCATCATTACCGGGCCCAACATGGCGGGTAAGTCGGCACTATTACGCCAGACGGCGCTGATTACGCTGATGGCTCAAATCGGTTCGTTCGTACCGGCCGCAAGCGCAACAATAGGCATTGTGGATAAGATCTTTACACGTGTAGGTGCGTCGGACAATATCTCGATGGGCGAATCTACCTTCATGGTCGAGATGAACGAGGCTGCCGACATCCTAAACAACCTTTCGTCAAAGAGCTTGGTACTTTTCGACGAACTGGGACGCGGTACGAGTACCTACGACGGTATCTCAATCGCATGGGCCATTGTCGAGTACATTCACGAGCATCGCAAGTCGCGCGCCAAGACTCTCTTTGCGACGCACTACCACGAACTCAACGAGATGGAAAGCAGTTTCGCGCGTATCAAAAACTACAACGTCTCGGTGAAAGAGGTGAATAACAAGGTGATTTTCCTGCGTAAGCTCGTTAGGGGCGGCAGCGAACACAGCTTTGGTATCCACGTAGCCAAAATGGCCGGCATGCCGCAAAGTATCGTGAAACGTGCCGACGAGATTCTAAAGATCCTTGAAACGGAAAACCGCAAAGGAACAGCAGCAACCAAGAGTGAGAAGAAGATCAAAGCAAAACCGTCGGTACAGCAACAAGACGGCATGCAGCTCAACTTCTTCCAACTCGATGATCCTATTCTTTCGCAAGTACGCGACGAGATAATGAACCTCGATATCAATAACCTGACTCCGGTAGAAGCGTTGAACAAACTCAACGAAATCAAGAAGATCGTAAAAGGATAGTAAAACCGGTTTTGCCGCAAACGTTACCCATAAAGGGAACTTTGCAATAAACCCTTCAAATACACTAAGGGGACGTAGCATAAAAACTGCGTCCCCTTTTTTGCGTCTTCATGTAAGCTAAAAAGGGGGATATTTTGTGCTAGAAGGATGATTTTGCCCGAATTTTCACCTTCGGAAAACGACCTTTTCAAATGAACGCAACGTGCTGAATGTGGTGCTGATTGCCGATTTTTATGCAGCATAAGGGAAGTTATCACCACTTGGAAGGGGATGTTGTTGAAAAACCATGCAAGGTTCTTGAAAAAAGGTCATTTACTTCTTCCGGAAAGCAAGTAAGGTTCTTGGGAAAACCAAATAAAGTTCTTGTGAAGAGTAAAAAAAGTCTTCGAGAAGAGTTGAAAAGATCTCTACGAAGACTTTTTTCTGTTTCCACGAAGACTATTTTGCGTTATAGTGAAGAGTGAAAACAGTCTTCATTGAAAACGTTTTTCACTCACGCTGCGTCGCTGTTTTACGCACCGTGCGTGCGGTTGAGTTATTCGCGAAAACCAATTGCGTCAACTCGGCGAGACTGAATTGTGGTAGCCCGAAGTAGGAGAGTTGTGCTCCCAATGCAAGGAGAGCGAGTTGGGCAAAACAAAAAGAAAGGACTTAGAAGGTAAGGAAATAAATGTGTAAGCATGCCGGGGACATGCTCGTAGAGAAGAAGAACTGTCGGAAAGGGACGAAGCGTTTTTTCTTACGATTATCTACTTTCGTTTGGGTGGTTATTTAGCGGCATCTAGCTCGAAAACGATCTATTTTACCGAACACGTAGCATCAGGCCTTTGTAGAGCCTTTGTTTGGGAATAAATGGAAAACTACAATAAGCCTTGTTGGCAGGGTGTTTTAGATATGCGAAGAAAGGGGGATGTGTTTGTGGTTGCAAGTACAAAAGAAAAGGCTCCCGACACATGCCGGAAGCCTTTGAGTTATTTCACGATCGCTTGTAACGCGTGAATTTATTTCTGCAAGTTGATAAATGGCATCGCGCCATTGCCGGTAGAAAGAGGCATCTTGCCGTCCCACTTTTCGATGGCTTTGAGTTGGATCAATGCCGGTGTGATCGACTCTTGCATGATGCGGTTGGCATCTGCTTTCCCTTTGGCTGTGGCTACTTCTTTCTCAGCTTCTGCAATGGCGGCTTTCTTTTCGTTCTCAACTTTCAAGGCATTCTGAACGGCAGTATTCTTTGCATCGATTGCGGCTTGCAGTACTTCGTTTGGTTTTACCGACGACTGGATGTTGGTAAACGTAAAGCCGCGTTTGCTCATGCGCTCTTTCAGCAATTCTTCTACCTCTTTCTCGAAGGCCGGACGATTGTTGATCAGCGAATCGGTATCGTATACTCCGGCAATGTCTTTATAGGCATTCTTTACCTCGGTAAGGATCACGGTGTTTTCAAGCTCCTTGGTAGTTTTGCGATACTTAAGGAAGACCACTTTGGCATTGTCGCGTTCGATGTAATATTCGATGGTAGGATCGGTTTTGAAGATCGTACCTTTCTTGTCTTGAATGTCGAATGGTTCGTAATCGACGATCTGCGCAAAGGCAGGGTATTCAAACAACTGCTTCATAAAGCGGTTGTATACCACCCAACCTGTTTTTACTTCCGCGTCGTCGACACCACGGTCGCTTCCGGCAAGGTTTACGATAACTCCGGTTTGTCCCGAGTCGATTCTGTCGATGGCCATCATAGAGAATACAGCCATGGCGATACCAATGATGATTACAAGGAATGCAATCAATTTTACGGATAGTTGTTTCATTTTATTGCTTTTAGTGTTTATTTCTGATTTGAAAATGTAGAGGCCGGAAGCAAGGCTTCATTGACCAGGTTGGCACGGGTAAAGGGTTGCCATCCGTAACGTACGCTTACGGGTTGCTTTACCTCGTTGGCTTTGAGTGTAACTTTGTTACCGTTGATTGTGGCCGATGCCGGGTAATACATGCCGTCGATACCTGCAATCTCGAATCCGATCAATACGTCGCCTTCCGCCGGTTGCAAAGTTGTTGCATTGTTGAAGGTTACTTCTACTACCTTGTCTTTGTATTCGATGCGACGTGGATCGGGACCGAAGGCTGTAAGTTGGTTGCGACCGTAACTGTTTTTCAAAGCCTGCAAAGCCAGACGTTGTCCTACGGGTTGTTTGTCGGTAGGATGCACGTCGAGCGAATCTCCTTTGTCGGAACTCACGGCCATGTAGGTATTGGGAACGGTGTGCGCGAGCTTGCGTTGCGAATCACGAAAGCGCGGCCAGCTCGGACGGTTGAGCGACGACAATTGGACGAAGTAAAAAGGGAGGTTTTGATTCCAGTTGGTACGCCAGCTATCAACGAGTTGCGTGAAGAGGGCTTCGTGAATCTCAATGTTGTGTGCATTGCTTTCGCCCTGATACCAAAGTACTCCGCGCACGGGATACTTTTGAAGCGGCAGGATACCGGCCTCGAACAAGTAGCAAGGCTGGTAGGGGTGACGCTGTTCTTTGTATTCCGATTGCTTGATGTTTTTGGCACCGCGTTGGCGACACCACTGCTGAATCATGTCGTTTTGGGTCCAATCTTTCAAGATGTCTACGAGTTGATGGTTGTGTTCGAGGCTTTTGCGATCGATCCAAGACTCGGCATTGGATCCGCCTACGGCATTTAGGATCAAACCGACCGGTACTTGCAACGAGTCTTGTAGCATCTGCCCGAAATAGTAAGCAATGGCCGAGAAATCTGCCGCCGTGGCAGGATTGGTTTCTTGCCAACCGTTGTTGCTGTAGTATTGAAGGCGATTGAGAGAATCCATGGTTGCTTTGGGCCACTCTACGTCGTAGGTTTGCCAGCGGGGTTGCATGTTGAGCAAACGGATATTGGGATTATTGGCTTGTTCGATCGCTTCCTTTCCGCCTTTGCTTTGCTTGAGCATCCACGCCATGTTGGACTGACCGGAACACAACCATACTTCGCCCACCATTACGTTCTTGAACTTTTTTGTTTCCTTGTCTGCTTTTACTTCGAGGATGTATGGGCCTCCGGCCTGTAGCGGAGGTAAAGTCAAAGTCCATTTACCGTTGTCGGCCGTAGTAGTCTTGGCTTTCTTACCGGCTATTTCGATGGATACTTTAGTTCCATTGTCGGCAGTTCCGGAGAGGGTCAACGGCATGTCGCGCTGCATGACCATGTTGTCCGAAAACGTGAGCGGAAGGGCAAGTCCGCCGAAGTCGCCGGAGATCGAACTGTATACGCGCTTTGCGATCAGGGATGCACCCTCGGCATTGGGATGGATTGCATCGGGCAATAGTTCGGGACGGTTGTAAAGAACCTCCTGAAGGTCGATGAGTTGCAGGTGTTGTGTTGCGGCAATCTGTTCGATTTGCTGCTGAATTTGCCAATACCAGTCGCGCGTTCCCGACTTGAAACGACCATGCTTGTCGGTAATGGGCGAGAGGCGGCAGATCAAAACGCGAACCTTCGGATTCGAAGCTTTGATGTCTTGTATCAATTGCAGGTAATCGGGAATAAAGTTTTCCTGATAGTCGGGCCAGTTGCGCGGGTCGGTATCGTTAAGTCCCAGGTGAATCACCGCAATATCGGGCTTGTATTGCAGAGCTGCTTGGTACTCTTCTTGTTCGTTGTAGGGGCGATGGCCTTTGCGCAGTAGCGTAGAACCGCTTTTGCCAAAGTTTTGTACTTCGTATTCGCTGCCGAGTAATTGCTGTAATTGGGCAGGATAGGAGTTGGTTTCTCTGTTTTCGATTCCGTATCCGTAGGTTACGCTGTTGCCGATACAAGCAACTTTAACTTGAGCAAATAAAGGGATACTTGTGACGACAGAAAAGAGAAACAGAATGAAACGGTGTGTACTCATGTGGGCTTTGATATTGGTTAGTGCGGCTAAATTAGTGAATTCTTGCAAAATAGACTTCAAAACAAAAAGAAAAAGGGAGCTTCCTACGCGGAAACCCCCTTTTAAAGAGTGTGTTGATTTATAGACGTTCAACAAACGCCTATGTTTTAATATCCTTTGAGTAAACTTAAAAGACAATCTAAAAGAAACTTGTTTCTTTCAGATTGTCTTTCTTAATTTCTTTAATTTGTATGGTTCTTAAATGTAGAAGAGTTTAAGGTATTATATTTTCAATGTGTGTTCTCTTTAAAAAAATTATCAATTAAAATTGGTATTACGTCGTGTGTTTTTTCAGGTATTTTCCGCTTTTCTTGAATTAAACCTTAATGCTCTATATTATTAGTTGTTAGCAATGAAAATTGGCATTTTAGATTTCTGTATCCTTTCTTTAGGGTACTTGGCAAATATATATATTTAATTTCAATTTGTTCAAAGAATATAACAAATAATTTACCAATATTTTTGATTTTAAGAATAGATAGTTAAAATTTGGTTGATGGTAGTTCATTTCCGTTGTTGCAATCCTCCATTTAAGTATAGTTGATAAGTGTGTTTATATCATTGTATTTACCAAAAAAACAAAAGGAGCTACCCGTTTAGAGTAGCTCCTTTGCTTGTATCATGTTACAAATGTATTTCTTAAACATTGAAACGGAAGTGCATGATATCACCGTCTGTTGCAACGTATTCTTTTCCTTCTACGCTCATTTTACCTGCTTCTTTACATGCAGATTCCGAACCGTATTGGATAAAATCGTTGTACTTGATAACTTCTGCACGGATGAAACCTTTTTCGAAGTCGGTGTGGATAACACCTGCGCATTGAGGTGCTTTGCTTCCGCGAAGGAATGTCCATGCGCGAACTTCTTGTACACCACAAGTGAAGTATGTTTGAAGGTCAAGCAAGTTGTATGCTGCACGGATCAAACGAGCTACACCTGATTCTTCAAGACCGATTTCGTTTAGGAACATTTCTCTTTCTTCGAATGTTTCAAGTTCTGCAATTTCAGATTCGATTTTAGCAGCTACAACAAGGATCTCTGCGTTTTCGTCTTTAACGGCTTCACGCACCATTTCAACGTATTTGTTTCCGGATACGGCGCTGTTTTCATCTACGTTACAAACGTACATTACCGGTTTGCTGGTAAGAAGGTACAATTCGTGTGCAATCTTTTGCTCGTCTTTTGTTTCGAAAGAAACTGTACGTGCAGACTTACCTTGTTCCAACGCTTCTTTGTATGCTTTCAATACCTCGTAAGTAACCTTTGCTACTTTATCGCCACCTGTTTGAGCTTGCTTTTGCACTTTCGCCATGCGTTGCTCTACGGTTTCAAGGTCTTTTAATTGAAGTTCGGCATCAATAATTTCTTTGTCTCTTACCGGATCTACAGAACCATCCACGTGGGTAATGTTGTCATCGTCGAAACAACGCAATACGTGAAGGATTGCATCAGTTTCACGGATGTTAGCAAGGAACTTGTTTCCAAGACCTTCACCTTTACTTGCACCTTTTACCAAACCGGCGATATCAACAATCTCTACCGTAGTAGGAACAATGCGTTGTGGATTTACAAGTTCGGCAAGCTTGTTAAGTCTTGGATCCGGTACTGTGATCACACCAACGTTTGGTTCGATTGTACAGAAAGGGAAGTTTGCTGATTGTGCTTTAGCGTTTGATAAGCAGTTAAAAAGAGTAGATTTACCTACGTTTGGTAAGCCTACAATTCCACATTGTAATGCCATTCTATTTTGTCGTTTTATATATTATCAATTGTCGGGGAAGGGCTTCTTCCGCAAATTTGTTTAGCCATCAGGCTTTTTCGGGTGCAAAGATAACCATTCTTTTCGGATTTATCTCTATGTGTTTTAATCGTTTGGATTAATGTGCCTCCAACCAATTAGCTCCCGCACCACATTCGGCAAGAAGAGGAACTTGCATTTCGTAAGCGTGTTGCATTTCATCGATTACAATTTGCTTTACATGCTCAAACTCTTCTTTATAAACGTTGAAGTTAAGTTCGTCATGTACTTGCAGAATCATCTTCGATTTAAATCCTTCATCGTTGAGACGGTTAAATATTTTTACCATCGCTACTTTGATGATATCGGCAGCACTACCCTGGATAGGAGCATTGATTGCATTTCGTTCGGCATACCCACGCACTACTCCGTTGTTGGATTTGATGTCGGCCAAATAGCGTTTGCGTTTAAACACGGTTTCGACATACCCTTTTTCGCGAGCTTCTTCAATGCATTTGTCCATGTAGCATTTTACTCCCGGATAGGTTGCAAAGTAACCGTCGATTAGTTCTTTTGCTTCAGCTCTTGGGATACTCAAGCGTTCGGCAAGACCAAATACGGAGATACCATAAATGATACCGAAGTTGGCCGTTTTAGCTTTTCGGCGCATGTCTTTGGTAACGTCGTTGATATCTACTTTGTAGATTTTCGCTGCTGTAGCAGAGTGAATGTCATAACCCGAATTGAAGGCGTCGATCATATTGGCATCGCCACTCAGGTGTGCCATGATACGCAACTCCACTTGCGAATAGTCGGCCGAGAAGAAGATCGAGTCCTCATTGTCGGCAACAAATGCACGGCGTATTTCTTTGCCTTGTTCGTCTCGAATCGGAATGTTTTGCAAGTTCGGATTGCTCGAACTCAATCGTCCTGTTGCGGTAACCGTTTGATTGAAAGACGTGTGAATCTTACCAGAGATAGGGTCAATCAGTTGTGGAAGCGCGTCGATGTATGTACTTAGCAACTTCTTCAGTCCGCGATACTCGAGGAGTTTTCCAACGATCTCATGTTTCGAGCGCAAGCTTTCCAATACGTCTTCACTGGTAGAGTATTGACCGGTTTTGGTTTTCTTAGCTTTCTCAACGATCTTCATCTTTTCGAAAAGTACTTCACCTACTTGCTTTGCCGAGTTGATATTAAACTCGCATCCGGCCATTTCATAGATCTCTTTTTCGATACCCGATAGTGTTGCGGTAAGCGTTTCGGAAGATTGCTTCAAGGTCGCTTTGTCTACTTTCACGCCGGTCACTTCCATGTCGGCAAGAACCGAAACAAGTGGCATCTCGATGGTGTAGAACAAATCTTCAAGTTGCTCTTTCTTCAGTTCCTCTACAAATATAGCGTGCAACTGCAACGTGATGTCTGCATCTTCACACGCATATTCGTACACTTTCGAAACAGGAACATCGCGCATGGTTAATTGCTTCTTTCCTTTTGCTCCGATGAGTGCATCGATATGAATAGTCTTGTAGTTAAGATACGTTTCGGCCAAGTAGTCCATATTGTGTCTCAACTCCGGGTTGATCAAATAATGGGCAATCATGGTGTCGAATAGTTTGCCCGACACATTGACATTGTACTTACGAAGTACAACCATATCGAACTTGATATTTTGTCCTATCTTCTCGATCGTTTTATCTTCGAGTGCATCTTTGAAGATGGCCACCATTTTGTTTGCTTTTTCTGAGTCTGCATCGATGCTGACATAATAAGCGGTGTGCGGCTCCATTGCAAACGACATTCCTACTAGATTGGCTGCGATCGGATCAATGTTGTCTGTTTCTGTGTCAAAACAGAAATAGTTTGACTTCTTTAATTGGGCTGCTAAATCGAGCGCATCCTTTTCATTTTCAATTAAATAGTAGTTGTGTTGCACGTCGCTCAACTCTCTGAGATTTGAATATTTATTTTCTTCCGTATCATTGGCCTCAAATATCGCAAAGAGATCACCTTGAACGGGCGCCGAATTTGCAGGAGTGGGAGAGGTCGTTGTATCTAGTTTCGCAAGGAAGTTACGAAACTCAAGATCTGTATATATTTCTTTTAGTTTGTTAACGTCTGGTTTTTCTCTTAAATACTCTTTCTCGCAAAACTCGATAGGCACATCGGTCTTGATGGTAGCAAGAAATCGTGAGAATAAGATTTGCTCTTTGTTCTCGACTACCTTCTTTTGCAACGCACCTTTTAGTTGGTCGGTGTTTTCGAGTAGGTTCTCGATAGAACCGAATTGATCCAATAGTTTTTGCGCAGTCTTTTCTCCTACGCCCGGACAACCCGGAATGTTATCGGAAGCGTCGCCCATCAGACCCAGTAGGTCGATCACTTGTTCGGTGCTTTGAAGATTAAACTTGGCAAGAACTTCTTTTATTCCCATTATTTCGAAATCATTTCCGCCAAATTTTGGTTTATACATAAATACGTGTTCGCTAACCAACTGGCCGTAGTCTTTATCAGGGGTCATCATGTACACATCATATCCCTTCTTTTCGGCTTGCTTGGCAATGGTTCCGATTACATCGTCGGCTTCGAATCCCGAAACTTCGATGATGGGAATGTTGTATGCTTTGATAATTTCTTTGATATACGGAACGGCCAACTTGATTCCTTCGGGAGTTGCCTCTCGTTGGGCTTTGTATTGCTCATACGCTTCGTGACGGAAAGTAGGACCCGAAGGATCGAAGCCTACAGCAATGTGTGTAGGGTTTTCTCTTTTCAGAACATCTTCGAGTGTGTTGATAAATCCGAATATTGCGGATGTATTTAACCCTTTTGAATTGATTCGAGGATTCTTCAAAAAGGCATAATAAGAGCGATATATTAATGCATAGGCATCCAGTAGAAAGAGTTTCATAGTTGGAGCTTTTAGTAAGTATTTATACACGTAAAAGTACAAAAAAATGCTGTAAATCTGATTTAATCATTACATTTGCAATTCTTATGAATAGTATGGATCTTAAGACAAAGATAGAACAAGCGGTTGCCCCTGAACTGGAGCTTTTCAACAACGAATACATGGATTCGTTGAAAAGTAGTACCCGCCGTTTACAGGCTGCAATCGATCATCTTTTTTATTCATCAGGCAAGCACATACGACCACTTCTCGTATTGCTGGTAGCCAAGAGTTGCGGTAAAATCACAGATACAACAATCTCTTCTGCTGTTTTGCTCGAGTTGTTGCACACATCAACTTTGATTCACGATGATGTCATCGATGAAACAAAGGAGAGGAGAGGTGTACCTTCTTTGAACGCAATATTTGATAATCGAGTTGCCGTACTTACGGGCGACTATGTATTATCAACTGCTCTTATCAAGGCTATCGGTACGCGCAACTTGAATATTATTGCGCTGGTATCAGGACTTGGTCGCGATCTTGCCGAGGGAGAAATAAAGCAATATGAAACGGCCGAAGAATTAATTCTAGATGAAGAAACTTACCTGCAAGTAATCTTTAAAAAGACGGCAACTTTGCTTTCTGCCTGTGCTCAATGTGGTGCAATATCGGCAGAAGCTTCGAGCGAAACGATCGATTTGTTTCGTCAGTTTGGCGAGAATCTTGGTTTAGCATTTCAGATAAAAGACGACATCTTCGACTACTTCGAATCGATGAACATCGGTAAGCCAACTGGAAACGATATACGTGAAGGGAAGGTTACGATGCCTTTGCTTTTTGCTTTGCAAAACGGGTGCGAGAAGAAACGAGAATCGATGAAATCAATTATCTTCAATCGAGAGTTTTCGAAAGAAAACATAGGCGCGTTGATTCAGTTTGCAAAAGACAGCGGTGGTATCGAATATGCCGAAAAACGAATGGACGAGTATTATCAAAAAGCAATTGCTTGTCTCGAGTCACTTCCTCAATCGGATGCTAAAGATTCCTTGCTATTATTAGCACAGTATATTATTAAACGCAACAAATGATATAGAAAAAGCGCGATCAAAGTAAATAGATACTTTCGATCGCGCTTTTTTAATTCGATAAAATGGGAAGATTATTCTCCGATCTTCTCAAGAATGTTATTGACAAGTGAGCTTGCTCCGATGCGGAACAGGTCGCTATGCAACCACTCTTCGCCCAATACTTCTTTTACGATGGTGTAATATCTCACGGCATCTTCGGCAGTAGAAACACCACCCGATACCTTGATACCTTTCTTGATTTTGTTTAGTTCGCTGTATTCTTTAAGCACTTTACACATCGTATATACTGCTTCGAAAGATGCACCCGGATATCCTTTGCCCGTAGATGTTTTGATAAAGTCTGCACCCGAATACAATGCAATCACACTTGCTTTGCGAATGTTGTCCGGTGTTGTTAGCGCGCCTGTTTCAAGGATTACTTTCAACTTCGCTTCACGACACGTATACTTGATTTCTTCAATCTCTTCGTTTAATTCTTCGTAGTTCTCTTCGAAGAAAAGGCCAAGGTTAAGAACAATATCAATCTCATCGGCACCGTCAGTGATGGCAAGCGCTGTCTCTGCCACTTTAATCTCTGGGAAAGTTTGTGAAGAAGGAAAACCTCCCGTTACACATGCAATCTTTACATCGTTTGCAGTAAGTGCCTGCTTCACCGTTTCGGCAAAATTAGGGTAGGTACAGATTGCTGCTACACTTGGAAGATCTGGACGATCGCCTTCAAGGTCGTTGACGCGTTGTACCAGTTTATAGATGGAGTCTTTCGTATCAATGCTTGTAAGCGATGTAAGATCGATGAATCCGAAGATCTTTTTCAAGACCTCTTTGTTGAAGTTTTCGGTAAACTTCTCGCTCAGGATCTTATCTACATTCGCTTTGATTTGCTCGGCTGTTTCTACCGATGGATGCTTTTGAAAAGCTTCATGATATTTGCTCATACTCTTTAAAGTTTATCGTTGTTTATATGTCTGTCTTTATCGCGCGACGTTTTCTTTTCGATGTTTTTGCGAAATGCTTCGGTAAGATCGATGCCCGTTTGATTGGCCATACACATCAATACCCATAAGATATCTGCCATTTCATCGCCAAGATCTTTATTCTTGTCGCTCTCTTTAAACGATTGTTCCCCATACTTGCGCGATACAAGTCGTGCCAATTCGCCCACTTCTTCGGTAAGAATGGCCATATTGGTAAGTTCGTTGAAGTATCTTACCCCATAGGTTTTGATCCAATGGTCGACTTGCTCTTGCGCTTCTTTGATTGTGATATCGCTCATTACTCTTTGTTTTTTGTGTCGATAATGATCGTAACCGGACCGTCGTTGATTAGGGCCACTTTCATGTCGGCTCCAAACTGTCCGGTCTTCACTGCTTTCCCGATTGTTTCACCCATCTGCTTGCAGAATGATTCATAAAGAGGGGTCGCCGTTTCGGGGCGAGCTGCTTTGAAATACGATGGTCGATTTCCTTTTTTAGTAGAAGCATGCAACGTAAATTGGCTTACGATAAGAATATCTCCGTTGATATCGAGCGTTGATTTATTCATCACTCCGTTTTCATCGTCAAAGATGCGAAGATTTGAGATCTTCTTTACCAACCAATCGATATCTTCTTCGGTGTCGGCTTCTTCAATACCTACCAGAATCATCATTCCTTTATCGATAGATGAGTACAATTGTTGATCAATTGTAACGGATGCTTCGGTTACGCGCTGTATAACGGTTCTCATTTTTTAGTTCGTTTTGTAGCGCTGATTGTTTCTTGTTATGAAACAACCTGCGCGAGAAATAGATTTATTTTTTAGGAAGTGTTTTCTTTTTTGTCGCACCTCGAAAGGTGTTTTCAGTCACGCATGGTGCGTGATTTCACTGACGCAGCGTGACTGTTTTTGTTCACGCTGCGTGAATGAATTCACTGACGGAGCGTGCGCAAATTTACTCACGCTCCGTCAGTGAAAGGGATTACTACAGTTCCTTCAATACAAAGTTATATATAATTATCTGTAGATGCTCAGGATTCTTTTTGTTCCGATGCCGAAAGGGTAGCGACACCTAATCCGTCGAACAACACTTTTGCCTTTACCGGGCCAAGTAAAGTAACAATCTCTTCAAAAGGTGCAGCCTTGAGTCGCTTGATGCTTTTGTATTTGTTGAGCAGAAGCGTCTTCGTTTTATCTCCGATTCCTTTAATGCTGTCGAGCTCCGATGTAGTTTGTCCTTTGCTTCGTTTCTGGCGGTGAAAGGTGATACCAAAGCGGTGGGCTTCGTCTCTGAGTTGCTGAATCAACTTCAAACTTTCCGAGTTCTTGTCAAGATACAAAGGGATCGGATCATCCGGGAAAAAGATCTCTTCGAGACGTTTTGCAATACCGATGATTGGGATACGGCCTTCGAGATTCAACGATTTCAACGCATCTACCGCTGCATGCAATTGTCCCTTTCCACCGTCGATAACGATGAGATTGGGTAGGGGCTGTTGCTCTTCGACGAGCCTGCTGTAACGACGATATACGATCTCGTTCATCGATGAAAAGTCATCCGGTCCAATCACTGTTTTGATATTGAAGTGGCGATAATCCTTCTTCGATGGTTTGGCCTTTTTGAATACAACACAAGCAGCCACGGGATTCGTTCCTTGAATATTCGAGTTATCGAAACACTCGATATGCATTGGCAAGTCGTGTAGTTGAAGATCCTTTTGCAGGGTTGAAAGGATGCGAACCATCCGTTGCTCGGGATTCAATTTCTCGGCACGCTTGAGCTGGTCGAGTTTGTATTGCTTCACGTTCTTCTCCGATAAGTCGAGCAGTTTCTTCTTTTCTCCCTTTTGAGGAACGATGAATTTGGTCGTTTCCGAGATCTCGATGTCGGGCATAAACGGAACGATGATTTCGCGTGCCAGACTTTTAAATCGGGTACGCATCTCTACGATACCCAAGCCGAGAAGTTCTTCTTTCGGTTCGTCGAGTTTGCGTTTATACTCGAAAGTGTAGGCTTGCGTAATGGATCCGTTGCGCACGTGCAGGTAGTTGATGTAAGCCGAGTCGCCTTCTTCCGCATACGAGAAAACATCGAGGTTGTTGAGCGATGGTGAAACCACTTCCGAACGGGAGCGGTAGTTTTCGACAAGATCGAACTTCTCCTTTATCTTTTGCGCTTCTTCAAATTTGAGTTCGCTCGCTAATGCTTGCATCTCTTCGAAGAGAATGTTGCTCACTTGCGAGATGTTTCCTTTTAAGATCTCCTTTACGGCCGCGATGTTTTTGTTATATTCCTCGAGCGATTGCAAACCTTCGCACGGACCTTTGCAGCGTTTGATGTGGTATTGAAGGCATACTTTGTATTTTCCTTGCGCGATGGATTCGGGGGTTAACGGCAATTTGCACGTTCTGATCGGGTAGAGGTCTTTGATCATTTCGAGCATAATTCGAACTAAGGGTAGCGAACTATACGGGCCAAAGTAAACCGATCCGTCTTTCACGATCTTGCGTGTCTGAAATACGCGCGGGAAGTATTCGTTCTTGATGACGATAGAAGGGTAGGTTTTGTCGTCTTTCAACAATACATTGTAGCGTGGCTTGTATTGTTTGATCAAACTGTTTTCGAGCAAAAGAGCATCCTCCTCGCTGTTGACCACGATGTATTTAATATCCCGTATCCTCCTTACGAGGACACGGGTTTTGGTTGAATCGTGATTCTTATTAAAGTATGAAGAAACCCTTTTCTTTAGATTCTTTGCCTTTCCGACGTAAAGGATTACTCCCTTTTCATCGAAGTATTGATAGCATCCCGGCTTGTCGGGAAGAACCGAAAGAATGGATTGTATATGTTGTTCTACTTCATTCATGATTCGAATAGTGATGTAAACTCAAACTTGGTTACGTCAAACAGTCCTTTGTCGCCGATCTTTATTTTCGGGATTACGAGCAAACTCATAAACGATAACGTCATCTGAGGTGCGTGTAACGTAGAACCGATGGCTTTGATTTTTTTGTTGCATGCTTCGTACAACGAGTCGATTTCATCGATCTCTTTGCTGCTGATGATGCCTCCGATTTCGAGCGGAAGAAGCGTTGTTTCGCCTCCGTCGATTACAGAAATACCACCTTTGCTTTCGATGATTGCGTTGATTGCTTTGCAGATTTCATGATCGGAGCAACCCACGGCAATGATGTTGTGACTGTCGTGCGCGATGCTTACAGCACATGCTCCACGTTTTAGTCCTACGCCTTTGATGAAACCAATGGCAGGTTTGCTTTGCACGTATCTGTTTACAACAACGATCTTCAAGATGTCTTCTTCAACATTCGAAACAACGTTGTCGTTTACCACGGTTGCATCGTGTATTTCACACTCGGTAATCAAGTCGCCATCGAAACAACGGATTACTTTGATGCGATTTGTTTCCGGATAAACCGCCAAATCCTTTTCGTCGATCTTCTCAATATTGAAGTTGTTGATCACCTTCGATACAGGTGCTATGATCTTAGACTCTTTTCCATCAAAGACACATTCGCCCTTCACATAGGTAGAAAGTACATGCAGATCTTTCAAGTTGTCTACCACGATGAAGTCGGCATTGTCTCCTTGTTGTAGCAAACCGGCTTTCATATTATAGTGCTTGATGGCATTGTATGAGGCGGCACGAAGTACGTCGAAAACGTTGTATCCTTTGTCAAGTGCTCGCTTTACCAGCAGATTGATGTGGCCTTCTTTTAAGTTGGCCGGGTGAAGGTCGTCGCTACAAAGCATCGTCATATCGGCGTGATCTTTAAAGAGTGGGTGCAAGGCTTCGAAGTTCTTCGCAGCACTACCTTCACGGATCTGAATCTTCATCCCAAGATCGCACTTCTCGATTGCTTCTTCTAGAGTAGCACATTCGTGGTCGGTTGTAATACCGCAAGCAATGTACTTCTTCAAAAGCTCTCCGTCGATACCCGGAATGTGTCCGTCGATCGGTTTGTTATTTGCCTTTGCCGCGTTTAGTTTTGCATGCATGTCGGCATCGTTATACACAACAGCCGGGAAGTTCATTACCTCTGCAAGGAAGTGAATATCGTCTCGCTGCATCAACTTCTCGATGTCGCCAGCTTCTAGTTTTGCACCTGCAGTTTCGAATGGAGTAGCAGGAACGCACGATGGCGCGCCAAAGCAAAAGTAGAACGGAATGCCTTCTGCATTTTCGATCATGTAGTCGATTCCTTCGATGCCCATAACATTTGCAATCTCGTGCGGATCGGTAACCACACCAATAGTTCCGTGCTTCACGGCAGCCTTCGCAAAGTTGGAAGGTGTTGTCATTGAGCTCTCGATATGCACATGCCCGTCGATAAATCCAGGCATCAAAAAGTGCCCTTCATCTTTGCCCGTGCGCTCAATGTTTGTAATCTTTCCACCATCTATTGTAATGGTTGCTCCATATATCTCTTTCGATACGAGATCCACAATGTTCCCCGTTATCTGCTTTAATTCATTATTCATTACGCTTTCAATTTTAAGAAGTTAACATTACTTCATTAATGTTTCACGTGAAACAAAAGACTCCTCTTTCTGATTCTGGCGTTAGGGTTGCGAGAAGTCGGAAAGAGGAGTTTTAAAGATATCTATTTGGTGTGGATTATCTTCCTAAGAGAACCAAAAGAATGTTTATATCGCTTGGCGATATCCCGGGTACGCGGCTTGCCTGAGCAATGGTTTCGGGATCAATAGCCGAAAGCTTTTGTCTGGCTTCGGTCGATAGAGATTTGATTTCGTTATAATCAAAACGTCCTTTAATCTTGATGTTCTCGAGGCGGTTTATCTTGTCTGCGATCATCTGCTCGCGTTGAATGTATCCGTCGTACTTCATCAAGATTTCTGCCGCTTCAATGATTTCCGCTTTTCTGTTTTCCGGAGTTTTATCAAGCTCTTCTTTGAAGGCCGGAACCATTTCGGCGATATCGTATAAGTTCAATTGCGGACGCAAAACAAGATCATATAATTTGCAACCTTGCTTAAGCGGAGAGGTGCCACGCTGTTCGAGTGCTTCGTTTATGTATTGAGGTTTGATCGAATAAGTCTTCGCAAACTCAATGATGCGATCTCGATGCGCACGTTTCTCAACAAGTAGGTCGTAGCGTTCTTGTGTTGCTAGGCCGAGGTTGAAACCTTTTTCCGTTAGTCGCATATCGGCATCATCTTGGCGAAGCAAGATGCGATACTCGGCACGAGAGGTAAACATGCGGTACGGTTCATCTACACCCTTTGTTACAAGGTCGTCGATAAGTACACCGATGTAGGCTTCGTCGCGTCCCAATACAAACGGTTCTCCGTCGACGCTTTTTTGGTGGGCATTGATTCCCGCGATCAAACCTTGTCCGGCTGCTTCCTCATATCCGGTAGTTCCGTTGATCTGTCCGGCAAAGAAAAGGTTTTCGATTTGCTTCGTCTCGAGTGTATGCTTCAACTGCGTTGGCGGGAAGTAATCGTATTCGATTGCATATCCCGGACGGTAGATGTGTACATCTTTCAAGGCCGGAACTTTCTTCAATGCTTCGAGCTGCACTTCGAGTGGAAGTGAAGAAGAGAATCCATTTAGATAATACTCTTGGGTATTTTCTCCTTCGGGCTCTAGAAACAGTTGATGTCTTTCGCGCTCTGCAAAGGTAACGATCTTCGTTTCGATACTTGGGCAATAACGCGGACCGATACTTTGAATTTGTCCGTTGTAAAGAGGCGAGTCGTCGAGACCGCTTCTCAATATTTCGTGTACTTCCGGATTGGTGTAAACCATCCAGCAGCTGCGTTGTTTTAGTGTCTTTGGATCGTGAGTGAGGTAAGAGAACTTGTGAAAGTCCATGTCGCCTGTGTGCTCTTCGGCCAGTTCAAAGTTGATGCTTCTACCGTCGATGCGAACAGGAGTTCCTGTTTTCATACGTCCGGCTTCCATTCCTAGTTCAACCAATTGTTCGGTAATACCGCTTGTTGCCGGCTCGGCCATACGACCGCCGCCAAATTGTTGGCGTCCGATGTGGATAAGTCCGTTTAGGAAAGTTCCGTTCGTAAGCACTACTGTTTTGGCATAAAACTCAACTCCCATATATGTGCGCACGCCTTTCACAACGTTGTCTTCGACAATCAGATTGCGAACCGCATCTTGCCACATGTATAGGTTTGGCGTATTTTCAATTACTTCTCTCCATTCGTTGCTAAACTTCTCGCGGTCGCTTTGCGCTCTCGGGCTCCACATTGCAGGACCTTTAGAGCAGTTAAGCATTCGGAACTGGATAGCTGTTTTGTCGGTGATTACACCCATGTTGCCGCCCAACGCATCTATCTCACGTACGATTTGGCCTTTGGCGATACCGCCCACGGCAGGATTGCAACTCATTTGTGCAATCTTGTTCATATCCATTGTGATGAGAAGCGTCTTCGAACCGAGGTTTGCCGCAGCTGTTGCTGCCTCGCAACCGGCATGTCCGGCACCGACTACAATTACGTCGTATTTAAAATCCATATTTTTTGCTCATGTAAACTCGAATGCAAATATACTATATCTCAAGCATTCAGAGTGATGCCGTATTGTTTAATAACGCTAAAGCTTCGTTCTCTTTAGCCGTCATGTTTTCTCTTTCGCCCGGACCTTTGTCATCGATGCCACAAAGGTGCAGAATGCCGTGAATAATGATTCGGTGCAACTCTTGGTCGAACGTTACACCAAACTCCTCTGCGTTGCTTTTTACGGTATCAAGGCTGATAAACACGTCACCGTTTACAACGCCGTCTTCGGTATAATCGAACGTGATGATGTCGGTATAATAATCGTGTTGAAGATACTCTTTGTTTACTTCAAGGATCTTCTCATCCGAACAAAAGATGTAAGCAACATCGCCTACCTTCATTTGGTGAAGTGCTGCTACTTCGCGAATCCATTTTGTCGTTTCTCTGCGTTTAAGTGAAGGCATCTTTATATCCTCCGCGTAATAACTTACTGCCATATCGTTGTAATTATATAATTTGAAAGAACAAGTACGCGATTACAATTGCCGCGATGATTCCGAATAAATCGGCAAGCAACGAGCATGAAATTGTGTAGCGCGTATTTTTAACCCCGATGCTACCGTAATAAACGGCCACGATATAAAACGTGGTGTCGGTAGCTCCTTGGAATATACATGAGAGTCGGCCCACGAAAGAGTCGGCTCCGTAATGATTCATCGTATCTATCATCAGACCGCGCGCACCGCTACCGCTTAGCGGTTTCATAAATGCCGTAGGCAAAGCAGCCACAAAGTCGCTGTTCATTCCCATTGCGGTAAACAAAGCAGCGATTCCATCGATCAGGTAATCCATCGCGCCCGATGCACGAAACATCCCAATGCTCACGAGTATTGCTACCAGGTATGGAATGATTGTAACGGCGGTTTTGAATCCGTCTTTCGCCCCTTCGATAAACGAATCGTATACATTTATCTTCTTTCTTACCGCACTTATTATAAAACCAACTATCACTCCAAAAAGTATTAAATTGGCTATAAAAGATGAATAAAGAGAAACCTCTTCTTGCGTCATACGATTGAAAGCATACAACGAGCCTACGATGATTGCGGTAATAATACCGAAGAAAGACATCAGTGTCTTGTCAAATATCTTGATGCGCTGTTTGATGCAAACGGCTATAATGCCGGCAACGGTAGCAGCAAAAGTTGCGATGAGTATTGGAAGGAAAACGTCGGACGGATTAGCAGCTCCGAGTTGTGCACGGTACGCCATTACACTGATCGGAATCAGCGTAAGTCCCGAAGCATTGAGAACAAGAAACATGATCATCGGATCCGAAGCGGCATCTTGCTGCTTGTTCAGTTCCTGCATCTCCTGCATTGCTTTCAGTCCCATCGGCGTGGCCGCGTTGTCGATTCCGAGCAAATTGGCCGAGATATTCATAAAGATCGAACCCGTAGCCGGATGGTCTTTGGGCAGTGATGGGAATAACTTTCCGAAAAGAGGTGCAGCCAGTCGGGCAAACATCTGAACCATGCCCCCGTTTTCTCCAATCTTCATAATCCCTAGCCACAGGGTTAAGACACCCGTTAGTCCGAGCGAGATTTCGAAAGCACTCTTTGCCGTCGTAAACGAGCTGTTGATTATTTCGCCGAAGATAGCGAGATCACCGAGAAAGATCGCTTTACCGATTGCAACGACAAAAGCGATCAGGAAGAATGAAATCCAAATGTAGTTTAAAACCATCCTGCAAGATATGATTAAGCGGTTCGTTATATCTGTGTGAAATCTTTAAAACGAAGATAGAGCTTTTTGCGCTGAACACAGAGCAGTAGCTTCGAAATATTACAAGGAATCAAATTTAAATAAAATACATTGTCTGCATATTTCGATCCAAAGAGATCCATTCATAAAAACGCAAACATACACGACTATGCAATCATACCAACAAAGTTTCTTTGTGCGGACAACGTTGATCGTACTTTTTCAATGCAAGATTAAAAACCATGCAAGGTTTAGTTTTCTGAGAATTCAATATATCCGCACAACTGTTCGTCGCGAATCAAATATGCAATTCTCAGCGAGTTTAGACTCGTTGTTTTTGGTGTATTATTTAGCTGTTCATATAGTATATAAATACCCATGGTAATGCTTATAAACGAATTGTTGATAACCTTGTTAATAGTTATGCTTTCGTCTAATTATGAGTATATTGACAAGTATGGATATTGTTAATAACTAACGTATATTATCATAACTGCTGACTCTAAAATTACACCAAAACACATCCTTTCAATTCCTGCAAAAAGGATTTGGAATAACGTTTTCAATGAAGACAAAAGTAGACTATCTTTAGAGCAATAAAAGCAACAACGATGACTACACACACTCAGGATTCGAAAACGAAATCGGTAAGTAACAAAACCAACACGACCGAGATTATTTGCACGGCAAACGAAATTGAAAACGCATTGCAGTTTTTAGGAAACGAAGAGAAAGCAAAGCACTTGATGCGTTTCTTCAAAACCGGAAAAGGACAATATGGCGAAGGCGATCTTTTTCTTGGGATTGTCGTACCCGAATCGCGCAAAGTAGCCAAAGCCTATCAAGCGACACCGATCGAAGAACTTCACAAACTCATACGATCCCCTTTTCATGAATGTCGGTTAGTTGCATTACATATTTTGATTGAGCAATACAAAAAAGCAAGTGAAGCATATCGAGAAGAGATTGTTCAATTCTATCTTGCGCACACCAACTACATTAATAACTGGGATCTGGTAGACTTATCGGCCGATAAGATTTTGGGAGCTTACCTTAAAGAGCGCGACCGAGATCTGTTGTACCAACTAGCAAAAAGCAGTCTGCTTTGGGAGCAACGCATTTCCATTGTAACTACACTGGCCTTTGTGCGAAAAGGAGATCTGGACGACGCCTTGCAGCTGGCCCGCACGCTTGTCTACCATGAGCACGATCTGATGCGCAAAGCCGTAGGATGGGTATTGCGGGAAGTAGGAAAGAAAGACCGCGAACGCTTGTGCTTATTTCTCGATGAATTTGCGGCAACAATGCCTCGCACGGCACTGCGTTATGCAATCGAACATTTCGACGAATCGAAGCGTCAGTACTATATGAATTTGGCAAAACAGAAGTAGATTCGTTGATCTTGAGCCTCTTATGCATTGTACATCTCATTTTCTTTCGTATTTTTGTGAAGTAATCTTAATCTGTAGACCATTGTTTGATAGGTGATTATCAAGATCCTGTCAACGATTCAGACCAAATAACAACTTCAAAAACTAGAAAGCGAATGAGCATGAAAAACATTGTACAGGCAATAAGTCTGTTCGTTTTATTATTTGCAACGCAAATCATGTATGCAGAGAACCCGCGAGCTATCAAGCTCGAAACTCCTAAAAGAGCAGCCGGACAAACGGATGTATTAAAGTTGGCCTGTGATCCCATTCCCACTGTTCGCGTAGCATTTATCGGATTAGGCAATCGTGGAAGCGGGGCCGTTTATCGTTTTATGTCGCTCGAAGGCGTAGAGGTAAAAGCGCTATGTGATGTTGTTCCCGAGAAAGTAGAGCGGGCGCAAAACACCCTCAAGAAGAACAATCAGCAACCGGCCGATACCTATACGAACAAAAACGACTGGAAGAAAGTGTGCGAACGAGACGATATTGACCTTATCTACATTTGCACACCATGGTTGGCCCACACTCCGATGGCAGTGTATGCCATGAAGCAAGGCAAGCATGTGGCGGTAGAAGTACCGGCTGCCATGTCGGTAAGCGAATGTTGGGACCTTGTGAATACCGCCGAACAAACGCGCCGTCATTGCATGATGCTCGAGAACTGCTGTTATGATTTCTTCGAAATGGCAACGCTCAACATGGCACAGCAAGGCAAGTTTGGCGACATTGTACACGGCGAAGGAGCATACATACACGACCTGCGCTCATCCAACTTCGATGAGAATGCCTATTATAATATGTGGCGACTCGACTACAATGCCAAGCACAACGGCAATTTGTATCCTACGCACGGACTCGGTCCCATCTGCCAAATCATGAACATTCACCGCGGAGACAAAATGAACTACCTCGTTTCGGTATCTTCAGATCAGAAAGGAATGACTCAATATGCCGAGAATAAATTCGGCAAAGATTCCAAGCAAGCCAAAGGAAACTATGCACGCGGCGATATGAACACCACGATTATCCGTACCGAGAAAGGGAAAACCATTCTTGTGCAACACGATGTAACCAGTCCGCGTCCGTATAGTAGACTGCATACCGTAAGCGGAACCAAAGGATATTGCCAAAAGTATCCGATGGAGGGATTGGCATTTGATCCCGATGCTCATGGTTTCTTGAACGACGAACAACGCAAACAAGTACTTGCCGAATACGAGCATCCCATTACCAAAGAAGTAGGAGAGAAAGCACGCAAGGTAGGAGGTCATGGCGGAATGGACTTCATCATGGATTACCGTCTTATTTATTGCTTGCGCAACGGACTTCCGCTTGATCAAGACGTATACGACGCGGCCGAATGGTCGTGTCTGACAGAGCTCACCGAGTTGTCGGTAAAGAATGGAAGTATTCCGGTAGAAATACCCGACTTTACACGTGGCGCATGGAACAAGTTGCAAGGACTTACCTTTGCCGAATAACCGAGAAATATAGATATCTAAAGGAGATCTTCACTTATGAGGATCTCCTTTTTCGTGTAGGATATCCACAGATATTAACAATCTGTTGATAACTGGATAGACTATTGAGCACAAGAGAACTACATTTGTAGAAAAGCATTCCATTCTAACGTTATCAACAGTTGTGAACAACGTTGTTGAGTTTATAAATCTTGCCGGTTGTTAACAGCTATGAAGACGACCTTATAAACCTGTGGCAAATGGAAAAGATTATGTACGTTTGTAAGAGATTAACAAGTGAGCTATGAACGACAGTTTTGACATACGCGACCAGCGTCCCATCGAGAAAGAGCGCGATTACGAAAACGCGTTGCGCCCGTTAGCATTCGAAAACTTTAGCGGTCAGGACAAAGTGGTTGAAAACCTTCAAATCTTTGTAATGGCGGCACGCATGCGCGGCGAAGCTCTCGATCACGTTTTGTTGCATGGACCTCCCGGATTGGGGAAAACAACATTATCCAACATTATTGCAAACGAACTCGGAGTAGGCTTCAAAGTAACTTCGGGACCCGTACTTGATAAACCGGGCGACCTTGCCGGTATCCTCACTTCACTCGAACCAAACGACGTTTTGTTTATCGACGAGATCCACCGTTTGAGTCCGGTTGTTGAAGAATACCTTTATTCGGCAATGGAAGATTACCGCATCGACATCATGATCGACAAAGGACCAAGTGCCCGCTCCATTCAAATCGACTTGAATCCCTTTACACTCGTAGGAGCAACTACACGCAGTGGCTTGTTGACAAGTCCGCTTCGTGCCCGTTTCGGTATCAACATGCACCTCGAGTATTACGATATGGATACGTTGACAAAGATTGTATTGCGTTCGGCCGGTTTGCTCGGAGTAGCATGCGAACAAAGTGCGGCGGTAGAAATTGCCGGCCGTAGTCGCGGAACTCCTCGTATTGCCAATGCCCTGCTTCGTCGTGTGAGAGACTTTGCCCAAGTAAAAGGTTCGGGAGATATCGAAGTTGAGATTGCAAGATATGCACTCGAAGCATTGAACATCGACCGTTACGGACTCGATCAAGTAGACAACAAAGTACTCACAACACTGATCGACAAGTTTGGCGGCGGACCGGTAGGACTTACCACCATTGCAACTGCATTGGGTGAAGACCCGGGCACCTTGGAAGAAGTGTACGAACCGTTCTTGATCAAAGAAGGTTTCCTTAAGCGTACACCACGAGGACGAGAAGTTACAGAATTAGCGTATAAACATCTCGGTCGCACTCGTGTGGGTGGAGACCAGGGATTCTTATTTGAATAAAACATTATGGCGGAAGGAATCAAAAACCTTGCGAAAGATACAGCCATATACGGTGTAAGTAGTATAGTAGGGCGATTGCTCAACTGGCTGCTCACACCGATGTATGTGCGCATGTTTACCGAAAGTGACAACGGTATCATTACCAATCTGTACAGTTGGGTTGCTCTTTTGTTTGTAATACTGACTTACGGAATGGAAACCACATTCTTCAGATATATAAATGAGAAAAACACGACCAACACAAACGGAGTTTATGCAACGGCACTCACCGCATTAGCATCTACGTCTGCAATCTTTGTCGCATTGATTGCTTTATTTCTGAGTCCGGTGAGCACATATCTAGAGTACTCCAATCACAAAGACTTCATCATGATAATGGCGGTGATTATTGCAATCGACGCATTTTGTGCGATTCCGTTTGCTTATCTACGCTATAAAAAGCGAGCCATCAAGTTTGCAACATTGAGGCTATTCAATGTAGGAGCCATTATCTTTTTCAACCTCTTCTTTATCATAGCCTGTCCGTGGATATATGAAAAAGCACCTGCACTTATCAGCTGGTTTTACAATCCCGACTATGGAGTCGGTTATGTATTTGTATCCAATCTGATCGCTTCGAGCATTATATTACTCGCATTGGTTCCCGATTTCTCGGGATTGAAAAGCAAGGCAGACTGGAGTTTGTTGAAGAAAATGCTTAAGTATACTTATCCGATCTTGATACTCGGTATTGCAGGGCAAGCCAACAAAACCATTGGAACGATTCTCTTCCCGATGCTTTTCGACGATCAGCAACGCGAGTTTGCCGATGCGCAATTGGGTATTTACGGAGCCTGCCTTAAGCTGGCCATGGTAATCGTGATGTTTAATCAGGCATTCCGATTTGCGTACGAGCCCATTGTCTTTGCCAAAAGCAAAGGAGCCGACAACAAAGTACTTTATTCGGAAGCAATGAAATACTTTATCATCTTTTCTTTGTTAATATTTATAGGAGTGATGTTTTACATCGACATCTTCAAGCTGCTTGTTACCCCCGAATACTATGTTGGGTTGCCGGTAGTTCCGTTGGTGATGATGGGAGAAACATTCTTCGGTATTTATTTCAATCTGTCGTTGTGGTATAAACTAATCGATAAAACGGAGTGGGGAGCTTACTTCTCATTTACCGGATTGGCCATTACCATTGCGATACTAGTGTTGTTTGTTCCCGTTTATGGCTTCATGGCCTGTGCGTGGGCATCGCTTATTTGCAACCTGGTTATGATGTTGGCTTCTTACTTTATCGGGCAAAAGAAGTATCCGATCAAGTACGATCTGAAATCGTTCTTTGTTTACTTTTCGTTGGCAATGGTATTGTATGCCATCGGAATGTATCTACCTATCGAGAACTTATTCTTAAAGCTCGCCGCGCGTACAGGGTTGCTGTTTATTTATATTGCTTTTATGGTAAAACGCGACTTACCATTGTCGCAGGTACCGATTATTAATAAATTTATCAAGTAATTTAATTGCCACTATTGTATTATGGAACGATTCAAACTCTATTTTTCGACCAAAGAATTCCTCAAGCGTATTCTCGATCTTCATCAAGAAAAAGACGACGAACGCGCAACAATAGACAGTATCTACAAAGGTGTTGAGTTTAGAGGAGCGAATTTGTGGGTCTTGATTTTTGCAACATTCATTGCGTCACTTGGTCTCAATACCAACTCGACAGCCGTTATTATCGGAGCCATGTTGATCTCACCACTGATGGGACCTATCATGGGTTTCGGTCTTGGATTAGGTATCAACGACATTGATTTGATCAAAAAATCGGCAAAGAACTATGCGATTGCCACGTTGTTTAGTGTGCTTACCTCTACAATTTATTTCCTGCTATCACCTTTGAGCGAAGCGCAATCAGAGTTATTGGCTCGTACGCAACCTACGATTTATGACGTACTCATCGCATTGTTTGGTGGTTTGGCCGGAATTGTTGCCAGCTCTACCCGTCTCAAAGGGAATGTAATTCCGGGTGTTGCTATTGCTACAGCGTTGATGCCGCCTTTGTGTACGGCCGGTTTCGGGTTAGCAACCGGTAACTTGTTTTACTTCTTTGGCGCATTCTATTTATACTTTATCAATACGGTATTCATTAGTTTGTCTACATTGGTGGTAGTGCGTTTACTGCGTTTCTCTAAAATATCGATGATTGATAAAATAAAGGAAAAACGGGTAGCGCGTTATATCGGAGTGATTGTATTCTTTACCATTGTACCCAGTCTTTTCTTAAGTTATAATATGATCCGTACATCTTTCTTGAACTCACAGGTTTCGGACTATGTAGCAAAAGAATTAGACTTTCCGGGAACACAGATTATCAGTAAGAAAGTACAATTTAACGGTAACGACAAAGAACTGAAGGTTGTATTGGTAGGAGATAAAGTACCCGAAATGGCGATCGACGTAGCACGTCAAAAGCTCAAAGACTATGGTCTTGGTAATATGACCCTTGCGGTGCAGCAAGGATTCTCGGGTCCCGATACGGATATCAACGAATTGAAGTCGATGGTTTTGACCGATCTATACAAGACGGGAGAGCAAACCATCCAACAAAAAGAACAATTGATCGACTCGCTTCAACGTAGCCTCGAGTCGTATCGAACCATATCAGAGCTCAGCTTTGCACTAGCACCCGAGATGAAAGTCTTGTTTCCTTCGGTACAAGATGTTTCAATCAATAAATCGGAAATAGTAAATTTGAAGACTCAAGAAGCCGAGACCTTAATACTCGTTTATTTAAAGGTAGAAGGACGTATGGACGAAGCGCAACGTGAGAAGATCAAAGAGTGGTTGTCGGCCCGTACAGAAGTAAATAATGTGAAACTAATTATAGAATAATACAGTAAAATGAAGTATTTTAAAAGTTTATGGATGGCAGGAGCCTTGGCTTTTGCTGCTCAAGGAGTTTATGCAGATGAAGGTATGTATCTGCTTAACGAATTGAATAAGAAAAATCTTGAGCAGATGAAAGCGTTGGGTTTTACCCTTCCTTATGATAGTCTTTATAGCACAACAAGTCCGTCGGTAAGCGACGCAGTTGTTATATTCGGTGGCGGATGTACCGGTATTGCAGTATCAGATCAAGGGTTGATCTTTACCAATCACCACTGTGGTTACGGAGCGATTCAATCAAAAAGCTCGGTAGAACACGACTACCTGAAAGACGGTTTCGTATCACAATCGATGGAACAAGAGATTCCGATTGAAGGATTGGAAGTTCGCTTTTTGAAGAACACGATAGACGTTACCGATCGCATCATGGGCGAGGTAAAGTCGACAACAGACGAGTTTACTCGCATGACGAAAGCAGACTCTGTGATGACAGTGATCAGCGACTCGCTTTCGAAGAAGCCATTTGTACAAGCCGAAGTATATTCATATTACGCAAACAACAAATACTACGTTCAAGTATACGAAGTGTTTAAAGACGTACGTATGGTATTCGCGCCACCTTCATCGGTAGGTAAGTTTGGCGGTGACACCGACAACTGGATGTGGCCACGTCACACGGGCGACTTCTCTGTATTCCGCGTATATGCCGATGCAAGCAATCAGCCGGCAGAGTTCAACAAAGACAACAAGCCTTACAAGCCAAACTATGTACCGGAAGTGTCATTGAAAGGATACGAAGAAAACGACTACGCGATGACGATCGGTTTCCCGGGTAGCACACAACGTTACCTGTCTTCATGGGGTGTGCAACAACGCATCGACGACTCTAACAAACCGCGTATCGAGGTAAGAGGAGAGAAGCAAGACATCTGGAAAGAAGCCATGCGTGCCGACGATGCTACGCGCATCAAGTACGCTTCGAAGTATGCAGGTAGCTCAAACTACTGGAAAAACTCGATCGGTATGAACAAAGGTCTTGCACGTCTTGGCGTAATCGAACGCAAACAAGATATCGAAAAGAACTTCAATACTTGGGTAAATGCAGATCCTGCACGTAAAGAACTTTACGGAGAAGTATTGCCATTGCTAGAGAAAGGATACACCGGAAGCGACTCGCTACGCGAAGCAGCAACTTACTTGAGCGAAACAATGATCTCGGGTTGTGAGCTGGTACGCATCGCAAGAGCGGTAGAAAGCCTTGACGACAAACAAGCAAAAGCACAAGTTCTTGAAGATGCGCAAACCGTGTTGACTCCGATCTTCAAAGACTACGAACCAACGTTGGATAAGAAAACCATGGTACGTATGATGGAGTTGTGCGCAAAACGTGTTCCTGCTCAGTATCAGCCGGAGATTTTCCCTTCAATCATGAAGAAATACAAAGGCGACTTTGCAAAATATGTAGACCATGTGTTTGCTAAAACAAAGCTTACATCGTTGGCTAGCATCGAGAAAGAACTAAGCTCTAAAGACGGAATCAAGAAATTGCAAAAGGACCCTGCTGTAGAGTTGTCAAACTCAGTGATGATGGCTTACTATGCATTGCAACAAGATCTTGCCGGTTATGCTTACGACATCGAGAAAGGCGAGCGTTTGTTCCTTGCCGGTTTGATGCAGATGTATCCTGACCGTATCTTCTACTCAGACGCAAACTTCACCATGCGTTTAAGCTACGGCTCTATCAAAGGTTACATTCCTTTCGACGCGGCAGAGTATGCATACTTTACAACCAGCAAAGGGATCTTGGAAAAACAAAACCCTGAAGACGATGAGTTCTTCGTACAACCCGAAATTCTTGAGCTTATCCGCAAAGAAAACTTTGGTCAGTACGCTAACAAGAACGGCGATTTGAACATTGCATTCATCTCAAACAACGACATCACCGGTGGTAACTCAGGTAGCCCTGTATTCGATGGAAACGGTCGCTTGATCGGTCTAGCTTTCGACGGAAACTGGGAAGCAATGAGTGGCGATATCGCATTTGAGCCTGCCTTGCAACGCACGATCAGTGTAGACATCCGCTATGTATTGTTTATGATCGATCGTTGGGGCAAATGTCCTCGCCTTGTAAACGAATTGAAACTTTACAAGTAATACAATCTTATCGATATAACGAAAAGCCCGGAGCTTGATCGCAATGATCAGGCTTCGGGCTTTTCTTTTTCTGTCTGCATAAATGCGTAGAAGAAGGTGCTGTAATTCATAGATTAAGTACACACTAGGTAATAACTAAGCCTTGTGTGGTCCCAGAACAGTCTTTGCGTGGGCCGTGGTTTGTCTTTGCGTGGGCCCACAACAGTCTTTGTGTGCGACGTGGTTCGTCTTTGTGCCCCGGTGCACAAGGCTTATTTGTTGTAAGGTTTGTCTTTATCGGACATAAAAAAAGGAGTTGCCACACTCGAAACTTGCGTTTCTTGTATGACAACTCCTTTAGGTATGATAGATAATCAGATGATTAGTTTCTGCTTCTTCCTTCGCGTTTGTTGCTACGGCTATATTCTTTGAATTCGCCGGAAGGTTTGCGATCTCTGCGGTAACCACCTTCAGAAGATCTGCGATCACGACGACCAAAGTCACGTCCACCACGTCCGCCTTCTTCACGGAAGTCACGTCTTCTGCGACCAAAGTCACGTCCGCCACGACCACCTTCTCTAGAACCACCTTTATCGTCAGCGATTTCTACAGAGATACGTTTGCCGTAAAGCTCAGTACCTGTAAGTGATTGTGCCACCTTTGCAGCTTCGTTTTCTTCAACTTCGAAGAACGAGAAGCTCTTCATCAAGTCGATCTTACCGATTCTTACTTTGCCCGGGATGTGGATGTTTACAAGTTCGATCAAGTTGTTTGGCATGAAACCATCCATACGACCTACGTTTACAAACATACGTTTGAATCCTGGAGTTGCAACACGAGGACCGCGTTCGCCTCTTTCGCCGCGTTCGCCACGCTCTCCGCGAGGACGATCTGCAAGTGTTTCGATTTCTTTCGCTTCTGCGTAATATTTGAAGATACGAGTAAACTCAAGCGTCATAACGCGTTTGATGATATCTTCTTTTTCCAACCAGTCTAACTTGCGGAATACTGCAGGAAGGAATGTCTCGATTTGAGTTTCGTCTACTTCTGCCTTTTCGATACGGTCTACAAGGCTTAGTAGTTGTTTCTCTGTAATCTCGTTTGCCGAAGGAATAACTCCCGGTTCGAACTTCTTGTTGATGATACGTTCGATCTCACGGATTTTACCTTTTTCACGCAAGTGAATGATCGCGATAGAAGTACCCGAACGACCTGCACGACCTGTACGACCGCTTCGGTGTGTGTACGATTCTACGTCATCTGGCAAACCGTAGTTGATTACGTGTGTAAGCGAGTCTACGTCAAGACCACGAGCAGCTACGTCTGTAGCAACAAGTAGTTGGATGTTTTTAACACGGAACTTCTGCATTACGTAGTCACGTTGAGCTTGAGAAAGTTCGCCGTGTAGTGCATCTGCATTGTAACCGTCTTGGATCAATTGGTCTGCAATTTCTTGAGTCTCTTTACGAGTACGACAGAAAATGATACCGTAGATATTTGGGTTATAGTCGGCAATACGCTTAAGAGCAAGGTACTTGTCTCTTGCGTGTACCATATACGATACGTGTTTTACGTTTTTAGAGCCTTCGTTTTTGTTACCAACAACGATCTCTTTTGGGTTGTTCATGTATTGTTTTGTAATGCGAGCAATACCTTGAGGCATTGTTGCAGAGAACAATAACATGTTGCGTGAAGTTGGAACTTCAGCAAGGATAGCGTTGATGCTGTCTGTGAAGCCCATGTTTAGCATTTCGTCTGCTTCGTCCATTACCACGCTGCGTACACCTTCCATGTTTACAACCTTACGGTTCATAAGGTCGATAAGACGACCAGGAGTAGCTACGATGATATGTACACCACGCTTCAACGCTCTGATTTGTGTATCAATGCTTGAACCTCCGTATACCGGAAGAACCTTTAGGTGGTCGATATATTTAGAGTAATCGTTTAGATCGTCTGCGATTTGCAAACATAGTTCGCGTGTTGGGCATAGAATAAGAGCCTGAGGCTGTACGTTTGAAACGTCTATTTTTTGTAGTACAGGAAGACCGAAAGCGGCTGTTTTACCTGTTCCTGTTTGTGCTAAAGCAATAACGTCGTTGTCTTCGCCTAATAAGTAAGGAATTACTTCTGCTTGTACTGGCATAGGATTCTCATATCCCATCTCTTGAATTGCCTTTAGTATTGGCGCGGCAACTCCTAATTCTTCAAATGTTTTCAAAATAATTGTATGTAATTATATGTATATATAATGCGAGCATCAAAGGTAGCTATTCGTATTTGAAAACGGATTTAGTTTAATAATAGCTCTCTGAGTTTTGCTCTTTTTCTCGAATCTAGATTCATTTTCTTCTCAAGATAGTTGTTGACGGATCCGTAATCTCGTTTGATCGCATTGAATACGATGTTGAGATTAGCCTCGTTGCAAGAAACCAACGTTGATATTGTTTCTTGTGCTTCGAGATCGAGCTCGTTAAGAAGCTCTTGCGGAAAGGAAAACTTCATATATTGATTAGAAGAAATATAATCTTCGCGGATAGTTTGGTTCGGCATATCCAACGCTGCCATCAAAAAGGCAACTAAAAAGCCGACGCGATCTTTTCCAAGTGTGCATGTATAAAGAATCGGATAATTATCGGGATCTGCAGCAACTTCGATCGCTTTACCAAACTCTTCAGACAAGGAGTCCATGAAACATAAATAGGTATCCTGTATTAGGATATTAGCATCTCCACGACGTAATTTGCGTTTCTTGATGCGATGTAGTACATCGCTACTGCTTACGGCAGTAATCGGAATGCGCACGATTTGGGCGCTGTCGTAGATGAGGGCATTTGTAAAGAAGTCTTCATCATCCCTTAAGTCTACGATGGTTTTAATGCCTAGTCGTTGAAGGCGCCTGTTGTCAATCTCGCAAGGGGTTCCTACTTGCCCGGAGCGATAGATCTTTCCCCATTTCAATTGTTTGTCACCTTTGTTTTTGTATCCGCCAATGTCTCTGAAATTCACAATGTTTTCCATAAGAACATATCTGTTTGATACAATTTCGGTGTGACCGTTGTCGAATCGAAGAAGGAAGTACCGACGAGAGGTATTGTCTTTTGTAATGTATGTAGATACTCCGTTTTCTACATCGGTTACAATAGCCGGCTTCTCGAGATTGAAATGATTTGGAGTAGATGATACGAAGATCGCTACATTTCCTTTTATGGCAGGAAACGTTTCCCACTTTACAAGGTAGTTTCCAATATTATCACGGCTACAAGCTGTGCGCACCTCAAAAGAAGGTTCGGAGCAGCTACATAATACAACCGTCAGAATCAGGAAATATAGGATACGTCTTATCATACTAAAGAAAAACCTTTCGTACAAAAGTAGTCAAACTCTATTGATGTTAGTGCCTTTCTTGAAAATATTTAACGGATGTTCTTATATTCCTCTGCAAATGAGTTGGAAATATAGTTCTCATAACTTTTGCAAACTTCCGTTGATAGGTCTGTAGCTATTTTTATGATCTTATCCCAGTCTTGTTCCTGTAGATATTGAATATCGCGCAGTCCGATGTTGTTCTTGATAAGTCCATAGATGATGCCGGCATTGAATGTATCGCCTGCTCCGATCGATGAAACGGTTTCGATGGGTTCTACATCGTATTGCTTGGTGATGTATCCGTTGTAGAGCTTTACACCTTTACTTCCCGAGGTACAGATGCAGTTACGGCAATAGAAGCGGATGTTTCCTTCATATACGGCTTTCGATTCGTCGCAGCCGTAGATGTTGACAAAGTCTTCGGTTGATCCGCGCACGATATCGGCGTATTCGAAGTTCTCGATAATTGTTGGCATCAGACGCAGTGCTTTATGTGCATGCGGCTTTCTGAAGTTGGGATCGTAAAAGATGATCGCTTTACGCTCTTTGGCATAGTCGAGAATTTCGACGATACGGTTGCGTAGCGAAGGGTTCACCGAATAATAAGATCCGATGATAAGAATGTCGTCCTGATTAATGATAGGCAGTTTGACATCTAAGCTTTCGTTGCCATCTTCTTTGTAGAAGATAAAGTCAGAATCGTTATTCTCGTTTAAGAATGCCAGTGAAACAGGAGTTTTGCGGTCGGCATAGTTCTCGATGTATTCAGTAGACATGTGATTGTCTTGCATGAATTTGCGAATAATTTTGCCGGGTTGATCGTTGCCCAGTTCACTAATGAATGCGGTCTCAACACCCAAACGTTGTAGGGATGTCAAGGTATTGAATACAGACCCGCCCGGAATAGCTTTCTGGGGTTCGTCGTTGCGGAAAATTATATCGAGGATAGACTCTCCGATGCCAATTACTTTTCTCATGCCTGGATTATTATTCTTCTTTACTTTGCTCTCTTGACTTTGTGCCAAGGTATCCACCGTGATGACGTTTTGCGTATTCGGTGTTTGAAAAGTTGATAGCCTTCATTGTATTTACAACAAGGATGTCACCGATTACGGTCATCACTGTTGTTGAAGTTGTTGGTGTAAGACCTAGCGGACATATTTCTTTAGGGCCGCCGGTAGGTAAGCAGATCGTAGCTTCTTGTGCAAGCGGACTGTCGGGATTTCCTGTTACGACAATGAATTTCATATCAGGACAAAGGCCGCGTGTAAGATGTACCAATTCAATTAGCTCACGTGTTTTCCCTGAATTAGAGATTAACAACATCACGTCTTCTTCTCTGATGAATCCAAGGTCGCCATGTTGCGCTTCGCTCGGATGCAAAAAGAATGCAGGAGTTCCCGTAGAGCTAAATGTTGTAGCAATATTTGCTGCAATTTGCCCGGCTTTGCCCATTCCGCTAATTACCAGTTTGCCTCTTTGGTTGTGTACGTGCTCTACGATGAGCGCCACTGCTTCGTCATAAGCAGAAGAAACGGGTATATTAAGAACGGCTTCGGCTTCTTTTTTTAAGATAGACATTATATGTTCGTTGTTCATATCTGAGTAATATAATTATACGTTGATAATCACGAGTAAATAATCTCGTAGGAAAAATGGTTTGCAAAAGTATTATTTTAATTTTGCTGCTTCAAATTAGAGAGGGAAAAATATGCATTATCAGTCTCATCTTTTATCAAATGGACTGCGAATCATTCATCTTCCGAGCAATTCGCCCGTATCTTACTGCGGTTTTGGGGTTGCTTCGGGTACAAGAGATGAACTCGCGCGCGAGTTTGGAATGGCTCATTTTGTCGAACACATGCTTTTTAAAGGCACCGACAAACGTAGAGCTTGGCACATTCTGAACCGAATGGAAAATGTGGGAGGCGAACTAAATGCTTATACTACGAAAGAAGAAACCTTTGTGTATTCAATCTTTATGGAAGAACATGTCGGCAGAGCAATTGAGCTGTTGTCGGATTTGGTATTTAATTCTCGCTTCCCCGAGAAAGAACTAGAGAAAGAACTTGATGTAGTTCTGGATGAAATTAACTCGTACAAAGACAACCCGTCGGAGTTGATCTACGATGAATTTGAAAATCTTCTTTTCAAAGATCATGCGTTGGGGCACAATATCTTGGGTGAAGAAAGCACACTCAATGAATTTGACCGTGACCTGTCGTTGTCATTCTATCATAAACATTACGTGGCATCGAATATGATTTTCTTCTCAATGGGGTCTACTCCGTTTAAGAAGATCGTACGTATGGTGGAGTCGTACTGCAAGGATATGCCTGAAGTTCAGTATAAAAACGACCGCGTAGCTCCGTTGCCGCAACAGGCAATAACGAAGGTTGAAGTAAAAGATACGTTTCAAGCACACGCGTTTGTGGGCGGAAGATCGTATAGTATGTATGACGAACGTCGCACGGGCTTGTTTTTGTTGAACAATATTCTGGGTGGTCCCGGAATGAATAGTCGTCTAAACATTGCATTGCGTGAAAAGAACGGGTTGGTTTACAATGTGGAATCAAACTTGACACCGTATACCGATACCGGAGTGTTTGGTGTGTATTTCGGTTGTGATCAGAAGAACCTCGATAAGTGTTTGTCGTTGCTTCACAAAGAATTGCGCAAATTGCGAGAGAATAAACTTTCTACTTCTCAAATTCTGTCGGCCAAGCGTCAGCTTATCGGGCAGTTGGGAGTTTCGGGAGATAACAAAGAAAGTACGTTTCTCGGATTGGGTAAGAGCTTTATGCACTACAACCGATACGATACGATTGAAGAAGTGTTTAAACGGATCGAAGTTTTGGATGGAAGTATTCTTTGGGATATTGCCAACGATGTTTTTGACGAGTCTAAATTATACACATTGCTTTACAAAGCGGAAGAGGCTTAATTGCTTTTCGTAAGTAAATAACAAATCCCTGTTTTTGTCTGTTCGGAGAGTCCGAGGTGACAAAGACAGGGATTTTATAGTTTCTATTGCCCAATCAGAGGGACGAGTCGCGAAGAATAAGCAAACTTTCGGGACCCATATTAAAGAGGAGATCTATAATACTTAAGTTGGGTAGAAAGCCGTGCTTTTGCTGAAATACTTGGTAATACGGAATTGCTTTGAACTCGTTGTCCCATGTATCGAAGGGCTTCTTCGGACTAATCTTCTCACGAAGATCTATAGCGTTTTCTTCAACTACAGTTTGGTATTCGTGCGAATAGCTCACATTGGGTGTGAAATCAATGAGTGAACAGATCATTTCACGAAGTTGTTCATTGTAGTCGAAAAGGAAGTCGTATTTTTTCTCATAAAAGCCTACGAAGTCGTCTTTGTAATATTCAAAGAACGGCGTTGAATTGTAGGCCGATGAGATTGCGTTCCAATGTAGATGACGCCAGTTGCCATGCTCGGCGATACGAATGTCGCGCGTTTTGCACTTAGGCGAGTCGGGCTTTTCGATGGGTATCGAAAGCGGCATTGCGCCGTTTGCCGCCCCAATCATACATCGGTTGCGAAATGTTTGTTTTACGTAATTACAATCTGACTCGATACAAACCTCTTCGAAGCTATATAGCTTTGCGTAGTATTGAATCGAAGCCAGATATGCAGTTGAAAGATAAACCTTGCTCATGCGTGTTAGTTATTATCCGACAGCTGGTATTACTTGTTGTCTACTCTTGTAAACAAGCGGTTCCAACGGATTCTTCCATCTCCCCAGCTTCTGTCTTTATCGATCGACAGCCATACCAATATCGGTTTTCCGATTACGTGGTCTTCAGGCACAAATCCCCAGTAACGTGAGTCGGCCGATTTGTGGCGGTTGTCGCCCAGCATGAAGTAGTAATCGTATTTAAATGTAAATGTAGTTTCAGGTTTACCGTTGATCAAAACGGTTCCGTCTTCTTTAACTTCCAGTGTATTGTTTTCGTAGTTGCGGATGCAACGTGTATACAATTCCAGATTTTCTTTTGTAAGATTGATTGTAGCACCTTTTTTCGGAATCCAGATCGGACCGTAGTTGTCGCGTGTCCAACCGGTATTGACTCCTAACGGATACATATCTCCCGAATTAAAATTCGGCTCTACCATGATGTTTTTCACAATTCCCGATTGTTGAAGCTTTGCAAGTGCTTCTTGAGTCAAAGGCAAATCGTAAACCGGATTAAGTTCTCCGTTAGCATTTGGTTCAAACCCTAACTTTACGAGATAGTTCAAATCATTCGGACTAGAAACCAAGTAGCGATCGTCTACGCTGATACCTAATGCACGGAACTGCTCTTCCGTTATCATTCCGCCATTGGTTTGAATGAAGTAGTTGAGCTGCATATCTTTCGGATTTTCTAGTTTTTGTCCGTCGATATAAACTTGGTTGTTGATGATCTGAAGCGAATCACCCGGCATACCGATACAACGTTTTACGTAGTTCTCGCGTTTGTCGACAGGACGATATACAATGTCTCCGAAAAGCGCTTTGTTTGTCCAGACTTCCTCTCTGCTTTCTCTGTAGCAAAGATCATAGTAGTCGGGGTTTTGCACCTTTAATGCTACGGTATCACCGGCAGGAAAGTTAAACACAACAATGTTGTTACGCTCTACCTGACCAAAACCTTTGGCGCGTTTGTAACCCCAGTTAGGCCATTCAAGATAGGACTTGGTATTTACAATCGGCAAGGTATTTTGTACCAACGGGAAAGAGATCGGCGTATTTGGAATACGCGGACCATAACTTAGTTTGCTTACAAACAAATAGTCTCCTACCAACATCGTTTTTTCGAGCGATGAAGTAGGAATCTGGTAGTTTTGAAATACAAATAAGTTGATGATATATACAGCAACTAATGCGAATGCAATATCTTCAATCCAGTCGAAAGCGCTGCGTATTGCAGGGTTCTTTATGTTTCTCCACGCTCTCCAGTTGATGTATTTAGTGAGGTAAAAGTCTGCGATCAATGGCAAGCCAAGTAGCAGCCACGGGCATGTTACCCACCACGTAAATAACAGATAAAGTACGGCTACAATGCCAAACTTGATCCAACTGCGTGTTGTAATCTTCTTCATAATGTTTTAAGACAATTGGTTATTATAATTTAAACAGGTCTTGCATGCCCAAGAATCCTTTTTTACCCACGGTAAATTCGGCAGCAAGCACAGCTCCTAATGCAAAACCTGTTCTGCTTTTAGCGTCGTGTTTGATGCTGATGTAATCAACTTCAGAATCATAAATAATTTCGTGGATACCCGGAACTTCACCTTGTCTAATTGCATGGATGGCAATGTCGGTTGGCTTTTCTTCTGTTTCAAGATGCCAGTTTGTTTTGCGATCGATGTTTTCGATGATTCCTTCGGCAAGTGTAATTGCCGTACCGCTTGGCTCGTCTAGTTTATGAATATGGTGTACCTCTTCCATTTTTACATCATACGATGGGAAGTTGTTCATAATCTTAGCCAAGTATTTATTGAGTGCAAAGAAGATGTTTACACCTACGCTAAAGTTAGAAGCATAGAAGAATGTTTTACCTTCTTCGCTACACATGCGTTTGATTTCATCCATTTTATCAAGCCATCCTGTTGTGCCCGATACTACAGGAACACCTGCCTTGAAACATTTCAGATAATTATCGAAAGCAGTGTGCGGAGATGTAAACTCAATCGCAACGTCTGCGCTTTTGAAAGCATCCGAGTTCATATCTTCCGGATTAGAAAGATCAATGATTGATACAATATTGTGACCTCTTTCTTTTGCTATCTTTTCGATGGCTTGTCCCATCTTGCCGTATCCTACCAATGCTATATTCATAATATATATCTGAAAATGTAAATATTAGTTCTTTTATATCCCACAAATATAAAGAAATTCAGTTAGATTTGCTTTTACAGAAATATAACTTTGTTAAAATGGAGCGTTTATTACAATACGCGTGGAAGTATAAGCTTTATGAGTTCAACCACACAGCAACTTTGGCAGGAAAAGAGTTTGTTATACTCGATGTTGGCATTTGTAATTCGGATGCAGGGCCCGACTTTTTCAATGCAAAGATAAAGATCGATGATAAGGTTTGGGTAGGGAACGTCGAAATACACGAACGCTCGTCCGATTGGTATCGGCACAATCATCATTCCGATCCGGCATATAATTCGGTGATCCTGCATGTTGTAGAGACAATAGATCGGGAAGATATTCTAACGAACAATGGTATCTTTATTCCGCAAATACAACTACAAATCAGAGACGATGTGCGCAAACGCATCAGTGGATTGATGAACGATGGTTACAAACTCAACTGTGCAGATCAAATCCATCGGGTAGACAGAATGACGATCTCTTCATGGATGTCGGCCTTGATGTCGGAGCGACTCGAACGTAAAATGAATGATGTGCTTCGGGTGCATAAGCAGTCGGTCAACGATTGGAATGAAGCATTCTTTGTGATGTTGCTTCGCAGCTTTGGTTTCGGGATCAATAGCGAGCCGATGGAGCTGTTGTCAAAAACACTTTCTTATAAGCATATTTACAAGCATCGCGATTCGTTACTACAAATAGAAGCCTTGCTGTTGGGGCAAGCCGGATTTCTTGAAGAAGAAACCTCTACCGATCTTAGTTACTTTCTATTGCAGCGCGAATACCACTTTCTCAAACATAAATACAACCTGCATACGTTAGATCCGTCTTTATTTAAGCGACTACGAACACGTCCGTCGGGTTTTCCTCATATTAAGCTGGCTATGCTGGCAGCTTTGTTATACCAACATGAGCACCTATTTTCGTGGATATTAGAGCAAACGGCTCTCAGTTCTTTCTACCGACTATTTTCTGTGCAGGCCTCCGAATATTGGGATACTCATTATAGTTTTGATTATCCTTCGCCCAATCAGAAGAAGCAGCTGGGCAAGAAGTCGATCAACTCTATACTTATTAACGCGGTGATTCCTACGATGTTTGCCTATGGTTCTACCATCGGTGCGCACAATTATATGGAGCGAGCTTTGTATTTTATGGAGCAACTAGAACCTGAAGATAACTCGATTGTAAGACAGTTTTGCGATATGGGTATTGAGGTGCGTAATGCTTCTGATACACAAGCTTTAATACAGCTACGGAAAGAATATTGTGATAAAAAGAAATGTTTATATTGCCGAATAGGATTTAAAGTCTTGTCTATTAGATAATATAATTCATTTTACTTTGTATTTTTGTGCAGAATAGATAGCATGAAAACTCTCTTTAATGATGAAATATAGAAATACAACGTTGTATCGAACTACATATGTGTCTGTTGTAGCGGCATTGCTGTTGCAACTTTGGTCTTGTGCGAATATGGCAGCACCCAATGGTGGGCCTTACGACGAAACTCCTCCGAGATATGTAAGAAGTATCCCTTTGCCAAATGAAACGAACTATACAAAAAAGAAGATTGAGATTGAATTCAGCGAATTGATTCAGTTGGAGAAACCTTCTGAGAATATCATCGTTACACCACCGCAAAAGTCGATGCCGATTATCAAGTCTTCGGGCAAAAAGGTATTTGTTGAGTTGCAAGATTCACTGATCCCTAATGTTACTTATACGATCGACTTCAACGATGCCATTGTAGACTATACGGAAAAGAACCCTTTGGAAGGATTCTCTTTTGCATTCTCAACAGGCGAAACGATCGACTCCATGATGATATCGGGAAAGGTACTTGATGCACAAACGTTGGAACCATTAAAGGGAATGACCGTAGGGTTGCATACAAACTTAGACGATACAGCCTTTACGAACACTCCATTTATCCGTACTTCTGTAACCAACGATAAAGGAGAGTTTCGCATTCGTAACGTGGCCAATGGTACTTACCGCGTATATGCGTTGCAAGACCTAAACCGCGATTATAAGTTTGACCAACCGGGAGAGGCAATTGCCTTTATAGAAAAAGACTTTACACCGACCTTTGAGTCGGCCGTGCGTTACGATACCATTTGGAAAGATACTTTGACCGTTGATACAATTATTAAGGTAGAATTCAATCATTTTTTGCCTGATGATGTGTTATTATTAGCGTTCAAGGAAGACTTTATGCGTCAGTATATGACAAAACCGGATCGTTCTCAGCCTAATATATTGAATCTGAATTTCAATGAGGCCGTTACGTATATACCGAAACTAGAGCCTTTGAATTTCGAAGCATCGGACGAATGGTATGTAACCAATAAGAAGAATGGAGATAAAACCATCAGTTATTGGCTTACAGATACTACTCTTATGAATCAAGACACGCTTACCGTGGCTTTTGATTACTACATGACTGATACATTGAACAAACTAGTTCTTAAACCCGACACATTCTCGTTTGTAGATCGAGGTAAAAAGAGACGTTTGGAGGAAGAAGAGAAGCAAAGAAAGAAAAAACGTAAAAAAGACGAAGAAGAGATGGTTTTTCTGGGTATGCAAGTGAACGCTCAGGCTTCGTTAGATGTTTATGATACGATTAAGATTACTTTTGATCAACCTATTGAAGAGTTACCAAAGAATGTGATTCATTTACAAACACAAATAGATAGCGTTTGGAATGATGTAGATTTTACGCTTCAGCAAGATACTTTGAATACTTTTGCTTATTTTGTGCAGCGTAAATGGGGATATGGAGAGTCTTATAAATTGACAATCGACTCTGCATCTATTTATAGCATATATGGTTTCTTCAATAATGGTTTTACGCAAGAGTTCAAGACGAAGGCAAAAGACCAATATGGAGAGTTGTATATCAATGTTGTAGGTTTAGACCAGCCTGCGTTTATACAATTACTCGATAAATCAGACAATCCGGTACGTCAGCAGAATGTAGTGAATGGAGAAGCTACATTTATCAACTTAAAACCGGATAAATATTATGGCAGGATCATCCTTGATTCGAACGGCGATGGTCGTTGGAATACGGGCAACTTTAAAGATAAGCTTCAGCCGGATACTGTTTATTATTACCCAACAATATTTGAGGTTCCTCAAAACTGGGAGATTGAGCAAACTTGGGAAATACTTGCAGTACCTGTAGACAAGCAGAAGCCTATGGATATACTAAAGAATAAGCCAAAAGAAGCAACTAAAAAGAAGAGAGACTATAAGAATGAAAGCCAAACTTCTTCAAAAAATAACCAAAATACAGGAAGGCCGGCAGGCTTTCCTTAATTGGAACAAGAAGAATCATATTCTAATTCTATTTGTATGTATGTTTGTTTCACCCTTACTCTTAGCCGAAGAGAAAGGGAATGAAATGACGGAAGAAAAAGCTCACTATTTCGCGTTTGATCCACAAGAGAAGATCAAATTTGACGTATACTTTAAGTGGGGTATTTTGATGCCGAAAGCAGGTGAAGCTACCTTGTCGATGAAGAATGAAGACTTCTCCGGTAAAAATGTATATAAGCAGCAGTTGTTGTTTAAGACTACATCCATGTTTGATAAAATCTATAAGATGCGGGATACGGTAGAGAGTTATACGACTCGGAATCTCGAATCTGTTTTTTATCAGAAGCGTGTCAATGAAGGAGGCTATTACCTTGTAGACGAAACAGCCTTCAACCATAAGAAAGTTAAACCACATGTGATGTCGAAACGTTTCGACCGAAATCGCGTGAAGTTTGATACATTGATGGTTTGTTCTCAAAACCAAATGTTCGACATGTTGAACATTACTTTATTTTTTAGAGGAATGAACTTTAGCAATCTTCAAGTAGGAGAAGAGCGAACCGCAAATGTGGTTGTTGGACGCGATATTATTAAGTCTATTTTTCGCTACGACGGACAAGCTATAGTAGAAAGGGATAATATCAAATACAAGACGCTCAAGATTACCGTAGATATCTTCGATGAAGCTTTCCAAGAGAGCAAGGAAGCACTCGAGATATGGGTTTCGGATGATAAGAATCGCGTGCCTATAAAAATAAGGGCAAAGTTAAAAATTGGTGCTGCCGAAGCATATCTCTCATCCTTAACAGGCAATATTCACCCGTTCTCGGCACGGATCGAAGTGCCTAAACGTTGATTATCTTATTCATAAATAAAGCAATTAGCCTCGTTACATTCTGTAGCGAGGTTTTTTTATATCCATTATTATGCTAATTTTGTGTCTATAATTAATAAAATAATTCAAATATGATAAAGAAGTTAATTTCATTATTTCATGTAGCTTCTGTTATTGTGCTGACATCTTGCTCTAATACTCCTTCTGTTTATAATATGGCAGACTTCGGTGTAAAGCCCAATACCGACGAAGATGTAGCTCCTCTGGTAGAGAAAGCAATTGAGAAGATTAAAAGTGAGCGCAAATCAAATGAGCCGATTACCATTGTATTTCCAAAAGGAACGTACAACTTCTACCCGGAAAACAGTGCAAAGAAAGAATACTTTATTTCGAATCACGACCAAGCTAATCCCAAGCAAGTAGGTCTTCCATTCGAAGGGATCAATAATATCACAGTAGATGGTGAAGGATCTGATTTTATCTTTCACGGACGTATGCTTCCGCTAAGCATTGTGGGTGATACCGCTTGTACATTCAAGAACTTCAGTGTCGATTTCAAGAACCCACATATCGCACAAGTAAAAGTGCTAACTAACGATACGGTAAATCATGTGATTACTTATGAAGTAGCTCCATGGGTAGAATACGAACTAAAGGACAGTACTTTATTTGTAAAAGGTATCGGTTGGGAGCATAGTCCTCAGTGGGGTATTGCATTCGAAGGAGATACCAAGCGTTTGGTATACCGTACCAGCGATATTGGGTTGGGTACACACAAAGCTGTAGAAGTTTCTCCGCGTGTGATTCAAGCTCCTTGGAACAACAATCGCCTTATTCCGGGAACAGTGGTTGCAATGCGTGGTTACGGCCGACCAACTCCGGGCATATTTATCACACATTCCAAAGATATCGAACTTGACAATGTAAAGATTCATTATGCTGAAGGGATGGGCTTGTTAGCTCAAATGAGTGAAAACCTTACACTCGATGGTTTTGGTGTATGTCTGCGTGGCGAAAATGATCCGCGCTACTTTACAACACAAGCCGATGCTACACACTTCTCAGCTTGTAAAGGAAAGATTATTTCTAAAAATGGTCTTTACGAAGGGATGATGGACGATGCAATCAATGTGCATGGAACCTATCTAAAAGTATTGAAGCGTGTAAATCCGACAACTGTAATCGCTGCTTATATGCATCCTCAAACATATGGTTTCGAATGGGGGCGTCCGGGCGACAGTGTACAGTTTGTAAACTCGGCAACGATGGAATTGATCGATGGCAACACCGTTGTGAAAGCAATTCGTCCGTACGATAAAGAAACCATTCAAGGAGCAAAGCAATATGAGATTGAGTTTGCCTCGGCCATTGATCCGATGATCACGGAAGAAGGTGTATTTGGTATTGAAAATCTAGAATGGACACCGGAAGTATTGTTTGCCGACAATTTGATTCGTAACAACCGTGCACGCGGAACATTATTCAGTACGCCAAAGAAAACCGTTGTTGAGAATAACATATTTGACCATACCTCAGGTACAGCTATTCTTTTGTGTGGCGACTGCAACGGATGGTTCGAAACAGGAGCTTGTCGTGAAGTATTGATTCGTAACAACAAATTCATTAATTCATTGGCGATGATGTTTCAGTTTACCAATGCGATCATCTCAATCTATCCTGAGATTCCTCAATTGGACAAACAAACAAAGTATTTCCATGGAGGAACAGGAGAGGGCATTGTAATTGAAAACAACGTGTTCGAAACGTTTGATGCTCCGATATTGTATGCCAAGTCGATCGATGGATTGGTTTTTAGAAACAACAAAGTGGTTCATAACAACGACTATCCGGCATTTCACTGGAACAATGTACCGTTCTTTTTCGAGCGTGCAGCAAATGTAGTGATTGAAGGAAATGACTTTGATCAACCGCTAAATCCTTCGCAAGATATTCGCTTGAATCTAACCGAAGCATCCGCTGTTACCGTAAAATAATACGATAAAAGTAGATTGATATAATGAAAAGGTCCCGCTCTGCACAAGCAAAGAGCGGGACCTTTTTATTATATAGCATATAAAACGCTAGCGGGTAAGCAGGCATTTTACATCAATAGAGTTTACAATGTAGTGCTGATTGGAGAACTGGAGATTCAAACTATTGACCATGATGATCGAGTCTGGCGAAATCTCTACCCGATAAAAGGCCGGATCTTTTATGCTAAAATCTTTTGTTTCGATTGGTTTCGAGAAGTCAAATCCTTGTGTGCGTAGTTTTTGTTCGAAGTGACCGATAAAATCAAAAGTTATGATCTGAGGTTTGTCATAACTGCCTATATTCAATTCCGTAGTGCTATTTATAAATCTGCCCAACTCCTTGTATTCTTCCATTTGCATCAAGGAGAATGAATCGGGAGCATTGAGGTAAATACTTTCTTGCCAATAGTCGAGTTTTTGCACGGCCTCTACCGACTTCGGCTTTAAATCGTGCGCACTGATGCCGGGTAGCAATGTAAATACACTTGTGAGTACGATGGCAAAAGCCGAAAGATTACGATAATGACCAGTCTTTCGCACCATAAATAGCAATGGATATGCAGTCATAATCACTCCGTAGATCACTAAATAGATACGTCGTTCGGTAAATCCATATTCATGAATGCGGTAATAAACTCCAATCCAAAACAGTGCGAGTAAAGGCAAAGTCAGGAATAACGCTTTGTGTATAATCCGGTTCTTTTTATCGTCTGCCAGTTGAATAGAAAGAAGATTGGTAATCAACAATCCGATCATATATCCGAATACCATGTTTGCAATATTACCATGAGGTAATTCCCATGCAACCACAATCTTTACGATATACGAGTAAAAGATCACCGTATAGATAGCCAAAGCCGGAATCAAAATGTAATTGACCAAGATTGACAGAATCGTTTGATTCGTTTCTTCACTGTTAATAGTTCGCTTTTGAAGCATGTAAGTAACGAAAAATGGAAGAGTCACGAAATAAGCAAATGCACCAAGCAATTCATTTACAAAGCTGTGCGAAACCCGAACATCGATGTTAAACAATAAGACAACAGAATGGTATATTGACAAACTAATAGCCCATGTTACACTGCTCAGTACATTGCCTAAAAGCAAAGCAATGAATCCGTTAGAAGCACTGAGTGAATAGGTTTTATTGTCTTTAGCCCATCGATCAGATGCGAATAGAATAAACGCAATGATACATACCGCTAAATATTGTGGCGAAAAGAAAGTGAAGTGATAATAGTAAAGTGGGATACCCATTAAGAACGATGCGTAGTAATAGATCCGACTGTGCTTCTTTCGTGTAAGTCGATTAAATGAAACAATTAAGACTTCGAGAATAGGAAAAAGGAAATAAAGTTCATCGGGAACCTCCTGTTCGCCTCGTATACGAATGTATAGCCAGTAAATGAAAAAGAATAATCCGATAGTAATTTCGATCGGATAAGACTTTAACGTCTCAAATCCATTGAGTGTATAAGCCTTTAGTTTGTTTCGTAGATTCATAGTGGTTTGTCGTTAAAGTAAATGACTGTTGATACTTTTGCCAAATATATGCGAATTTACCGACTCGTATTGTACATCCTTCTCAAAAGAATAATGCAGGGTACTGTAATTATTAGGTGTAACTTGCGACTAATAGAGTAAATGATATAAAACGAATAGACGATGAGTATTTTGACACTACTTACCAGGCGTGAAAGCAAAGCCGAAGCAGAGAAAGCTTTCATGGCTGTGATTGAAGAGCACCGGCGCATCATCTTTAAAGTAAGCTACTTGTATGCGCTCGATCAGGACGATGTAAAAGACTTGTACCAAGACATTATTCTCAATCTTTGGAAGTCGTTTCCTCAATTCAAAGGCGAGTGTAATATTTCTACTTGGATATACCGGATTAGCTTAAACACTTCGATTTCAAGAATCAGAAAGAAGCCTGCGGCAAAAGCCGTACCACTAACCGAAGCGATGCTTATTCCCACAGACCAACAAAGTGATTTGATGTCGGACGTGTACGGACTCATTGCCCGACTGGGCGAACTAGACCGGGCCTTGATTTTACTTTGGCTCGAAGACCGTCCGTACGATGAGATTGCCGATATCATGGGAATCTCGAAAGGCAACGTAGCCGTAAAGCTCAACCGAGTAAAGAACAAACTAAAACAAATGTCGAACCAATAATACCCGCGATTATGGAACTTGAAGAACTAAAACAGAACTGGAAAAAGATAGATCAACGTCTTACCGAAAGCGAAGCAATCAATCAGCGTCTCGTGTACGAACTGCTGACATCGCGCAAGCAATCTTCCTTTACCAAGATTTGGAACTACGAGCTATTGATGCTTTTAATTGTATTTGGAGTAATGTTTTTACTCGCAATAAAGATGCCTCATTTACAGGCTAGCTACATGTGGGCTCAACCATTAATACCTCATTTATCCAGTTTCTTGTTTATTATAGGCATTCAATTTGTGCTATCACTAGCTTGGATTATTTATAAGCTATTCTTTCTCAGCAAACTTAAAGATAGTATGTTGTCAATTTACGAACAAACAAAACGCATCAATCTTTACCGTAAATTCCTAATTATAGAAGCTGTAACGTCTATTGTAGTATTGTTTGTTGCGTATGCATATATCGGATTTTTGTTTGCACCCCATTTCAAAGGAAACTTGATTGCATTACTTGCAAGTGTTTTTGTGGCGGTTGTAATGCTTTGCGTTTGTCTGCTGAAGTTTTATTTGTTGCCGTTGATCGAGAATGTGAAGCAGGCAGATAAGGATTTGATCGAGTTTATGGATGATAAGAAGGAATGAGTCTCGATGATTTCGATCTTTGATAAAAAGCAAACAGCTTCATATAATGTGTAAATAAAACGAGCGGGCGAATCGCACTAGTCGATTTCGTCCGCTCGTTCACACATAAAGCCTATATTATTTAGATAGCTTCCATTCGAAGCCGTCTTTTGTGTCTTTGATTTCAAAGCCTAGCGCGGTAAGTTCGTTTCGAATCTTATCTGCCAATGCCCAATCTTTGTTAGCCTTTGCATCTATACGCATTTGAAGCAGCATATCTACTACTTTGCCATACGCTTCGTTGTTTCCGCCTTCTGCTTGTTGCTCGGGTTTGATACCCAAGATGTCGAACAAGAATAGTTTGAAAACCTCTTTCAACTCTGCAAGATCAGCCTCTGATATCGTTGCCTGTCCGGCAAGTATAGAGTTGATTGCTCTGGTTGCGTCAAACAGGTGAGAGATTACGATCGGACTGTTCAAGTCGTCGTTCATAGCCTCAAAACACTTCGCACGTAAACCACCCAATTCTACCGAAGAAGTAGCCGACGGAGTTAGTTTATCCAAATTGGCCGCTGCCTCAAGCAAACGTTGAAGACCTTTTTCCGAAGCTTGAAGCGCCTCGTTACTAAAGTCTACCGTGCTGCGATAGTGAGCCTGAAGGATAAAGAAACGGATCGTCATAGGCGAGTATGCTTGCGTAAGCGAAGCGTGATTGCCTGAGAAGAACTCATCGAGGGTGATGAAGTTGCCCAACGATTTACCCATCTTTTGTCCGTTGATAGTAATCATGTTGTTGTGCATCCAGTAGCGAACCGCTTCGTGTCCGCAAGAAGCAACCGCTTGCGCGATTTCGCATTCGTGGTGTGGAAACACAAGGTCCATACCGCCACCGTGAATATCGAATGTTTCGCCTAGGTATTTTCTACCCATAGCTGTACACTCCATGTGCCATCCCGGGAAGCCGTTGCCCCAAGGTGAAGGCCAGCGCATGATGTGCTCAGGAGAAGCATTTTTCCAAAGCGCGAAGTCGATCGCTTTACGCTTCTCTTGCTGTCCGTCTAGCTCACGAGTCGTATTGAGCATGTCCTCAATGTTGCGACCCGATAGTTTGCCGTATTTAAAGTCTTTGTTGTAACGTTCTACATCGAAGTATACTGAGCCTTCGCTCACATACGCATAACCGTTGTCAAGGATTTCCTTAACCACTTCGATTTGTTCAATGATGTGACCCGATGCATGTGGTTCGATGCTTGGAGGAAGTACATTCAAGTCGTCCATCGCTTTGTGGTAACGATTTACGTAAAACTGTACTACTTCCATTGGTTCTAGTTGTTCGAGACGTGCCTTTTTAGCGATTTTGTCTTCGCCCTCGTCGGCATCGTTTTCAAGGTGTCCTACGTCGGTAATATTACGAACGTAACGAACTTTATATCCGAGGTGTGTAAGATAGCGGAAAAGAAGGTCGAACGTGATTGCAGGGCGCGCGTGACCCAAGTGGGCGTCGCCATACACTGTAGGACCGCAAACATACATCCCTACGTGTGGTTCGTGCAGTGGCACGAATTGTTCTTTCTTTCTGGTAAGTGTATTATAAATACTTAAAGGATGTTCCATAAACATATTCATTTAATTGAATCAATAACGAAGATACAGCTTTTTGACGATATAGATTGCCTTGGAATTAAATTTCAAGCAACGATCATCCATTTTTAAGGGTAGCTGCATCAAAAGATTCCCATTGAGCAATGATATTGATAATCATCTTTTTTTATATTTATTACTTCATTCACGTATGAGCCATGATTTATACCGTTCTACAAGGATGTTTATGTTTATTCGTGTCGATTAAGGAAGGGAAATGCCCTTTTAAGAGCTCCTTATTGAGTTGGAAAATTACTATTGGGTGCTGTTTTCAGAAAAACAACACCCAATAGATAAAATGACTGAGAGCTGACTGTCTTATAAAGGCTTCAGACCATTTCTTAATGTCTTGATAGATGGTAAGAACAATGTAGCGATGCTACTTAAGCTTATACCGATCCCTCCAAGAACAAAGATTGTCGTTACTCCAAATACTTCGGCTAAATAGCCAGAAGCAAGTATTCCGATCATTGAGGGCAAAACACTCAGGCTAAAAAATAATGAAAATACACGACCTAGTATTTCTGCGGATATATTTTGTTGTATGATGGCTACAAATAGGGCATTATACAACGCATAAGTTATTCCTCCCACTATAGTTATACATGCAAATGCAGGAAACCCCCAGCTAGGTAACAGGCCTGATATTACTAAATATATTCCAAGAATAAGGTAGGAGACATGAATCATGATCACATTGTTGATTTGCTTCCGATTTGCAGCTAGCATAAGACCTCCCGTCAAAGCTCCTATTCCCCAGATCATCTCGATTAATCCCATTTGAAAGGAATTTCCACCAAAATGGTCTATCGTTATAAATGGAAACAGTACAGCAATGGGCATGATAACAAACGTTGTGAAGGTATATCCGATAAAGAGTGCCGGTAATCCGATTGTAGTATTTATAACACTAAAACATTCTTTTATTTCTCTCCACAATTTATTATCAGTGCTTATTCTTTTTTGCGGGGGGATATAAATAAACAGCAACGAGATACAAGCAAGTATCGCTCCTGCAACATCCAATAGTAAAACATATTCGATTCGAAAAAAAGCGATCAGTGTAGCTCCTATTACAGGAGCTAAAATTCCACTTATAGATTGGATGGATTGGTTTATTCCAGATACTCTGGTTAATTGAGATTCGGGAACAAGTAAGGGGATAGATGCTTGTAGTGCAGGGGCATGAAAGGAACTTCCGATCGACCTGCAAGCAAATAGGATGTATAAATACTCTAAATCATGATTTCCAGAGATTAGCAATCTAGACAGCAAGAGTGTACAGGTGGCGATAAATAAATCGGCAAGAATCATGACCCACTTTCTATTCCATCGATCGATATAAACGCCAGCAAATAATCCTAATATGATTTGAGGTAAATTTCCGGCTAAAAAGGCATAAGCTAGAACTTCGGGAGATTTTGTTTCAAGACTGATCCAAAAAATAGCAGAGTAGCCTACTGTTGTACTGGTTAATAATGATATGATTTGTCCTATCCAAATAATGGACAAATTTGTTTTCCAATTATTCACGATGCTAATATTAAATATGTTTGTAAATAGATAAAAACGAAAAGTGTAAAAAAACAAAGCTATCTGTTACAAACACAAAAATGTATGCACATAAAAAATTATGCGCAAAACAAAAGATAGACTTGTGTGTAGATACCACAAGCTACTAAAGGAGCAAGGCTGTCTGCCCTGCATAATCAATGTTTGTTCAGATAGGAATATTAGCGAATTTTCATTGGAGTAAATTTTGATACAAAGATAAAAATTATTTTGGACAAAACTCGCATGAGATGAAACAAGGGAGCTTTATGCTTCTTTTCAAGCGAGAAATCAGACTATTTTATATTTACTCGAAAGTTGTTTTGATGCGGTTGCCTAGTACAATTTCATGATAATACTCCTTTCTCTTTCATGCATTGTATCAAGTCTTCTACAATATATTCTTTGCTGAATGTGTGGAGTACTTCATAGCCCGGAATAAGATATTCAGTCAAAATGCCTGATGTGCGAAGAAGTTGGTACACTTTTCCGGCACTCATCTTTAATGCATCAGACAGGCTGCCCACGCAAAAGGTTATAAAGTTCAACGTTTCAAAATTCATAGCAATCGTATCTAGTGTTCTAAAAAGTAACAGTTGTGCAAAAGTAAAGTTTTTATTCCACTGTGCATGAGTGCAGAAGAGCTTTAATACACACGATTGTCTACAGAATCTCCGCTGGTCAAAGTTGACTTTAATCTTTGTAACAATACAGTGTCTTCATTGCGGTGTCTGTTTTTAAACCTAATGAGGAGCGAATCGTTCGATCGGCATCAAACAATTCTGTCTTCACTAGGTTTGAATCGTTTGATGGCGATCGAACGATTTGATCTCCGTAAGAACGTGATTTATTTTTCATTATCTTTGAATCTGAATCAAGTGTGTTGTAAATTAAGTTATCACAGATATTGAATAAGAAGATCGTTTTAGGAATGAGTGGCGGAACCGATAGTTCGGTCGCTGCCATGTTGTTGAAGGAAGCGGGCTACGAGGTGATCGGGGTTACGTTTCGCTTTTATGAAAAAGATGGTGCTCAGGAGTATCTCGAAGATGCTCGCAATCTGGCTTCACAGCTCGGCATAAAACACATGGTGTACGATGCGCGTGATGTATTTAAAGAAAAGATCATTTCTTATTTTATCGACGAATATATGAGCGGGCGCACGCCTGTGCCGTGTGTATTGTGCAATAACTATTTCAAGTGGCCGTTGCTTGCAAAGGTTGCGGATGCCGAAGGGGCTGAGATGATTGCTACCGGACATTATGCACGAAAGGTGCTGGTAGACGGGAAGTTTTACATTACGGCGGGTGAAGATCCTGAGAAAGATCAGTCGTTTTTCTTGTGGGGACTGGGGCAGGAATTGCTCGCCCGCATTGAGATGCCGCTGGGTAGTTTCACGAAGGTTCGTGTGCGCGAGATGGCGGCCGAACGTGGATTTATGCGTGCGGCTACGAAGAAAGATAGTCTGGGTGTTTGCTTCTGTCCGGGCGATTACCGCTCTTTTCTGGCCGAGTATGTGCAAGAAGGGGAGATTTCGGAAGGATTTTTTGAAGATAGCAACGGTAAGATCCTGGGCAAGCACAAAGGATTCCCATATTATACCATAGGGCAGCGTCGCGGATTGGGGATTAACTTTCAGACGGCTACGTTTGTGAAGGAGCTGAATCCCGAAACCAATCGTGTGGTACTAGCACCGCTTTCGGAGCTTTACAAGCAGGAGATGTGGCTGAAGGATTACCGCCTGATCAATCCCGAGCAGTTTGTTGCGGGAAAAGAGGTGATTTGCAAGATTCGTTATCGCAAGCAGGCAACTCCGTCGGTGGTGACTATTGTGGATAAGAATACCTTGCACGTTCGTTTCCTTGAGCCGTTGGAGTCTATCGCTCCGGGCCAGGCGGCAGCCTTTTACGAAGAGGGGCGTGTGATTGGCGGTGGTATCATCGAACGAACCTGATCCTTATTATACGGATATAAATAAACAACGAGCCGATCTGTACAGTATGCTGTATGGATTGGCTCGTTGTCGTATTGTTTATTTATTGTTACAGTATTGCCTGTTTATTGCTCTTGTTTTGTTCCGTTCATTTCGAGTAGTTTGTCGATGTACTCGCGGCTGTTGCTCAGACGGGGTACCTTGTGCTGTCCGCCTAGTTTGCCGCGTTGCGCCATCCATTCGTAAAACAAACCTTCGCGGGCTACGTTTACTTCGGGCTTCAGCAGGGTAAAGTCTTTGTAACGTTTGGCTTCGTAGTCGGAGTTTACACCCTTGAGCGCCGTATCGAATGCGTCGGTAAAGGCGTCGATCGACTGCGGTTGTTTTTCGAATTCAAACAGCCATTGGTGGCGGCCCTTGCCCATGTCGAGATAGAAGAGGGGAGCGGCAGTATATTCTTTTACTTTTGCTCCGGTAGCTTTGCAGGCTTCGGCAATGGCTTTGTCGGCATTGGCTACCATCAATTCTTCGCCAAAGGCGTTGATGAAGTGCTTGGTGCGGCCGGTAATCACGATCTTATAGGGTGAGGTTGACGTAAACTTCACGGTGTCGCCAATGAGGTAACGCCACAAACCGCCGTCGGTGGTGATCACCATAGCATAGTTCTTTCCGGTTTCTACTTCCCACAACGGGATAGCTTTGGGTTGCTCGTTTTCGATTTCTTCCATCGGGATAAACTCGTAGAAGACGTTGTAATCGAGCATCAACAACATGCCGGGATCGTTGAGATCGCTTTGGATGGCGAAGAATCCTTCCGATGCGTTGTAGGTTTCTTCGTAATGCATCCTGTCGCTTGGGATAAGCGATTTATATTGTTCGCGGTAGGGTGCGAAGCTGATGCCACCGTGAAAGAATACTTCGAGATTGGGCCAAACGTCGGTCAGGTACTGTTTGCCGGTTTTCTGCAAAACGGCTTTGATCAGTACAAGCATCCAAGAGGGTACGCCCGACAGGTTGGTTACGTTTTCGTCGATTGTGTTTTCTACGATCGCTTTGAGCTTGCTTTCCCATTCGCTCATCAGTATGATTTCGCGATTGGGTACACGAATAAAGTTGACGAAAGGAGAGAGGTTCTCAATGAGTACGGCCGAAAGGTCGCCTACTTGTATGGAGTCGCCATAGGCCGAAGGTGCATGGCTTCCGCCTAGTATAAGTCCTTTGCCCGAAAAGAATTCACTTTCGGGATTGTTACGCAAGTAGAGTAGTACGCTGTCGAAACCTCCTTTATAGTGGCAGTTGCGCAGCGATTCTTCTGTTACGGGGATGAACTTACTTTTGTCGTTTGTTGTGCCGGAGCTCTTGGCAAACCACTTCACTTTTGACGGACATATCAGGTTGCCTTCGTTTTTAAGCATGCGCTCTACATAAGGCTTGATGTCGTCGTATTGTTGTATGGGTACGCGCTGTGCAAACGTAGCATAATCTTTGATCTCATCATAGTGGTACTTCTTTCCCCATTCGGTGTGGGCTGCCCATCCGATAAGAGAGGCTAGTGTGAGTCGTTGGGTTTCTTCCGGTTTTTCTATAAACGTGTCGATCTCTTTATAGCGCTTATTGTTGAGCTGAGAAAATGCTTTGGTTAGTAATTTCATATGTAGTGATTGGTTTTTTAGCAAATGTAATAAATCTTACATAAAACAAAAGGCTTTTGCAAAGGTTTGATATTTTCCTTCGCAAAAGCCTTTTTCTTTCAAAAAACAAGTCCTTATCCAGATATTCTTATTACATAAAGCACATCTGGAGGAGAAGTTGTTTTATTGATTGTTTTCGGGTTTGTCCGATTCGTTAACATGCTCTTCTTCGGGAAGCTCTTCAAAGTGTCCGCTGGCAGCTTGTGCCGACGGGTTGTCGTTTCGCTTCTCAAGAATAGAATGCTGGAATTCTTTATCGCTACGCAGGCGGCGTACGGCCATCTTTGCAGCTTCTTGTTGTGATTCTTTTTTCGAAAAACCAATACCAACTCCGGCTTGCACTTCCGCCACCATGACTTGAGTCTGGAAGATCGGATTGTTGTTCTTGTCGGTAAACGATTCAAGCAGATCAAAATCGATTGTGATTTTATTCTTTTGTCCCCACTCTATAAGTGCAGACTTGAAGTTTACTTCTTTACGGGCCAGATTGTGAATGTTGATATGCTTTTTGAAAAGAACGTCTTGGATAAACGATCGGGCTTGATCGTATCCTTTGTCAATGTAAATAGCTCCGATTAGAGCTTCGAGCGCATTTCCGTAGATATGGCTTTTGTGACTGGAACCTCTAGGGTTGAATACTACCATTTTGTCAAGACCAAGCTCGAGAGCAACCCGATTGAGTGTTTCGCGTTGTACCAGTTTTGCTCTGGTATTGGTAAGAAAACCTTCTCTTTTGTTCTTGAACTCATGATAAACGGTATCTGCTGCTACTGCATCGAGAATAGCGTCGCCAAGAAACTCTAGTCGTTCGTTGTTTACGCGCTTCCCTTTTTCTCTTTCTACCGAAGATGATTTGTGTAGTAGAGCGAGCTGGTATATCTCTATACTGTCGGGGTAGAATCCGAGCAACTTGTATAAAGAAAAATAAGGCTCTTTGTCACGAATGCGTAAGAGCCTTATTTTTTCGTATAACTTATTGAACACGTTATCTTTCAAATTTTTTCATGATCACACTTGCGTTGTGGCCACCAAAACCAAAAGTATTCGACAAAGCCGCTTTGATATCGCGTTTTTGTGCTTTGTTGAATGTGTAATTAAGTTTATAATCAATGTCCGGATCTTCTTCACCTGTAAAGTTGATTGTAGGAGGAATAATTCCGTTCTCAATCGCCTTAACACAAGCCATCGCTTCGATCGCACCAGCAGCACCAAGAAGGTGACCTGTCATTGATTTGGTTGAGCTGATGTTTAGGTTATAAGCATGCTCGCCAAATACATGAATGATTGCTTTGCTTTCTGAAACGTCTCCAACCGGAGTTGAAGTTCCGTGTACGTTGATATAATCAATGTCTTCCGGTTTCATTTCGGCATCTTCCAATGCGTTGCGCATTACTAGCTTAGCGCCCAGTCCTTCCGGGTGAGTCGCTGTAAGGTGGTAAGCATCAGCAGACATCCCTGATCCTGCAACCTCGCAGTAAATATGTGCACCACGTGCAATGGCGTGCTCCATTTCTTCTAGAACCAAACAAGCAGATCCTTCACCCATTACGAACCCGTCGCGACTTGCGCTAAATGGACGCGAAGCCGTTTCCGGAGAATCATTTCGGGTAGAAAGGGCATTCATGGCATTAAAACCACCTACTCCGCCCGGAGTAATTGCAGCCTCGGCACCACCTGTTACGATGGCATTAGCTTTTCCTAAACGGATGTAATTGAATGCGTCGGCTATAGCATTGGTTGAAGAAGCACAAGCTGATACTGTAGAGAAGTTTGGTCCTCTCAAACCATAAATCATCGAAATATGACCTGCTGCGATATCAGCAATCATTTTAGGAATGAAGAATGGATTGAAACGTGGTCCACGTTCTTCGTTTGTATAGTATCCGCCCACTTCTTGCTCAAATGTTGCGATACCACCGATACCCGCAGCAAAGATTACACCGATTCTATCCAAGTTTTCCTTTTCAAGATCAAGACCCGAGTTTTCGATTGCTTCTTTAGCAGCAACTAATGCATACTGCGTATAAAGGTCGTATTTTCTCGCTTCTTTGCGGTCGAAATGTGCTGTTGGCTCGAAGTTCTTAACCTCACAAGCAAATTGCGTTTTGAACTTAGATGCGTCGAAATGAGTAATAGGTCCGGCGCCGCTTCGGCCGTTGACCATACCGTCCCATGTTTCAGAGACGTTATTTCCAAGAGGTGAAATTGCTCCCAGACCTGTTACTACTACTCTTTTTAATTCCATGTAGATGTAATAAAGTAAAGAGAATTACTTTTGGTTTGCTTCGATATAAGTGATAGCGTCACCAACAGTAGCAATCTTTTCAGCAGCGTCGTCTGGAATAGTGATTCCGAATTCTTTTTCGAATTCCATGATCAATTCTACTGTATCTAGTGAATCAGCGCCTAGATCGTTTGTGAAGCTAGCCTCATTTGTAACTTCTGATTCTTCTACGCTCAATTTATCAACGATAATTGCCTTTACTCTTTCTGCAACTTCTGACATAACTTTTCGATTTTTAGAATTAATAATAACGTACTTACTTTTCTAATTAATGATGCAAAGAAAAGAATATTTCTCGAAAGAAAGCAAATTATTTGAAGATAAAATGCTGAAAAGTGCACATTTTATTATTCTTTGTGCACTAGAATCGGGATTTTACCACAAATATTTCTGCTTTGTAAATCAGTCTGTTAATCGAACTCTAATGCGCGCTAAATTGAATAAATCGAAAATAGACCTTGTGTATAATTATTTAATTTGGAATCCTAACTCTTGAAATATTCTTTGAAGAGAGGGGGGACAATTGATAATTGTATATGCAAGAAATTCTCGTGGATGTTTGTAGTGAGTGCGCATCCATTCAAATTTATCGGGCATCGATCGCATAATTGCATCCTTCTCTATCGGATCGAAGGCATGTAGTATCGCTTGCTCGACCGGATTAGCGTCGAATGCCGACAAGTCAATCACCGGCTTTTCCGGAGCAGGGGGAATAATACCCGATGTATTGATATCAATATGGAAGAAGTTTGCAATGGCTTCTACTCCCATTCGCGTAGCTTTTGATTTTCCATCGTACGAGTAACCGGCGATATGTGGTGTTGCAATAGCACAATCTTTTAAAAGCTCGGGATTGATTTCGGGTTCTTTCTCCCAACAGTCAAGTACGTAATCGGAAATCAGCCCGTTTTTTTTGGCTTCGTATAATGCGGTGTTGTCGATAACCGGACCTCGACACGCATTGATAATTAAAGGTTTCTTTCTGAGTTTACAAAAGAATTCTGTATCTGCTAAATGTAGCGTTTTATCTTCTCCTTCTTTGTATAATGGTACGTGAAAAGTGATTACATCACATTCAGAAGCAATGGTGTCTAGGCTTACAAAAGATTGATTTTCTTTTTCTACTCTTGCACGTGGTGGGTCATTGAGCAAGGTTTTAATGCCAAGAGCATTACATACATTCAAAACGGCTTTGCCTGTGTTGCCAACTCCTACAATCCCAACTGTTTTGTCTTTGAAGTTGTAGCCTTTGTATTGGGTAAGTGCTGCAATAACTCCAGCAAAATATTCGCCAACCGAACCGGCATTACATCCGGGTGCATTTTGCCATTGTATCCCATGCTCTTTGCAATATTTGGTGTCGATGTGATCATAGCCAATGGTGCATGTTGAGATAAAGCGTACGCAGCTGTTGTTTAGTAACTTTTCGGTGCAGTGTATGGTGGTACGCGTAAGCAAAGCATTGGCATCGTGTACTACTTCCGGGGTAATTTCTTTGGCCGGAAGTGCAATTAAGGTTGCCGATCCGGTAAATACACCTTCTAGAAAAGGTATTTTCTGATCTGCTACTATTTTCATGTGTTCTTTGTTTTATCAATTGATATTGAGCCTCAAATGTATGTATTAATTTTATTGCTTTCCGTATATACAGAAAGTTTTGCTACATTTGTCTTTTACTTATCTCAAAACCCAGTTTATATGAAGTTTTCTGAATTAGCATACCCTATATTTGAGCGTGCTACCTCTGATTATCACATTACGGATAATGTAGACGCTCCCATGAACAATCCGTTCGAATTTAAAAGTATCGAATATTATTTGTATTTGAAAAACTGGATTGATGCTGTACAATGGCATTTTGAGGATATTATTCGTGACCCGAATATTGATCCGGTTGATGCATTGGTGCTAAAGAGAAGAATCGATAAAAGCAACCAAGACCGTACGGATCTGGTGGAGTTGATCGATAGTTATTTCCTTGATCAATATAAAGATGTAGTTGTGAGTGAAGATGCAACTATCAATACAGAGAGTCCGGCTTGGGCGGTAGACCGTTTGTCTATTCTTGTGTTGAAGATCTATCACATGCAACAAGAGGTAACTCGTACGGATGTTGATGCAGACCATATCGCAGCATGCCAAAAGAAGCTAGATATTCTATTGGAGCAAAAGCAAGATCTAACTTCTGCATTGGATCAATTATTAGCAGATATTGCAGCTGGGAAAAAATATATGAAGGTATACAAGCAAATGAAAATGTATAACGATCCTTCGTTAAATCCAGTTCTTTACGGAAACAAATAAGTTTACATGGCTACATATTTAGTGGTTCGTTTTTCGGCAATCGGGGATGTTGCGATGACTATTCCTGTTATTTATTCTGCTGCAAAACAAAATCCGGACGATCGTTTCATTGTATTGACCAGTCCGTTTTTAACCAATTTATTTCAAGCGCAACCATCCAATGTCGAAGTACATGGTATAGATATAAAAGGCGATCAGCGATGTCTGATTCGCCTTAACTTATATATATATAAATGGATGAAGCAGGCAGATGCTGTTCTTGATTTGCATGACGTGATTCGTACCAAAGCCATTCGCTTTGTTGCGAAGATGTTGGGCAAACCAGTTTACACGATAGATAAAGGTAGAGAAGCTCGAAAAGCCCTTACTCGAAAAGAGAATAAAGAGAAAAAGCAATTAACCCCTGTTTTTGATCGATACGAAAAGGTCTTTAAAGATGCATCTCTTCGCTATACACGAAGCTTTGATTCTCTGTTTGCAGATCAAAGTCCGGATTTAAAATCAATCACGTCTGTCTTTGGTAATAAAGAAGAGAAGTGGATTGGTATTGCTCCTTTTGCAAAGCATGAGGGGAAAATCTACCCATTAGATAAGATGGAGTCGCTTATTGAAATACTATCAAAGAAAGAGGGCGTGCGCTTATTCTTATTTGGAGGTGGAGGTTCTGAAAAAGAAACGATGGATGCATGGAGTGCTGCCTATTCCAATGTAGAGGTGGCAGGCGGTAAATTGAAACTCGACACTGAGTTGGTTTTAATTTCTATGCTCGATGTCATGGTCTCGATGGATTCTGCAAATATGCACTTTGCTTCTTTGGTAGGAACATCTGTGGTTTCAATATGGGGACAAACGCATCCATATGCCGGCTTTTACGGATGGAAACAAGATTCTGCAAATGCAGTACAAGTAGACCTAGCTTGTCGCCCTTGCTCCATCTTTGGCAATAAACCTTGCTATCGCAGCGACTGGGCATGTATGCAACAGATCACAAATGAGATGATTCTAGATCGACTAAAGGTTTTTATATCTTGAATTTAAACTGTAGCGGGATTGTAAGTAGAGATCAAGTCTTTTATACACGAATATGAATATGTGCCAATCTAAATTTGAAATAGAGGTTAATAATAAATTTGCAAACTTAACTGCGTTCATCAAAGATTTACCAAATCTGTTTTCTGATCAAGGAAATACAATATATACTGGTCGTAATCTGTTGAAAACATATGAGGTGGAAGGTGTTAGTCTTGTAGTGAAAAGCTTTAAGGTTCCCATCTTTATTAATAAAATAGCCTATTCTTATTTTCGTGATTCAAAAGCAAAAAGATCGTATCATCATGCTTGCGAATTGATCAAACGAGGAGTAGACACACCGTCTCCGGTTGCCTATATTAATGAGTTTAAGTGTGGATTACTTTATCGTAGTTATTATATCTGCATATTTGAACATGAAGCACAAACAATTGCTCCCTATGTGTTTGGAGATATTGAAGATGAAGCTGTGTTAAAAGATTTGGCTTTTTATATTGCAAAGTTACATAGATTAGGGGTTTATCATTTAGATTTATCTCCAGGTAATATCTTATATAGGCAGCAAAATGGAAAGAATGTCTTCTCAATAATTGATATTAATCGTCTTCGATTTGAGACTGTAGACAAAGCAAATGGCTTACTTAATTTTGCTCGTATAGCAAAGTCTCTAGCTGTTTCAACATCATTAGCACGCTATTATGCAGAGGCTATGGGATATGATCAAGAAGAAGCTATATTAACCGTTAATACGGAGAGTGATAGGTTCTTTAAAGCAAAGACCTTCTCTTTTGCACGAAAAGAGGTGAAACGAAAATATGGCTTATCTTATTCTTTATTTGGTCCAGTACAATTATTTAAGCTAACCCATACAATGAGGGTCTTACTCCCTCAAGGAAAGTTAAAGGACAAGCTTTTTAGAAAAGAAAGAAACTTATACATAAACTATATTCAATTCTCTGATTTGAGAAAAGTGTGGCAGAGAGAGAATGGATATTAAGAAGTTAGCTTTAGAATAATAATATTATGAGTTTAAAAGTAATTATACCTATATATAAAAAGGATCTTACAGATCTGGAGTTAATTTCATTGGAAAGAGCAATAAAAATCTTGCATAACCATCCATTGATTGTAATAAAACCATTCTCATTAGATTTATCTTCATTGCAAAGACAGTATTCGAACTTAATACTTGAGGAGTTTGATGATATCTTTTTTCAAGGTATTGCCGGATATAACAGGTTAATGCTTTCATCTGAGTTTTATAATCGTTTTATTGATTCCGAATACATTCTGATTTATCAATTAGATGCATATATCTTTATAGATAATTTATCTGAGTGGTGTAATAAAGGATATGATTATATTGGAGCACCTTGGATAAAAAGAAATTTCTACAATTTTTTTCCTATCAATTTATATATGTATATAGAAAGAGTTTTGTTAAAAGCTTTGAATATAAAATCCAGACAGGATTTGTTTAATAAAGTAGGGAATGGTGGACTTTCATTGCGTAACGTGAATAAGCATTACCAAGCGACTTTGGTTTATAAACAAGAAATAGATTTATTTCTTCGTAATACGAATAATCACTTATATAATGAAGATGTTTTTTGGTCGACAATTCCAGTAGATAAGGATAGACTCGTTTTTAGGTATCCAAGTGTAGATGAGGCATTAAAGTTTGCATTTGATAAAAATCCGGCATATTGTTTTCGCTTAATGAATGATACACTACCTACTGGTTGTCATGCTTGGAGTAAAAAGAAAATGTATAAGTTTTGGAAAAGAATAATTCTTTCGTAATAGAGAATAAATATGTATGATTTCTTAATTGTTGGAGCAGGCTTATTTGGAGCTACTTTTGCTCATAAAGCTCGCATTAAAGGGTATAAATGCTTAGTAATCGATAAACGGAGTCAAGTTGGTGGAAATCTGTATTGCGAAAATATAAATGGAATTAATGTTCATAAATACGGGGCTCATATCTTTCATACTTCTAATAAGCAGGTTTGGGATTTTGTAAATGGATTGGTTGATTTTAATCGTTATACGAACTCTCCGATTGCGAATTATCAAGGACGGATTTTTAATCTGCCTTTTAATATGAATACCTTTTATCAACTTTGGGGAGTAGTTACCCCCTCAGAGGCAAAAAAGATTATTGAGGATCAAAAGCAAAGATATAACATAGAAGTTCCTTGTAATTTAGAAGAGCAAGCCATAAGTTTAGTTGGTGAAGATATTTATAAGATCCTAATTAAAGAGTATACAGAAAAGCAATGGGGGCGTTCTGCTAAAGAGCTGCCAGCCTTTATTATTAAAAGGTTGCCTGTTAGATTTAACTATGACAATAACTATTTTGATGATTTGTACCAAGGAATTCCTTGTGGAGGATATAATGCTCTTATTGAGAAACTGCTAGATGGAGTTGAAGTAAGGACTTCTACTGATTATTTTAAGAACAAGTCATATTTTGACGCAGTTGCGAATAAAATAGTTTATACAGGTCAGATTGATGAATACTTTGATTTTTGTTATGGAAAGCTTGAATATCGTAGTTTGAAATTTGAAGAAGAATATTTAGATATTGAGAATTATCAAGGAAATGCTGTTGTAAATTTTACATCTAAAGATGTTGCTTACACTCGAATTATTGAACACAAACATTTTGAGTTTGGTAATCAGGCTTCCACTGTTATAACGAAAGAATATCCTTCAGAATGGGAGAATGGGAAAGAGCCTTATTATCCTGTTAATGACGCAAAAAATGAAGAGTTGTACCAACGTTATAAGTTATTAGCTGCTTCAGAAAAAAGAATGATATTTGGTGGACGATTAGCAGAATATAAGTATTATGATATGGACGATATAATTGAAAATGTTTTTAAGTTGATTTAATATGAATAAATCTATAAAGATATTAGTTTGTTATCATAAGCAAGATATGCTCTTTGATTCTGATATTTTATTGCCTATTCATGTAGGAGCTTCTACTTCGAAAGAAATATTAGATATTCAGCGAGACGACGAAGGTGTGAATATTTCAGAAAAGAATCGCTCTTTTTGTGAATTGACAGCAATGTATTGGGCTTGGAAAAACTGTCGGACTGTTTCTATTGTTGGTTTATTTCATTATCGTCGGTTTTTCGATACAAGTGGTTTTTCTCAATGGCGAAATAGACAACAACTAGTTGATCCGTCGATTATACAATCAAAGTTTGAATCTACACATAATTATGAAAAGGAACTCGAGAATTATGATGTTATTTTAGCAACTCCAAAGTATCTGTCTCGTTCAGTTTTAGTATCTTATTGTAGAGATCATCATGTTGCTGATTTGGAACATCTCAAGCATATAATGGAAGAATACTATCCAGAGTACATAGATGCTTATAATAAAGTGATGAATAGTCATCATTTCTCACCATTCAACATGTTTATAGCAAGATGGGAATGGTTTGATCAATATTGTGAATGGTTGTTTGGTATATTATTTAGACTAGAAAATGTAGTTGAGATTTCTGAAGATATATATCAAAAAAGAGTATTTGGTTTTATTGCAGAGAGGCTTTTAAATGTATATTGTGTGCATCATAACTGTCGAATTAAGTATAGCCCTATTCTTTCTTTAGACTCTAATTTAAGGATTAAATCTAATGTTCTTTTTCAAACAAAAAGAATATGTACATCTCTTTTAGGTCTATAACACGCTGAAGGAACAGTTATTATTCACATAACTGTTCTTGTAGCATATTATTATAGATGTTGTTAAGGGAGGAGGTTATATTTTCAGGGTCAAAGCGTTTTGCATATTTTTTTCCTTCGCGAATCATTTCCATTTTTCTGGTTTGATTTTCGCATAGAGAATCTAGCTCTAGGCCTAATTGCACGTAATTAAGAGGATCTATGTAAATTGAATTAGGTCCTCCAGCTTCTTCGAGACAAGAGCCTGTTGCTGCAATAACAGGTATGCCACTATTAAGGGCTTCTATAATTGGGATTCCAAATCCTTCGAAAAACGATGGATATACAAATATATTTGCCATTTGATATATGGCTGGTAGATCGGTAAAAGGTACATCATGCAAGAATGTTACTTGATCTTCGAGTCCATTCGAGTGAATGTATTTTTTCACCTGCTCTAAATAGGGAGTTGGCTTACCTATTGCAACTAAATGATGTTTCTGTTTTGTGTTCTTAAGCGCTTTAACAGTGAGCAATAGATTCTTTCTCGACTCAATGGTTCCAACAGATAAAATGAACTTATCTGGTAAATTATATTTGTATCGTACCGTTTCTTTAAAAGTTTCGGAAACGTTTTTTTTAAAGCTAGCATCACAGCCTTGATAAACAACTGAAATTTTATTATCGTCTATATCGTAGTATTTGATAATATCTTTTTTTGTCATTTCACTTACCGCAATAATATGGTTGGCTTTTTGACACGCTTTTTTGAACTTGAAATTATATATAATGCGGTCAATAGGTTTATAATATTCAGGATATCTGATAAATATTAGATCATGAATCGTGACAATAGACTTAATCTTTTTTTTCTTTAGCCCGAAAGGGATTTCATTACTTAACCCGTGATAGATATCCATTGATTCTTTATTTAAAGCAAACGTTACGCCGTAAGATCTCCATAGAGATTTCATGCCTATTTTACTCCAAAATCCATTTGGATACTTGAACACAATGCTTTTATGTTTGCTTACTTTAGAATGTAGATCCGATTTTCCTAGAGATGGAGTATAAAGAAGATATTCATTTTCTGGATTGTATTTAGCTAAAGTGTTTAAGATGAAACGACTGTAATTGCCAAGTCCAGTTCCATTGTGTGTAGCACGTTTGGCATCAAAAGCAATTCTCATAGTTTTGGCTGTTATAGTTTGACGTTTATATAAAGATGTTTTGGTTTTGGTTTTCGCTGCAAGAAATTTTTGTTAATCTTTCAACTCCTTATAATTGAATTATATCTTTCCAAAAAGAGTAATATGGTTTCTTATACCAAGCATGACACCCAAAAGGCATTTTCTTTAAAATTGAAAAAGCATATTTTGGATTACTTTCTATACAAAAAGATAATGCATCTTCATAAGAAGGCGTTTTTATTGTAATATTATTTTTAGAGCTGAATAATGAAATAAAAACATCTTCATTGTAAAGGTCTCCTTTATTTTTCAAAAAGCTTTCAATTAGCTCTTTGTTCTCTTCTGTTATATGTTTGAATGTTGAAGTTCTTCGCAATGATAACCCTCCATTTCCAACTTTATAATATCGATGTGCAGAACAAGTTGTATTTGCTAAATTAAAAATGAATCTTTTTAGTGGGTGTATGATGTGCTTAAATATAAAATTGATTTTCTTAGGTAGCCAAGGTGCTCCTATATAGTCATAATTATATTCACAGAACTGTAATATCGAATCGCTAAAAACAAAGCAATCTAATTGATAAATAAGGATGTATTTATATTCGATGAATTGATTATACAGATTGGGGCTAAGCATAAACTTATTATAACCAGTTATACCATCGAAAAAATGAGCTGGAAAATATGATATGCTTATATTGTCAATATTTAAAGGTAATTGTTTCACATCGAGTCCTTCTGGGCATATAATACATATGTTATGCCTGTGAAGAACTTTTACACATTGCTCAAATGATTTTATTTCATAGTTGTTCAATTTTGTTGTGTATATCGGAATAATAATAATAAGAGATTTGTTGTAATTCATTTAGTTGACAGTTAAGAGAATAAATACTTTTTTCGGAGCCTTCTAAATAAAAAAGAGATGTATTTCAGTGTGTAAATTTTTGAGTCTGTTTCTTTATATAAGTCTCGTATGATCTGAGTTTTATTGCGATTAGACCATTTGTTTTTATAATCTTCTTTTGCAAAGTTGTATGCTGCTCTTTTTTCACATAAACGGATATATTTCTTTGGCGTTCCATGTATAGCCAGTGGTAAAATATCTGACATCTCTTTATGGAATATCCGTGAATATTTATACCAAGTTGTTGAAAATGATCCAGGTGAAAGATGTTTTATTTTGATTATATTACAGATATAGTTTTTGTGAGTTAATGCTATTGCAGTGGAGAACGAAATATCATATAAATGAAAATGGTCATATAATTTTTCATTAAATTTATGTTGCTCCCATGTTTTCTTTGTAGCGAACATACAAAATCCGTCAAGGCATATTACCTCTGAGAAATCTTCATTATGTGGATTTTTATAATATAACTTGTCTGGCTTATTAGGATAGCCTTGTGTAAAATTATATCTATCAGCATCCTTATGGCATGACCATCCTGACAAAGCTTTTGTTTTTATTATTGAGCCTGCAAAACCGATTACTCCAGCATTATTATTTTTATTGTAAAAGTCTACAATTATCTTACCCCATCCATCTGTTGTAAATAAAATATCTTCATGGATGTAGCAAATTATGTTGTATGAAGCCAATGCTGAGTAATGATTATAGACTTTGCATAGATTCCAATTAACTATTCTGTTGTCATGATAGATAAACTCTATAGGGATGCCAGCAGTTTCTTGTACATTTTTCTTAAATGTATTATATAAGTCTGGATTTATAGAACAAGTTATAATTGTTATCATATAGTAAATATTATTTGCGACCAAAGTCGGCAGGTATTTCGCCCCAAACAGACGTTTCCCACTTTAGAATTTGATTAGTATATGTGTTGCTATTCAGCCATTTTTCAGCTCTTTCTATTAATTCAAAAATAGGTGCATTAATGGCTGTTTTTTCGAGTTTTGTTTTGCACTTCTTATTTCTTACCCATAAGATTGCATTACGGCTATCTGAATAGATCGGTAAATTGCTTTTGTTTTGCTTCAAGAAAGCAAGGCCATGTACCAATGCTAAAAACTCTCCAATATTATTTGTGCCTTGATCCATCGGCCCTAGGTGGAATAACTCTTTTCCTGTTGCAACATAGACTCCTCTGTATTCCATTTTTCCTGGATTTCCACTGCATGCAGCGTCAACAGCAAGACTTTCCTTTATTGGATTTCCAAAAGTAGATTGACTTTCAAATTTAAATGAACTTCTGTTTTGTCTATTCAGATAATGATCTGGTCCTTGAGCATATGCTTCAAGGGCAGCCTCTTCACTTTCAAAAGATTTGTACCGTGCTCCGTCTTGCCCGTCCACTTGTCTTTTACACTCAACCCAATTGTCGTAAACTCCGGGGTTAAGTCCTTTCCAAACAACATAATACTTTTGCTTTGCCATTGAATCTTTATCTTGCATTCATTTTACAAAGATAGTTGATTGATCTTAGAATAATGCTTTTTTATTTGCGTCCATATAATCTTGTATACATCTTTCAGAGTTTGAGTATCTAAAAAGAAGAAACGTAGAAGATGTTATTGATTGATTATGTGGTTTTTGTAATTTCCTGATATACAAAGGTTAATGCGTTTTGTTTGTCAAAAAACAGGATGTTTGTTTTGGTGTAATAGTCATTAAATCAGTTTGTTACTGAAAAGGAGGCTGATGTTGTTAAAAAAGTTTTCAATAAGGAATTTTGATGTTTGCACGGCGAATGTTTCGTAAGTGTTTGTTTATTAGGGATGTGCTAGTAGTGCTGCCGCCCATTATATTGTAGAAAAAAAACGAGTTCGATATAACATAGAAGAGACTTGCTGTAGGCTAAAAATTTGATTGGATGTGTTTCTCCTTGTTTTGCAAGATTGCTTTTTTATTTTTACATTGTGCTACTTTAATTTGGCTTTAAATGCTTGATTAAAATGTTACATTTATAAACGACCAAAGAGGGAAAGTCCTTTATTTGGATAATATTTGATTTTGTATTTGCGATGAAAAGAATATTCTTGATAGGTTATATGGGTGCCGGTAAAACTACGATTGGAAAAGATTTAGCATCTTTATTAGGTCTCTCTTTTATTGATCTTGATTGGTATATTGAAGAGCGCTATCATAAGAAGATTTCTGATCTTTTTGAAGCAGAAGGCGAATCCGGATTTAGGCTGATAGAACGTAAAATGCTGAAAGAAGTTTCTCAATTTGAGAATGTTCTTGTTGCTACCGGTGGAGGTACACCATGTTTCTTTGATAATATGGACTACATGAATCTTGTCGGTAAAACTATTTACTTGAAAGTGACCGAAGAGGAGTTAGCAGATCGACTAGAGGTTGCGAAAGCTTCTCGACCTCTAATAGCAGATAAAAATAGAGAAGAGCTAATTCACTTTATTGCTAATACGATAAATAAAAGAGAACCTTTTTATTTACGCTCTCAAATTGTATTCAAAGCGGAAACGATGAATAATAAAGAAGAAATACAAAAAATAATAAGCCAGTTAGCCAGTATGTTGTTATGAATCCCAATAAAGCACCAATAGGGCAGAATGGATTTTTTGAGCAAGAGGTCTTGAAGAATCTGTTGAGCTCGATGAGAGAGTTAGTTATTGGCATCCCCAAAGAGCGGATTCCAAATGAAACCCGATTAGCTTTGACTCCTGAGGCTGTCGGCTTGATTGTAGATCAGGGGCATCGCGTATTGATAGAGCGAGGAGCTGGTTTCGGTATTAATTATACTGATAGTGATTTTGCCGAGCAAGGAGCAGAGATACTTGATACCTCCAATGATGTATATCAATCAGATATTATATTTAAGATATTACCACCTACGCTCGAAGAAGCGGAGATGATGAAACCACGTGCTACTCTTTTTTCATTTATACAATTAATCGATTTCTCCTCTGCTGTTCTTGATTGTTTAGTTAGAAAGAAAATAACAGCAATTGCATATGAGCTAATTTGTGATGAACACCAATCTCTTCCCATTTTAAATGCAATTTCTGAAATAGAAGGATTAGCAGCTGTTTCAGTAGCGGCAGATCTTCTTAGTTCATCTCATAATGGGAAAGGCGTATTACTTGGAGGGGTTCCTGGTGTTCCTCCAACAGAAGTTGTTGTTCTAGGTGCCGGATTAGCCGGAACAGCTGCTGCAAAAGGGGCATTAGGTCTTGGAGCATTGGTAAAAGTATTTGATGATGATGTTTTCAGATTGAGAAATATTCAGCGGATACTCAATCAGCAAATCTATACCTGCAATTTTCAGCCTAATGTGCTCGATAGTGCTTTCTTAAGTGCAGATGTGGTAATCGGGGCATTGCATTTTATGACGACAGGGATTAGGCATGTCATTTCTGAAGAATTTGTAAAGCAGATGAAGAAAGGGGCGGTTATTGTTGATTTAAGAGTAAGTAGAGGAGGTTGCTTTGAAACTACTTGTTGCAGAAAAGCTTCAGATCCATTTTTATTTACTCAATCAGGTGTTATTCACTATTGTATGCCCAATCTTAGTTGTAATGTTGCAAGAACAACGGCAATGGCTCTCAGCAATGTCTTTGTGCCGATGATTCATCGTATTGGTGAAGTTGGAGGAGTGGGCGCATTACTTAAGATTGATATTGGATTTAAAAAAGGAGTTTATTTATTTGATGGGCGATTGGTAAATCGATATGTCGCAAATCATTTTAATACTGTGGCGGGCGATCTCGATATATTTTTATCATAAAACGAATATTTATACGATAAAATGTTATCAAATAAACCATAAATGTTATAATTATTCTATTTTGGTGAGAATTTATTCTTATATTCGTGAATTCAATATTTAATACTATATAATATTAAAGAATTGCTTATGACTAACGACACAAAAGTAAAAAAAATAGACCAAGTAGTAGTTCGCTTCTCCGGAGACTCGGGTGATGGAATGCAACTTACAGGTACTATTTTTTCAAACTTATCCGCAATCTTTGGTAATGAGATATCAACTTTCCCTGATTATCCAGCCGAAATAAGAGCACCTCAAGGATCTTTGAACGGAGTATCGGGTTTTCAAGTTCATTTAGGTTCTAAAAAGATCTATACACCTGGAGATAAAGCTGATGTTCTTGTTGCAATGAATCCTGCTGCTTTAAAAGTAAATGCAAAGTTTCTAAAACGTAACTCGATTGTGATTATCGACACAGATTCTTTTCAGAAGTCAGATCTAGAAAAGGCAAAATTTATAACAGATAATCCATTTGAGGAGCTTCACTTATCCAGTGTACAGATAATAGATGTGCCTATCACTTCAATGGTGAAAGACGGGTTATCTGATTTTGGGATGGATAATAAAGCAGTTGTTCGATGCAAGAATATGTTTGCTTTGGGATTGGTATGTTGGTTATTCGACCGTCCTTTAGAGCAGGCTATGGAAATGTTGTCGACTAAGTTTGCGAAGAAACCATTGATCGCACAAGCAAATATTAAAGCTTTGACAGATGGATATAATTATGGACATAATACGCACACATTTGCATCAACATATCGCATTGAGCCGAAGGAGCAAACCGAGAAAGGTTTCTATATTGATGTAAATGGCAATAAAGCTGCAGCTTATGGATTGATCGCAGCTGCGGAAAAGGCCGGGCTTGAGTTGTTTTTAGGAAGCTATCCGATTACACCTGCAACAGATATTTTACAAGAATTATCTGCACGCAAGGAGCTTGGTGTTAAAGCGGTTCAAGCAGAAGATGAAATTGCCGGAATTTGTACGGCTATCGGAGCTGCATATGCTGGTGATTTAGCAGCAACTTCTACATCAGGTCCTGGATTAGCTTTAAAAAGTGAAGCAATCGGTTTAGCTGTAATTTCAGAGTTGCCATTGGTAATTATTGATGTTCAACGAGGAGGTCCTTCTACAGGCCTTCCAACCAAAAGTGAGCAAACCGATTTAATGCAAGCTATTTATGGTCGTAACGGAGAAAGTCCGCTTCCGGTTTTAGCGGCATCTACACCCGGTGATTGTTTTGATATGGCATACTGGGCTTCCAAAATAGCATTAGAGCACATGACTCCGGTCATTCTACTTACAGATGCATTTATAGCAAACGGATCTTCTGCTTGGAAAATACCTGAATTGGAGAGTTTCCCATCGATCAAACCAAACTATGTGAAGTCTTATAAGGGCGAGGCCGATTGGAAACCATACAGACGTAATAAAGAAACACATGTTCGCTACTGGGCGGTACCTGGAATGGAAGGGTTTACACATCGCGTTGGCGGATTAGAGAAAGACTATGATACAAGTGCAATCTCTACAGACCCTCATAACCATCAAAAAATGACGGATACTCGTCAAGCGAAGATTGATAAGATTTCAGATTACATTCCAGAACTTGAAATTATAGGTGATCAAGATGCAGACTTATTGATTGTTGGTTGGGGTGGAACATACGGACACTTGTATGAGGCAATGGAGACGATGCAAGCTCAAGGTAAGAAAGTTGCATTGGCTCACTTTAAGTTTATACTTCCATTACCCAAAAATACGGCTGAGGTTTTAAAAAGATTTGATAAGGTTGTTGTAGCTCAACAGAGTAATGGCCAATTTTCTAAATATCTGAGAGGTGCAATTGATGGATTTAAACCTTATGAGTTTAACCGTATCATGGGACAACCATTTATCGTAAGCCACTTGGTTGAAGAATTCACTAAAATTATGGAGGGGAAATAATGAATACAGATCTTAAATATACAAGCAAAGATTACAAAAGCGATCAATACGTGCGCTGGTGTCCTGGTTGTGGTGATCATGCCGTATTGAAAAGTCTACAAAATGCAATGGGCGAATTAGGAATCCCTCCATATAAAACAGTTGTAGTTTCAGGTATTGGATGTTCCTCTCGTTTGCCATATTATATGAATACTTATGGCTTTCATACCATTCACGGGAGAGGTGCAGCAATCGCAACGGGAGTGAAAGTTGCAAATCCAGATCTATCTGTTTGGCTGGCAACCGGAGATGGCGACTGTTTGGCAATTGGAGGAAATCACTTTATTCATGCCTTGCGTCGTAATATTGGAATTAATATCCTATTATTCAACAATAAGATTTATGGTCTTACCAAAGGGCAGTACTCTCCAACTTCCGACAAAGGCTTTGTCTCCAAGACATCTCCTTATGGAACTGTAGAGGAGCCGTTCTCTCCGGCAGAGTTGGCATTTGGTGCTCGCGCAACTTTTTATGCACGAACAATTGATGTTGATTTGAAGAACTCTCAAGATATTTTAGTTGCAGCAGCAGAGCACAAAGGAACTTCTGTTGTAGAGGCTCTTGTTAATTGTGTTATATTCAATGACGGAGTACATAAAAAGATTGTGGATAAGGAGTTTAGAGCTGATCGAACTATCTTTTTACGTCAGGGAGAGAAAATGCTTTTCGGAGCAAACAATGATAAAGGAATTGTATTAGAAGGTTTGAAACTTAAAGTTGTAACAATTGGTGAAGACGGATATAGCTTGGATGATGTGTTAACACATGATGCAACAACTGTAGATAATACACTTCACTGTATGTTGGCAAATATGAAAGATGATTTACCTGTAGCGCTAGGTGTAATCAGAAGTGTCAACGCTCCAACTTATGAAGATGAAGTGGTAGATCAGATTGAAAAGGTGCAATCAAAAAATCCGATTCGAGATATCACGACTTTCCTTAAAAGTGGAGATTCTTGGGAAGTAAAATAAAGAAATAAAAAAATAAAAAGGCAACTCATTTGAGTTGCCTTTTTTATTTATATTTTGTCACCATAAGCCAAGTCTCCGGCATCTCCAAGTCCTGGTACAATGTATTTTTGTGCGTTTAGCTCTTCATCAAAAGTTGAGAACCAAATCGTTGTTTTATCAGCAGGGAAATTGTTTTTAATATATTCAAGACCTTCTCTACAGGCAATTACAGAGGCTATGTGTATGTGTTTTGGAGTCCCTTTGCTCAGAATAGCTCTATAAGCAAGTTCCATCGAGTTTCCGGTAGCAAGCATAGGATCTGCAAGAATCAAAACCTTACCTTCTATGCTTGGAGATGCGATGTATTCCACGTGTACATCAAAGTGCATGTGATCTTCTGTATATTTACGATAAGCAGAGATAAAAGCATTTCCTGCATGATCAAAATAATTAAGAAATCCATGATGGAAAGCAAGTCCGGCTCTTAAAATAGATGCAACTACCACTTCGTCCGAAGCAAGTTGGCAAGTCTTTGTTCCAAGAGGTGTCGTGATATCTTTCGGTGCGTAGTTCAGAGTTTTACTGATTTCGTATGCAATAACTTCTCCGATTCGTTCAATATTTCTTCTAAAACGTAGTCTGTCGTTCTGTACTGTAACATCGCGCATTTCTGCAACGAAATGATTCAGTAATGAACATTCTTTTGAAAGATCTTTTATTTCCATCTTAAATGTAGTAGTTTATTTATCCAAATATGGGTTGGGATAAACATGCTTTTGCAAGAATAAGTCTAGAAGAGACATGCAATCATGAGGTGTCGGGAAGGATTTCCGAAAGTGATTACTTGTTTCAGCAAAAGTGTTTACACCATTCGGAATACAAAAGTAGAGAAAGCTTTTTTGAATGCAATCTAAATCATTATTAAATCTTGTAATTTCGAGTCTATTATGCTCATAAACATATTTATTGTCCTTTATAATCATCTAGTTATAGCAGCTTGTATATTATATGTATCATAGAATTTGTTCATAAATAATATCTAAAAATAAACTCTCTGTTAGTACAAATCATGCTGTTAAAATATCTATATCAATTCGATCGTTATGCTATTTATATTGCCTTAACCGATCATTTTTGTAAGTAAAGAATGACAAATTGTTAGTGAAATCTGATAAGTTGAATTTATCTGTTAAATAAGGACGAGTGAAGCATTACATATTGGATTTGTATTAAAGAAAAAATTCCGCAATAAAGGTTGCGCCTTTCCGAAATTATATTACTTTTGTAGCAACATAAATAAGTAAGATAAAGTAGAATTATTTATATAAGTCAATCAATTAATTAAACTAATTCAAGATGGCTAATTTAGATTTGAGCAAGTATGGCATTGTTGGCGATTTCGAAATCGTACACAACCCATCTTACGAGCAACTTTTCCAAGATGAAACAAACCCTGCTAACGAAGGTTTTGAAAGAGGTGTTGTAACTACTACAGGTGCTGTTGCAGTAGACACTGGTAAATTCACAGGTCGTTCTCCTAAAGACAGATACATCGTTAAAGATGCAACTTCAGAAGATACAATCTGGTGGGATGGTACTATCAACAAACCAGTTTCAACTGAAATCTGGAATGACCTTAAAGCATTGTCTTTGAAACAACTTTCTTCTTCTAAGAAACTTTACGTTGTTGACGCATTCTGTGGTACTAACGAAGATACTCGTCTTAAAGTGCGTTTCGTAATGGAAGTTGCATGGCAAGCTCACTTCGTAACTAACATGTTTATCCGTCCATCACTATTCGAACTTGAGCACTTCGGTGAGCCTGATTTCGTAGTGTTGAACTCTTCTAAAACAGTTAACCCTAACTGGGAGAAACAAGGTTTGAACTCAGAAGTATTCGTATGTTTCAACCTAACTGAAAGAATGCAAATCATCGGCGGTACTTGGTACGGTGGTGAAATGAAAAAAGGTATGTTTGCTATGCAAAACTACTACCTACCATTGAAAGGTATGGCTTCTATGCACTGTTCTGCTAACGTAGGCAAAGAAGGTGATGTAGCAGTATTCTTCGGTCTTTCTGGTACAGGTAAAACAACTCTTTCAGCAGACCCAAAACGTTACCTAATCGGTGACGATGAGCACGGTTGGGATGAAAACGGTGTATTCAACTACGAAGGTGGTTGCTACGCAAAAGTTATCAACCTAAGCGAAGAAAACGAACCAGATATCTGGAGAGCAATCAAACGTGACGCTCTTCTAGAAAACGTAACTGTACGTGAAGACGGAACAGTTGACTACGTAGACGTAAAAACAGAAAACACTCGTGTTTCTTACCCAATCTACCACATCAACAAAATCGTTCTTCCTTCAAAAGCAGGTCACGCTAAGAAAGTAATCTATCTTTCAGCTGACGCATTTGGTGTATTGCCTCCGGTTTCTATCCTTGATGAAAACCAAGCACAATATCACTTCCTTTGTGGTTTCACATCGAAACTTGCAGGTACTGAGCGTGGTATCACAGAACCAGTTCCATCATTCTCTCCAGCGTTTGGTGAAGCGTTCTTGACTCTACACCCAACTATGTATGCTAAAACTCTTGTATCTAAAATGCACGAGCACGGAGCGAAAGCTTATTTGGTAAACACAGGATGGAACGGTACAGGAAAACGTATCTCTTTGAAAGACACTCGTGCAATCATCGATGCTATCATCGACGGTTCTATCGATGCAGCAGAAAAGGTACACATTCCAATCATGAACTTGACTGCACCAAAAACATTGCCTAACGTTTCTGACATTCTTGACCCTCGTACAACTTATGCAAACGTTGCTGAGTGGGAAGAAAAAGCTCAAAAACTTGCAGCTATGTATATCAAGAACTTCGAGCAATATTGTGACAACGATGCTGCTAAAGCTCTTATCCCTTCAGGTCCACAACTTTAATTTGTATTCAAATTAAACATAACCTACAAAAGCACCCTTCGGGGTGCTTTTTTTGTTTTACCACACTTTCAATATCCTTCTGGCTTTGGAACATATCCTCTGTCTTTTAGTATCATTCATGCATTCAACGAGCCTTTTATCTACGAGGTGTAATATCAGTTCTTATGATAAGCAAATTGTCTGACCGCCATCAAACGATTCAGTCTTCACTAGGTTTAAATCGTCCGATCGCCATCAAACGATTTGTTCTTCATGTACTTTCTAAATCAACTTCATTATCAATCAAACTAACCAACACGGAGAATCGAAATCTTTATAATACGATTCCTAAAAGAGATCTCAGAAAACCGGCGAGTGTTAAAAGAGCGCTTTAATTTAAATATTATGATCAACTGTAAGAAATTTTCATATTCAGTTTGTTTATTTAGGTAGTAGGTCTATCTTTGTTTAACGTGATGAAGTCTAAATATATAATTATGAGTAAATGGATTTCTTTAGTGTTGTTATTTACAGCCTTTGCAGCTTGTAAGAATAGTGCTGAAGTACAAATAGATGGGAAAATCTCAGATTTAAATTCTTCGACAGTATATCTGATGTATGAAGGAGAAAGCGGACAACAAATTGACTCAGTTGTCGCCGATAAAAATGGATTTAAAGTAAATGTTCCTAAAGATAAATACAATCGAGTAACTGTATTATTCAATCAAAAGAAAGATTGGGTAACCGGATTCTTAAATCAAAGTGATAAGATATCCTTTAGTGGAAATGCACAAGAGCCGGAGTTAATAACAGTGAAAGGTGGTAGTGCGAACGACTTATTAAGCACATTTCATAAAAACAATCAAGCTTTATTTGAAGAAAAGCAACATTTGATGACCTCGATTCAAACAATGCAATCGGACAGTACCATGAGTTCGAGTGAAAACATCATGCGTCTTTCAAATGTAATTCAAAACATTCGAATCAAAGCCACAGAGTTTGTGCAAGCACATCCCGACTCGGAGGCAAGTCTTCTGTTGATCTCCAATTATTTGATCGACTCGGAGAATATTGCCAAAACCGAAACAATTCTTGCAAAGATTGTTCCGCAGTTGCACGATACACAGCTTTATCAAGAACTCGATTCGTATTGTAAAAAAGTGAGATCAACGATGCCAGGCGAGAAAGCTCCCGTGTTTAGTGTGAAAGATATATACGGAAAAGAGATCAAATCCTCTGATTACAAAGGGAAGTTCTTGTTGCTTACCTTTGCTGCGCCATGGTGCGAGTTGTGCAACGAAGAATATCCATATTTAGAAGATATTCGAAAACAAATTAGTGTAGACTCATTAGCAATGCTTACAATCACGCTCGATGATCATCCTTCTCAAATCATAGACAGCCTAAAAACGTCAAAAGCGAAATGGGATATTGTCGCCGATTCGTTGGGAGAAGCTTCAGCTTTGATCGATCTATATAATGTAAACTCGATTCCGTTAAATTATTTGATAGATAAAGATGGAAACATTCAGTTGAAGTCTGAGACCGGATTTAATTTATTGCCGGAGCTGGATTCAATCATGAAAATAAAATAACCGCATTTGTAACCTTAAATCTATTTCTTATTATGTTAGTAAAATCATACGCAGCTGCCGTGCAGGGAGTTGATGCAACGTTGATTACGATAGAAGTAAGCTGTTCGCAAGGACTTAAGTTCTTTATGGTCGGACTACCCGATATGTCGGTAAAAGAAAGTCACGAACGCATGATCTCTGCCATACAACAATGTGGACTTAAGTTTCCCAAAAGGCAAATTGTGATTAACATGGCTCCGGCCGATATCAAGAAAGAAGGAGCCGCATACGATTTACCTTTGGCTATATCGGTACTTGCCGCTTCTGATTTAATCAAATCAGATAAATTATCTCGTTATATTTTGATGGGAGAGCTTTCTTTGGATGGATCCTTGAAACCAATCAAAGGGGTGTTGCCTATTGCAATAATGGCACGAGAGCTCGGGTTTGAAGGTTTTATCTTACCCAAGCAAAATGCCAATGAGGCGGCGGTCGTAAACAAACTCAAAATATACGGAGTAGAAACACTTAAAGAAGTTGTTGACTTCTTTAACGATGAAACCACGCTACAACAAACAGAAATAGATACACGTACGCACTTTTTTTCGTCGTATAAGAATTTTGAATTCGACTTTGAAGACGTGAAAGGACAAGAAAATGTAAAGCGGGCCATGGAAGTAGCTGCTGCCGGCGGACACAACATTATCTTGATCGGAAGTCCCGGTGCCGGCAAATCAATGATTTCGAAAAGACTGCCTTCTATTCTTCCTCCTCTCAATCTCCATGAATCTCTTGAAACAACCAAAATACATTCAGTTGCAGGAAAACTTTCACGAGAAGGTTCTCTTATTACGCAACGACCTTTTCGCTCGCCACACCATACCATTTCGAATGTAGCCATGGTAGGTGGGGGTGCTTTTCCGCAACCCGGAGAAATAAGTCTGGCACACAATGGAGTGCTGTTTTTGGACGAACTTCCCGAATTTAACCGCAGTGTGCTCGAGGTAATGCGTCAACCGCTCGAAGATCGAAAGATTGTAATCTCCCGAATTAAATATACCATCGATTATCCCGCAAGTTTTATGCTGGTAGCATCTATGAATCCTTGTCCGTGTGGCTATTATAATCATCCCGACAGAGATTGTGTATGTGCGCCGGGAGCTGTGCAACGTTACTTGAATAGAATCTCGGGACCTTTGCTTGATCGAATAGATATTCAGATTGAGATTGTACCTGTTCCTTTCGAAAAGATATCTGAAAGACTCCCTTCCGAATCGAGTAGTCTCATCCGCGAACGTGTGATTCGAGCCCGTTCTATTCAAGAAAAAAGATTTGAGAATGAAAAAGGAATTTACTGCAATGCTCAAATGGGAACCAAGCTATTGCATCGTTATTCTAGCCCCGACCGGCAAGGACTCGATTTGCTAAAGAATGCGATGAATCGACTCAATCTATCGGCAAGAGCATACGACCGAATACTTAAAGTTTCGCGTACCATTGCCGATCTTGAAGGATGCGAGTCTGTCGAATCACAACACATTGCCGAAGCAATCGGTTATCGCAATCTAGACAGAGAAGCTTGGGGTAATAATTGAACCAACTATGTTCTTACGATTTTCTTTATCTGTTTAGGTAGCTGTATCTTAAAATTATACTTGTTGTGTAGCCATTCATTCATGTCGTCGAGAAGTGCAAGCAACATTTTAGACATTGACAATCGATAAGGTTTAAGTTGGCAAGCTGTTTCGGGAGTATCGGCAAGGCTCCATTTGTTGATGAACTGATATACATGAGCATCTTTACGTCGGAGTAAGAATAACGAAAGAATAGGGAATGAAAAATAAGAGTTCTTCATTTCGGTAATAGAGGGGTGTACGTTTTGATCCAATTCGGCAATCGACTTTAATCCAAGTTTAGAGAAGGTTTCAATAAGCGTTTTTCGTGTAAAGAACGAAACGTGGGTATTGTCGAGCAGTCCGTAGGGCCTATAATTAAACTCACCTTTCCAGAGCTCCATAACTACGCTATTGTGTCCAATATTAGGGATCGATGTGAGGATATATCCGTTTGGTTTCAGTAGTGTTATTGCTTTTACTAGTACATTACTCGGACAGCGAAGGTGTTCTAATACATCGGCAAATAAAATATAATCATATTTACTATCTATTTGCGAATACCAATCGTCCGTTTCTAAGTTGGCAACAATTGCTTTCGATGCAAACTTAGAGGCTTTGCGAGCCATCTCTTCACTCAATTCTACAATAGTAACATCACAATTGAGTTTCTCTTGCATGTATTGTGTCATATAACCGGTTGCCGCTCCAAACTCAAGGACTTTGGTATTGGGCGTGACCCATTGTAAGATGTTTGGTGTAATTCCTTGGTCGTAGGAGTCACTGTATATTTTGTTTTCCATAAAAAGTAACTGTGTTCAGGTTTTTAGATGCCACTAAGGTTCTGTGACTACAAAACAAGTATATTATTTTCAAATGCAGATAAATTAATAGAATTAATTCGAAGAGATCTTCCATAAATCCTCTTTCTTGGGCTTATTGATATGTAAGTAACGAATAAGAGTTTATCTTTGTAGGTATAAAGAAAATACTAAAATCCAACAATATGAGCAAACAATTTAAGAGAACTCTTATTACGACAGCTTTGCCTTATGCAAATGGTCCGGTACACATCGGACACTTGGCAGGAGTATATGTTCCGGCCGATATTTATGCACGTTTTTTACGTTTAAAGGGCGAAGAGGTGCTAATGATTGGTGGTTCTGACGAACACGGTGTACCTATTGCTTTGAAAGCAAAAGCTGAAGGTGTAACTCCACAAGATATTGTAGACAGATATCACTATATTATCAAAAATGCATTTGCAGATCTTGGTATTACATTCGATATTTACTCACGTACTACTTCTAAAACGCATTACGAACTAGCTTCGGATTTCTTCAAGACTCTTAATGATAAAGGAGAGTTTCTAGAAAAAGTAAGTGAACAGTATTACGACGAAGAGGCTAAACAATTCCTTGCCGACCGTTACATCACAGGTACTTGTCCGCATTGTGGCAACGAACGTGCATACGGAGACCAATGTGAATCGTGTGGTACTTCATTGAGCCCTACCGACTTGATCAATCCTAAATCTGCAATCAGCGGAAGTATTCCGGTGATGAAAGAGACAAAGCACTGGTATCTGCCATTGGACAAGCATGAACCATTCTTACGTCAATGGATTCTTGAAGATCACAAAGAATGGAAATCCAACGTATATGGTCAATGTAAGTCTTGGTTAGATATGGGACTTCAACCACGTGCGGTGAGCCGCGACTTAGATTGGGGTATTCCTGTTCCGGTAGAAGGTGGCGAAGGTAAAGTGCTTTACGTATGGTTTGATGCTCCTATCGGATACATTTCAAATACAAAAGAACTACTTCCGGATTCTTGGGAGAAATGGTGGAAAGATGAAGAAACGAAACTAGTTCACTTCATCGGAAAAGATAACATCGTATTCCACTGTATCGTGTTCCCTTCTATGCTAAAAGCCGAAGGTTCGTATATCCTTCCTGAGAATGTTCCTGCAAATGAATTCTTGAACCTTGAAGGTGATAAGATTTCTACTTCTCGTAACTGGGCAGTATGGTTGCACGAATATTTGATGGAGTTCCCGGGCAAACAAGATGTACTTCGTTATGTACTTACAGCCAATGCACCTGAAACAAAAGATAACGACTTTACATGGAAAGACTTCCAAGCTCGTAACAACAACGAATTGGTTGCTATCCTTGGTAACTTTGTAAACAGAGCATTGGTTCTAACTCACAAATACTTCGATGGTAAAGTTCCGGCTCGCGGCGAACTAACCGAATACGATGAGCAAACGCTTGCTGAATTTGCAAACGTAAAAGAGACATTGGAATTCAACCTAAGCTCATACAAGTTTAGAGATGCGTTGAAAGAAGCAATGAATCTTGCACGTATTGGTAATAAGTACCTTGCAGATACAGAGCCTTGGAAATTGGCAAAAACAGATATGGATCGTGTAGCTACCGTTATGAATGTTGCACTTCAAATTACAGCAAATCTTGCGATCGCATTTGAACCATTCTTGCCTTTTAGCTCTTCTAAACTTTGTGGAATGTTAAATGTTTCACATTTTGGTTGGGATAAACTAGGTTCGGCCAACTTGTTGGAAGAAGGTCACCAAATGAATGCAGCAGAACTATTGTTCGAGAAAATCGAAGATAGCGTAATCGAAGCACAGGTTCAAAAGCTTCTTGATACCAAGAAGGCGAATGAATTGGCTAATTACAAAGCTGCTCCTGCTAAATCGAATGTGGTATTCGACGATTTCATGAAGATGGACATTCGTGTGGGTACTATTCTAGAAGCAGAGTTGGTTCCTAAAACTTCGAAATTGATGAAGTTGTTGGTAGATACCGGTATCGACAAACGTACAGTTGTGTCTGGTATTGCAGAGCACTTTAAACCGGAAGAGGTTGTAGGCCAACAAGTATCGATCTTAGTAAACCTTGAACCAAGAAAATTGAGAGGTATCGAAAGCCAAGGAATGATTCTTATGGCCGAAGATGCTGATGGTAAATTAGTATTCGTTCAACCTTCTGCTCCGGTAAAACCTGGTAGCGAGGTAAGATAATATTTAAAACTATGCACATTGCGATTGTTGGAACCGGATATGTCGGTTTAGTTACGGGGACTTGTTTTGCGGAAATGGGTGTTGATGTTACTTGTGTTGACATCGACAAAGAGAAAGTAGATAAACTTCGAAAAGGAGTGATCCCAATCTATGAGCCAGGTCTCGAAACATTGGTTTTGCGTAATTCCGATGCCGGCCGTCTTAAGTTTGCGACAAGTCTGGAGGATATCATAGACGATGTTCAGATTGTATTCATTGCGGTAGGAACACCTCCGCAAGAAGATGGAAGTGCCGACCTTCAATATG
>JBOFPV010000071.1:0-32271 GCA_051660585.1 Tannerellaceae bacterium
TCTTCATTTTTACGTGCAGGTGCAAATGGTGTAACTTCGGATGGATGATAAAGTTTTGCAAGCGACTGATCAGACAAATCGAATTGATCTGAAAGAAAACGTATAATCTCTTCTTTAAGTGTCGGTATTTTTATAAAGTCTCCTTTTCCGCCATTCTTTACCATTTGTTGCTCGAGCATAACAAAAAGCCTATCTACCTCTTGATCTCGTTCTTGCTGAGACTTTGACAACCATTCTGATTTACCATAAAGTTGAGAGAGCTTATTTTCTACATCTTTTCTATATTCGGCAGCTAATAGGTCTGAGTCTCCCCATGTGCTATTTGAGTCTCTTGATGATTTAACAATCGAATTGATGATCTCAAATTGCTTCTTTGTTGTGGTATATGAATCAATCAATCCTTTTATTTCTGAAACAATCAGCTCCTGATTAGACACTTCTGCCCATATCTCTTGTGGTAAAATATATGGAATATTGGCCATAAAGACTGAATGAGCATAAGTCAAACCTCTTTGGAGCCAATAGCTTATTTTCTTAATAGCTTTGAGACTTAATGACGCATAACCTTGCTTTAAGGAGATACGAGCAAACTTGTCTGCCGTTTCTTCACTTACACCTAACTTAACTTGTGCAAACTCGCGCAACTTCACTTCACTGTCGAACGTAAATAACACATGCCAAACATCTTGAATAATATCGGCTTCCGTCTTTTGACCAAGCTTTGTTGTTTTATCAGTATATCGATTTACTAATTCTTCTTTCCAATTCTCTCCAAATACATTTTTAAATTTCGCACAAGTGATACAAGCTGTCACTGTTGTATCTAACTCATAGTTGAATAACACTTGTTTTATTGCTCTGTCTTGTGCATTTTTATAATGCCCGATTGTTTTCTTTCCGGCAAGTTTCTTTGCGATGTCTTCAAAATCGAAGTATTCCTTTACGCGATAAAAAAGAGGTATTATCAGTTTTACTTCTTCTTTTGTGAGATCGCGTAGCTGCTCATCGTTTTCTGTCTTGATCTTTATATTTTGAATAAATGCCCACATTCTATACTCTTCGAATAATGGATGCGAGATTGGTGCACAAGGTTTGGCCGGTTCAAACTTGCATTTCGCAACAGAACCTTTTTGTGACTTGAGTGGACGCTGATAGAAAATAGCTCGACGCAACAAGTAGATCCACTCCTCCGGCAATTCTTGTTTTTCACAGATGCCTTGGAATTCTTTCTGATAATGTTCGAGACGTGAAGTATAATGCTTCCTGATCTTTTGCTTTCCATATATGGTATAGAAGTATTCTCCTAAATACTGACAACCGGAATCTTCTATTTGCTTAGACAATTCATTAATCGCACTTTTCACTTTTCCGTCTTCATTCTCCTTTGTTTGCTCGAGACGATTACTCAAAAAGCCTCTACGCTGAGACAAGTGATATAATGCACGACCTAACGTATAACGATCTTGCTCGTTCGTTAAATCAAGCTTTTGTGTTACACAACGGTAACGATCGGCATAGGGGTTCTTTCCCTCTTGCTCATTTGTAAGCCACCAGTTTCGAAATGCCTCTGATTGAGGATAGATCTTTTTTAGCTTCCATTGCGACAACTGATGATCTGTTAATGGCGGACAGAGCTGCAATTCCACTAAAACTTTTAATGTTTCAATCTTACGAAGTCTTCTTCTAAACAACATGCGACGACGCGCTCGATACTCTGTGCGTTGTGCTGCCAATGATACTTCATTTCCTTTTTCCCGTCCTACGCCTTCTTGAAAAATACGTACTCCCTGATGACGAATAATTTCATTTGTAGAATCGACCAAAGCCCATCCTATGCTATTGGTTCCTAAGTCTAAACCTAAAACGTCCATACAATACAATTTTATATTTTGCGAAAGATATAAAAAATTTAATCTATTTATTGCAAATACAAAAATTATATGTATGTTTGCATCAGTTACATCTTACCACAATAAGGCTATATGCCGAAGGTAATTTGCCTATACTCCCGCCTACTCGGTGGGAGTTTTTTTATTTATATTTATATTTGCATCAACTTATACATGAAACACTAGACCACATTTAATAGATTATATCTGGAATTTGGTTTACTATTTTAATTCTAACCATGGAAACAAACATCCTTCTCCTAACAAGAAATGTTGTTTCTGAAAAACTCTAAAGAATGAGAAATTTACTTTTCGCATCCTCCCTCTTATTGTGTTTATGCTCGTGCGCAAACAACAATGATGCTAATTGGGAAAAAGCCATTAATGAACCTGTTGCCGCAAAGCTTGCACGCCCCTCGCAAGCTCAATATGACTGGCAAGAACAAGACTTGGCTATGTTTGTTCAACTAGATCCGGCTACGCACCAAGAGCGTGAATATGATGATGGATCTACTCCGATGTCTGATCTTACCTTCGAAAACCTTGACGTAAACCAATGGTGTCAGGCTGCGAAGGCTTTTGGTGCGAAGGAGATTGTATTTATGCTTGCGCATAGCGGTGGTTTTTGTATGTGGCCTTCTTCGACTACGAATTATCATATCGGGAATACGCCTTATAAGGGTGGAAACGGTGATGTGGTGAAGGAGTTTGCTCAGGCTTGTCGCGACAACGGACTGAATGCCGGATTCTACTTGTGGGCTCCGCACCCTGCTGAAGAGGGTGACACGCCAAATACGGTAGATTATTCGAAATTGGATAAAGTGACAACGCGTGAAGAGTCGAATGAGATGTTGAAAACCAGATTCCATGAAATCATGGATCGTTTGGGTTCTGACTTAGTTACGGAGATTTGGATTGATCAACCTATTCATGCGAAAATTGGCAAAGAGATTGCAGAGCGTGCTCCGCGTGCGGTGGTGGCTGCTGTAGGTTGTCACGATCCGTATCCGTCGATTCGCTGGCCGGGTACTGAAACTGGTACAGTGAGTGATCCGTGCTGGTCGGTTACGACAAAAGAACAAATGAGCATTCCGTGTACTACTCAGTTTGAGGCCGATGGTAATCAAAAGCAGGGTACGGATAATCCTGACGGTGATTTCTGGGCTCCTCACCAAGCTGATACTCAGCTACACCACGGCTGTTGGCACATGCGCCCGTCGGCTCTTGAAAACAGAAAGTCGGTTGATGAACTGATGGATTGCTACATTAAATCGGTGGGTAGAAATAGTTTCTTGATCTTAAACTGTGCTCCGATGCCTGATGGTTCGGTTCATCCGGATGACATGAAGCGCTATGCGGAGTTTGGTGCGGAAATTGAGCGACGCTTTGGAAGTCCGCTTGCTACGGTTACAAAGGTGCCGGCAAACGAGGTGATTCTGGAGCTTGACAAGCCTTCGGCAATCGGATATACCGACTTGAGTGAGGCATATCAATATGGCCAACGTGTAAGAGCTTACGAAATCGAAGGGTATGATGTAGACACGAAACAATGGATTCCGATTGCTGCCGGTACCTCGGTAGGTAAAAGAAAGATTGATGTGATTGATGTACCAAATGTATTTAGCAAACTTAAAGCGAAAATTACTACTTCGGTGGGTACGCCTTTGATCAGCCAATTTCAGGCACACTTGAAATAATAGAGTTTTACTCTACTGTGTAGGGAATAATAATATGTTGTCTTGTAGGTTTCTTACAGGGCAACATATTTTTTTTATGCTACCATATTGATTTTGTTAACTATACACATTGCGAGGTGTAAAATGTTTTTTAATTTAGTTATTTTTAGCTAGTTTCGCGCTTTCATTAAATACATCTTATTTATTTTCTAAACCATGAAACGAAACTTAACCGGACTGCTGCCTCTTGCATTATTGATGTGTGGATGTAGCTCAAATTCTTTACAATTGGCTTCGCCCGACAACGCGATTACGTTTGACCTTACTCAACGTGGAGATACTTTATTTTATGAGATCAAAAAGGATAATCAACAGATTGTGGATTTATCTCCTGTAATACTTCGTGCGAATGCGTCGCAATTGGGTGTTGGGATTACAGAGGTTTCTGCTCAAAAAACGATAAAGAATCGTGACTATACCGAAAAACATTTTGTTGTTGAACATAAAAACAAGGAGATCCTTGGGGTAAACGTGCGATTGTACAACGATGGTGTGGCTTTTAATTATTGCTACAACGCTAAGGATAGTGTTGAGATGAATGATTTCACTTCGTTTTGCTTACCGGCCAATCTGGCTTTTTGGGGACAAAATAACAGCAAACACTACGAGGGTGCATATCGTAAATATAATACCGATTCTCTTCCTGATGGTATGATCTTTGGCCCTCCTGCTACGATCGAATATGGTAATAATGTGTATGCTTCCATTACGGAGTCGGGAGTGTATGACTTTGCGGGTTCGCGATTGAAGGTGGCTGCTTCGGGTGTGTTGCAGAATAATCCGCATTCGGGCTCTAAGGTGATGGGCGAAACGTGTACGCCGTGGCATGTGATTATGATTGGTGATTTGAATGCGCTAGTGAATAATCAGATTATTGAGCGTACGGCCAAACCATTGGCTCCTATTTTTGCGGATAATATGGATTGGATCAAACCCGGACGTTGTGCCTGGAGCTGGCTTGCCGGATATGGCGTGACGTACGAAAATATGATTCGCTTTACGGATTGGGCTTCGGAGCTTGGCTTTGAATACAACTTGGTTGATGAAGGTTGGAGCTACTGGAAGGATGGCGATAAAAGCGACTGGGAACTGGTAGCACAACTTGCCGAATATGGTAAATCGAAGGGTGTAGAAACGTTGATCTGGAAGGCGTTTCCCGATAGAGCGGGTATTGATGGCATACAAACCGAAGAGCGTGTACGCAGCTTCTTTGAGAAGTGCAAACAGGCCGGTGTGAGTGGTGTAAAGATTGACTTTTTTGATAGCGAAAGCCAAGACATTATGCAATATATGGCTCGTACGCTGGAGATTGCTGCCGAATATGAATTGATCGTGAATTACCACGGGTGTACGAAGCCTACCGGATTAGAGTATACGTATCCGAATGAGCTTACGCGCGAGGGGATTCTCGGATTGGAATATGGGGCTAGCTGGGCCGACCAAACCACGGTGACTCCTTTTACACGCTTTCTTGCCGGACATGGCGACTATACGTGCTTGACTTTTTCGCCTGGTTTTATGGGTGAAACATCCAAAGCTCACCAGTTGGCTACGGCGATTGTTTTTGATTCGCCTTTGATGTGCTATGGTGGTAATCCGGAGGATTTTATCAATTCGGAGTATAAAGATTTGATTTCTTCTATTCCTCCTATGTGGGATGAAACGAGGGTGTTGCCTGCCTCGCAAATTGGTTCGTGCGTTGCTTTTGCTCGCAGAAATGGCGACAACTGGTTTGTTGGTGTGTTGGGTAATGAGGCACAGTCGATGTCGCTTGCTTTGGATTTCCTCGACAATAAGACTTACGATGCCTGGATCGTTGATGATGCGACTAATACTCCGGCCAAAGCTGTAAAAAAGGATGAATCGCTGCAAGTGAATCTTCAGAAATCGGGAGGTTGTGCGATACGCCTAACTCCTAGGGTATCGCATTGATGGAGCAGGTCTCGAAGCTGATCTGTATCCACTTAAATCGATTAATAGCCGAGAGTCCGATACTGCCATAGTTGTTGGCTATGGCAAGTCCTTCGCTCGTAGGTAATACGCTTACGTGGATAAGGGAAACTTCGCCAGTTCCTACAGTGAGGTCGTAAAATGGAATCTCATAGGCATAGCTTCGCTCCGCTCCTCCTACTCCTCTGGTTTCTAATTCTATTTTGCTTCCTACTCGATCTATATAATTTTGTTCTTTGAGATAATAGGTCTGATTGAGAAAGAAGTTATTGAAACCTGAATCGAAAAAGAACGTGAGCGAATCGGTGGCTATATTGGACAGGATAAACATGGATCCTTTCTTGATAAATAAGTTGTTTTTGATAGGATAATGGGCGGGCTGCACCGGAAATACAACTTTCTCTTCGGAGGCGGAGATGTGTATCTCTTTGAGTCTGCTTAGTAGCGAAAGACCTATGATTCCGTCGGCATACTCTGATATGTAGTCATTGTCGGGTATCACCACAAAGGGGACGTTGGTGATTCGGATATCACCTAATACAACCTCATCGATCATTGCCAATCGTCCTTTTACTTTGCCTCCATATCCGGATATGATTACCGGTTCGGATATAATGGTGGCATTTAATGACTCTACATCTTTGTCTGTGATCACATTGCGTGCGGCTCCGGTATCAATCATCATGATCTTGGTTTGGTTGTTGATGCGTGCCGGTATGCGAAGGTGGGTGCGTGTGGCTCCCATAAGGGGTAATGTTGTGGCTTGATCGGGCCTTGTGATTTGAAGGGGCGGATAGTGCTTCAATGCTGCATATTGGATTTGCAGGGCTTCGTAGGTTTCGCGAACGGTATGCGACATGTAGTAGCCTTCGGGATTGGTGAGCTCAGACATGATTGCTTCGGCTTTGGCATAATCTTGCATGTAAGCATAATTTTCGGCCGTAAGAGTGGCAAATACAATGTAGAGTGTATTGTTGAGTGTTGATTTGTATCGCATAAAAAGGGTATCGGCTGTGCGAATGGCTTTTTCGGGCTGATTGAAATAGGAGTATAAAAAGGTATGAGCCATTAGTCTATTCTTATCAGACATGCTATCTTGATAGTGATTGAACAGGTCTAGGGCTTTAAAGTAATTCTCGGCTGTGAGGTTGTGCATTACTTTAAAGTCGGGGCTTTGTGATCTTACCCCTACACTTAAAACTATAAATAACATGAGTAAAAATAGTTTCATACATCCGTCTTTTTTGAATTTGATTTGTTATGTAAAAAGGTTTTGGGGATAGAAAAGGTTGCCAAAACTTAGTTATATATTCTTATCTTATTTTTTTACCTTTGATCCGTATCTAAACTAGTACGTTTTGAACTTATCTGAAATACGACATTTATATGACCGACATCCGGGGATGACGGCATTGACTAAGCTCCTTTCGGGCTCGAAGCAATCGGACAATATTGCGCTAAAGGGCTTGCAGGGTTCGGCGGCGGCAATGGTGCTTTCTTCTGCTTTTAAAGAAGGTGAAGAGCAGCTTGTTTGTATTCTTTCCGACCTCGAAGAAGCGGGCTATTTTTACAACGATGTAATGCAAATAACAGGTGGTGAGCATGTGTTTTTCTTCCCTTCGGCTTACCGCAGAGCTATCAAATATGGACATATCGACCCGGCAAACGAGATTCTTCGTACCGAGGTGCTGAGCTTTTTGCAGTCTCCTCCCAAGAGGTTTGTGATCATGACGTATCCCGATGCGCTTGCCGAACGGGTGGTTTCGAAAGAGACGCTCAAGGAGAATACGCTGAAGATTAGCGTAGATGAGAAGATCGACAATATGTTTGTGGCTGATGTGCTCGACCAATATGGCTTTGAACGCGTAGATTATGTATACGAACCTGGGCAATACTCGGTGCGTGGTAGTATTCTCGATGTGTTTTCGTTTTCGCATGAGTTTCCGTATCGTATCGATTTCTTCGGAGACGAAGTGGAAACAATCCGTACGTTCGACGTTGAAACGCAGCTTTCGAAAGAAAAGCTTTCGAGTATATATATTGTACCGGAAGTGAGTAGATCGGGGCTGGACAGCGCTTCGATGATGAGCTTCCTGCCTGCTACAACTCGTATTGCGGGAAAGGACCTGGAATGGGCTCGCGAACGTATCTACGGAATCTACAACGACCAACCGGTGATTGCCGACGAGGAGAGTTTTGATAGTGTGGAGAAGATGCGCAAGAAGTTGATCGATCAGGATCAGTTTGTTCGTGAACTGCTCAATTTCACTCGCATTCAGTTTGGCCCGAAAGCACTGGGCGAACCTACGGCTACGATTGAGTTCAGTACGATGCCTCAGCCTTTGTTTCATAAGAACTTTGACTTGGTGGCTGAGTCGATCCGTGACTTTATGGAGAAGGGTTACTCGATTTACTTCCTCACCGATGCCGAAAAGCAGGCTACTCGTTTGAAGACGATTTTTGACGATAGAAAAGATAACATAAATTTTACGGCCGTAATTAAAACCATACACGAGGGGTATACGGATAATACGCTCAAGGCTTGTTTCTTTACGGATCACCAGATCTTTGACCGTTACCACAAGTATAGTCTGAAGTCGGACCAGGCTCGGTCGGGTAAGATTTCGCTTTCGCTGAAGGAGTTGAATCAGTTTACTCCGGGCGACTATATCGTGCACATCGATCACGGTATCGGTAAGTTTGGCGGATTGGTGCGTACCGAAGTGAACGGTCGCATACAGGAGGCTATCAAATTGACATTCCTCAACGATGATATTATTTTTGTGAGTATCCACTCGCTGCACAAGCTTTCGAAGTACAAGGGCAAAGAGGGTGATCCTCCAAAGCTGAACAAGCTGGGCACGGGTGCGTGGGAGAAGATGAAGGAGCGTACCAAGAAGAAGGTGAAGGATATTGCTCGCGACTTGATCTTACTCTATTCGAAACGGAAGGACGAAAAGGGCTTTGCTTATAGTCCGGATAGCTACTTGCAAACGGAACTCGAGGCTTCGTTTATCTACGAGGATACTCCGGATCAAATGAAGGTAACGGCTGATGTGAAGCATGATATGGAGAGTGACCGACCTATGGACCGCCTGGTATGTGGTGATGTGGGATTCGGAAAGACGGAGATTGCCATTCGTGCTGCTTTTAAAGCTGTAGCCGACAACAAGCAGGTGGCTGTGTTGGTACCGACTACGGTACTTGCTTATCAGCATTTTCAAACGTTTAAAGAACGACTCAAGGATTTCCCTTGTACAGTAGATTATATAAGCCGTGCTCGTAAGGCTTCGGAAGTAAAAGAGATCTTGAAACGCCTCAAGGATGGTGAGATTGATATCTTGGTGGGTACGCATCGTATTGCCAGCAAGGATATTCAGTTTAAGGATCTGGGATTGTTTATTATCGACGAAGAACAGAAGTTTGGTGTATCGACCAAAGAGAAGCTGAAACAGATGAAGGTGAATGTGGATACGCTGACAATGACGGCTACTCCGATTCCACGTACGTTACAGTTTTCGCTGATGGGTGCGCGTGATTTATCTACAATCTCCACTCCTCCTCCCAATCGATACCCGGTACAAACCGAGGTGCATCGTTTCAACGAGGAGATCATTCGTGAGGCAATCAACTTTGAAATGAGCCGTAACGGACAGGTATTTCTTGTAAACAATCGCATACAGAATATTTATGAGCTGGAGGCTTTGATCAAGCGTGAAGTTCCGGATGCTCGCGTGGTTGTAGGCCACGGACAGATGGAGCCGCAAAAGCTAGAGCAGATTATTCTCGACTTTGTCAATTACGAATACGATGTACTGATTGCTACGAGTATCATTGAGTCGGGTATTGATATCCCGAATGCGAATACGATCATCGTAAACAATGCGCATCAGTTTGGTTTGAGCGACTTGCACCAGTTGCGTGGTCGCGTGGGACGTAGCAACCGCAAGGCGTTTTGTTACTTGCTGGCTCCTCCGCTACACATGCTAAGCCAGGAATCGAGACGTAGACTACAGGCTATTGAGAGTTTTTCGGAACTGGGTAGTGGTATTCATATTTCGATGCAAGACCTTGACATACGAGGGGCGGGTAATATGCTGGGGGCCGAGCAGAGTGGCTTTATTGCCGACCTTGGTTACGAAACGTATCAGAAGATCTTGGCCGAGGCTGTACAGGAGTTGAAGAATGATGAGTTTGCCGACTTGTACCAAGAGGATCCGGGTGCAGATACTGACAATGGCGAACACTACGTTTCGGAAACGTTTGTAGAGAGTGATCTGGAATTGATGTTTGCTCCTACCTATATCCCTAGTGACTCCGAACGAGTATTGCTCTACCGTGAGCTCGACAATATGGTGGAGGAACGCGATATTCAGGCGTTTGTGAGCCGACTGGAAGACCGCTTTGGTAAGATTCCGCAAGAGGGTAAAGAGTTGATCCGCATTGTAAGGCTGCGCCGCATGGCCCGAAGCTTGGGTATCGAGAAGCTGGTGCTCAAAAACAATCGCATGTCGATTCACTTTATCAGCAACATGGAGTCTCCATATTTCCAAAGTGCTGCCTTTACGAAGATACTCAACTACGTACAGTCGCATCCGAAGTTGTGCCACTTTAAAGAACACAACGGAAAGCATACGATACAAATAAAACCGGTAACTACGGTAGAGACTGCTTGTGCTATCCTTGACGAAATGCTCAGCGAATAAACTTTTATTATTTGAAATTATACCGATATACTGTGAAATATTATTTGCAAATGAATATTTTATTAACACTAGAGCGTGTTGATTTAAGTTATATTACACCAGCATAAAGGTAAAATCTAGAATATGTCTTATAAAAAAATGAACATAAATAAATAATCTTGTTACATTTGCACCGCAATATTGTTAACAATACATCTCATTTAAATTAAAAGACTATTACAATCCAAATTTATTTATTTATGAAAAAGAGTTTATTTAATCTACTAACACTAATTTGTGCTGTACTTACTTTTTCGGCATGTAGTGATGATGACAAACCAAACTACAATGGCACTTATGAAAGTGACAAACTAAAATTAACTTTAAACGGAGCAGACGTTACGAATAAAGCTGTAATATTGAGTGAAACAGCAATTGATCTGGAATCGATTGTCGTTGGAGAAAATAATCTTTCTGTTCCAGTAACATTTGAAGGCAACAAGTTTACAGGTATCAACAATACAACTGATCGAGCTATTACTGTTGACGGTACAATCGAGAATCAGGTATTAACACTGAGCGTTACACTTAAAATGACTAGTCCGCTAGTTGGCACATGGAATATTTTTGATGGAAATATATCATTACAACTAGAAGCGCCAGAAGGTACTATGCTAAGCTTTATGGGCACAGAAATGCCTGCAAGCCAATTTGAAATGCTTCTTCCTATATTGATGGGTAGCGTTCCTCAGGCATATCTAAAAGATGTCACTTTCAACGAAAACGGCTTTATTACAGCTCATTACGACCCTACGGGACAAGCTGGTAAAAATGGTTGGGTTGAATCACCAGCAACTGCCATGAATTGGTACGTAAAAGACAATCAAGTATACCTTGTTCCTAATTTAGCAGCAATGGTTTCATCCTCTAAAACAGACTCAAATGATATCTTATTAGATATTCTAAAAAATGGTCTGCCTCTCAACTTCTCATTTACAGATTTAGAGAGTGGAGAAAAACAATTACTTGCATACGTAACAAAAGATCAAATGCTTCCAATGATGGATATCATCATCGAATTGGTGGATGGTTTAGATCCAAACTCAAACCCAATGCTTGGTATGGTAAAAACTATTTTACCAGAATTTAAAGAAGCTTTGACTGTTTGTACAAAATTTGATCTTGGCATGAAACTAAATGCTGATAAATAACACGATTACTTTATAAATATTAACAGACATCACTTATACTCAGAAAAGCATCGAAACGTTTGTTTCGATGCTTTTTTTATTTCATTTTCCTAGTGATTACCAAAAAAAAAGAAGTTACAATAAACTATTTAGCACAGCTACAGAACATGTAGATTCATTTCATTGTTTACATTATACAGATTACTATATATCAACACAGTAATCATCTATTTCTTTCAAAAAGAAAAGAGTATTTCATATTTTACTTCCACTTATTTAAAGAACAATCGTAAGAAAGTCTAGCTTCTTTGATTGTTCTTTTTTTTTGTACATTTTGAATCTTTCTGGATATATCGTTTGTTTTATCTTATATAGCTATGCTATTAAGACTTCCCTGTTTTGAATTACTAATACAGTAGATTATGGCAGACAATGTAAATCAAAATGAAGGTAAACCTCCGGGATGGGGCATCAAACTTACTGAAATAATGGGAGGATAAAAGCGACTAATTGCTTTTATGCCATAAGCCTTTCGGTCCTGCAGCCGCGGATCGAAAGGTTCTTAAAAAAACCATGCATGGTTTACAAAAAAAGCAAGCTTACTTCTGTGAAAAAGTAAGCTTGCTTTTTATATAAAGTCTGTTTGGTTTTTATCGCCAAACAGAGGATAAATCATCTTAGATCTCTTCGTAGTTGGTAAGTAGACGCTTGATGCGGGTAACGCTGTTGGCATCTTTCTCAAGCTTGAAGATGTGCTTGTAGGCAAGCGGATTATTTTCGGTAGGCGATCCATTGATCAGCAAGATGTTGCGATCGTTGGCAAAGCGCAAGATACCCTTGATATTGTTTGGGTGAAGCTTACCGATCTCATCCATCATACAGTGCAGTTTAAAGTCTTTGAAACGGTTCGACACGTTTTCTTTAAACACATTGAGCAGCATGATATTGATCATCGCTTTCACCAAGATATCGGTACCCTCAGAACCTACGTTAGATAGTTTTTCGACCCAACCGGTATCGTTGGTATTCTCCACGACACGGAATTTGAGTTCGAACGAATCAGACAACGAAATACACTCTTTCTTGTACTTATCAATCTCCTTGCTCAGGATACGCAGGTAATCGATTGCTTTCGCATTTACTTCGAGCTTATTTGGCGCACCAAACAAGTTGGCCTCGCCCAATGAATGAGCAAACTCGTCGTTGAAGCTTTTGATCTCTTTCAAGATACTCACAACGGGGTTCATGCTATCATCTCTACGAAGCTCGATCTTTCGAATGATACCGCTACCCACGTCGCGCTTGGCATCAAAGTCGCGGTTGATACGAGAGATAATGCTCTGAATCTCTCCTTCACGAGAAGTAAGTTCGTCCGTTTCTTTACCTATCAATTGAATGATCGACGCAAAGCGGCTATACACCTCTTCTTCAAACTTCGTGATTTTATCCTCTTCAACGAAGTCGGCCAGTTCGGCTGCGAAGTCGATAAAGTCGGCATCGTACATCAGGTTGGTACGGAAGCTAAACAGGTTACGCTCCGAGAAGTTGCCCAAGAACTTGGCCACGGCAGCTTTGAGGTCAGTCACCTTACGCTCCAGCGCGTAGTGCTTGTCCATCAACTTGGCAATAAGCACCTTCGGAGCCTCTTCTGTCTCGAATCCCGAACGCAACTCCACCAACCATTCCTTCATCTCCTGATAGCACTCGTACGTTGCAAAACGCTCATACTCTTTGGCATCTTCCTGTATCGACTTGATCTGAGAGGTACACTCTGATAGTTTGAGTTTGGTTTGCTCAAGCTGAGCCACCAACACATCTTTTTTCAAGCGGAAAGCTTCGGCTTCTTGTGCAATCTTCTGCTCGTAGAGTTTCTTTTCGTTACGAAAATCGGGCAAACGATCGATCAAGTCTTGCTTGTCTTTCTTGTAAATCACCACAAGTTCGGTGTTTTCTTCGATGAAGACCAACTCCTGCTCCAACTTCTTCAACTGCTTGGCAATGGCATCGATACGGTCTACATTGGCACCACTACCCGACAAGTCGCTGAGCTTTTCGTTCTCAAGTTCCTTCTTACGAGTCGCGTATTTTACGAGGTACTGATCGAGTGCCTCTTTTAGTTCGGCTATGCGAGCAGCAGATTGCGCTTGCAGCTCTTCGCTTTTGCGACGCAAATCGTGCTCGATGTGTTTGCTTTGCTCCTTGATTTCTTTGCGTACCGCTTCGAGCCTAGAAGTAGCCGCCTCAACCTCTTTACGAGCCAATTCAGCTGCTTTCGACACTTCCTCAAGTTGCTCTTGCAGCTTGCTCTGTGCATTACGACGCAGGTCTTCAAGCTCTACGGTTTTCTCACGTACAAGACGTTCGGCTTGTTCGAGTTGATATTCCTCTACCCTAACCTGCTCTTTCAGGTCACGTACCTGTGGGCGGAACTTGTTACGTAGGGCTTCTTCTTCGGCAGCGAAACGCTTATCTGCGTCATCTAGTGCCAAGCGAAGGGCTTCTATTTTATCTTGTATTGCTTGCTTTTCACGAGCATAATCGGTCGCGCTCTTTACCTTCTGCTCCAAGCTCTCCATCTCGATCTCGAGACCGAAGAAGTTGTTGGTCAATGACTCAGCAGCTAATTTCGGGGCCAAGTCTTTGCGGAACAGGACTTGTTCATCACAAACCTTACCGATAGAATGCTCCCAACCGGGAATGTTGTCGTTGAGCCAACCGTAAAACGAGTCGTGCGTGCTTTCGAGCTTTTGATCGATAGCTGCAACCTGAGGCTTGAGTTGCCCGATCGATTCGTTCAGGTGCTCTTTCTCACGTTTGGTCTCTTTCTCGAGCATACGCTGCTCATTGTCCCATTGCTTTTGAAGCATATCTGCTTGTCGACGTGCATGCTCGATACCATTCTTGGCTTGTATGCTACGATTCTTATGCTCGGAGATCTGTTCTTTTAGGGCTTCAATCTCTTTTTCGAAGTGACGCACATGTCCGGCATTTGCTTTCGCGATTTGAGCTTGTTGTTGCTTTTCTCGCTTTTCGTTAAGCTCCTGCTCGGCAAGTTTAAGCATGTCGTTGTGCTGCTCTACCGACTCGTCGATCAGCTTGTCGCACTCCTTGCGCATACGTTCGCGCTGCTCGTTTTGCTCGCTCTGAATTTGCAGACGTGTCTTTTGATTTTCATTTTCAAAAGCACTCTTCTGATTCTCGAGTTCGCCCAGCAGTGCTTCATATTTTTGCGATACGCTCTTGAATTCGGTTTGCAGCAAATCACGCTCATTCTTCAAGTGCGTTTGCTCTTGCATCACGACCGACTTTTGCTCTACTCGTTTGCTAATCGAGTCGATGTCTTTCTCTTTATAGACTTGCTCTTTTTGACGAGCCTCGTGTATTTTACTATCTACCACCGAAAGGCGACCTTTGATCTTACCCAGGGCATTGCCCGAGCGTGCCGTGATCTCGTCGATACGGCGATTGGTCTTCTCCTCTTCGTGCTTCAACGTCAAGACTTCCTTCTCTAGTTTTGGCAGGCGGTTTTTGTTCGAATCTACAGCCCAAGCCAAGCGGTAAGCCATCTCCTTTTCGTCCATGCGCATTGCTCCTATCTCGGCACGATAACGTGTTACCTCTTCGGCTTGCAGCGTTACGGCTTTGTCGCGGAAAGTCTTGATATCGCGCAGGTGCGTATCAAAGTCTTTCAAGTGATGCTTGTAGTTGTCGAGACGAATCTGCTTGTCTTCGTCTTCGAGCGATAGGATGATGGTTTGTTTGATAAACTCAGCCTCTAGTTTTGAGTTAAGAAACACGTTCTGAATGGTACGCGGAATGTTCTGATACTGGGCACTCTCGAGCAAAGCAAAGCGCTTGTACTCTTTGCGAGCTACATAGTTTCCGTACAGAATATCACGGTATTCTTCGAGTGTATCGAGCTTGTGACTATAGAAAATGTCGAGTTTGTCGAGTACTGACTTGATTTGCCACCAGTCGTTGTACGCCACATTATCTTCGTTGATAAAGATTTCTTTTCGGAATGGAGAGTCGATAAAGCGGAAACCTACGCGTCCTTGCGAACGGAAGGTCATTACGCAAAAAGCCGAATCTTCACTTTTCACCTCATACACGATATACGAATCGGTATAAGGGAGGTAATATTCCTGATAGTTCTTCTTCTCTTTTGCGATACCGAGCTTTAATGAGTCGGCATTGTAAAAGAAAAGCACCGAACGCAGAATGGTACTTTTACCGACCCCTTGGGTACCGATAAGGTGTACATTTCCGTCGAGTAGGATTTCAGCATATTTAATAGCCGCACTATTGATAAATACGACTTTATTCAGGTATCTCATTTTGAATTTCTTCGGGGATGTTAATACTCATAATCAGGTCTTCGAGGTACTTGAAAGAAGCCAATACTTTGTAGGTACCCGTGATACTGTTTTCCAATTCAAAGAATCGGTCTTTGCACATTTCGGTAAGGATGTTTTCAATAATCTCACGATGCGATTCGCCACGTACAGTACGGCGAAGTGCGTTGAGTTTCATCTTGAACGTCACATCCATCTGTAGTTTCACTTCCAAGTCTGATGCAGAGAAGCGAGATCCTACCCCAAACGAATCGTTGAAGGTTTTGAGGAAGTCTACAATGTCGATCCATTTATAGGCTTGCTCGAGTTTACGTTCTAGATTGGTCTTCGACTCATTGCGCGAGAAGTAGAAATACTCCTGTCCTTGCTCGAGTTTAAAGCCAATGTGCAGGAAATAGTCGTATAGTTCCTGATAGTTTTCGTCGATGATATCAAACAACATGCGCGTTGTCTGATCCATGCTATTCGAACTGATAAAGCGGCCTTTGCTCAGTTCTTCAAATATATCGCCCGTTTGTTTCGGTAAATTCATACTACTTTTTTTTCGGATAAACGATTACATACTCGATATCGCCGTCGCGCTCATAGGCGTCGCTCACGTCAAATTCGCTATCATACAGAGCAATCAGCTGACAGAAGATCTTGATACGGTCTTCTTTTACGGCATCGAACGGATAGTTGTATTCCTGTAAAAACTGATACAGGTGTTGATCTCCTTTTACGAAGGCTTTTTTCAAAACTTCGGGATTGACCATCGGAGTGGATTCTGTGCCATCTTCGAGGTAATCCATATCGATCTTGCCGGCTTGCGGAGCTTCTATCTTAGCCCCTTTACGTTGCTCTGCCGATAATTTACGTAATAGCGGAAGTACTTCGTCGGTTTGTAAATAATCGAGCGAAAGTTTGAGCGGATAAGCCGGATTCGGTTCAAACACCACATCGCTTCTACCTTCAAGCACATCGCAAATATTAGAGCGACTTTGCAACTCTACTTGATCTTTGAGGTATTTGATCTGACGGATCTTCTCAAGCACTTTGCTTTGATACTTAATCCGGTTGAGGTATTCGATGATCTGCTTTTGTACCTCGATGAGGTTATGACGGGTTTGATTGAGAGCCTCTCGTAGTTCGAGACAGATCTCTTTCAGCTCATCATCCATTGCCTTTCGCAAGAAGTCGGCCTCTTCTACCGTGATGAGGTGTTCTACATGCTCAATAAGCACTTGTAGGTCGTCTCGTTTACGAGCATAGTCTTCTAGCTTTGCTACTTTAATCTTAAAGTTGGGCTCAGTCTTGAAGGTGTTATCTACATTGCGCTGAATGTCCATAATGTAGCGCACTGCTGTACGCTCGAGCCGACGCAAGGCCGATTTTATAGTACGCAGGTAGTTGTATTGACGGATTTCGTTACGTTCTTGTTTGTAGAAAAGTATATTTTGCTTAACGAACAAGATACTTTCCTGAATGTATGAAACGTTGATCTCTTCGTTTACATCGAGAAATTGCTCGAAGAATTGCAGAAAACGGTCGTCTAGCTCAATATACTGACCGTTGCGTCTGATGATCTCCTTGCTGATTAAGTTGTCGAGTCTTTCTTGCGAAACGTGCTGAAGTGCCTTTTCATAGAAATAGGCTGCCGACTTACGTTTCTCAAACATATCGCCAAGCAACTCTCGTCCTATATCCAGAGCTCTGATCAACTCTCGTATGGAGGAAAAAATATACATTATATAAGGGTTATTCTTTTTTACGCATCTATTCTACTCCGGTCTGCTCACAAAATGGTTTCGCAGATGTAGAAAGAACCAAAATTAGTTGATTTTAGAAAAAGAACCAAACGATGAAGCTTGCAAAATAGTGTAATATCAAGCTATATCCAAAACTCATAGCATTCTGATTGTATACTTTATTTAAATACAGTACCTTTGCAGCGAAAATCATTAACCTACTCAACGATGTCTGATTTAATCTTTGAGATGTCGGAAATACTCAATTCTGACGAATACCACCTTACGAAGTTCCAAAAAGAAGAACTCGTTAGACGCTTTATTTTAATATCTAAACTATCGAATACACCTGCATATTTGATAGATAGATATGGCAAACAGATTTTTTGCTTATCTCAATCATACCTTGATCTTATTGGATATTCGAAGGATGATGTTCAAATTTCACAAGCAAAGATACTAAATGAAACCATTGCCGGCGATCACGCGGAGTTTTTACTAAAAGCACATGTAGCGAGTATCGCGAATGATATCTGGAGTAAAAATAAAAACAACAGACACAATCTGTGTATTCAATATCAGTATAACCTCTGCCCTAAAAATAAAGTAGAAATACCTATCGTATCAACAATTATACCTTCAGAGTTCACATCAAAAGGTAGACCTTCTTTATTTTATGGTATCATTCACAAATCTCAAAACCCAATTACGGAACCGAGGGTTATTATGCATTATCTCAATGATGATAAAGTATATGAATATAATAAGGAGGTAAATAAATTTGAGTATATAGGCCATACCAACTTAAAAGAAATTGAAGTGGAGATTTTACGTCATATTGCTCAAGGTACACGAGAATATAATATTGCGGCAAAACTTGATTTAGATATTAATCTAGTTAAATATTACAAGAAAAGCATTATGAAGAAGCTTAATGTTTCCAATATGCCGAGTGCTATATTTACGGCACTCCAACGAAATATACTATAAATAAAAATCGGGATATATTCGAAAACACCAAACATATCCCGATTCATTAAATATTTACTTCACACTCTTTTTACTGCTAAAGAATGATATAATCCATAATAGAACGATTGCTCCAATTACTGATGTTATCAAACTTCCAATAATACTTGTAGAGGCAAGCCCGAAAAGGCCAAATATCCAACCACCAAGTACACCACCGATAATACCGACTATCAAGTTAATGATAAGTCCAAACCCTCCGCCACGCATTATTTTGCCTGCTAAAAAACCGGCAACAATACCAATAATAATGTATAATATCCAACTCATACTGTAAGTATTTTCTTATTAAACACAGCAGAGCCTAATTTGATTGACGAATTGCGTTAAATAGAGTTACTTCTGACCTGGATATAGATGTTTTAGTAAAATCGCATTACATCCCTCCAATGCATCTTCGTGTTTTTTTACAAATGCCGGAACTTCGGAGCTTTTAAGCATGACAAAGTTACTATCGATTTCAAAACACTTTGTGAGCATACATTTGCAAAAAGATCGAGCTACAGCGGTATCTACATTACCATGCTGAGTAGTAAGTTCTGCGCATGCTGCCACATTAGCGTCTAAGGTCCTTTCAAAAAGCTCTTTTTTGGTTTCCTTTTTTTTATTACAACCAGCAAGTACCATACCTACAACGGCGCAACCAATCAAAACAAACAGCTTTGTAAACTTGATAAGCATTCTCATATTTCTATTTTTTACTATTTAAAACTCGTTGTATTGCAGAAAGCCAAAATGCAGCTAACACATCTGCACCTTTGGTATTGGGATGCAAATAGAACGTTCCGGCATTTCCTTGCTCTGCAACAAAATCAGACTTATGATTTTCTTTGAAGTAACTATAAGCATCATCATCCCCTAAGTACACGTTCGTAATACCTTCCGATACAAACTCTTGTTGCAATGTTTGTAGTTCTGTCCAATACGTATTCAATCGAGAAAGCCCCTCTTCCAAGTACATGGCTCCATTGTATGTATTGGGACTATACCAAAGCGGACGATTCAAAACAATTATTGCTTTAGGATACCTATTGAGCAATGCATGGATAATTACTTTCATGTTTGTTCTGTATTGCTGTGGCAACACGGGAGATCCGGTAGGCCCTTTGATCGCACTATCGTTTGTTCCCAGCATAATTGAAAAGACAAGATCTGCATCTTTTGCCTCCATAGAACTTACAGCTGTTATCATTTTTGGAAATAGGGTATTCATTGCCGGCAAATAGTCTACCGTTGTACAACCACTAACTCCACAATTTACAAAACCTACGTTGTCATACATCGACTGTTGACTCAATTTACTGACCACTCGAGCCGGGGGCGCATTTTGCTCCGGAGCATCTATCAAAGCTCCGGCTGTAATACTATTGCCAATAAAAACAAGGTTTAAATTCTTACTCTTTGCTGCTATCATTTGCACACAAATAAGAAAAAGAACAGTTGTTAAACATACGTTTTTCATGATATAAAATATATTGAATTGAATCGATTCGTTTCTTTATGCAATAAGAGTTAGCAGAGCATAATTTTTAGCTTCCAGCAATTTCTTTCAGCAACTTCACGTCTATTACCTTCATTTGCTTCTGCTCCATCACTATCACTCCATCCTTGACCATTTCACCTATAGCTCTAGCCAAAGATGGACGAGCTACACCAAAACGATCGGCCAGTTCTTGTTGCGTTTCGTCGAGCAGATATACCCTTCCATTTTCCGGATTATACTTCTTTATGAAATAAGCAGCAATTTTACTCTTAATCGTTTTAAAAACATGAAATTGAAGTTTCTGAGAAAGAAAACGTGTCGTATTAGATATGATACGTAAGAAATTCATTAGTAGCGTAGCGTTTTGCTGCAGTAGCTTCACAAAAGCATCTCTTTCAAAATAAAGAATCTTTGTTTCTGAGGTTGCCACAATATTGACAGGAAACTCATGATTATCGGCATACAAGAATGCATGAGCAATCGGATTGGGAGCATGTATTTGATCAATAACAATGAGCTTTCCCGTATTATCAATCATTTCTCCTTGCACACTTCCTTCCAAAACAATCATGAGGTTATTGCAAACCTCTCCCTGCAAAGCTACTATCGCTTTTTCCGGAAACACCTTTTCTCGAGCATGTGAAGATTCTATCATATCAAACACATCATTATCTTTCATTCCATAAAAGATAGGACACTTCAATAGGCTTGGATAACTCATATCGCATCATTTAAGAAACAAATGTAAATATTATCTAGAAATTATACCCAAAATTAAAGTATAATCCTACACGTTTATCTCTGTTCGAATAATTGATTTCACCGCTGACAGGGCCAAGCGGCGTATCATAGCTATATTGAGCACTTGCACACCAGATATCATCTCCTTGATAAATAGAGCTTACCGAATCTGAGTTTTTTGCATAAATACCACCTATCGACAAATACTGCTTCTTAAAGATATTATATCTAAAACCAAGTTTTAGCATCATCAATGAGTTATCAAACACTTGCACATTGCGTACACCCGGCATTGCAATCTGCTGGCTCATATATCGAGCATTTACATTCCCCCCTGCATAGTTTTGATAGATTGGAGGCACACTTCCTCCTCCTACAAGAATACGCCCTGAGAAACCAGGTAAGAGATATAGTTTTTTCGCAAGTTTTACCGGATATAGAAAGTCGGCCGAAATAGCACCAATTGGTGCATTATCATGACATTTTACAAAATTAGTTGTGATTAATTCCCCTTTCAAATGAGCTAATACACCTTTTGTCGGATAGTAAATATTATCCAAAGAGTTTAATCCTAAAGTTACGAAATAATTAAAATAAGAATCGGGTTCAATACCTATCGGATTGTAATTGGGGTTATATAAATCACTTGAATTACCGAAGAAATCCCATCGAAGCCCTGCTTCTAGCTCCCAATTCTTTAATAAGACTCCGTACTTAAACTCCCCTTGTTGCCATAAATAACTCACAACATCTACCTTATGACTACCATTGTAAAGATTGTAATTATCATAACCAATTTTATATGCCATTGCAAACTTACTATTAAAATTAGGTCGCCATTCATAGTTAAATGCAACATATGGACTAATATTTAATCGGATTGTAGTCGACAACTTAGAACCTTTAAAGAAATTCTCATAGAAGGTCGTGTTTAACAAGATAGAAGCCATCTCTTCCGAATCGAAACGAAAACCAACATTTAATTGGTTTAGCGCTTGCTCCACCAATGTAAATGTTAGATGATATGGAGTAGAATCAGACAATTGATATGTAACACTGCTAAATATATCCATACCATCCAAGATAGCTATCGCCTCATCAATATTCTTGAGTGTTATTTTGGTGTGTTTTTTGAGTTTTATCTTTTCGCGCAAATATTTTTTTGTTTTATCAGAAACTCCAAGTATTGTAATTTCTCCAAGATGCAGTGTATCAGCTTTGGTTATATGCTTCAATTCTCTCGGCTTCGTCTTTACTAGATCTGCGGAGTCACCATAGATTTCTTTCTTTATTTTCATCAAATCACCCCAATGTGCACGAGCCGCCTCAACACCTCTTTGATACATAGAGTCCATTGCTTGTCTATTAAAATCCATTGTTTGAAAACCTTTCAAGTCAGGATTAAGATACAAGTCTAGATCTCTTTTATTCTTTTCATATTCGTTTTTCCCGGTAATATCAGTAAGCGTATTGATCAAGCCCATTAATGTCGTGAGCTGTGAGGTTGGTGTTTTACCTGTTGACAAATCAACTCCAATTAATATATCAGCCCCCATATCTCGAGCTACATTGGATGGAAAATTATTAATCACACCACCGTCTACAAGCACCATACTATCGAGCTTTACCGGTAAGAATACGCCCGGAATAGACATGCTCGATCGCATAGACAAAGGCAAAGACCCTTTATCCAAAACCACATAATCTTCGCTGACTAAATCAGTTGCTACACAATTAAAAGGAGTAGGTAAGTCACTAAAAGAATCCATATGCTGATAGCCGATCGTAAGCCCGGAAAACAAATTCAATATATTTTGGCCACTAATAAGTCCGGCCGGTATCTCATTCTTCTTTTTTAAACTATAAGGAATGCTTAGTAAGTATTTTCCTTCTACATCTCGAGCTCGAAACGAACGATATCCCTGAGGTGCATTATTGCTCAATAAATACGACCAATCTAAACTATTAACAAGACTATCGAGCGATTCAGCATCATAACCTATTGAATAAAGACCTCCCACAATAGCTCCAATACTAGTACCTGCTATATAATCTACCGGAATACCGGCATCTTCAATCACTTTAAGAACGCCAATATGTGCAGCACCTTTCGCACCACCGCCACCCAATACGAGGCCTACTTTTTTACGTTGCTGCGCAACTTGCTCTTGCGAGGAAGCTATGACTTCGTTGCCAACAGAAACTAATATCAATATGAATACTATAAACTTTCGCATAATTTATTTATCTAGCAGATTATTCATTAAAATTCACTCAATCCTTATAGTAAACAATCAATAAACGTTTCGGTTGAATCAAGAAGGAAACTTCGACGTGAAATCTTTTTTACAGAAAAACGAATTCTTGTAACATAGGTTACAGACTAGCGAAAAACGACACGATACCTTTGCCTCAGTAAACAAGATAATAAGACAACAACAATAAAACGATAGAAAATATGTCAATGTTCTGTTTTCAGTGTCAGGAGGCAGCCAAAGGTACCGGTTGCACCATCAAAGGAGTATGTGGTAAAGATGAAACTTTATCGGCCGAAATGGATAAACTTCTTTATCTGGTAAAAGAAATATCTATACGAACTACCTTGTTTAGAGGCAATGGAGCCACCATCTGTGATGAAGTAAATCACTTTATAGTGGATGCTTTATTCGCTACCATTACCAATGCCAACTTTGACAAACAAGCGATCTTAAATAAAATCACTAAAGCAGAAGAATATCTCGATAAGCTCAATAATAAAGCATCTGACTTTTACAGTAAAGAAGCATTTGATACAGTGCTTGAAGCATATGCTCCCTACAAAGCAATTACAGAAATTAGCAATGAAGATATCCGCTCACTAAAGGAACTAGTGATCTATGGAATCAAAGGTCTGGCTGCATATGTTGAGCATGCCTACAACCTTGATAAAGAAAACACGGATATATATGTTTTCATGCAAGAGGCTATTTCCGAAATATCAAGAAAAGAGATCTCGGCAGATGCTTTGATTGGTCTTGTTTTGAAAACCGGAGAATATGGCGTAAAAGGAATGGCTTTACTCGACGAAGCAAATACCTCTCGATATGGTAACCCGGAAATTACCAAAGTTAACATAGGTGTACGTAACAATCCGGCTATCCTAATCAGTGGACATGACCTCAAAGACATCGAAGAATTATTGGAACAAACCCAAGGGACTGGTATCGATGTGTATACGCACAGTGAAATGCTTCCGGCTCACTACTACCCTAAATTCAAGCAATATAACCACTTTGTAGGCAACTACGGAAGTGCATGGTGGAAACAACGCGAAGATTTCACAACGTTCAACGGGCCTATCTTATTTACGACAAACTGTATTGTTCCGCCTACCGAAAGCGCAACCTATAGAGATCGTATCTATACTACCGGATCATCCGGTTATCCGGGCTGCAAGCACATTCCTGCTCGTGAGGCTGGAAAAGCAAAAGATTTCTCTCAAATCATTGAGCATGCTAAACGTTGCCAAGCTCCTACCGAAATCGAAACCGGTGAAATTATCGGCGGTTTTGCTCACGCTCAAGTATTGGCTTTGGCCGGTGAGGTTGTAGATGCAGTGAAAAGTGGAGCAATTCGCAAGTTTGTAGTAATGGCAGGCTGTGATGGCAGAATGAATTCTCGTGGTTATTATACGGATTTTGCTCAACAGCTACCAAACGACACGGTAATCCTTACTGCCGGATGTGCTAAATACAGATACAATAAACTGAATCTGGGCGATATCAATGGTATCCCTCGCTTGCTCGATGCCGGACAATGCAACGACAGTTATTCTTTGGCTTTAATTGCTTTAAAGCTTAAAGAGGTTTTCGAACTGGAAGACATCAATCAACTTCCTATCGTATATAATATTGCATGGTATGAGCAAAAAGCTGTAATCGTACTTCTTGCATTACTTCACCTTGGAGTTAAAAACATCAATCTCGGCCCTACACTACCTGCTTTTCTTTCTCCAAATGTAAGAAACGTTCTTATTCAGAACTTCGGAATCGGAACCATCTCCGATGTTGAAAGCGATCTGAAGAAATGGAATCTTCTATAATCAACAACTAAATCAGAAAGAGCGTAATTCGCTATAGGATTACGCTCTTTCTTTATTAAACACATATAAATAACCAAGATCTATTTCTTATAAATTATCGATAACCCAACTTAGTTTGTTATTAACCTGATCGGCTATTTCATTCAACTTATCATTCTCTACTACATTCATAGATACAAGAGGATTCACAGCCGACACCTCTATTAAGTTATCCTCCACTTCACGTACAACCACATTGCATGGTAGTAATACACCCAAGTGTGGATCGATTTGCAATGCTTTGAAAGCATGTTGCGGACTACAAGCCCCTAAGATCACATACTTCTTCATCGACTCACCCAGCTTTTCTTTCAACTTTTGCTGAATGTCAATTTCACTAATAACTCCAAAACCTTCTTGTTTCAACGCCGCTAGCACCTTTTGCTTTGCCTCATCAAACGAAGCATTAAGCTCTTTTGAGAAATAGTATTTCATAATTCTATCTGGTTTGTTATTGACAAAACCAATGTAATGCAATTAAGTTGTCATTGCTTAGACTGTTTTTTATTAAATCTACAATCAAAAAACCACATTTATTTATATTCTGAGAAAAATCATGTTCCAATACTTAAAAAAGTCTTTCATTTCTCTACAAAAATTCGTTTATTTGCAGCATAACGACTAAACAATATAAGACTATGCCAATTAAACAATATATTCAAACAAACGGAGACCGTTTTCTGGAAGAGTTATTTCAACTAATTCGCATCCCTTCGGTAAGTGCCAAAGCTGAACACAAAGCTGACATGTATGCTGCTGCAAACGAATGGACAAAGCAATTGCTAGCAGCCGGCGCAGACAAAGCAGTTGTAATGGAAACCTCAGGCAATCCGGTTGTATACGGTGAGAAAATTGTAGACCCTGCAGCTCCTACCGTATTGGTATATTCACACTACGATGTAATGCCAGCCGAACCTTTCGAATTATGGAATTCAGACCCATTCGAACCGGTTATCAAAGATGGCTTTATCTGGGCTCGTGGTGCCGACGACGATAAAGGACAAGGCATGATCCAAGTAAAAGGTTTTGAAACAGCTTTGAAACACGACTTGGTTAAATGCAACGTTAAGTTTTTGTTTGAAGGTGAAGAAGAAATTGGTTCTCCTAGCTTGGAAGCATTCTGCGAAGCAAACAAAGACCTTCTTAAATGTGACGTTATTTTAGTATCAGATACAAGTATGGTTGGTGCCGATATGCCTTCGATTACGACTGGCCTACGCGGATTAGCTTACTGGCAAATTGAAGTAACCGGCCCTAACAAAGATCTTCACTCAGGTATCTTTGGCGGTGCTGTGGCAAACCCAATCAATGAACTTTGCAAATTGATCGCAAATATTACAGATGCTGATGGCCGTATTACAATACCACACTTCTATGATGCGGTAGAAGAAGTTTCTGCCGAAGAACGTGCAATGCTTGCACAAGTTCCTCACAGCGATGAAGAATACATGAAAGCGTTGAACGTAAAAGCCTTGAAAGGCGAAAAAGGATTTACTACTCTTGAACGTACCGGTATGCGTCCTACATTCGACGTTTGCGGTATCTGGGGTGGTTACACCGGCGAAGGTTCAAAAACCGTACTTCCGTCTAAAGCTTTTGCAAAGGTATCGTGTCGCTTGGTTCCAAACCAAAAGCACGAAGAAATCATGCAATTGTTTATTGATTATATCAAATCAGTAGCTCCTGCGTGTATTGATGTGAAGGTAACTCCTCACCACGGTGGCGAAGGATATGTATGTCCGATCGACCTTCCGGCTTACAAAGCTGCTGAAAAAGCTTACGAAACAACCTTCGGAAGCAAACCTCTTGCAGTAAGAAGAGGTGGTAGTATTCCGATTATTGCAACATTTGAGAAAGTGTTGGGAGCTAAGACTATCCTTATGGGATTTGGCCTTGAAAGTGATGCAATCCACTCTCCTAACGAAAACTTCTCTTTAGACCTGTTTTTCAAAGGAATCGAAACAGTAGTAGAATTCTACAAAGAATATAGTAAATAAGACGGTGTATCCGGATCAAATGTTTCGGCGTTTGATCCGAACACAATTCTTTATACTGCAAATACCATGAATTTTTTGCTATCTACAATTTAATAATTTACAAATGAAACAACTATTTAAGTATGCAAAAGCAAGCACGCTAACAGCTTGCTTTTTGACATGTGTAACGCTAACATCATGCGTTGGCGGTGCTGCTTCTACCACACAAACGGGAGAAAATACCTCGAGAATGATCAAAACGCCTGCACCTGTGCGACCAGCAGGACAAACGGATGTTGTACAATTAGCTGTGGATCCAATCCCTGTAGTACGTGTTGGTTTTATCGGACTAGGTATGCGTGGTCCAGGTGCAGTACACCGCATGACAAACATCCCTGGTGTTGAAGTGGTAGCTCTTTGTGACGTAGAACAAGATCGCGTTGAAAAAGTAAACAAACGTCTTGTTGACGCAGGTTTCCCTAAAGCAAAAGAATTCTACGGTGATACTGCTGCTTGGAGACAACTGACTGCTATGCCTGACATTGACCTAATCTATGTGGCTACTCCTTGGGATTCGCACGCAAAGATTGGTAAACAAGCGATGCTTGATGGCAAACACGTTGCAATCGAAGTACCTGCTGCTATGAGTATGGAAGAGATCTGGGATCTTATCAACACTTCTGAGCAAACTCGCAAACACTGTATGCAGCTTGAAAACTGTGTATATGACTTCTTCGAACTTACAACATTGAATATGGCTCAACAAGGCGTATTCGGTGAAGTACTTCACGCTGAAGGTGCTTACATCCATAACCTTGAGCCATTCTGGAATGACTATTGGAACAACTGGCGTCTTGAATACAACATCAACAACCTTGGTGATGTATATCCAACACACGGCATCGGCCCAGCTTGTCAATTGCTAGACATGCACCGCGGAGACAAAATGAACTACCTTGTTTCTATGCAAACAAAAACAGTTTGTATCCCTGAGTACATCAAAAAATCGACAGGCAAAGATGTTTCTGAAAACTTCCAAAACGGTGACCACACGCTTACTTTGATCAAAACTGAAAAAGGTAAGACTATGAACATCCAACACAACGTTGCAACTCCACGCCCATACAACCGCATGTATCAATTGACAGGTACAAAAGGTTTTGCTAACAAATATCCTACAAGCGGATATGCGTTGACAGAACTTGCTGATGGTGTTGCTTCTAAAAACCATGAAGCTCTAGACGGACACAGCTTCGTTTCTGAAGATTTGAAGAAAGAGCTTATGGCAAAATACAAACACCCTATCGTAGACGACCAACTAGAAGCAACTGCTAAGAAAGTTGGTGGACACGGAGGTATGGACTACATCATGGACTACCGTTTGATCCACTGTTTGCAAAACGGTCTTCCTTTAGACATGGACGTTTATGACCTTGCAGAATGGTGTTGTCTTGTTCCACTTACAGCTGTTTCTATCGCTAACGAGTCGGCTCCTGTAGAGATTCCGGACTTTACTCGTGGTGCTTGGGATCGCGTAAAAGGTTACAGACACGCAACAAAATAAGCAATACGTAGCCTAGCTATCGTATCCAAAAATCGGGGCGATGAATTCTTTATTCGAATTCATCGCCCCTTTTATTTTATCTAATAATTCGTTCATGCAGAATAAATACCGGACAATGCACATGAATCAGAGCTTTCTTCGTAAAAGATGAATATACCAGATTCTCTATAAAAGACTTATCTTGTTTCAGAATTACAATTAAATCTGCTTTATTTTGATGTGCATACATCAGAAAGACCTCATGTATTTTGACCTGCGAAGCCACTGCCGGTAAATATGTTACTTTGACATGGATATCCTGTAATTGCTTATTCAGATACGACTCAAAGCCGAGAGCAAAGATCTTATCTTGAAAACTATCTGTATAAGAAACATGAGCAAGCTCAATTGTTCCAATCTTTTTGTTTGTTAAAAGCACAAATCGATTGATCATCTGCTCATCTAATTTTGAGTAGTTTGATGCATAGATCACCTTCTCAAAAGGTTTAAATTCGGCAGAGGGATCGATAAGCCAGATCGGACACTTTAATTCAGCTATGATCTGAAGATGAGAAGCCTCATACGGCCAGTATACCTCATCCTCTGTACGAGGCAACACCAGCATACCAAACTCTCCATGTCGAAGCTTTTTATCTAAGATATCAAACAAATCTCCATATTCGGACAAAGAGAATGCAGAGAAATCAATATCGTTCTTTATAAATAAGTCTTTTACAAATCTACCCGCTACTTCATTTTCCGTTTCATCCATCGGTATAAAAGGAAGTACAAGGCTATAAGCTTCAATGGCCGATATATCAGCACTCTGAAAGCTGGATTGACGTATTAATACAAGCTCCAGATCTGTATTAATATATTGAGCTAAATGATAACTATATTTTATCAGATCAATATATTTGTTCTGCTCGGTTATACAAAGAAGTAGTTTTTTCATAGTGTAATCGCTTTATAAATAAAACAAAAGTATTATTCATCAATCATTTATAAAACTTACATTCAGACTCATTTGTTTTGCGAAAAGAATTAAATAACTTCTTATGACTTTCGAGAATGTAATACTTCCTTTTCTGATTGTTGCAATCGAGGCTATAGTCGTTTTGCTTGGCGGATGGTTTATGAGAAAAGGGACAGTAGCACGTAAAATGATACCGTCCCTTGGAAATGCTTGGGTAGATATAGAAATGATCACATTTCTATATCGGAACAGAATTCCTTAACCTTTAACCGTGTATATCTAATCTAAGTGGTCCGGGCAATCTTCCAGGTCCTATTTGTTTCTTTTTCCTTATCGGAATATTGAATACAGAATCTGAACTATTTGGACAATATATTTTGTCATCATCAATAGCTTCGACTTTTAGGTTAATTCTGAGTGATTCATATATGAATAATGGTGAATTATGGAATGGTAAATCTGAATCCCAAACAGAAAATCCTTTTAGAAAATCTCGGTAACTAGGTTCTGATTTCGCTAAAATTTTTTCAAAAATGTCTACTTTATTAACTGCAATCTTTGTAGTTGATGTTTCTACTTCCAAAATTGCAGCAAATTTGTCCTTCCTTTCAATCTCTACAAGACTATGTGGCTTAACCTTAACTGGTTCAGTTGATGAAGATTTTAAAATATCTTTTAAAATTTCACCTAAATCTATGGTTTCAGGTGGTCTTCCTAAATTTATCAACCTATAATATTCTCTTAATATTATACGGTCAACTTCTATAAGTCCTCCCGAACCAGGTTTAAATTGTGTTCCTACATAAGCAGTTAAAATAACCTTGTACCTTGTAGCTTTAGAAACAGGATTCCAAGAGATAAAAAACTCAGTTCGAGAAATATTTTCATTTTTTGAGGGTAAAATTATAACTGGAGCTAAAAGAATATGCTCTGGCTTATATTCAAAATACGCGTATTCACTTTGAGAATGCGAAGGTGTTTTAGAAATGGCTAAGCCTTTATATATTACTTCAATATTCCACCTAAATTTTATATTATTACACTTATTGTCAATTATTACGTTTTGAAATGCATTTGAAATTTCAATAGAAGTCAGGTTTGTGGAGTGTACTTTGAAACATTTAGAAACAGAATAATAATTTCCATCATTTTTAGAATAATCAATCCAAACTTTGTAGTAATCAGATTCTTCTACTGAATCCCAGCTTAGATTTGGAAACATTGTAGTATTTGAAAAAGTATATTCTTGTGGCTGAAGATTTACAGATTTTTTTAAAGGTCTATCTATTCTTACAAATACAAAAGCCTCTTTCTTTCCTCTTAAATTTAAATATGAATGAGAATTATAATTACTATCAGAAAAACCTAAGCGTAAATATTTTTTATTATCATCAATAGAATCAATAGAATCAGGAATTCGATAATATAGGGTCACGGTAGATCCGTCTGTAAATAGTGGTGTAAGAGAGTTAATCGGTTTCAATCCCCCCCCTGTCACTCCAGGAATATATATTGTTCCGTGAGTTGTATAATCACAAGGTATAATGCTATCATTATATATATCCATATTTACACTTCCACCAATTACTAGAGTTACCTCATCTCCACCTTTAAATTTTATAATTGGTCCCGATGCAAGGCTGTTGTAAATTGTTTCTTGCTTATGTATAATTGGAACAAGATGTGCAGAATAAGGTTTTAATCTAACTCCGTTATAAGGTGGTAATGGATCAAAAAAGTCTAAAACTCCATCAATATCTTGATCTGTCTGAAATACTCCTATTTTATTAATAGCCTCATCAGGATTTAAATCAATTAAAGTTATTTTAAGCGGATGACGTTGTCCTTCAAGATTCATTCGATTAATTATTGAAATTCCATAATGCTCTTCTTCTGAAAAATATTCTTTCTGACCTTCTCCAGCATGTCCCAGCAGCAAACAATCAATCTTATATGCAATCGAATCTAAAAACTCATAACCATCTAAAAAAGCACAAGCTTCTTTTACATCTAAAATTACTTTACCATCTTTATTTGTTAAAGTTGCTCCATCGCATTTTATAGTACCATTCAAGAAGTCCAGATCCAAGACCTCATGGAGGTCAGAGGACATAACTTTATCAGTAGTTTCAAAGGGATTATGGTGTACAGCGACAATAATTTTATCACCATTCTCTCTATCTTTTTGGAGACTGTTAATTTTATTTCTTAATTTTTCCAGCTGTTCATCGCCTAATTTACCTCGTCCATAAAAGCTACCTGTAGCATGATGTTTTAGTATCCAATTTACAGAATCTAGAAGTATTAAGTGACATTTTTTTCCTGTAGAACTATAAAATATTTCTTCATGGGGATAATCGTCATAATTTGTAATATTTCTTATGAAACTATTTTTTTTTTCTTCCTCATAACCAGTAAGTGGATTATTAATGGGCCATTTATCGTTTCCCCAACCAGCATAGTCATGATTTCCAGGAATAGTAAAAACTTTTCCATTAAACTTTTCTTTCAGAGGGGTTATTAAATTAGTTAAAGCATCCTCGTAATCTTCTTCATCTCCACTATCTGTTAAATCACCAGTTATTATTACTGCATCGATAGCCATTTTTTCCTTGAGAGAAATCAAAAAATTTTTTACTCCTTCAAAACCCTTACTCCGATCTTCATCATTCTTGTAATGAAAATCAGAAACATGAATAAATCTCATATTAACCTCCTTGCTTACGTATTACAAATAACAGAATGTCTAATTATTTATAAAACTTACATTCAGACTCATTTGTTTTGCGAAAAGAATTAAATAACTTCTTATGACTTTCGAGAATGTAATACTTCCTTTTCTGATTGTTGCAATCGAGGCTATAGTCGTTT
>JBOFPV010000072.1:0-8663 GCA_051660585.1 Tannerellaceae bacterium
AGTAGCCCATAGGGGAATCGAACCCCTCTTTCAAGAATGAAAATCTTGCGTCCTAACCGATAGACGAATGGGCCAACATATTTGTTGGTTGTGTAAAGTGTTACCTTTACTGCTTTGAGTAGCCCATAGGGGAATCGAACCCCTCTTTCAAGAATGAAAATCTTGCGTCCTAACCGATAGACGAATGGGCCAACATGCTGTTGGTTTTGTAAAGTTGCTACCTTACTGTTTTGGTAGCCCATAGGGGAATCGAACCCCTCTTTCAAGAATGAAAATCTTGCGTCCTAACCGATAGACGAATGGGCCAACATGTTGTTTATTTTGTAAAGGCGCTACCTTTACTGCTTTGGTAGCCCATAGGGGAATCGAACCCCTCTTTCAAGAATGAAAATCTTGCGTCCTAACCGATAGACGAATGGGCCAACATGTTGTTGCTTTTACAGCGTTTGCAACCTCGATTTGTTTCTTGATTGCGGGTGCAAAGGTACTAATAAATTTCTATTCTGCAATAGCTTGCTTAACTTTTTTGCATCATGATTGTTAACAATACTAGCCTTTATTATCTAAATGCCTGATGGCTAGACTCGATTTTCTGCTAATAAAATTACATTTTTCTTATTGTAAAGTTTCTTTTTTTACAAACGCTCTCTCTCGGCATCGTTACAAGCTCTACTCTTTGCCTAATCACTCAATCTTAGTATCTTCTTTAAGCCCATTTAATAGGTATTATCCCTATACCTAATTACGATATATATTATGCAAATCAAATTAAAATACTATTTTTGAATCATTCAAAGGCCTTATAATCACCAAATAAAATCGAATCATGAAATTCACTTCTACAAAAAAACGAATAGCTATAACTCTCTTTGCAGCATTGGGTAGTCTCGGAATCGATGTCGTGGCGCAAGAAAATACCCGTTGGCAGCTTTCCGAATCGGGCAGCATTGTTTGGAATCCCGATCAAGCACTCCCGCATTACGATCACATAGAGATGAGCGGACTGCGCGTATCTACCGTGCTTCGCTACGGAGTAAATGCCGACAGCTCTTTTGCCTATAGTCGCGGTATGGTGTGGCCGTTGTTGCGCACCCTACCAAACGATACCCATGCCAGTTTGATGCGTCGGCTCAATCTGAATGTGCTGGATTTGATCTGCGCCGACCGCATGTCGGTTGTCAAAGAGCGGGTAGATGAGATCACGCTCGACGGAAAGATGACGGTGCAAAGTACCCTAACCTTTGCCAATAACAAGCAACTTTCACTGCAACGCATCCTGTTCCCGTCGGTCGATCAGCCTGCACTTTGCGAACAATATACCTTAACCAATACCGGAAATAACCCCGTGAGTATAGAAGTTCCTGCTACGGAGTCGGTCGCAACAACGGATGCAACCAAAGGAGTATACGGGGCATACGATGTGATTTCGAAGGTAAACGGTGTCACAAAGACCCTGCAACCGGGCGAAGCGCTCACCTTCGACGCGCTGTTTACTGCCGTAAAGCAAGGCGAAACCCTTGCAGCATACAATGCGACCGACGAACTAAGCAAACGCAAAGACCTGATGTCCGAATACTGGGGCAACCTTGTGCTCGACACGCCCGACCCAATCCTCAACGCAATGTTTGCCTTTGCCAAAATACGTGGCACCGAAAGTATCTACCAGACCAAAGGAGGACTGATGCACGGACCGGGCGGCGAATCGTACTACGCAGCAATATGGGCAAACGACCAGGCCGAGTACATCAATCCGTTTTTCCCTTTCCTTGGCAATCGCGTAGGGAATGAATCGGCCCTCAACTCCTACATGCACTTTGCCCGATTTATGAATGATGACTATGCGAAAGTGCCTAGTTCGATTATTGCCGAAGGTATCGATGTGTGGGGCGGAGCGGGAGATCGCGGCGACGCAGCCATGATTGCCTACGGAGCTGCACGCTATGCGCTGGCCCGTGGAGACCGGAAAGAGGCCCAACAGCTTTGGCCGCTTATCAGTTGGTGTCTCGAGTATTGCAAACGAAACTTGAATAGCGAGGGAGTCGTGGCTTCGGACTCGGACGAACTTGAAAACCGTTTCCCCTCGGGAAAAGCCAATCTTTGCACCTCGACGCTCTATTACGACGCGCTGATCTCTGCGGCTCGCTTGGGCGAAGACATCGGCATTCCGAAAAAAGAAACTGCTGCATACGAGAAAGAGTCTGCCGCGTTGCGAAAAGCGATCGACACGTATTTTGGCGGCGACATCGAAGGATTCGACAGTTATAAGTACTATAAGGAAAACGATATCTTGCGATCGTGGATTTGCATGCCGCTAACTGTGGGGATTTACGACCGCAAAGACGCGACGATAGACGCACTGTTTTCGCCGCGCCTTTGGACCGAAAACGGATTGCTCACCCAAGCGGGAAGCGAAACCTTTTGGGACCGATCGACGTTGTATGCATTGAGAGGCGTGTTTGCCTGCGGAGCTACCGAGAAGGGGATGGAGCATTTGAAAAGTTACTCGGCAAAACGACTACTGGGCGACCATGTGCCGTATGCGATCGAAGCTTGGCCCGAAGGTAACCAACGTCACCTCTCGGCCGAAAGCGGATTGTATTGCCGAATCATCACCGAAGGTATGTTTGGAATTCGTCCCGTGGGGCTGCGTGCCTTCGAACTCACTCCGCGCTTGCCGCAAGAGTGGAACACGATGGCACTTCGCAATGTAAACGCGTTTGGAAATAAGTTTGATATTGATGTGGCGCGCAAAGGCGACAAGTTGGACGTTGTGGTAACGAGCGGCGGACAAATCAAATACAAGAAAACGATTTCTCCCGACCGCACGGTTACAATTAAACTCTGATCGTTGTATCTTTGCCGTTACAGATCAAGAAAAAGAGTCTGATTCGTATATCCTAAAACAATTGTATATGAAATACATGGTCATCTCCGATATTCACGGTTCACGCACTGCCGTAGAGAAAGCTTTGATGCATTTCGACAACCTGAAGTGCGACTTCCTGATCGTCTTGGGCGATATTCTTTATCACGGTCCGCGCAATCCGTTGCCCGAGGGACACGACCCCAAAGGTGCGGCGATGCTGCTCAATTCGGTGGCGAATCGCATCATTGCCATTCGTGGAAATTGCGACGCGGAAGTAGATCAAATAATGCTCGACTTCCCGTGCATGAGCGAAACGGCGGTAGTGGCCGACAATGGTATCCGCTACTTTGCAACGCACGGACAAATGTATAACGACAAGGCATTGCCGCGTTTCAACGGCTACGACGTGATGCTTTTTGGGCATACACACCTGTGGATGCTGGAAGAGAAAGACGAAGTGCTTTGTTGCAATCCCGGCTCTATCGCACTGCCCAAAGAGGGACGTCCGGCTACGTTTGCGCTCATCGAAGACGGACAAGTTTCGGTGCGCACCTTGCACGAAGGAGAGATTCTAGCCTTGTATAAAGTAAACTAATTGATTGTATCTATGCAGAAATACACACATTCATACACCGTGCGCGGTTGTGATATGGATCCTGAATACAGATTGCGTAAAGACATTTTGATCTCCTATATGTTTGACTGCTCTTCGCGCGAATGCCAGGAGGTGGGAATGGCTACTTTCGATTTGCAGCAAGAGCGTCGCACGTGGGTACTTACCGACTTGCGCATCGATTACCTTACCGACAAGATGCCTAACTGGCGGGGAGAAGTGAAGATAGAGACGTGGTCGCGCCCCGTAAAGGGCTTGCGTTGGTTCCGCGACTTTGAGGCGTATCACAACGGAGTACTCATTGCGCGTGCTACTACGTGCTGGTCGATCATCGACGAAGATACGCGCCGTCCGGTTTATCTGGAGTTGCCTTCCGAGCGATTTGTGCAGCTTCCCGAGTCGGTTTTTCCCGACTATAAACCGGCGAAGTTGCAACCCATCGAGCGAACCGACTTTAGTTCGAAGTTCAAAGTGCGCTCGTTCGACATCGATTTCAACATGCACCTTACCAGCATGCGCTATATTGAAGAAGCGCTCGAGGCTGTCCCGCTCGAACAAACTACGGGCAAATGCTTGGAACGTATCGAGATCAAATACATGCGCGAGTGTTATCTGCACGACGAGATTACCGTGTCGGTAGAGAAGCAAGCAGTGGGCTTTGCCCATCAGCTTTATTCGCTCGACAAAGAGAGCGAGGTTTCGCGCATGGTGACTACATGGAATTGAGTTGCTGCAAATTAAGGTCGACTTATTGTATATCTTGATAATAGGGGAGGATAGGCTTGTTTTCGGGCTTATCCTCCTTTTTTATGGGGTAAAAGCTTGTTTTGGCGCTAGATGATCAGCATTTGCGATCGTTTATTTTCTAACATCCTGTCGTGAAAAGTCCCGTGATGCGTAACGTAGATCGTTTGTCGTTACTGAGAAGTTTTTTTCAATCGGTCAAAATGAAAGCAGTTTCGATGGTGGAGAATCAATTTGTGTTGGCTCAACTCCGGCTGAGTGGCTTGGAGCGGCAGGTGGCCGGGCTTTGGTAAAGCGGCTGCACGCTCGTCGAGATAAGGCCAATTGTTTTCACCGAAGACGTAAAACGTTTTCAATGAAAACTGTTTTCAGTTACCGTGGTGAGTGAAAATAGTCTTCGTGGAGAATGTAAAAAGTCTTCGTGGTGAGTGTGGAAACTCTTCACTATGACTGAAAAAAGTCTTTGCAAACATCCAAAATGGTATTGGAAAGAACCTTGCAAGGTCTTTGCCAGAAGTAAATGACCTTTTTTCGACAACCAAACGAGGTTTTTCCAAGAACTAAACAAGCTTTTTTTCCAAACCAAGCATACTTTTGACTCGAAAGCCACACTGTGAAGGCTATTTTGTAGTCGGGACTGCATTTAGGAGGCGTTTCGCACCTTCGAAAAGTCCATTTTTTGAACCTCAAAAATCCGCCATTTTCTTCAATCTAGCATGAAAAACCCCTGCAAAAACCTTCAATTCTTCACTCCGGATTCATGCAACCCTCTCCTCAAAATCCACCTTAGTGTAAATACCAAGTAAAACCCGGTTGTGCTGTAATGGTTCTAATTTTAGTCTTTAAGCAATTCTATTATAGCTATATCTCTTGTATTTTCTTTGTGCAAAGAAGATACAAGAGATAGGATAGTAAATCTTCTTATTGAAGGAGCTTTTGTGCGGTCTTTTTGTCTACTTTGAAGGCTGTGCCGTGGCGGGTGCCTTTGGGAAAGGTGATTTGATCGGATACGTCTTCCCATGTTTTCCCGCCGTCGCCGGAGCGAACGGCTCCGTATTTTCCTTCCATGTATTTATCGAAATAAACGTAGATGTATTTCCCTACTTGCAGAGGTGAGGCTCCTTCGGCCCAGTAGTTGCCTGTGATAGGTTCCGAGACTGCGGTAGGAAAGCCTTTCTTTAAGTCGCGGGTACGTGTGACACGGATGTTTTTTTGTGGAGGATTGGGGTTTTCGTTCTTGACAAAGAACAAATACGCGTTGCCTTGTTGTAAGATGGCTCCGTCGATGACACTAAAGTCGGGATTAAAGAAGATCGCCGTAGGGGAAAACGTTTCGAAGTCTGGCGTTGTCACAAAGTATTGTCTGTGATTCAATCCTTTTTCGGTCTCACTCTCGGCAACGGGCGAATGCATGCCGGGTATTGTTGATGCCCAGATAATGTAATACAGTTTGCTTTTGGAGTCGTAGAAGACTTCGGGCGCCCAGCTGTTTTTGGTTTCGGAAAGATGATCCATAACCGGGATGATTTGCTGGTTACTCCAATTGATTAAGTCGGACGACGAAGCATGTCCGATATGTTTGTCCCACCATCCGGTAGTCCATACCATGTGAAACAAGCCGTCTTCACCTTGCACTATACTCGGGTCGCGCATCAATTTATCTTTACCAAGTTGCGGCGTGAGAAAGCTCTTCCCATCGGCAACCTGCGTCCATTGCAATCCGTCTTCGCTATAAGCAAAATGCAAACCGTCTTCACCGTTGCCTGTAAAATACGAGAATAGATATACGTCTTTTGCAACAAGCATGGAGCAATAGCAAAAGAGAGCCAAACAAAAGGATGCTATACGATAGTTTTTCATGTTGAAGATTATTTGAAAGTGATTACACAAAACGTTCGCGTTTTTGCAGGTTTTGCATGGCAATAAGCAAAGCAACCACACAGCCTACAGCAAGAAACATTCGGTTTTTGAAGATGATATCTTGCCAGATAACCATGTTCATGTCTCTGATTTCACTAAAGGGATTGAGAAAGATATCCCACATGCTATTCTTTAAGATGCCGTTGCGGGTAATGAAAAAGGAGGCAAGCCCTACTACAATCATTACGATTGATGTTCCGCTACCACTACGAATAATGGTAGAGAACATAAAGGCTAGATTTCCTAAAAACAAGACCGGCAGCATGATGCTATTGGCAATCTGAAACGGATTGACTTCATAGAGCATAATTGATCCGATAAAAGCAAAGACGATGAGTAACAAATAAACCAAAATGTAGATCATTACCAATCGGATCAGCCATACCTTGAATCGGTAGTTGGGGATGCCGAAGATGATTTCAAGGATCTTGCAGTCTTCATCGTTCTGAATGCTGAATGAAGTGGGGTAGAATACGATGAGTAGAGACGGAAAAAACAGGAGTTCGTATACTAATCCTGTGTTCAACTCTGAGTTGTTCCAAACACTTAAGAACATGGTCAGCATGTAAAATACCAACGATGCCAGCAGAAACCAAATGAATTTATTGGCAAAGATAATCTCTGTGTTGTATTTGGTCATTGGAACAACTGTAGATAACAGGTCTTTTATTTTCATGATTACTAGAGTTTATAAGTTTTTAAGCATGCATAGGTATGCATCCTCCAAGTTCGGTTCTACAAGCTGCGCTCCTTCGTACGGAACGTCAACAGAAATGTATCTTACCTTGATAAGATCTCCTTCTTGAATGTGATGTACTACCATGCTTACGTCGAGTTCTTCTTCAAATCGCTGTGCAGAGATATTGAACTGCCAAACTTTATTATGGGCGTAGTTTACCATCTCGCGCGGATTACCAAAGTATTTGAGGTCGCCTTTGTTAATGATGGCTACCTGATTACATGAGCTGGCAATGTCTTCAATGATGTGAGTAGAGAAGATTACGATACGCTCTTTACTCAATTCTACAAGCAGATTTCTGAAACGAATACGCTCACGCGGATCGAGTCCGGCCGTGGGTTCGTCCACAACAAGTATGCGAGGAAGGTTGAGCAAGATAAGCGCAATGCCGATACGTTGCTTCATACCTCCGGAGAATGAACCGATCTTTGCGTCTTTTCGGTCGTACATGTGTACGGCTTTAAGCACATATTCGAGACGTTCTTGTCGTACTTCCGGATCAACGACTCCTTTGAGGATGGCTTCGTAGTTGAGGAAATCCCATGAAGACATGTTTTCGTAGGTGCCAAACTCTTGAGGCAAGAAGCCAATAAGCCCTTGTAGCTCTTCCCGAAACTCTTTTGTGTTGTACTGATTGATGTGAATGGTGCCGTAGCTTTGCTCCAGAATACCGGTAATGATACGCATAAAGGTTGATTTGCCGGCACCGTTTGGCCCTAGCAAACCAAACATCCCTGTCTTGATATCAAACGAGACTCCTTTAAGGGCCTTGAAGGGAACGTGGCGCTTGCCGATAATCGGAATGCTTTTTACAAACTTGTAGTAGCGGCTTCGGAAGGAGGCAAAGCGTCCTTCCAAACGTTCGGTGTTGACGTTGTTGCTATAGAGAAACTCCGATGTACGGATGATTTGCAATACAGCATACCATACCAGTAATGCAAAGACGGCCAGTCCGGTTGCATAGGTTTGTTTTCCGAAGACGAAGCAAAGGATAACTGGTAATCCCCATTTTAGGATGGTTGCAATACGACTGCTCCAACGTGTCGACTTGTTTTTATAGTGTCTGTAGCCGTTGATTTGTCCGATAAACAGAAGTATAAAACGATAGATCACGATCGAGAAGACTAATTTCCAGAATGTGCTTTCGAGGTAGAACCAGGTAAAGTAAACCAAGAACCCAAACAAGGCATACTGCCAACTGCTTTTGAGGAAGTCTTTGATGGAATGAAACTCGTTGGTGAGTCCGAGGCGACGACGCAATACAATTCCGCTTTGCCATTGTCTGACAAATAAAGATGGTCTGTCGTAGATCTTTACCAAATTCTCTACTCTGATGTGAATAGACTTGTGCTCGGGTATCAAACTACTGTCGGCTCTGCGCAAGGAGTTAAGGACAAAGTAGGTTACTCCCGGGATAAGAAGCGTAACTCCAACAAACCAAACACATTTGAGTAGCAATCCGCTTATGTTGAAATAAATGTAGCAGATGGCTCCGGCAAAAAGGAGTGCATGCAGGATGTATATGTTCTTGTGCAACGTTTTGTACCATGCAATGCTGTTTTCGAGTCCGACACATACGGTTGGAACCATAATCAGCGTAAGCAAAGCAGAACATGCCAAGCCTCCAATTACAGTGATGGCAAAGGGAGCTCCGATAATGCCCGAGTATTCATTGTTGCCAAGTGCCAGTGGAAACATGGCTACGATGGTGGTAATGGATGTGATCAATATAGGACGCATGCGAGAGAGTCCGGCCATGATCAGGGCTCGGTTGCGACAAT
>JBOFPV010000073.1:0-13063 GCA_051660585.1 Tannerellaceae bacterium
CTTCAGGGCACAAGCTATAGAATGGAAAATAGAAAGAAAATTTTTACTGAGTAATTAATCCGGTAGTCTTGTTTATATCGGCTATAAAGTGCAGAAACAACTTTTCCGAAAAACGACGAACTGAAATTTGCTTATTACAGTTATTACAGGCTAACATTTCCAAGTTAAAGTACATATTATCAAGATCAAACTGTACATTATTAAACTTTTGAGTTTGTATTAGCAAATTCTTGAAAAATTCAGTCATATCACATCGATAAATATTATAAAAGGTTTTGCTTCAATGCATAATAAAGAGCTTCTGGCATACTATAAACCGACAGCTTTTTTAGAACTGATTTTTTATAATATTTCACCAGCCCTATATCAACCCCCATTGCTTCAGCTATTTCATACTCCCTCTTGCCCAATGCCGTAAACTTAAGAACATTTAATTCTTTATCATTTAAGATGGTTTTTTCCTCCAGAATAAACTTGCTCAACCTATTATTATAGATAAATCTCTTATTTTCGCGTGGAAAATAGATTTGAAAGGAAACAGGCTGGATTGCCATAGACGGAGATGCATAAGTTAAAGCAAAATGAACTTTTTCATTGATTTGATATATCGGATATAAAAAACACTCTAAATTTAACCAACGTCCTTCTTTATGCCACAATCTAAAATTATATCTGATTGTATGATATAAATTCCGATTGTTTCTATGCTCATTAATTAAATTAGTTAATGCACAACGAGAAATTTGGCCTAACATTTCGTCATCTTCAGCATGTACCAATTCCTTCAAGAAATTAACACCTAATTCACTGGCTTCTTCTTTACTATAGCCAGTCAACGCTAAAAAAGAATCAGATAAAAAATAAATATCCCCTGTACAAACAGCACTAATAAAAGAAGCTTTATCAAAAGCAGCACCACAAACGCTAACCCAACGATCCAAATCGTCAATAAAAGGCTTATGATCAGCAAGAAATAATTCGTCCCCTTCAGTTTTATTAAAGTAGCTATCAATTTTATTTAAAAATATACCCATCGTTATTTCTCATAAATTATATTGACTCATTCCACAGCAAGTAGAGCGATATACCCAGTCAGAGTATGAAGAATCAGCTTTTTCATATTCTAGAATAATTCGATAATTACAAATATATCACAAAAAAACGAAGCCCAAGGCAATATCTTCGCCTAATTTTGCTTTAATTTATAACACGACACAAAGCCTGAAGTTGAGAATTGAATGCAGACTCTCAAATCTCAGAAGTCACAATGCTTTCTAATTTCTTTTATACAGAAAGAAGTAATTTGTAAAATTGCAACTCACAAAGCCATATATTAATTTTGTTTTTTAATTTAAATCCATTTACTTTTACAAGTTAAACACGACTAACATATAAGATAAGTTTACTAACTAAAAAAATTACCGTGAAACGTAGAACAATTTTACAAGTAGTATCAGTTACTGCTTTGCTGAATTCGTTTACACCTTTGCTGGCGAACACTCCTACCTCAGACATTCGTCAACGTATCAATTGGGTAAACCCAGAAGCATTGCAACTTGCAATCGAAGACATGAAAACACATGAAGGGTTTGATTTTACTCAAGCACAAAAAGAGCTGGAGTATATCAAAAATAATCTCGAAAGTGTCAAATCTCGCATCAACGGACCAGATAGCACTAAGGCCTTAGCTGAAGCGGTCGTACTTATTGAAAAACAGCGCAACATTGCGTTAGCTAACCCAATCCTTGACATGGATAAAATCGTGGTTACACGATTCGGACTGGGCGACGATGCTCGATCTGCAATGGCAAACAAAATGTGTATGCCTTTCAGCAACTACATGGGACTCATCGAAACCCCTCCTACAGGTTATGATGCAGAACTTTGCGAGCTTTCGGACCTAAGAGCTCAAAAGCAAACAAAACGCACCATCTTCAAACCGAAACATGGAGAAGGTATCGCCGATGTGCAAATGCACTGGGACGCAAATAAAATGCTTTTTGCATCTGCAAAACCAGTCGTATTGGATGGTTTTTACAATCAAGAGTATCCATCTTGGCACATTTATGAGGTAAACTTAAGTGGCGATAGCCTTAAAGTAATTACAAATTTTCCTGAGCCGGACCTTGAGTTTGCTGATCCGTGCTACCTTCCCGATGGCCGAATTTTGTTTACAACAAACATCGGCTACAACGGTATTCCTTGTGAGCACGGGGAACGTGTAATTATGAATCTTGCAATCTATGATCCGAAGGATAAATCGATGCGCAAGATTACATTCGACCAAGACGGAAACTGGTCTCCAACTGTACTTAACAACGGTAGAATCATGTATACACGTTGGGAATACACCGACCTTACCCACTATTTTACACGTATCGTTATGCATTCCAATCCAGATGGAACCGAGTGTAAATCACTTTATGGTAGCGGTTCTTTCTGGCCAACTAGTGTATATGACATGCAACAACTCCCTAATGCGGGAAATAAGTTCGTCGGTATTGTATCGGGGCACCATGGCGTACCTCGTTCTGGACAACTTGTCGTGTTTGATCCAAATAAGGGTCGTAAAGAAGCTGACGGCGTAGTACAAGAAATACCTTTCAAAAACCGCAAAGTAGAACCGGTAATGAAAGACCGTCTTGTTGATAATGTTTATCCACAATTTGCACGACCTTTTCCAATCAATGATAAATATTTTGTTGTTACTGCTAAACCTCACAAAGATGCCTTATGGGGTGTATATCTGGTAGACGTATTTGACAACATGACACTGATTACCGAGACCGAAGGAGATGGCTATCTTACTCCAATCCCAGTAATCAAACGCCAAACTCCTCCAGTTATTCCTGACAAAGTAAATTTAAAAGATAAAGAGGCAACCGTATTTATTCAAGATATCTATGAAGGAGAAGGTTTACGCAAAGTACCACGTGGTACGGTAAAGAAACTACGCGTCTTCTCTTACGAGTTTGCATACTTGAAATCTCCTTCCGATTTTGATGCGCTAGGCGTACAAAGCGGATGGGACTTGAAACGCGAACTAGGCACGGTAGACGTTGAAGCAGATGGATCTGCAATCTTCAAAGTTCCTGCAAACACTCCTGTTTCTCTTCAACCTCTAGATGAAAATGGCAACGCTATTCAATGGATGCGTAGCTGGTTTACAGCCATGCCGGGTGAAGTCGTATCATGTGTTGGTTGCCACGAAGACCAAAGCATCATTCCTATTCCAAAACGTGTTGCGGCATCAAACATGAAGCCAAAAGCAATCGTTGCACCGGAAGGTGGGACACGCCCATTCTCGTATGAGCTAGAAATTCAACCGATCCTTAACAAATACTGTATCAGTTGTCACGATGGCTCAAATCAAATGGACCTTACCGACAAGAACAAAACCGAGTATGTACGCTGGGGAAATTACCAAACGCATCGCCATCTAAACGATAGCTACTATAACATTCACCCCTATGTATATCGCCAAGGTCCTGAAGCTGATTTGTATGTATTGCAACCATACGAATACCATGCTTCAAACAGTGAATTGATTCAAATGCTAAACAAAGGGCACAATAACGTAAAGTTGAATGACAAAGACATGCAAACACTTTGTCAATGGATCGATTTTAACGCTCCTTACTTCGGAGACTTTGAGATTGCCGGTCGCTACAAAGCTACTTTCGAGCAATATCCTCGTCGCCAACAATTGATGCAGAAGTATGCGAATGTTTCTACTGACTGGAAAAAAGAACTTAGAGACTATGCTACTTATATTAAAGAGCAAGGCACGCCAGAACAGGTTACTCCTGCAAAAGTGAAACCAGCAAAAGTAGATAGTAAAAAGGTTTCAAAATGGAGCTTCGATGCAGATAAAGCAAAAGCAATGCAACAAGCTTCTGCTCCAAAGCAAAATCAATCGATTGAAGTTGCACCTGGTGTACAAATGAATTTCGTATGGGTACCGGCAGGTTCATATATGAAAGGCGTTGATAAGGGAGGCAAACAACCTGTAAACCACAAAGAAGTTTCTATCAACAAAGGCTTCTGGATGGCAAGTATGGAAGTTAGCAATGAACAATACAAAGCACTTGTACCTCAACACGACAGCCGTTATATCGGAGAGCAATGGAAAGACCATACAACTCCGGGCTTGGCTGCAAACAAACCAAAACAACCGGTTATTCGTGTTACCTGGGATGAAGCCAATGAATATTGTAAAAAGCTTAGCGAGCAAACTGGCATGAAGATTTCCCTTCCTACCGAAGAGCAATGGGAGTGGGCTTGTCGTGCCGGTAGCGCCAACGATATGTGGTACGGTGAAAGCAATCTTGATTACACGACTTATGAGAATATGGCTGATTACACCATCAAGAATCTTGCCGTATGGGGACTTGAGCCAACGGTTCCAATTCCTGACGGACACTTTACGCGCAAATTCTGGGATTTTGTTCCTCGTGATAAAGAAAGCAACGACGGCAACTTGATCACTGTAGAAGGCGGTAAATACAAAGCCAATCCATGGGGTCTATTCGATATGCATGGCAACGTAGCAGAATGGACAGCATCAGAATGCTCAGAACATCCTACATATGCGGGACAAAAAACAGTATGTGGTGGATCATGGCGCGACAGAGCTGCAAAATCTACAGCTTGGACACGTCGTTACTTCCAACCATGGCAAGCACCATTTAATGTTGGTTTCCGTGTCATTATTTCTGAATAATTAAAATACACATCACTACTCTAAAGTGGTTGCCTAAAAGCTAGGCAACCACTTTTTTTTTTATAACTCATGATCATTTTTGGTTCGATCATTGTTATTTCAAAACGACACGATTAATAAACTTTACCAAAGTTTCAACAACGACTAAAGACTATAAACAACATGAACCTAACAGCAAATTATGAATTGTGCATTCTTGTTCCGATATACAATGAAGAAGAGAATATGAATCGCCTTGAAACAGAACTAGCAAACTACACCTCTCAAGCTCTAATAAAAACATGCATTCTATATATCAATGATGGATCAACAGATAGAAGCTTAGATAATATTAAAGACATTTGCATTAAACACACAAACATGTTTTATCTCTCGCTCTCTCGCAATATGGGATTAAGTGCTGCAATGAAAGCCGGTATAGACTATACTTTCTCTAAATATGTAGGATATATTGATGCCGATTTGCAAACCACACCATCTGATTTCAACATACTCATACCACATTTACAACAACACCAACTAGTGATGGGGATACGAGCGATGCGCCAAGACAGTATTATTAAAAAGCTCTCATCCAAGGTTGGAAATGGATTTAGAAGAATGATGACAGGAGATGATATCAAAGATACCGGATGTCCACTGAAAATAATGCATACAGATTATGCAAAACGCATACCTTTTTTCACAGGTATGCACCGCTTTCTTCCAGCCTTAATCATGTTGCAAGAAGCACAGATTAAGCAAATTCCTGTAAGACACTTTCCTCGCATAGCCGGAAAGTCAAAATATCACATGTTTAATCGAATGATTGGTCCGTTCAAAGATTGTTTTGCTTATCGATGGATGAAACATCGATACATACATTACAAGATTCAAGATCAACAAATTTAATTACTACAAATAAAATATCCCTTACAATAACTCTTTCTAAACTGCAAAAGTGTCATTGTAAGGGATATCCTTTTTAATGAAAAGCACCTATTGTTCAATCCATTCTTTTATATGCTGTTCGTTCTCTTTCTTGCAAATCAATAATGATTTATTATTATCGACAACTATATAACCATCAAGACCTTCCAGAATACAACGCTTACCATTAGGAACAGAAACAATACAATTCTCACTATCGATCATACGAATCGAGTCACCAATAACCGCATTCTTAGTCGTATCCTTACCTGACAACTCATAAAGCGAGCCCCATGTTCCAAGATCAGACCACCCGAACGAAGCCGGAATCACATAAATATTATCAGCATGCTCCATTACCGCATAGTCTATGGATATCTTTTCACACTGCGGATAATACTCATCAACCAACAGCTGCTCATCTGATGTATAAAATCGGCCTGAAATATGATCAAATACAGAGGCTAAAGTAGGCTGAAAGGCTCTAAAAGCCTTCTCTATTGTTTTCGCACTCCAGATAAAAATACCAGAATTCCAATAATAACCTCCTTCGTCGATATATTGCTGAGCCACTTCCCTACTCGGCTTTTCCTTAAAAGCATCCACCTTGAAGAAGTGTTCTTGTACCGCTTCCGCTCCAGCCTTGATATATCCATAACCCGTTTCGGGACGATGCGGCATTATACCAACCGTTACAATTCGATCGACTTCATTCGAAAACTCTAGTCCCTCTCGAATCACACGTCTAAAGCATTCCGTATCCATCACTACATGATCGGCAGGAGAGATTACGAGGTTGGCCTTAGGATCTCGTTCTTTAATTTTCCACGTCACATAAGCAATACATGGAGCTGTGTTACGCATACATGGCTCTAACAAAATATTCTCCTGTGGTATCTCGGGAAGTTGCTGATGAATCCATTCTATATAATTTTTAGACGTTACAATCCAGATTTGTTCAGGTGCACAAATATTTTTGAAACGGTCTACAGTAAGCTGAATCAAAGTTCTACCAGTCCCTAATACATCTACAAATTGTTTTGGTTTATCAGGGGTACTCATAGGCCAAAAACGACTACCTATTCCCCCAGCCATAATTACAAGATGATTCATATACGGTATTTTATTAAATAAGTTGCGAAATTACAAAAAGAAAGCGACTCGTACGACATTTACGACCATACTCTCTACTTTTATAACAGTCCAAAGTAATGTTTTTATTTAAATATAGTACATTCGCAAGCAGAAAATCCAATTATTGAGCAAATGAAAAGATATTGTCAAACACTTAAACTACGCGACAATCGCGAATTAATCAATCAATACATCGAAGAGCATCAACACGTATGGCCCGAAATTAAAGCTGGAATCAAAGAAGTTGGCATCATACATATGGACATTTACATACATGAGAACACCCTTTTTATGATTGTAGACACCGTAGATGATTTTGAATGGGATCGAGACATGGCTCGTTTATCTACATTGCCACGTCAGCAAGAATGGGAAATATACATGGCTAAATTTCAAGACGCATCACCGGAAAGCACCTCTGCCGAGCGATGGGTTATGATGAAACAAATCTTTGCTCTAGACTAAAATATACAAGAAACGCACAGAAATAGGAATTGACCATCTCTGTGCGTTTCTTGTATCTAAAGGAGTTGGCTTCGCTAGTTTACCGAGTTGTAATACCAAGCAAGCATTTTATCCACACCCTCCGAAATTTCTATTTTATGCTTCCATCCCAATTGATGCAATTTAGTCACATCAGTCAGTTTACGCATGGTTCCATCGGGTTTTGAGGCATCAAAATGAAGCGTGCCTCCGTAATTGATTTTATGAGCTATCAAAGCGGCCAATTCTCCGATACTGATTTCCTTTCCGGTACCAATATTAATATGCGTATTACGTACCTGATGTGCAATATACTCCGAAGGAGCAATCTTCTTACCCGCCTCAACAGCTACAATATCAGAAAAATCAACTTTCTCCATGATATACACACAAGCATCGGCCATTTCTTCGCTCCACAAAAACTCACGAAGCGGAGTCCCGGTTCCCCAGATCTCAACTCTACCCGCCTCAACACCATATTTTGCCAAAACGGCTTTCATCTCATCAAGTGAAGCATTACCCGATACTCCTTCGATAGGTCGCGCATCAAGGTCTTTACGAACAAAGGCCTCATCTCCTTTGTGCAAGGCATCAGACAAAACAATCTTACGAATCAGAGCTGGAAGCACATGACTCTTTTCAAGATCAAAGTTATCATTAGGCCCATATAGATTCGTAGGCATTACGGAAATAAAGTTCGTTCCGTATTGTAGGTTATAACTCTCACACATCTTCAGACCTGCAATCTTAGCAATTGCATAAGGCTCATTTGTATATTCGAGTATACCCGTAAGCAACTCATCCTCTTTCATAGGCTGAGCACAATCGCGAGGATAAATACATGTGCTTCCTAGAAACAACAGTTTCTTTACACCATGTTTAAACGCACACGATATCACGCTATTCTGAATTGCAAGATTATCGACGATAAAGTCGGCACGATAACGATTGTTCGCTACAATACCGCCCACCTTTGCTGCCGCTAGAAAAACATATTCTGGCTTTTCATGCTCAAAAAAAGCATCAACTTCAAGCATATTACGCAAGTCTAGATCGGCAGACGAGCACCCTACAAGATTCGAATATCCTTTAGTTTGCAAGTTTGACCAAATAGCAGAACCCACCAAACCTCGATGTCCTGCCACATATATTTTAGCATCTTTTGCAATCGACATCACTCAAAATAGTTTAGAGTTTTATAACCGCCGCGCTTCAAGTACTCTTCCTTCTTCATCAGCTTCACGTCATGTTTCATCATATCCGCCACAAGATCTTTGAGCGAATACTCTGGAGTCCAACCTAGTACCTCCTGGGACTTTGTCGCATCACCTATCAGCAACTCCACCTCCGTAGGACGGAAATATGCAGGATCTACTTCAACGACACTTTTACCAAGCAAAGCTTTCACGTCAGCGACAAACTCCGCCCCCACTTCCTTGGCCAATTTATGTTCGTCGACAGCTGTTATATATCCTTTTTCATCAACACCGTTTCCTTTGAACGAAACCGTTACGCCAACTTCAGCAAACGAAAGCATTACAAAGTCACGCACAGTGGTTGTAACTCCGGTAGCAATCACATAATCCGAAGGTTCGTCTTGCTGCAAGATTGCATGCATGGCGCGCACATAATCTTTTGCATGTCCCCAATCGCGCATAGCCGACAAGTTTCCTAAAAACAAACAATCCTGCATTGCCATCACAATCTTACTCACAGCACGTGTAATCTTACGTGTCACAAAGGTTTCACCGCGCAACGGAGATTCATGGTTGAAAAGGATACCATTGCTTGCATGCATACCATAAGCTTCACGGTAGTTGACCGTAATCCAATATGCATATAACTTGGCTACGGCATAAGGAGAACGAGGATAGAAAGGTGTGGTTTCGCGCTGAGGTACCTCTTGTACCAAACCATACAACTCTGATGTTGAAGCCTGATAAATACGCGTCTTTTCGGTAAGGCCGAGCAAACGTACCGCTTCTAGAATACGCAATGTACCTATACCGTCGGCATTGGCAGTGTATTCGGGTGTATCGAAGCTCACCTTCACGTGACTCATTGCCGCCAAGTTATATATCTCATCCGGTTGCACTTCCTGAATGATTCGAGTAAGGTTCATCGAATCGGTAAGGTCTCCGTAATGCAAAATAAAGCGACGACCGTCTTCATGCGGATCTTGATACAAATGGTCGATACGATCGGTATTAAAAAGCGAACTTCTACGCTTCAATCCGTGTACCACATAACCTAGCTTTAACAAGTACTCTGCCAGATATGCACCATCTTGCCCGGTTACTCCTGTAATCAACGCGACTTTCTTTTTCATATTATTTGAGTTGATGTTTTTTATATACGCAACGACTCACACACGTCTATTGTGCGAATCTAATTTTTATTTAATTCGATAAAAATACAAATAACGATTATACTGACAAAACAAAGAAACAAACCTCTTGTTCTCATTCGCTCCGCTTGCACCTTATTTATGCTATCTTTGCAGGCAAAACTAAAGATTTACAATTGATGACTTCTTCTTTTAAGTTAAGCTTATCTCCATTACAAGGCTATACCGAGGCGATTTATCGCAATGCTCACGCAGCTTGCTTCGGAGGTATTGACACTTACTTTTCGCCGTTTGTACGCATAGAAAACAAGCAAGGTGCTGAAAGTCCTTTTCGAAACAAAGATATTCGCGACATACTTCCCGAGCGCAATACCGTTCCACATTTTGTACCTCAATTGATTGGGTCGAATGCCGACGAACTATCCCTTATTACAGAGAAGTTTTTATCTCTCGGATATCACGAAGCCGATATCAATATGGGATGTCCCTTTCCGATGATTGCTAAAAAGCACAAAGGATCGGGTCTGCTTCCTCACCCGGATGAAGTCGCTGCCTTACTGAATGCTGCAGGCAATTATTCGGAAATGAAATTTTCGCTTAAGATGCGACTAGGCTGGGAAGATACAAATGAGTGTCTGGAATTGCTCGACATGATCAACAGTTCATGCTTGACCGATGTTGCGGTACATGCCCGCACGGGAAAACAACAATATAAAGGAAACGTACAGATGGAGGCTTTCGAAGCATTTGCACAAGGCTGTAAAAAGCCGCTACACTTCAATGGTGATGTTTGCTCCGTGAATGATATCGAGCGAATACAGGCAACATATCCGTCACTTGCCGGCATATATATAGGAAGAGGCATCTTACAAAATCCGTTTCTACCTCTTTTGTATAAAAAGCAAGTCTCATTGCAAGCGTTACCGGTAGCCGAAATGGTATCGAAGTTTCATTCCATGCTATTCGAGCAATACAGCTCGCTATTACAATGCGACCATCATGCGCTACAAAAGATGCAATTATTCTGGGAATACCTTGCACCAAAGCTCGAAAAGAAGAGTAAAAAAAGAATCACTAAGTGTAAATCTCTTACAGAATACCTTAAGTTATCAGGTGAGATCTTAGACAACATTTCAGTTAAAGATTTTGAGTAATAACAATCTATAGAAGACCTTGTCACAACAGATTTGCGCATAGCCTTTTTACTGGAGCGTTGTTTAAAAAAAAAGCTAATAAGGTTTTTGTGAAAAGTACGCTAGGTTTTCCCCAAAAGCATGCATACTTTTTCACTAAACCATGTATGCTTTTGGAACGTACAATTCTTTGTCACATTTCACACTCAAAAAACACGTTGATCATTCTTAATATGAGACTAAAATAAAATCCCTGTCTGTGCTGTACGAAGACAAACACAAACAGGGATTATTGTATACCTTTATAGATCTTTTAATGACGTCCCCAGACAGACACTTTCGCTTTTCCTTTGTGATTGTGCCATCCTTTTACAGAACGATAGTGGAATGTAATTTTTTTGATTACTCTGCGGTTACCTTTTAAGTAAATTTCTCTAGATTCTCCTCCGGCTTGAATCACTTGTCTTACTCGGATCTCTTGACGTTGACCATTTGCAAATTCAACAAATATTCTATCAAAATCAACAGGAGCTCTATCTACTCTGATTTTCAAACGTGTAAATGTTCCTTTGTGACCGCTTCTGATTACATCTCTATCTCCTCTGAAATTTACAGATCTTTCTCCGAGCTTCTCCCATCTTCCGACACGTTGTGCCGAAACGGCAAACGTGAATGTGGTAAGAAGCATCAATAACATTACTAACTTTTGCTTCATAAAATACAGATTAATTCTTTTGTTCAATTTTTACTCAGAAGCAAAGATATAGAAATATTCTTCATTTCAAAGAATACACTATGCATGCTTTAAAGCATCACTTCACCTCTAACATCTAAGATATTATAAATATGCAAGATACACAACACACCAAACAAAATACAACTCCATTATAGATATATAACAAAAAAACACAAAGGGGAAACACACAAACGGTATTTCCCCTTCCTTACATTATAGGATATAAATTTTATGCCATACTGTTCAGCTTGCGTAAACACATAATAAGTGAGTGTTTCCAGTACGGAATAGTCATGTTTAAGTCTTTTTTTATTTTCGCTTTATCGAGTACCGAGAACGACGGGCGACGCACCGGTGTAGGATATTGGCTTGACAAGATCGGTTGCACATTACACGTAATCCCTTCTAGATCCATAATCTCTTGGGCAAAGTCGTACCACGAACAAACACCTTCATTCGAGAAGTGATATAGACCCGACACATCAACTAAGTCTTGGGATTGAATAAGTTTTACGATAGCAGCAGCAAGATCACCGGCATAGGTTGGTGTACCTACTTGATCAAAAACTACATTCAATTGATCTCTTTCTTTACCTAAACGCATCATCGTTTTTACGAAGTTGTTACCATAAGCAGAGTACAACCACGAGGTACGGATGATAACTGAATCACAACCAGAGTCTGTTACAGCCTCTTCTCCCGCAAGCTTTGTGCGACCATAAACTCCTAGTGGCGATGTAGGGTCGCTTTCTACATAAGGAGTACAAGCTTCTCCTGAAAACACGTAATCCGTAGATACATGAATAAGTCTGCAATTTTCTTCTGCAGCAACTGTTGCAAGGTTTTTAGGAGCAATACAATTCACCATGTAAGCAATATCCTGATCGGTTTCTGCTTTATCAACCGCGGTGTAAGCCGCACAGTTGATGATATCTGTTACCTTATGCTCTTTGATAAACGCGCGCACTAAATCAAGCTTTGTAATATCCAACTGAGCCACATCGGTATAAACAACCTGCTCATTGTTTGCACCCAGAATATCTTTTAACTCAGAACCTAATTGCCCATTTGCACCGGTAACTAGTATTTTCTTCATTTATTTGGTCTTTAAAGTTCAACTTCTTCGATTATAACTAAAAAAGCTAGTACTTCTTTATGGAAGCATTAAAAGCAAATTCAAAGATGCACATAATTTGTAATTTTATTAACAAAAGAAGGCGAAATAATTAAGATAACAATTCGTATTATTTAGTTCGCACAATGTTGACACATTCATCAAAAGAATTTATACGTTTGTATAGCAGCAACCTAAACTCTAATTTACGTATTCCATGGATCGATCAATGTATATTACATTTACGCTTATATTGTACTTTCTCAGCCTCACTACTGAAACTGCGAATGCTCAATGGACTGAGAAAGATTCGATATGGTTGCAAGACGTTTTGAACGGAAAAAGACAATTAAAACTTAACCCTGAAATTCAAAAACAAATTGAATCAGGCACATTTATCAATCTTGACGACAAAAAATCTATTCATCTAAAACCCTCGGTCGAAACAATGATTTCAAAAGACTTCTCAGAGATCATACAGTTG
>JBOFPV010000074.1:0-8060 GCA_051660585.1 Tannerellaceae bacterium
CAAGAGATGTATTGTTGAGACGCTCCTTTCCGTAGTCAGATGTGATCTCCTGAAGTTGTACGATATCTTTTCGCTTCGAATACCATTCTTCGCGTAAACGAGGAAGTCCTTTTTCTATGTCTATCTTAATCTTCGGATCTGAATACGGACCACTGGTGTCGTATACGGTAACCGATTTATTGCTTTTAAGCTTTTCCTTTCCATCAATTGTAATGATACTGTCGGTGAGTTGTATTTCACGCATACCCACACGTATTGCATGAATGCTACCGTTGATATAGATCTTTTTTGAAGCTGGATAGTTTATTCTGAAATTCTTTTTAGCCATGTTGCTTTGGTTTAGTGTTTATGATTGAAGAAAAGAGGTGAGAGGACTACTTGCTTCTGCCATTGTTTTGATCGATGCAAGTTTGGCTTCGTATGCCATGCGTCCGGCATCTACACCCAATTTAAAAGCTTTCGCCATTGCGATAGGATCGCCTGCAATTGCAATGGCTGTATTTACAAGTACGGCATCTGCTCCCATTTCCATGGCAAGAGCTGCATGAGACGGAGCTCCAAGTCCGGCATCAATTACAACCGGGATATTACTTTGCTCGATAATGATCTCGATCAATTCTTTTGTTGTAATCCCTTTGTTTGTTCCGATTGGTGCGCCTAATGGCATAACTGTTGCTGCTCCGGCACTCTCAAGATGCTTGCACAATACAGGATCTGCCTGGATGTAAGGCATAATGATGAATCCTAGCTTTGCTAATTCTTCTGTCGCCTTCAACGTTTCGATAGGGTCGGGTAGAAGATACTTCGGATCCGGATGAATTTCTAGCTTTAGCCAATTGGTTTCGAAAGCATCACGAGCCATTTGTGCTGCAAATACTGCTTCTTTCGCATTGCGAACACCTGATGTATTGGGTAACAGATTCACGTGTGGTAGTTTGATGTGTTCAAGCATATCGTCGTGCTTATTGTTGAGATCGATACGCTTCATCGCAGCTGTTACAAGTTCGGACCCTGAAGCTTTGATTGCTTCGGTCATGATTTCATTCGAACTGAACTTGCCGGTTCCAACAAAGAGGCGTGAGTTAAACTCTTTACCGGCAATGACTAGTTTTTTCATGTGTTTATTTATTGAGTGTTTTTAGGATCAATTGAGTTTCGGCCACCGGATCGGTAGCTTGTAATATGGTCGACGATAAAGCGATTTGCTTAATACCTATCGCAGTAAGGTCTTGTATATCGTTGATGGTAATACCGCCAATTGCGACAATGGGGATGTGGATGCGATGTTCGCTACATGCTTTCAATATAGACGAATATCCGTCAAGACCTAAGATTGGGCTGAGATTCTTCTTGGTTTGTGTAAAGCGAAACGGCCCTAAGCCGACGTAGTCTACACCATCGACAACCAGCTGTTTCAAGTCTTCAAATGTATTGGCTGTGCCTCCGATAATGTATTTATTGCCCATTAGTTTACGGGCTTCGCTTACAGGCATGTCATTCTTGCCCAAGTGTACGCCGTGTGCACCAATGTTGATCGCAACTTGAACGTGATCATCGATAATAAAGGTTGCGTTGTATTGTTTGCAAATAGGCTTTAATTGTAGAGCTGTAGCTTCTATTTCGGCTTCCGAAGCATCTTTCATGCGCAACTGTATCCATCGGCATCCACCTTTCAGTGCTAGCAGTGCCGAGTCGATATAGCTGTATTGATCGGTCTGATGTGTGATAAATTGAAGTGTATTCATTGTTTTTCTTTTATGGCCAATAGGCGATTAACGCATTCGTGCGGTTGTATGTTTTCTTGTCCCCAAAGTGCTCCCAGTAGAGCAGCTCCGCCAAACCCTATTTCTTTTACTTGCTTGATGTTTGTTGCAGATATGCCACCAAGCGCAATAACCTTTTCGTTGATTATGCCTCTTTGAGCTAAAGTATAGAATTGGTCGAGTGTGAAAGCCGACTGGTAATTTGCCTTTGAAATACTGTTGAATATAGGGCTTAAGAATACATAATCGAAGAGCTGTATTGATTCAAGTTCTTCAATTGTGTGGCATGATTTGCTGATCAAGCCCTGATAACCTTGCAATGCGTTCGGGTTACGACTATTGATATGTATACCTCCGAGTTTATATCCTAGAGCAAGCTCATGATGATCGTTGAGCGATATCTTCGGATAATGCATCGGGTGAATATGTTGTATCAAATGCATCATCTCTTGCATTGTCGCGCCAGGCTTACGTATATGTAAACGGTCGAGTCCATTGTCGAGAAGAGCGTTGATGCATACATCTTCATTTGAGAAGAAGTATTCGTGGGTGATACCGATGAGCTTCATAGGTTATCCTCCCGATACGGCATGAATGGCAATAAGACTCATGCCGTCTACTAAGATCACGTCATCCCAAGTATTGCGAGGTATCACTTCGTAGTCAATAGCAACAGCTAGTCCGTCTAGGCTTCGTTGCAAAGAGTCCATAAATGCTTGAAGCGTAATTCTTTCTTCTACTTCGAATGATTGATCGTTGAGTGTTATTTTCATAGAATCCCGGTGCTATTTAGAGTTTAACTTTATGAAGTGGTTGCGGTGCAAAGAAATGATTTACGGCTCCGTGTCCATGACCGGCAAAGGTGTCTGCACCGTTCTGGATTGCAGCCGAAATATATGTTTTAGCCAAATGTATCGCTTCGGTCAAAGCATGGCCTTTTGCAAGATTTGCCGTAATAGCCGAAGATAGCGTACATCCGGTGCCATGTGTGTTGTTCGTATTGCACAATTCCGATTCAAACATTGCTGTATTGCCTTCGTTGTCTATAAGGACATCAACCATGCGATTGCCCGATAAGTGTCCGCCTTTTAGCAATACTGATTTGCATCCGAAGGTAAGCAGCTTTTGGGCTGTTTCTTGCATATCAGCAATCGAACTAATTGTAGTTTCTGAAAGTAGTTCGGCTTCGCAAATATTGGGTGTAATTACAGATGCGAGCGGGAATAACGTGTGTTTGATAATCTCAATGGTAGAGTCTTCAATCAGTTTTGTTCCGCTGGTAGATACCATTACCGGATCAACTACCAAATGTAGTGGTTGGTATTGGCGAATAGCTTGGGCTGTAATCTCGGCTGCTTTGTCGTTGTGTATCATTCCGGTTTTCACGGCATCGATACATAAATCTTCAAACACCATGTCGATTTGATCTTTAAAAACCGATATGTCGATCGGTTGAATAGATCGTACGCCTCTTGTGTTTTGAGCCGTGATTGCGGTGATGGCTGATGTGCCATACACTCCCAGAGAAGAGAAAGTTTTGAGATCGGCTTGAATCCCTGCGCCTCCGCTGGAATCAGATCCGGCGATGGTTAGAGCAGTGGGATAGCGATAATGTTTTGTTTCCATATGCAGATAGCAAAGGAGGGAAGGTTCTTGAAAATTCCTACGCCGGCATTACCCGTTCAGGTTCATAGGGTATAATCTCAGCCACAATAGGCACCCCCTTTCACCACAAAGATATTAAAGATTTTTTGTAAAAAACAAATAATGGCGAGGCTAACTTGTGCGTATTTATGTTAATTCAAATAAGAACAGTGTGTTGTTCTGCTAGGAGTGGTATTGAAAGTCTGCTTAGAAAATAAAAAAAGCTGAGGTTATTCACCCCAGCTTTTCATTTCGTACATATCTAGATACTCGTCCCATTCAGGATCTTTCTCTACGTATATTTGAATTGGCAATAGCTCAAAATTTGCTAAAGCTTCATTTAGTCTTTCTCCGAACACAACAGATGTGCGTGCGTAGAATACCCAAACTTTTTCGGCAGCACCGGTGTAAACTCCGGTCAAGATAGCGAGTTTATCTTTCTCTACCGCTTTACGCAAAGCGATTTCTACCTCTTCCATCAGCTCCGCTGTTTGCTCATCGGGCATTCCTTTTTCAAAAGGTTCGTATTTCCATGTAATCTCAATACGGTCTTTGAATTTGCCTGATTTTGCAAAATCGTTGATTTCGTCACGACCGCTTATTATGATCATTTGTCCGTCTTCGTTTTCTGACAAAGCGCTGAACCATTCGTCTTTTAATACCATTTGATTATTCTATTCGCTGAATATTGTTTCATTATTATTTAACACGCAATTTACGACCAATTCTTAAGACTGTTGTCTTTTTAATGTCATTTAACTCGCAAATATTGTTTACCGAACTGCCTGTTTTTCGTGCAATCTTATCGAGACTATCTCCCGATTTTACAACGTAATAAACCTCTGTATCGCTTTGTGCGGTTGCTGTACTCGTTGTAGTACTAGCAGAGCTCGCAGTTGTAGCGCTTTTTAGTGTTGTTGATTTCGTTGCTGACTTCTTGCTTACTTTAGCAATGTCACGAGGGGTTCGAATCACAAAATTGTCGCCCGGTCGTTTGATTAAATACATTTTGTCTTCTTCAATCTCTTGTCCGGTAAAGTTGAAAAATAAGTTTGGATTAACATGTTTTCCTTTTACACGCACTTCGAAATGTAAGTGTTCGGTGGTAGCCCGGCCCGTGCGACCCGTAAGTCCGATGGGTTGTCCGCTTTTTACTTCGTCACCAGCTTTGACAAGGTTTTTGGAGTTGTGGCTATATACCGTTTCGAGACCATTGTAGTGTCGTATCACGATCACGTTGCCGTATGCGCCATATCGTTTTGCCAATCTTACCTTACCATCAAATGCAGATTTAATCGTATCGTTTGCTTTTGTTTTGAGGTCTACGCCAGTGTGGCTGCGACGACGGCCCATGTATTGTGATATAAGCTTAGCGTTTGGTAGAGGATTTGAAAATTCAGTTTTCAATTGCACCAATACGGTGTCTTGCTCTTTAAATGGTTTGTGATTATTTGTACGTACATGCTCCATATCATATGCGCTGAATTTGATTGGAGTGTGTTGACTTTTAATAGGAGCATCTTCTTGTGTATGGATAGATGCAAGTTTCAAGTCAAGTAAAACACTAATCAGAGAATCGGCTCGCTTGATGTTTGCTGCCGAATATCTAATTGAATCAACTTTGGGTTGTATGTTGATTGGTTTATATATGGGCTCCGATATTTGACGGGCGCAGCTAAAAAGTGCTAGAATAATAACAGTTGCTGAACCTATTAATAATGCGGGTATCGAAGTGTTTCTCATTTTGCATGAAATTGTTATTTGGCAAATTTACATAAAAACGCCGTAATATGCGAATAAAATTCAAACAATAGCGTTGTTTGGAAGTAATAAAGACAGAATTGTTAGATGGCGGTCTGACGATTCTGTCTTCACTAGTTTCAAATCGTCAGGTGCCGACCTGACGATTTGTTATTCACTAAGATTGAATTATGTTCTTACGATTAACTTTGAACATCGTTGTGTTGTACGATTTGCGTTGAAACAGAATCGGGTTTTGTACTCTTGGTGTGTTTCTTTATTTTTAAAAAGAAAACGGGAAGAATAGATATAAGAGTAAGAGCTAGAACAATAAAGAATACATCATTTATGCCGCCAATATAAGCTTCTGAATTTATGTGATTAATAATCAATTGTTCACTTATATCTGATGCTGTATGCTTTGTTACACTGGCATTGGTATGCAAGAACTGAGATATGTTTGACACAACATCACGATAGATTTGATTTGTATAATTGAGTTGTTCGTTGTATATCTCGGTGTGATAATTAGTGCGTTGCGTAAGCTGATAACTAAACAAAGCAACACCAAAACTACCTCCAACTTGTCTGATGATATTGGAAATACTAGAGGCCTGTGCTATCTTTTGTACGGGAATGTTGTTTAAAGATACGGCCATCAAGGGTGAAAATACCATTCCCATACCAGCTCCCCGAAAGTAAAGACTGAGATAAATGTACCCGCTTTCTGTCATGTATGATAAGTAATAGTTCATATAGAAGCTGATTGCCATAATGATGAGTCCGCTAATTATCAATATCTTCGGATTGATGCGTTGGTTGAGTTGTCCTGCAATTGGGGAGACTATGCCTTGGATGAATCCTACGGGAAGGAAAAAGAATCCCGATTGATAAGCGGAATAGCCTAAGCTTTCTTGCAGATAAAGCGGAATAAGGAACGTACTGCCAAACATGCCGATTGCAAAAACAAACAACACAATATTGGTTATTGCGAAGTTGCGTTCTTTGAGCAAACGCAAGTCAATCAATGGATGTGATACACTTAATTCTACAACGATGAATAGTATGAAAAATATTCCGGATGCAAGCATACAGCCCATTACAATAGGGCTATTCCATCCTTGTGCATTGGTTGATGAGTTTACTTCTGTAAGACCGTAAAGAAATACTGGTAAGAAGATAGAAGAGGTAATGATGCCCGGTATGTCAAAAGGCATGCTCGTGGCAGATTTGTTCTCTTTTTGGATAATCAATGTGATTAAGATTCCAATTACACCAATTGGAACATTGATATAAAAGATGTAGTTCCAGTTGAAATTATCAACGAGATATCCTCCAATCAGTGGCCCGAATGAAACGGATGCGGCCGAAGCTACAGCCCAAAAGCCTAAAGCAACTCCACGCTCTTCGGGTGGGAACTCTTTGGTTACAATGGCCATACCGATGGGCATAATTGCACCACTTCCAATACCTTCGATAATGCGCCAGAAGATAAGTTCTTCGATAGATCGAGAGTTGCCACACATGAATGAACTGAAGGTGAATAGAAAGAGTGCTAGAAAGTAGACTTTTTTATAGCCAAACTTTTCGGCAAACCACGCAGCGGCAGGCAGCATTGCTGCTAGTGCAAGCATGTATCCGGTTAGTATCCACTCTGAGGTGTTAAGGCTAGCACCCAAGTCGCCCATGATGGTTGGCAGTCCTGTGTTTACGACTGTAGCATCTAATACAGCCATGAATGTGCCAATCATTACATTCCCTAATACCATCCATTTGTATGCGCTTGGGGTTGCTGTGGAGCTTACTATGTTATTTGATGATTTTGACATTTGCAGACATTCCCGATACAAGTTTCACTTTTTCTACATATTCTTTTTTTCCGATGATTCTATCAATGGATATTTTGATCGGAATGCGTTGGGTAACCTTTGTATAGTTGCCGGATGCATTGTTTGGTGGAATTAATGAAAATTCTGATGCAGCATTCGAACCAACATAAAAGATCTTTCCTTTGAAGGTTACGTTATTAAATGCATCAAGTGTATACTGTACTTCTTGTCCTATAAATATATTCTCAAACTTAGTTTCTTCAAGATATATGGATAGCCAAATATCTTTTCCTTTGTTGATGGTAAAGATCGTTTGTCCGGGTTGAGCAACATCTCCTGTGTACATCCATCTTTTAGCAATTATGCCATCCTCCGGTGCTAAAATCTTGCAATAACCTAATTGTACAAGAATTGACCCGATAGCTGCATCTGCTTTCGTTATGGCTGATTCTGTTGCTTTAATTTGCGCTTGAGCTACTGATATTTGATCTTCGGCAAGTTTTATTTGTACTTGCGATGCTGCATAGGTTTCTTGTCTTGCTTGAAACTCTTCGACAGAAACAGCCCCTTTGGGCAAAAGTCTGTTGGCGCGTTCGTAATTTGTTTTTGCCAAATTGCCAGATAACTTATCTAATTCAAGACTTCGTTTTGTAGAGTTTAGATTTGCTTTTTCAAGTTGAAGATTGTCTTCTAATTGCTTTTTAGATGCAAAGGCTTCATTTAGTTGAGCCACAAATGTAGAACTGTCTAGCTCGATAAGTAACATTCCCTTTTTTACAGAGTCGCCTTCTTCTACATGTAGTGCAACGATTTTAGACATGATTTCCGGTGATATTGCGATCGTATAACTATCTAGATTTGCATCGTCGGTGGTGATGTACTTATTATAATTATGCCACCACCAAATTGCTGCACCTATAGTAATAATAAATAGAAGGCTTATTAAGATTATATTACGTAAGCCAAATCCTTTCTTTTTGTTGTCTGTATCCATATTCTATATTTAACGTGCTTTTTACTTGTCAGTTTAGTATTTAACAAGCATGCGTAGAAATATGTTTGTCTTTTAGCAAGTAATGCGAAG
>JBOFPV010000075.1:0-7452 GCA_051660585.1 Tannerellaceae bacterium
GATTTTATCGATAAAACTTCTGATAGATTCAGGCGTATACCCACGACGACGAAATCCACAGATTGTTGGCATACGAGGATCATCCCACCCATTTACACGACCTTCCTTTACAAGTTGAAGTAATTTACGCTTACTCATAACTGTATAAGTTAGATTCAAACGATTAAATTCGTATTGACGAGGTCTGTAATCAGAATTATTATCATCCTTTAATTGATCGATAAACCAATCATACAATGGTCGGTGCACAATAAATTCTAGCGTACACAAAGAATGCGTTACTCCTTCAAAATAATCCGATTGCCCGTGTGCAAAATCATACATCGGATACACTTTCCATGCAGTACCTGTACGATGATGAGGATGCTTAATAATTCTGTAAATGATCGGATCTCGGAAGTGCATATTTGACGCTGCCATATCAATTTTTGCTCGAAGCACCATCGATCCCTCTTCAAACTCTCCTTCATTCATTCGCTTGAATAAATCCAAACTCTCTTCAACAGGTCTATTTCTATACGGGCTATCTGTTCCCGGCTCTGTGGGCGTGCCTTTTTGCTTGGCGATTTCCTCTGCTGATTGCTCATCAACATAAGCTTTTCTTTCTTTTATTAATCTTACAGCAAAATCCCACAACTGATCAAAATAGTCGGAAGCATAATATATATTTGCCCATTTATAACCTAACCATTCGATATCTTCCTGAATAGAATCTACATATTCGACGTCCTCTTTTACAGGATTGGTATCGTCAAAGCGCAAGTTACAAATACCGTTATATTTTTCAGCAATACCAAAGTCCATACAAATAGCTTTTGCATGGCCAATGTGAAGATAACCATTAGGCTCTGGAGGAAAACGTGTTTGCAGTTTCCCACTATTTTTACCCTCCGCGAGGTCATTCTCCACAATAACTTCTATAAAGTTCAAGCTTTTTTTGCTTTCCTCTTCGTTCTTGGTTATCTCTGTCATATTTAGTGAATCTAAAATGTTATTTAGCGCAAATTTACTTATTTATTCGAGTTGTAAATCACATAATCTTGTTTTTTACAAACTAGAAAAGCCCAAACAGTCTCTTTTCTCTCTTAGAACACGTATACATTATTAGATATAAGAGATATAAGAGCCAAAAATAAATTCTCCCCCACAAAACAGAAAATAAAAAGTTTAATCATACATAAACAATTAACAATAAGAAGATCACAAACAGCCTGTTGGCAAATATTTTTAATTTTACCCTAAACAAACAAAATTCTCTAATAAAAAATTGACTGATTTAAAACTTTACATAACACTGCTTGTTTTAATGGTAAATCTATAAATCAAAAAAGTTATGAAACGAATTTTAATTATGATCGCTGTACTAGTCGGAATGGGTGGTGCAGGTGTAGCTCAAGCTCAAAACAACACACAAGTAGTAAAAGAAACTAAGAAACAACTTGATGAAAATCGTGCTTCTTTAAAAGCTGCGAAGAAAGCTGCTGCTAAGAAAGCCAGAGAGTTGAAAGATGAGATTCTTCATCAACAGTCTGTTGAAGCTATGCAAAATAAAGAATTTGTTTTGGAAGCTGAACAAGTATTCTTTAAAAATGGAGATTTTGCATGGGTACAACAAAACACAAACTTTATTTCTGTACAAGGAGATCAATCTGTAGTTCAGTTAGCGCTTAGCAACATCAATCCTGGCCCTAACGGCATCGGTGGTATCACTTTGGAAGGTAACATCACTGGTTACAATCTCAAAACAGACTCTAAAGGAAACACATTCCTTCAAATGCAAGTGTTCGGCACAAGCTTGTCTGCAACAGTATTTGTTACATTATACCACAACAGCCAACAAGCACATGCTACCGTAAGTCCCGACTTCAACAATAACAACATCGACTTCACAGGTGAAGTTATTCCTTACGGTCAATCAAACGTATTCAAAGGACAAACAACTTATTAATCGAATATTCACCAAATAAAAAAAGCTGCCAAATGGCAGCTTTTTTTATTTGGTGAATTATTTCTTCTCATTTGCTAAAAGAAACTCATCAATTGCTTTTTTCAAATCTTCTTTTGGAATTGCCCCTACAGCCATCTGAGGTTTCCCATTCATTGGAACAAATAATAAAGAGGGCAAACTCTGAATACCAAATTTCTGAGCCAATTCTTTATCCTTTTCTGTATCCACTTTATAGATAACAATTTTCCCATCGTATTCTTTTGCCAGCTCCTCTAATACAGGGGCTACTTTACGGCATGGCCCACACCAGTCTGCATAGAAATCAATAATAGCCGGTTTATTTCCTTCATATTTCCACTCCTGACTATTTTTTTCATAATTGAAGACTCTCTTCAGAAACTCATCTTTATTCAATTTTACAACTGTACCATTTCCCTCTGGTTTGTTTGCTGCAAAAGCTCCTATAGACATTGTCAAGAAAAAAAAAGACAAAATCCAAGCATAGTTCTTCTTCTTCATAATTTCCACATCTAATATTTTATACTAGACACAAAAATAATAACATTCATCTCATATTGTTCTCCATTATAAATATTTAAGCATATTGATATACTCTAAACATTCGTGCTACCTTATTGGTTACATATTCGACAACGAAATATTCAGGATTACCTGAATATATAAATCAACACAAAAAACATATCGCGTATGAACTCAAAATTCGGCAAAGCTATTCAAGCTATTGTTATAATTTTAGTGGTATTGGTATTTCTCAACTTTATGAGTTTTATAGAAACACCAGAAGGCCAATTTGGCACATTTAATCCATTTGTTCCTGTAATTGGAGCCGTACATTCTATGACCTATAACATGGGAATGCATCCAATGTTATCAACAGGTATAGCTGTAATATTATTAGTAGTAATTTGGTGGATGGTATATCGTCTACTCATCAAATTATCGAAAAAAAAATAAACTCTTCACCTCTTATAATCAACTCTTAAACTCCACCAATAGTTTTAAGCTTGAACAAAACAGAGAAAATGCTTTGCAAATACAAAAAAACAATCTATATTTGCAAAGCATTTGAGTTAATACTCAAATAACAAACACAAAGGAGAGGTGGCAGAGTGGTCGATTGCGGCGGTCTTGAAAACCGTTGTACTGCGAGGTACCGGGGGTTCGAATCCCTCCCTCTCCGCTGAAAAGGCCTAGAAACATCAGCTTCTAGGCCTTTTTTACTACCCGAATATATAAAAAACACTCCACACACCTCTTACTTACATATATGAGTTGTATGGAGTATTATTTATTTAATTCTGCATCTCAGTTACACACACTATTCTGCGCGTTTTTTATCATCTTCGAGTAACCTTTTTGCTTCAGCCACCAACCCGTCATGCAATATATCAAGTTTATTTGCAATACCTGTTCCACAACACTCATCAGCAAGGTAAAACCTCGCAGCAACACGCAAGCGTATAAATTCAGGCACACCATCAAGAGCTTCAACAATATTAGAAATTGTTCGCAACTTCTCATCTTCTGGCATTAATCGGAACAAATCCCCGGGCTGTGAGTAATAGTCAGCATCCAAACGATTATTGTACGCCATCGCATCACCATCTAACTGCAAAGAAGGCTCTTTATATTTGGAACAATCCACCGGACCATTAAAACTATTTGGCTCATAATTAACACTAGAACCTCCATTTGCATCCGGACGCATAAAACCATCACGACTATAGTTATTTATTTTTACATGCGGACAATTCACCGGAAGCTTTTCAAAGTTTACACCAATACGATAGCGATGCGCATCTCCATATGCAAACAAACGTCCTTGAAGCATTTTATCCGGAGAAAAACCGATTCCTGGCACATTATTAGCTGGATTAAATGCAGCTTGTTCGATCTCTGCAAAATAGTTTTCAGGATTACGATTCAATTCAAACATCCCGACTTCAATAAGCGGATAATCCTTATGACTCCACACTTTAGTAAGATCAAACGGATTCACACGATATGCTGCTGCTTCCTTCTCAGGCATCACCTGTATATACATTTTCCATTTTGGGAAATTACCTTTCTCGATATTTGTAAACAAATCGCGCTGCGAAGCCTCACGGTCTTTGCCCACGATTGCAGCCGCCTCAGCATTAGTGTAATTTTCTATTCCTTGTTGTGTTTTGAAATGAAACTTCACCCACACACGCTCATTATCAGCATTAAAAAAACTATATGTATGACTACTAAACCCATGCATATGACGGAAACTTTTAGGAATACCACGATCACTCATCAAAATCATTACCTGATGGAGCGATTCGGGACTCAACGACCAAAAATCCCACATAGCCGTATTGCTGCGCATGTTTGTTTTCGGGTCACGCTTTTGGGTATGAATAAAATCCGGAAACTTCAAAGGATCTCTCACAAAGAAAACCGGAGTATTATTACCCACCAAATCCCAATTTCCTTCATCGGTATAAAACTTAAGAGCAAAACCACGCACATCTCGCTCAGTATCGGCAGCTCCACGCTCACCAGCCACAGTAGAAAAACGAGCCAACATTGGTGTCTGTTTTCCAACCTTAGCAAAAATAGAAGCTTTAGTATATCGCGTAATATCTTGTGTTACGGTAAATACACCAAATGCACCAGACCCTTTAGCATGCACTACACGCTCTGGTATTCTTTCACGATTAAAGGCTGCTAATTTCTCAAGCATCCATACATTCTCCAACAAAGCAGGCCCCATTTTTCCGGCTGTTGCGATATTCTGATTATCTGCAATAGGCTTACCGGCATCTGAGGTGAGCTGTTTCTTTTGCTCTTCCATAGCTTCAAATCTTTATATAAATTAATTGATGAGTTATATCCCCATGTTTTTGTTAAACAGATAGGTCCAATAGATAGTTGACATCCTCCAATATTCTTAATACGATTTAAACTATACTTCTATCTTAACAAACAAAGGCATTATTAAATAAAAAGAGTCATCCAAATTTCAAACATAAATTTAGATGACTCTTTTATTCAGCAAGACTTACACTTCAATCCTTGCTTTATTTTATATTGTTTTCTTCCACCAATCAGCTTTCATTAAATAATAAACCGAAGCCAACAAGGTGGCAATCCAGTAAATATGCTCCGAAAACCAACAAACCCAAACAGGCGGTTTAAATGCAGCAATTGCACCAACAACCAATATATAAATAAATATTGCCAACATTTCTATTGCAAACGACACTTTTGTATTACCGGTCCCCAGCACCACGTTAAACAAAATACAGCCTGGTATCGAAAAAACAAAGTACGTAAGCATCACATAAAGCGATGAAACCGATTCGGCAATCAACTGGTCGCTGTCAGTGAATATCGCCAAAGTCCCTTCGGGAAAAATAGCAATCAATACTAATACCGGCACCAATATAGCCGAGCAAAGCATGATATTAACCTTTCCAATAGGTAAAATACGATGAATATCATTTGAGCCCATTGCATTACCCGCCATCGACGATGTAGATGTTGCAAACGATGAAACAATAACAAATAGCATCGTAGCCAAGCTTCGCACCACATTAGATACCGCTAACGGGCGCTCTCCAATATGCTCAATTGCAAGAAAAAATAGAAACCATGAGAAGATAGAGATAAAATACTGAAGCATAGTCCACACCGAAACATTCAAGATTCGACGTATCACCTTTGCATCAAAAGCCTGAAAAAAGCGGAACGCATAAACAGACATATTCACATAGCGTGTATATAACAGGTAAAAAACAACACCAATACATTCCGATAATACAGAAGCCAAAGCAGCTCCTTTTATCCCCATTGGCGCAATACTTCCAACACCGAATATCAGCAGGTAGTTAAGTATTACATTGGACAGTGTCATCGCAATTGCACTATACACCAAAACATTTGCCCGTTTAATACCAACAAAAAACGAACGGTATATAATCGTAAAAAATGCAGGCAACAACCCCACAATACGTATCAATAAATAATCAAGAGTTGCTCCGCGAATAGCCACTGAAGAAATAATCGCATCAAAAGAAATCGGCACAAATAGCAAAGTCAATGCGATGATCGCTACTGCTACAACCGACAAAAACATCAACGATTGCCACACAATAGAACCAATCTTATTATATTGACGCTCTCCGTTTAGGCGGGCAACCAACACCTGCACTCCAACCCCAAAACCGAAACCAATGAAGTAAACAGCCATATAAAACACACCGGCCAAGGCAGAGGCTCCTAATTCAACCTCTCCTACTCGTCCAAGAAAAATAGTATCAGTCACGTTGATTAAGTTCTGCAACAACAAGCTAAACAACAATGGCATCGACACCTTCAAACTATCACGCACAATCGGGCTATACGCAACTTTATTTTTATCGCACATATTTACGAATCTCGCTCACAATTTGTTCATTCCCCACAATCTCAGAGATCCCTCTGTTCTCTTTGTAATAATATACAATACCACCGGCTTCTTGCAAAATAAGATTAGCAGCACACACATCCCATATCTGCAAGCACTGCTCCCAGTAACCATCCAAGAAACCACTTGCTACACAACAAATATCATAGGCAGCAGCACCCATACGTCGCACACCTCGAATATTTGGTAATATGCGCGCTAAATTCTCACTATTATTATCCGGATTTACATCTTTATCGTACGGAAACCCTGTACCAAGCACCGATACGTTCAGGCTTTGCTTTGCTGAAACCAAGAGTTGCTTCTTCTCACACATTCTGCTTTGCAAAAATGCGCCACCTCCTTTAGATGCGGTATACAGCTCATCAAGATATGGCGCATACACCACCCCTACTATTGTTTCACCTTTATATTGCAATGCAATCGATACGCAAAACACAGGTAAACCCTGACTATAATTATTTGTCCCATCTAGCGGATCTACCACCCAAACATAATCACTATGTTCGTTTCCTCTATAACCACCTTCTTCGCCAAGTACTTTATGATCGGGAAATTTAGACAAAACAGTAGAAGCAATGTATTCTTCACTCTCCTTGTCAGCCCTGGTTACAACATCGTAAATATTTGTTTTTGTATCTATCCCCAGGTCATCTCCCCTGAAGTATGAAAGATGTATTTTACCAACCTCTTTAGCCAAAGAAGTCGTAAACTCTAAAAATGCTTCGTACATAAAGTTTTATTTTTTAGTTATGCGTTCCTTCTTAAGAATCTACTGACAGATCCTTATTTTGAGCAAACAAACTTACACAAAAAACGTTGGGCTTAACCTATAAATTAGACGATAAATAAGAGAAAGAGGTTGAGAATAGATATAAAAAAAGCGTCCAACTCAAAGAGTTAGACGCTTAAGAGCGAAAGACGGGACTCGAACCCGCGACCCTAACCTTGGCAAGGTTATGCTCTACCAACTGAGCTACTTTCGCGATTTCGCTGCCGAGTGCAAACTCAGCAGCTTTGCGGTATGGACGGGACTCGAACCCGCGAC
>JBOFPV010000076.1:0-4134 GCA_051660585.1 Tannerellaceae bacterium
AGGCACCTCTACATTGAATGCATCTTTGGCCTCTACGAGTTGGAAGTGCACCAAGGCAGCTCGGATTACTCCGGCATGTGTAACGATGCAGACAGGATTATCCGTGTGCGGTAGCTCGGCAAAAAAACGACCTACTCGCGTAAACAAATCTACGAAGGATTCTCCGTCGGGACAACGAGCGGTAAGGTAATTATCAAACCAACGTTTACCTTCGTCCTCTTTGTAAATATCCATCCAAGAGGCTCCCTCCCATCTTCCGAAGTACATCTCTTTTAGTCGGTCGTCGTACCGGATTTGCTCATTAAACAAATCCTGTGCTAATTGACTGCATCGCACAAGCGGACTGCTATATGTTGCTGCGAAGTCTAAATCTGAAAGTTTATTTGTCAGCGTTTTCAACGAAGCTTCGTACGAGTGATCAGGCATTACATTGAGCCATCCGTAGCAGCTTCCACTTGCAATATCAACCGCTGTATGACGTATCATATAAATAACCTTACTCATAATGTATATTGTGTTGCGATAAATACCAGATAGAACAAGAGTTCGTTAAACTGCTGCAATGCACCGAGCGTATCACCCGTAAAACCGTCAATCTTTTTATGCAAATAGCTTCTATAACAAAAAAAGAATAATGTGGCAACTGTCAATATCGACACAATAAACCATGCATTGAAAAAAATAAGCGGCAATAATCCAAAGAGTAACCCAACTATGAGTGTCGTAAGATCTATCTTATTTCGGGTAAACTGACCTTTGCTAGGTTCGGTACGGGCATATTGCGAGGTATTGATCAATAGCATCGGTGACAAACGGCTAAAAGCCTGTGCTGCGATGATCACATAGATAAAGTCTCGATTATAGATATGAGAAAATAGTCCGACCTTAAGTACAAATAGCATGATTAGCGCAATCACTCCATACGTACCGATGTGGCTGTCTTTCATAATAGCAAGTATGCGCTCCTTTGATGTTCCTCCTCCAAAACCATCGAAAAAGTCGGCCAGTCCGTCTTCGTGCAAGCATCCTGTTGTAAGCAACATCACGATGATCATCAAGATGGATGCGATGATGCGGGAAAAGAACAGATCTGCTACTTCAAAGGCTGCAACACCTATACCTCCTACAATAATTCCGACTAGTGAAAAGTATCGAAATGCTTTGGTTTGTATCTCCTCCGAAAACTCCAAGTTTCGTGGTACAGGTATGCGACTGAAAAACAGTAAGGCATTATAGAAGATGTTTAATTCTTTCTTCATGATAAATGATTATTTATCGACTTGGGTAACAGCAGCAGTTTCAAAGCTTGCCATTTCATTGAGAAAGATCAGTGCCGATTGAATAATCGGATAAGCAAGTGCCACACCTGTACCTTCACCCAAACGTAAATCGAGTTGCAAGATCGGATCACCCTTCAGATATTTAAGCATCAATACATGCCCTTTCTCGTTAGACGAGTGCGAAAACAAGGTATTATCCAAAATATCAGGCTGCATCTCGTAAGCCGTGATAAAAGCCGATGTAGCGATAAATCCGTCTGCTAGAATAAGCATATTGTTTTTCTTTGCTTCCAAGATACCGCCTACCATCATCGCGATCTCAATACCTCCGAAAGTAGCAAGTGTTTCGAGTGGAGTTTGAGGGTTATACTTTGCTGCAACCTCACTCAAGATTTGGTATTTGCGCTCTACTCCTTCGGGATTAAGTCCGGCACCTCTACCTACACATTCGGCTAGTGAAACACCGGCAAACTTATGAAGCAACAATGAAGCGGGAGAAGTATTGCCAATTCCCATCTCTCCAAAGCCAATCACATTGCAGCCGTTTTCGAACTCACGACGTACATACTCTGCTCCTTTTTGCATCGCCAGACGACAAAGATCTAAATCCATCGCAGGCTTGTGAAGCATATTGTTGGTTCCTCGAGCCAGTTTGCAGCTCTCAACGCCACAACCTTCGGGAAAATCATAGTCTACACCTCCATCAATCACACGCAGGTTAATACCATGCTGACGGGTAAATACATTAATTCCGGCACCACCATTTACGAAGTTAAGAACCATTTGGTGTGTGATCTCTTTCGGACAAGGACTTACGCCAGCATCCGCAATGCCGTGATCGGCTGCAAATACCAAGATACATGGATTGCGTAGTTCAGGTGTTAGGGTATTTTGAATCTTTCCGATCTTTAGAGCTATCGCTTCTAGTTTACCTAGCGATCCCATTGGTTTGGTTCGCGTATTGATTTTATGGATGAGTTGTTGTTCTATCATGTCGTTGTTATTTTAATTGTAAAGGGATACCTGAGATCATTGCTACTACTTTATCGGCATGGGTTGCGATGTGCTGATTTACCCATCCTTGCAAATCGGTAAAGTGACGCGAAACCTCGTCGGGTGCATGTAAACACATCCCGATCTCGTTGCTAACTACAATGAGGCGAAAGTCTTGATCGGCAAACTTGCTCCACTCTGCCTTTGCTTCTTCGACCGACTTGTTGAGGTCGTAGCCATTGTCGTGAAAGATATTGGTAAGCCAAAGCGTTATGCAATCGAGCAAAACCGTCTTGCCTGAAAGATCGAGCGAACTGATCTCTTTGTCCTTCTCGATGGTTTCCCATTGCTCTCCACGATCGGCCTGATGACGACGAATGCGATTTTCAAAATCTTCGTCCCATCTGCGAGCCGTAGCCAAATAAACAGGTTTGTCGGCCATGCTTTCGGCCAAACTTTGCGCATATCTGCTTTTGCCCGAGCGCTGACCACCTGTTACGAATATGATCTCTTTCATTGTATCTTGTTTTTATAGTACCATGCATGCTTGTATTTCACGTTGGCTACTTTGTTGATCGACTCCACAAAGATATAATCTTCGCCCGCGGGATGAGTACTAATATCTGCACAATGTTGCAACGCAACGAGAGCCGATAGTTCGGGCGTCCATTTCACTGCTTTGGCTACTTGCTCCGGTACAGCCTTTCCAAAGTCTATCACCACATAAACCGAATCATTTTTAGTATCGGTTTGAGCTTTCAAACTGGTTGTTCCGGCAATCATCAAAACCGTCAACAACATTACATATTTCATCTTTTGTTTCATCTCTTCCTTATCTTAATTTATTGCATCATTTACGAGTTATATATTTTACGAATTATATATTTTACAAGTCGATTGGTATTGAATTCAAACTCGCCTAGTATTGAGAGGCGTAAAGAAAAGTGCAACTCGAAGGGAAAAAGCAAGAGGCCGAAGCGAAGCGGCTAGCCTCTTGCTTCCCGTAGAGCTGTACTTTTTAGCCTTGAAATACAAGCGACGGGATTCTTTGTTTACTTTCTTTTCCTGAAGAAAGAAAGTAAAAAGAAAAGCTATTACCCCAATTTTGGAGCATCAAAACTGATAACTCACATGCCCCATAAAGCTACGTCCCGGCATGTTGTAACCATCTTTCTCAGTATAGTTTTCGTCAAACAAGTTTGCGATTGAGAATCCAACCTTGAAGTGCGAATTGATCATATAGCTCGAAGAAAGGTCAAACACCATATGAGCCGGATGTTGCAAAATCTTATCAGCAGCAGTGTAGCCATCTTTTGCATAATAATTCTCAGGTTTGATATCCGGACGTAAGTCTCCCATCCAATCATTCTCGAGACGCTTACCAATGTAGCGTGCATTCAAGCGAGCCACAAAACCATTGTTGTTATCAAAAGCAACACCGAAATTACCCGAAGCCTTACGGATGTAAAGCATCTCTTTCGTAACGGTAATCTCTTTTCCTTCGGCATCTTTACCTTTGTCTTTAAACTCGTTGTTGAAGTAATAGGTAATACCTCCGTACAGGTTGATTTTATAGTTTGTAGTCCAGAACGAAGCAATGTTTGACGAAAGCATCAACTCCAGACCATTCATCATACCATCTTGCGCATTCTTATACGAAGTTGTGTCTTTACGACTGTTGTCGTTTACAATCTTATGCTTGTAGAAGTTTTGGAAATAGGTAGCATCCACACTGATGTAGTCTTTGTACTCGTAGCGCAAACCAAGATCGTACGAAGTAGACGTTTCCGGTTTCAAGTCGGGATTTCCAACGTAAATCTTTTTCCCTACTTTGTATAAACCGGCAGTTTTGTAAGCATCG
>JBOFPV010000077.1:0-9710 GCA_051660585.1 Tannerellaceae bacterium
GGTCCGGACCTGACGATTCGCTCTTCACTTGTTTTAAATTGTCAGATGGCGACCTGACGATTTGATTGTCATAAATAAAAAATCGTTTGATGCCGATCAAACGATTTACTCTTCACTTAGTTTAAATCGTTCGATGGGCATCGAACGATTCTATTCTCATGTAGTTTATTTTTGTTGTTCGTTAATTCGCAATCGGAATATAGCTTTGTTTATTTACGTCCACGGCCTTTACCGAAGGTGTAGACTGGCTCGACGGTACTCGTTGGTCGTATACCAAGTCGAGCGTACGTGTAATGCCTAAGTAGTCGACAGAACTAAGTTCGATATCAATCACCGGCTTGTCTTTTTCCTGCAATCCTTGAATGTAAAAGGCAACATAACCCACACCCCAATTGAGCAACCCGTCTCCATAACTATTGTGTTTAAACTCTAGCTGCACGGCTCCGTCTTCTGTTTTTCGCGGCATCTCGACCAAATTGAGCAGATGCGACTTGTTATCAAACCACATGCCGTATTCGATCGTAAGGTAATTCCCGCTCACAAAAGCTTGTCGTATCTGAATAGCGTTGCTTCCCACAGCAGCTGTATCTGCCGCATTATAGCGAATCATGTTCTTTGTAAGTATCTCTTGTGCATTGACCAATAGGATATTCCACTGCTTTGCTCCCGGCTGTTCGAGGATTCCATAACCTAGCAAAACACGCGCACTATCACGCTGCGGAAAGAATTGCTGCCACTCTCGCGTAGGTGTAAGGCGAATACCATCGTCTGTTACAAAGGCGTATTTATCTGCATTCAGGTATGCGGTAACCCATTGCTGGTAGATTGTACCTTCATAATCGTCGTCGCTGCTGCATGAACTACCAAGTAGTACAAAAATAGCGCATATATAAAGGAAGTAGTTGTGTTTCATGCTTGTCTGATTATTTAGCTATGATTTGTTTTGGTTCTTTTTATCAAAACAAGACATTGCTTGTATTGTTTCTAAAATTTAAACAAGACATTCGCTTTTAACACATAAATTTAACGCAATAAAAAAAGCAGCATACAGAAACGAATCTCTGCATGCTGCTTATATCATATCAACGTGTTACCGATGGCAACAACGTAGGGATCAATAATTGTTGTACCAAACCGGACCAGGCTTGTTGCCCATCTCGAATTCTACGGTTGCGCCGCTCATGATCTGATCATTTGTGATATACGATTTGTCATATACCTGACCGTTTACTTTCACGCCTTGCACGTAGATATTTTCTTTTGAGAAGTTGTGTGCAATTACTTTAAACTCTTTGCCGTTATCAAGCTTCATCGATACGCTTTCGAACAATGGTGTTCCGATTTCGTAGCGTAGAGCTACCGGATTTACCGGATAAATACCCATTGCGCTAAATACATACCATGAAGACATCTGACCACAGTCTTCGTTTCCGCAAATACCGTGAGGTGCGTTGCGATACAAGTCGTTCATTACTTGCGCTGCATATTGCTGCGTTTTCCAAGGCTGATTAACGGCATTGTATAGGTAGATTACGTGGTGACTAGGCTCGTTTCCGTGTGCGTACTGACCAATCATACCTGTAGAGAAAATAGGAAGTTCTTCGTTTTCTTCCGGTACAAGCGTAAACATGCTGTCTAGTTTCGCAGCAAAAGGTTCTTTACCTCCTACCATTTCGATAAGACCTTCTACATCTTGCGGTACATACCACACATATTGCCATCCGTTACTTTCTGTGATGTGTTCTGTATATTCTTTCGGATCGAAGTTTGCAATCCAGTTGCCTTTGTCGTCACGTGGCTGCATAAAGCCTGTTTCCTTGTTGTACTGGTTGCGGTAGAATTGCGAACGACGGAAGAAGTCGTTGTAAATGCTGTCTTTACCCATTGCTTTTGCCATCAATGCAATTGCATAGTCGTCGAAAGCATATTCCAATGTTTTAGAAACCGACTCGCCTTCTTTGTTGTAAGGAACATATCCTAGTTGCTTGTACAAACCGATCGATCTGTATTCGTCGATGTTTGCCGTTTTCACACAAGCTTCAAGTGCTCTTTCTGCATCAAAACCTTTGATTCCTTTCAAGTAAGCTTCAACGATAACAGGTACCGAGTGGTAACCGATCATCATGTCTGTTTCGTTTCCTTGGAAGTTCCAAACCGGAAGACGACCTGCTTCATCGTAGAATGCTAGGAATGAAAGTACCATGTCTTTTACACGTTCCGGGTGCATGTATGTGTACAATGGGTGTGCCGCACGGTAGGTATCCCACAATGAGAATGTAGAGTAGTCGATCCAACCATCAGTTTGGTGAATCTTCATGTCTGGTCCGCGGTAACGGCCGTCCACATCCGAGTAGATAGTAGGTGCAAGCATACTGTGATACAAGCCTGTGTAGAAGTTGACAAGATCGTCGTGGTTAGGACCTACAGCTGTCATTTTAGACAACTCTTTGTTCCACATGCTTTTTGCAGCAGCTCTGTATCCGTCAAAATCGTTTGTAGTTGCTTCGGCAGCAAGATTCTTCTTTGCTCCGTCGATGTCTACACCCGAAATAGCCGTACGTACTACAAGTTGCTCGCCTTCGTTCATGTCGAAATCGAAACGTGCTACGTAAGCTGTACCTGTACGACGCTTATCTGCCGGATACAAAATCTCTGTTGTATCCATATTGAATGCCTTGAAAGGCTTCGAGAATTTAGTTACAAAAAATAGGCGTTGATCCGGCGCCCAACCCTCGCTCATGCGATATCCTTGAATCGTTACCGAGTCTACCACCTCTACTTGAGAGTCTTTTGTGAAGTCCCAGTTCATGGCTTTCTTCAAGTTCAAGAATACGGCCGCGTCACTTTTAGGGAATGTATAACGCTGAATACCTGTGCGCTCTGTAGAAGTAAGCTCTACTTTGATTCCGTAGTCTTTTAGGTTTACCCAGTAGTAACCAGGTTCTGCCCCTTCTTCATCATGAGAGAATTTTGAATGAATACCCAAGTCTCCTTTTGCTTCATTGTAAGGGAAGGTTACAGGCATAAATGAGAAGTCGTACAAATCTCCTGCTCCGGTACCGGAAAGGTGAGTGTGACTAAAACCTGCAATGGTACTGTCGGGATAAAAATAACCGGCAATGCGATCCCAGCCGCTGATGCCGTTATCGGGACTTAGCTGCACCATTCCGAAAGGAACAGAAGCTCCGGGATATGTGTTTCCTGTGAAATCAGTTCCGATAAATGGATTCACATATTGGGTGTAATCAAACTCTTTTACCGGTTCAGATTGCTGACCGCAAGAGCTTAACAATACTACAAATGTTGATACTGCGACAAAAAATCGTTTCATTCAAAAATTATTTAGTTAGGCTTTTACTTCACAAATCTAATAAAGAAACCACGTTGTATCAAGAAGGTTGCTGTTCTTTAGAACACATTTACAATTATTTACACCTGTGACATTTCGATTTTTTATATCTTTGCACTGCAATTAAAAAACTATATTAAACCAAGATGAAAAGATTTTTATTCGTTGCACTAATCCTTGTGCTTGGATTTTCAACTAAAGCACAAAACGTACAGTTACATTATGACTTCGGTGGCGCGCTTTACAACAAAGAGTTTGATGGTCGCCCACAACTTACAACAACTGTTGAAATGTTCAAACCTGACAGATGGGGTAGCACATTCTTCTTTGTAGATATGGATTACGCTTCTTCTGGTGTAGACGCCGCTTACTGGGAAATTGCCCGCGAACTTAAATTCTGGGACGCTCCGTTTTCTGCACACGTAGAATACAATGGGGGTATCAGCCGCTTCATGGCAAAGAATGATTTTGTTTTTAACAACGCTTATCTTTTAGGTGCTACTTATACGTATAACAATGCGAACTTTAGCAGAGGTTTTTCTGTTACAGCTTCATACAAGTATATTCAAAAGCACAGCAGCCCTAACAACTTCCAGCTTACAGGTACATGGTACATGCACATGAAAGAAGGAATGTTTACATTCAACGGTTTTGCAGACTGGTGGAGAGAGAAAAACCTTTACGGTGATTTCATCTTTATCGCAGAACCTCAAATCTGGTTCAACCTAAACAAACTGAAAGGTGTAAACGAGAAATTTAACCTAAGCGTGGGTTCGGAGCTTGAAATGAGCTACAACTTTGCTGGTCGCGATGGCTTCTATGCAATCCCTACTTTGGCTGTTAAGTGGTCTTTTGATTGATAAATAACACCAGATAAAAGAGCCTGCTTTATTTCACGCAAGTAAAGCAGGCTTGTTACGTCAAAACAGATTTATAGTAAAAACATACACTAATAAAAATGCTGCTAGAGAAGCTTCTGGGTTTCAACCCTAAAAAAATGTCGATGAAGACAGAGATATTGGCGGGTATCACCACCTTCCTTACCATGTCTTATATCTTGGCTGTCAATCCCGACATCCTAAGCGCTGCCTCGATGGATAAGGGCGCGGTATTTACCGCTACGGCTTTATCGTCGGCTATCGCAACTATGCTTATTGCCTTCATGGCTAAACTTCCGTTTGCTCAAGCACCCGGAATGGGACTTAATGCTTTCTTTGCCTATTCATTGGTTATTGGTTTAGGCTACTCTTGGCAAGCTGCTTTGGCAGCCATTCTTGTAGAAGGTTTGCTCTTCATTTTGCTTACGTTCTTTAATGTGCGCGAAATGATTATCAACACGATTCCGGTCAATCTACGACATGCCATATCGGTAGGTATCGGTATGTTTATCGCATTTATCGGCCTTAAAAACGCTGGTATCATTGCTCCGGACCCAAACACTTTCGTAAAACTTGGCGAGTTCACTCCCGCTGCTATTCTTGCCGTTATCGGTATCGTTCTTTCGGGAGCAATGATTGCAAAAGGTGTTAAAGGTGCTTTGTTTTATTCTATTTTGATCTGTACCGTTATCGGTATTCCTATGGGGGTAACCCAAATGCCGGAAAACTTCTCTCCGGTATCTATGCCGAGCTCACTTGCTCCTACTTTCCTTCAGTTCGATTTTGCGCCACTTCTTACACTTGATATGGCCATCATTATTTTCTCTCTTATCTTTATGGATATGTTTAATACTGTAGGTACGTTGGTTGGTGTAGCTTCAAAAGCTGATTTTGGACAACCAAAAGGTACAATTCCAAAGGCGAAAGAAGTACTTATGGCCGATGCTCTCGGTACTACTGTAGGTGCTTGTCTTGGAACATCTACCGTTACTACATACGTAGAAAGTGCTGCCGGTATTGCCGAAGGTGGACGCACAGGTTTAACAGCCTTTGTTACTGCTTGTCTCTTTATCGTAGCATTGTTCTTCTCTCCTGTATTCTTACTTGTACCAAGCGCTGCCACTACGGGGGCTTTGGTGATGGTAGGTGTATTTATGATGGAGGTTGTAAAAGAAATTGAAATGTCGGATATCACCGAAGCATTTCCTTCGTTTATGACCATCATAATGATGGTACTTACTTATTCGATTGCAGAAGGTATCGTTTTAGGTATGCTATCGTATGTATTTATTAAAATTGCAACAGGACGCTTCAAGGAAATCAGCATTACGATGTATATTCTTGCCGCATTCTTTATCCTGAAATATGTAATCTGATCTTACAGATATATGCAAACAAAAAGGTCGCTTCCTAGTAGGGAGCGACCTTTTTTATTTAATCAATGATTCTATTTTCGGATTAGTTATTTACTAAATCCAGACTATCTTCTTCGGAATCGTCTTCTACCTTCTTTTTCTTCACAAAAAGAGCACTTAGCTCGTAAAGCGTATACAAAGGTAAGAACACAATAGAAAGTGTGAACGGATCACTCGAAGGTGTAATGAATGCCGCAGCTACAAGTAAAGCTACAATAGCATATCTTCTGTACTGACTAAAGAAGGATCTGTCGAGCAAGCCTATTTGAGACAACAACCACGATACCAAAGGCAACTCAAAAACAATTCCCATCACAAACACAAGCATGTAAAAGTTGTTCATGTAGGAGTCTAGAGAAATTTGGTTCGAGATAGCTGAACTCAATTCATACGTTGCAAGAAAACGCAAGGTCATCGGAAAGACTAAGAAGTAGCCTACTGTACAACCTACGAAAAACATAAGTGTTCCAAAAGTAAACACCCATTTCACACCTCTCTTCTCGTTATCATACAAAGCAGGACTAATAAACTTCCAAACCTCGTAAATCAAATACGGAAAGCATAGCAACAGTGCAAACCAAAACGAAGTGGTCATGTGCGTAAAAAACTGCGATGCTAATTTGATGTTGATGATGTCAACATGAAACTCCTGATTACAAAAGTCGGGCAGTAAATATAACGGCTCTGCCAAATTGAAAAGATGCTGAAGGCTCGTACCCATCCAGACCGAGAAATTACACATTTCCCGATAAGTAATAAAATCACCGGTACATGGAGCCATCACCACGTTATTGAAGATGGTGGGCATAAATGAGAATCCGGCAATAGCGAATACGAACAAGGCAAGAATTACACGAAAGATAGTCCACCGAAGCTCTTCCAGGTGATCCCAGAATGACATTTCTTCTGCTTGCATGGACGATACGTTTCTTATTTCTTATCTGTGTCGTTGATGTTAATTTCGTCTTCGATACCTTTCACTCCGTCTTTGAAGTTTTTCACACCTTTGCCTAGCCCTTTCATAAGCTCAGGTATTTTCTTACCGCCAAAAAGTAACAACACTACAAATGCGATTAAAATAATCTCTGATCCACCGAGGTTTCCAAGGAATAGCAACTGATTCATAATATTTCAATTTTTAAGTATTAATAATTTTCATTGACTAGACGCAAAGATAGTATTTGTATTGAATTATGAATACAATCATCCCGTTTTATTCATAGGTTTAGAGAATATTAATCGAAACTATACTGGATTTCAAACACATACATCTAATACAAAAACATTAACTTATTTATCATTCTAAAACAAGAACACCCTTCTCTACAAGAATAAATAAGTAAAACTATGTTATTCGACACAACATATCGAATTAACGCTTCCGACAATTCACAGATACGCTAGGTTTGTGCAATTTTCGGCTTCCATATTTTTTTCTATTCAATCAAAATGATATATCTTCGCTCTCGATAACGATTTTTAAAGTCAACCCTTTTTAACGGGACGATATTATAAATTACACATCCAAACTTAAATAAATAAGAATGAAAGCATTTGTATTTCCAGGCCAGGGCGCTCAGTTCGTAGGAATGGGCAAAGACCTATATGAAAACTCTGCAATCGCAAAAGAATTATTTGAAAAAGCTAATGAAATTCTAGGCTTCCGTATTACGGATCTAATGTTTGCAGGAACAGACGAAGACCTTCGTCAAACAAAAGTTACGCAACCTGCGATCTTCCTTCACTCTGTAATCCTTGCCAAAACTCTTGGAGAAAACTTCAATCCTGATATGGTAGCAGGTCACTCATTGGGTGAATTCTCTGCTCTTGTTGCAGCAGGTGCTCTTTCGTTCGAAGACGGATTAAAACTTGTTGCAAAACGTGCTATGGCAATGCAAAAAGCATGCGAAGCAACTCCTTCTACAATGGCTGCCGTTCTTGGTCTTGCCGACGATAAAGTAGAGGAAATTTGCGCTTCTATCGAAGGCACTATCGTAGTACCGGCAAACTACAACTGCCCGGGACAAATCGTAATCTCTGGTACAGAAGAAGGTATCGACAAAGCGTGCGAACTACTTCTTGCAGCCGGGGCTAAACGTGCTCTTAAACTAAAAGTAGGTGGAGCATTCCACTCTCCTGTTATGGAACCTGCACGTGCCGAACTTGCCGAAGCGATCAACGCTACAGCATTTACTGCGCCGATCTGTCCTATTTATCAAAACGTAAACGCAAAACCTGAAACTCAGCCTGAAGTAATCAAGGAAAACCTTGTTGCCCAACTTACAGCTCCTGTAAGATGGACTCAGTCTGTACTAAACATGATCGCCGACGGTGCTGACAGCTTTACAGAAGTGGGTCCGGGCAATGTACTTCAAGGTCTTGTTAAGAAAATCGACAAAACAGTTACTACGCAAGGCGCACAATAATTACAAGCTTCGCTCAAGTAATAAACAAACAATAGGTCCCGATGCTTTCTTTTTATACGGAATGCATCGGGGCTTTTTTTTGCGCACAAAAAAAGTCGCTCTGCAAAACGCAAAGCGACTTTATATTTAATGTATCGTTGTTTATGCTCTGTAATACTTACTTCGCAAAGCTAACTGCTCTTGTTTCACGAATTACTGTGATCTTAACCTGACCCGGATAAGTCATTTCATCTTGAATACGTTTCGCAATTTCAGCAGACAAGTTTTCAGTGTCTTTATCGTCGATCTTATCAGCTCCTACAATTACACGCAACTCACGACCTGCTTGAATAGCATACGTTTTTACTACTCCAGGATATGAAAGTGCCAATTGCTCAAGATCATTCAAACGTTTGATGTATGCTTCTACAATCTCACGACGAGCACCTGGGCGCGCACCAGAAATAGCATCACAAACTTGTACAATCGGAGCAAGCAAACTAGTCATCTCCACCTCATCGTGGTGAGCACCAATTGCATTGCAAATATCAGATTTCTCTTTATACTTCTCAGCAAGCTTCATACCAAGCACTGCATGTGGCAATTCCGGCTCATCATCAGGCACCTTACCAATATCGTGTAAAAGACCTGCACGTTTTGCTTTCTTCGGATTCAAGCCAAGTTCGGCCGCCATAATCGCACACAAGTTTGCTGTTTCACGAGCATGTTGCAACAAGTTTTGACCATACGACGAACGGTACTTCATTTTACCTACCAAGCGGATAAGCTCAGGATGCAAACCGTGAATACCAAGATCGATAACCGTACGTTTACCTGTTTCGATAACTTCCTCTTCAACTTGCTTACGTACCTTCGAAACAACTTCTTCGATACGAGCAGGGTGAATACGACCATCTTGTACAAGTTGGTGAAGTGCCAAACGAGCAACCTCACGACGCACAGGGTCGAATGCAGAAAGTACAATTGCTTCCGGAGTATCGTCTACTACAATCTCAACACCTGTAGCAGCTTCAAGCGCTCTAATGTTGCGACCTTCGCGACCGATGATACGACCTTTGATCTCGTCAGACTCAATGTGGAATACTGTAATTGAGTTTTCAATAGCAGTTTCTGTGGCAACGCGTTGAATCGATTGAACTACAATCTTCTTCGCCTCTTTGTTTGCCGTCATTTTTGCCTCTTCGATGATCTCATTGATGTAAGAAGCCGCTTGTGTTTTCGCTTCATCTTTCAATGACTCTACCAATTTCTCTTTCGCTTCTTCAGCCGAAAGACCTGATAGTTGTTCTAACGTTTCAAGACCTTGTTTGTGTAACTTCTCAAGCTCTTGTTTTTTCTTTTCAACTTGATCTAATTGATTGTCGAGATTTTCTTTTTGCAAATCCAAATCTCCACGTTTGCGTTGCACATCGTCAAGCTTCTGACTCAACGACATCTCGCGTTGCTTCAACTTGTTTTCTTGCGACTGCAATTTTTGATTACGAGAAGAAACTTGCTTTTCCAGATCCGATTTAAGTTGTAAAAACTTCTCCTTAACTTCGAGTAGTTTATTCTTCTTAATAACTTCGGCTTCTTTCTCGGCTTCTCGTATTATGCCTTCAAATCGAGACTTGAAGACAAAGCGTGTGCCCAGCCATGTGAG